>CAZOFJ010000036.1:0-34345 GCA_964579005.1 uncultured Nitrospirota bacterium
GACCCCTTCCCAAGATGGTAGGCGGAACAGGGATTGAACCTGTGACCCTCGGCTTGTAAGGCCGATGCTCTCCCAACTGAGCTATCCGCCCGGCATTGCTTGCCTAATCGGACAATGTTTCGTAGAATACTACCAACTTTTTTGTTTGTCAACAATCACGGAGTCTATATTTCTCTTTTGAAACCGCGATTTTCTGTGATCCTGCTTACTGTTCTCCTTACGGCCTGTTCCAAGCCTCCTCCCGTCGCCATATTGGAAAAGGACCCCCCTCCCCGTTTTGTCAATTTCGAAACTGGGTCGAACGTGAAGAGCCTGGCCTTCGATGGGGAGGATCTCTGGCTTGGGCTTGCAAGCGGGCTGATCCGATACGACACGCGGACCCCCGATCGGTACGAGACCTTTACGGTCCGATCGACGCAAGGTCTTCTGGCAAAAGGGGTTTATAAAGTCGCCGTCGATCGGGAAGGGAGAAAATGGGTCGGCACCTACGGTGGCGGTCTCTCACGATACGATGGGAAGGAATGGCTGACCTTTACCCCTTATGGGGGCGGACGGATTACCTACGACGACGCCTGGACGATCTATCCGGCCGGAAGCGGCCTGGGAGATCTCTGGGTCTATGATATTTACTTCGATTCGGACGGAACCGCTTGGGTTGCCACTTGGAAAGGGGTGAGTCGGTTCGATGGGGAGCAGTTTACAACCTATACCGAAAAAGACGGTCTTCTCGACAAATGGGTTTACGCGATTGCAAAAGACCGGAATGGACATTTTTGGTTTGGAACCGAAGGGGGAGTCAACCGTTTCGATGGAAAGAGCTGGATCGGCTATACACACCACGACGGCCTTGGCGCCGAGGTCGATTCTTCTTCTAAAGGCTTATCCTATGAGGAAGGGCATCATGGCCGGATCACGAAGGAAAACAGGACCGCAAACCCCAACTTTGTCCTCGACATCGCCGTTGATCAAGCCAACAATATCTGGGTCGGCACCTGGGGGGCCGGCCTGTCCCGGTTCGACGGAAAAGAGTGGATTACCTACACCGCCGGCAGCGGAACAATCGGCGGAAACTTCGTACATGCCTTGGAGGTCGACCCCGATGGAGTTCTTTGGGTTGGGACCGATCATGGCGTGACCCGCTTCGATGGGAAGAGATGGAAGACCTATACGGTTTCGGACGGCCTCCAAGACAACAACGTCTTCTCGATTGCCTTCGACCCGCAGGGGAACAAGTGGTTTGGCACTTGGACCGGGTTGAGCAAGATGATGAAATAGAGAAAAGACCATTACGGATTAAAAAAGGACCTTCTTCTGTTCGTCTCTGTATCGGCGCTTTCTCGAACAGGGCCTGCCGAAGCGACGACCCTGACCCATTACAATAATTAATAATGTAAAAACAAGTGCCAAGATGGAGCCTTTCTCCCCAAAAGGGAGGATGTTATAATCGCCCCATGCGGTTTCTGCTGATAGAAGATGAGGAGAAGGTGGCCCGATTTGTTCGCCGGGCGCTGGAGGCGGAAGGACATGCCGTTGACCTTGCCGGTGACGGGGAGGCGGCGATCGATCGGGCCGAGGTGGTTCCTTATGACCTGATTCTTCTTGATCTGACCCTCCCGAAAAAAGGGGGGTTCGAGCTGCTTCATCTGCTCCGGCAGAAAGGGAACCTGGTTCCGATTCTGATCATGACCGCACGGACCGCCGTGGCGGATCGGGTGAAAGGCCTCGATCTGGGAGGGGACGACTATCTGGTCAAGCCTTTCGCCATCGAGGAGCTGCTCGCCCGAATTCGCGCACTGCTTCGGCGGAAGGGGGAGCAGCTCCCCAAGCTTCAGGCCGACGACCTGCTGCTCGATCCGTCGACACGGGAGGTGGTGCGGGCCGGGAAAAAAATCGATCTCACGGTGAAGGAATATGCCCTGCTCGAATATTTCTTGAGAAACCCGAATCGGGTCTTGACCCGGGCGATGATCGCGGAGCATGTCTGGGACATCGATTTCGATACCTTTACCAACGTGATCGATGTCTATGTCAATTATCTGCGGAACAAGATCGACCGGGGGTTTGCGCGCCCCCTGATCCAAACCGTGCGAGGGGTCGGTTATGTCCTCAAGGTTTGACTTCGGCGGGTTGGTCTGGCGGCGGTCGATCCGTGGCCGGCTGACGCTTTGGTATGGGGCGATCCTGGCGGCGGTCTTCCTTTTTCTGGGAGGCCTCTTTTACTTTTATCTCTCGAAAAACCTTTATTCTGATTTCGATCTTTCTCTCCGGTCGACCGCCGAGGCATTGGCCCGTACTTCGATAGAACAACGTCGCTCGATCTCGGATTGGAGCATTGAGGCTTTTCTCCGGAGCATGGAAGAGCCCGACTTTCTCAATAAGTTTTTTCAGTTCTTCGATCCCGGCGGAAAGAGGGAGTTCCGAGCCGGTAACCTCCCCGGTCAAGAATTCCCCATGACCGCCGACGCCTTCCGGAACGCGCTTCATGGGATTGAGACCTTCGAAACCTTTCCCGCCCCCCGTCAAGGAAGCTTTCGTGTTTTGACCTTTCCGGTCGTGCAAAACGGGGAAGTCATCAATGTCTTGCAGGTCGGTGGAACCCCGCGGCATATCGAGGCGACCCTCAAGAAGGTTCGGTTCATTCTCCTTTTTGCGCTGCCGACGGTTTTGATCCTTTCCGTCCTCGGAGGGGAGTTTCTGACCCGCCAGGCCCTCCGGCCTGTTGATGCAATGGCGCAGGTTGCCGATCGGATCGCGGGGGGAGATCTCTCCCGCCGGATTCCGGCCGATCCGAGTGGGGATGAATTGGCCCGTCTGGCGGAGACGTTCAACCGGATGCTCGAACGGCTTGAAGATTCGGTCCGCCGGATCTGGCAGTTTTCGGCCGATGCTTCGCATGAACTCCGAACCCCGCTGACGATCCTGAAGGGGGAGACCGAGATGGCCCTCCGGGAGGCCCGGACGGTCGAGGAGTTTCAGCAGACGCTCGGGAGCGGGTTGGAGGAGATCAATCGAATCTCGAAGATCGTCGAGGAGCTCTTCCTTCTCTCCAAGGCCGATCTGGGGGAGGCCCGTCTGGAGCGACGGCCGGTGGCGCTCGCCTCCCTTTTCAAGGAGACGCTCTCCCATATGGAGATCCTGGCGAAGGAAAAACATCTGTCGTTGACGTTCGACTGCCGTGATGAGGTGACGATCATCGGCGATACCGACCGGCTGCGCGAGCTGCTCCTCAACCTCGTCGAAAATGCCATCCGTTATACCCCTTCGGAGGGAAAGATCGTCGTGGTCCTTTTCCGCGAAAGGGACGAGGCGCGGATCACCGTTTCAGACACGGGGATCGGCATCACGAAGGAGGATCTCCAGCAGGTCTTCGATCGTTTTTATCGTGCCGACGGGGCGCGGGCACTCCATCCCAAGGGGAGCGGCTTGGGTCTTCCGATCTGCAAATGGATTGTCGAGGCCCACGGCGGGACGATCGACGTCACCAGCGAGCCGGGCCGGGGAACCGCCTTTACCCTCCGCTTTCCTTTGGTTTGACAAGCGATCCGCTTCTCTTTTCATTAGAAATTTCTAATCTTCGACTAATCGTTGACTCATTGAAGGGGTGTACATTCCAAATGATGTCATGCAAGGATCGCGGCATGGGGTGACACTCATGCCGACGCATGAAAAAATAATCCAATCAAACGGAGGAGCGATCATGAAAACGACATTCGAGAGGACGGTTGGAGAGATAAGGAAAGGGAATCTTTTTGCAACGGAGAACAGCTCCGCGTTTGACGCGGCGATGGAGCTTCTTGAAAACGGCGATGCCGGGCTTCCGGTGCTCGACCGGAAGGGGCGGGTGGTCGGCATTGTCGGCTCGGCCGATCTGTTGCGGGCCGTGCGAGATCCGAGACGGATGGAGGAGATCCGGGTGAAGGAAGTGATGACCCGCTCCCCGATCGTGATCGAGGAGGGAACGACCCTGGCGGCGGCAAGCAAATTGATGGAAGATGCGCTTGTTGACCGCCTGCCGGTGGTGAAGGAGGGGGTCTTTATCGGGACCGTGACGCGCCACGATCTCTTGCGCGCTTGGCTCGATGTCGGTGAATTTGATTAGTCGTAGAAGGACACTCCAAACAGAAGAAGTTTGTCGGACCGCTTGAAATTGCCGGCCATAACGGGTATATCTGAAGAAATAAAAGACCCATGGAGGCGGCAACCGTGCGATCTTCCGCACCCGGAGACCTGACCGGAATCGACGTCGGCGACGACGGGAAAATCCACTGCCGCGGCCGCTGGACGCTGTTGCAGTTGTCCAGCCTCGAACGGCGGCTGGCGGCGATCCGCTGGCCGGAGGGATCCGAATTGATCTGGGAGGCCGGCGAGATCGAAGCGATCGACACCGGCGGCGCCTGGTTGCTGCAGCGGACCCTCGATACCCTGCAGCGGGAAGGACGACAGGTTTTCCTTCGAGGCCTCTCCCCCGAACATGCCAAACTGCTTGAGATGGTTGCGCGGAGTGGCGCGGTGATTCCGGAGAGGGTGCCTCCCCCGCACACCGGATGGCTGGAACGGGTTGGTCGGCGGGTCTGGCATGAGGGCATTCAGGCGCGGAGCGGCCTTGCCTTTTTGGGGGAAATCGCGGCAACGATCTCCCTCCTTTTGGCGCGTCCTCACACCCTCCGGTGGCGGGCTTTGTTACAGGGCCTGGAGCGGGACGGGTTCAATGCCCTGCCGATCACCGGCTTGCTAATGTTTTTGATGGGAGTCGTGATTGCCTACCAGGGGGCGGAACAGCTCAAGGTCTTCGGCGCCAATATCTTTATTGTCGATCTGGTTGGAATCTCCCTCTTACGTGAAATCGCCCCCCTGGTGACCGCCATCCTTGTTGCCGGCCGCTCGGGGTCGGCCTATGCGGCGGAAATTGGAACGATGAGGGCCACCGAGGAGATCGATGCGCTCCGGACCGTCGGGATTGTGCCGATGGAATTGCTGGTGCTTCCCAGAATTCTGGCGCTCGTCATTGTTCTTCCCCTGTTGACGGTTTTTGCCGATCTGATCGGAGTTTTGGGAGGGATGCTGATCGCCTTCGGCCAACTTGGAATCCGATTCGAGGAGTTCGTCTCCCGTTTTCAGGAGGCGATTGCGCTGCGGCATTATCTCATCGGGATCGGCAAAGCGCCATTCTTTGCGATCCTCATCGCGCTGGTTGGATGTTACCAGGGTTTCCAGGTCCGGGGTGGCGTCGAAAACATCGGCCGCAATACCACCGCCAGTGTGGTGCAGGGAATCTTCCTTGTGATCATCATGGACGCTTTTTTCTCGATCCTCTTGAGCTGGTGGAATCTCTGATGTCGGAGAGCACGCACAAGCCGGCTGCTCCTTCCCTTTCATCCAAGACGCCTGTGGTCGAGGTTTGTCAGGTCTCCACCCATTTTGGCGAGACGGTGGTTCACGAGGAGATCGATCTTACGGTCTATCGGGGAGAACTGTTCGCCATTGTCGGCGGCAGCGGGAGCGGCAAAACGGTATTGTTGCGGGAGATGATCCTATTGCAGGAGCCCGACGCCGGTTCGATCCGTCTGTTTGGAGAGGAGGGGAGTTGGCTGACGCGGTCCGGCCGGCGCGCCCTCCGTCGCCGGTGCGGCGTGCTCTTCCAACAGGGGGCCCTCTTTAGCTCCCTGACCATTGCCGAAAACGTCGCCCTGCCGTTCAGGGAGTATACCCGCCTCAGCAAAGGGCTGATCCGGGAGATGGCCGCCCTCAAGATTGCGCTGGTCGGCCTCCCTCCGGAGAGCGCCGCCCGATATCCGAATACGCTGAGCGGAGGGATGCGGAAGCGGGCGGCCCTGGCACGGGCCATTGCGCTCGATCCCGAACTGCTCTTTCTCGACGAGCCGACCGCCGGGCTCGATCCAATCAGCGCCGGTGGATTGGATGATCTGATCCGGAATCTGAAGGAATGGCTCGGTCTGACGATTGTGATGGTGACCCATGACCTTGATACCCTCTGGCGGATCGCCGATCGCGTTGCCGTGCTGGGGGAGGGAAGCATCCGCGGAAGCGGAACGATGACCGAACTTTCCCAGGCCGAAGATCCCTTGATCCGCGCGTTTTTCCATGGGCCGCGGAGCCGGGCCGCAAAAGAGCAGGCCGGAAAGGAGTCGGCATGGAACCGAAGGTGAACTATGCGCGCGTCGGTCTCTTCGTCCTCCTGTTAGGGGGGGCGCTACTCGCTCTCCTTCTTTGGCTCGGCAAGAGCGAGTATGGGAGGAGATATGATCGTTACTACGTCTATGTACGGGAGTCGGTGACGGGGTTAAACCGGGATGCGCCGGTGAAATACCGTGGGGTGAGCGTGGGGTATGTCAGTGAGATCGTCCTCAATCCGGAAAACCCTCAAACGGTCCGGCTGAAACTCGACATTCTCCACGGCACTCCGATCAAGGAGGATACGGTGGCGGTTCTTGAATTTCAAGGGTTGACCGGCCTCGCCCTCGTGAACCTCAACAATGGGAGTCCCGAATCACCGACCCTCACGCCGAGAGCGGAGGAACCCTATCCGGTGATCCAGAATGCCCCGTCGTTGTATTCCCGGCTGGACCGGGCCCTCTCGCAACTCCTTGCCGATCCATCCCTTCCGCAATTGATCACGCATTTGAACGATCTGACCATGAATGCCAATAGGCTCGTCGACCCGGAGAATCGCGCCGCGCTCAAGGAGGCGATTGCGGAGATGACGAAGGCGGCCCGCACCCTCGACCGGACGGCGGGCGAAGTGAATAAACAACTCCCGTTTTTTCTCGCCGATATCGGCGCGGAGATCGGGGAAAGCGGCCGCGCCTTCCAGGAGATGTTGAGAAGTGCTTCGGAGACCAGCGCGACGGTGAAGCGTCTCCTCGATCAGAACCGCGCCGGGGTCGAGCAATTCACTGGAGAGACCCTGCCCGAGGCGGGCACTCTCGTCGCGGAGCTGAGGCAACTGACCGTAACCTTGAAGCGGCTGGCATCGGAACTGGAGCGGGAGCCGAATACTTTGATCTTCGGCAAGCCCCCTCTTCCACGGGGACCGGGCGAATGAGTCAAACTCTTCATCGAATTGGAAGGAGGAAAGGGTGGTTCCCCCTCGTTCTCTTTCCCCTCATCATGGCCGCGTGTGCCTTCCCCGGCCCATCTCAAAACCAGGTGTTGCACACCTACCTTTTAAATCCAGAGGCCGCGTCAACCGAGTCGCCGACGGTAAATGGAAAAGGGATGGCGGTTCTGGAGGTGAACCTTCCCCGCGCCCGGGCCGGTTTTGACACCGAGCGGATGGTCTACCTCCGGCGTCCCCAGGAGATTGGTTATTACGCCGCCAGTGAATGGGTCGATCCGCCGGCTCGCATGTTGGCCCCGTTATTGGTACAGGCCTTCGAACGAACCAGCGCCTGGCGGTCGGTGGTTCAGATGCCGAGCGCCATCCGCGGCGACTACCGGATCGACTCTGAAAACCTCGCTATTGGGCAGGAATTCTTTCAGCATCCAAGCCGCGTCCGGGTGACACTGCGCATCCAACTGGTCGACCTGCGGCAACGACAGATCCTCGGCGTAAAGGAATTCGAGGTTCTGGAAGAGGCTCCCAGCGACGACGCCGATGGGGGCGTTGTCGCCGCCAACCGGGCCGTTGCCAGGCTGCTCGATGAAGGAGCCCGTTGGCTCATTGGATGTATGCAAAACGCCCCGCAGGGAGACTGTTGAGGAGAACAATCCCTCCCGGCCTTCTTTTCTGTCCCGATGTTTCTTGCGTCGATTTCCCTCTGAGCTTTTTCTATTCCTTGCTTATCTCCCTCTTGCGTGTTACACTGACACCAGTTTCATGAACCACGAGGCGGAATCCGCTTAGTTTTGATCCCTCCTCAGAAGCGGGTTCATCGCAGAAAAAAATCTTGCACCCACCGATGGACTCTCACACTTCAAACGGTTCTTAAAACCCAAGCAGAAAAAATGCCGCGGCGGCATTCCTCCATGAGGACGCCTCCCCGGGCTTTTGCTTGCCACGCGGGGGGCAATGTCCCCTCATGACTGATATCGCTTAGGAGAAAAAAGAGAATGTCATTTGAAAATTTGGGGCTGGCCCCCGAAATACTTCGCGCCGTGAAAGCAAACGGCTATGAAACCGCCACGCCGATCCAGGCGCAGGCGATCCCGGCCATATTGACCGGAAAAGATCTCATCGGCTGTGCGCAGACCGGTACCGGAAAAACCGCCGGTTTTACCCTGCCGATCCTGCATCGCCTGCGGGAAGGAAGGTCCCCTTCCCTTCGGACGTTGGTGTTGGTGCCGACGCGGGAGTTGGCGGGACAGGTCAGTGAGAGCATCCGGACCTACGGCCGATTTCTCCGACTGAAGACCGAGGTGATCTACGGCGGAGTCGCCATCCGCCCACAGAAAGAAGGGCTCCGTCGCGGTGTCGATATTCTCGTCGCCACGCCAGGCAGGCTCCTCGACCATATGCGCCAGGGGACTGTTTCTTTCCGTCACCTGGAAGTGCTGGTGCTGGATGAGGCCGATCGAATGCTCGACATGGGATTTCTTCCATATGTCCAGATGATCATCAAGGCGCTTCCGAAGGAGCGTCAGACCCTCTTCTTCTCGGCCACGATTTCGGGAGAGGTCAAGAAGCTTGCCGATGAGATTTTAACCGATCCTCACCGGATCGAGGTCGCCCGGCAGGGAACCCCGGCGGAGGGGATTCGGCAAGTGGTTTATCCGGTTGATTCGGGGCGGAAGCGCGAACTGCTGATGCACCTGATGGATCAGGGAAAGATGAGCCAGATGCTGGTATTTACGCGCACAAAGCACCGCGCCAACGACCTCGCCGAGCATCTGAGTGGAAAAGGGAAGCGGGTGGCCGCTCTCCATAGCGGGAAAAGTCAGGCGGCGCGGACCCAAGCGCTGGAGCAATTTCGGCGGGGAACGATTCAGGTCCTTGTGGCGACCAACATCGCCGCGCGGGGGTTGGATGTAAAGGGAATCACCCATGTGGTGAACTATGAGTTGCCGGAGGCGCCGGAAGATTATGTCCACCGGATCGGACGAACCGCCCGGGCCAAGCAGACGGGGGATGCGATTTCATTGATGGCGCCCACGGAGCGGGGAAGCCTGCGTGATATTGAAAAACTGATCGGCTCCCGTATTCCACAGGTGGTGGTGGCCGGATTCGAGGCGAAAGAGCCTGTCCTTGGCAAGCCGAAACCGGCACTCAAGAAACCGTTTCAGGCGCATCGAAAGAAAGAGACCCGATGGGGTCAAGGTCAAACCGATTTTAAGGCTCGCTCGAAGCGGTGGTAAATGTCCAGGGAATGACCGCAAGAGATCGGTTAGTTAACTGAGTTAGGTATGGGAGTTCTAGGGAACTCCTCCAATTGCCCCTCGTTAACAAACGAGGGGCAATTGCTTTTTAGGAGCTCCCGGAGCTCCCAGTGGCCCAAAGGCCAATGACCCACTGTTTTGTGCCTAACATAGGTGGCTAAAATAGTGGGAAGTGGGCCGACATTCCCATGAAAAGAAGCATCGGGAAGGAAAGGACGAAGTTGGTCCGTGAGGCAAGGAAGGCGCGCCGCGCATATTTGGCCATTTCGGCGGGGGGAGGGGTCTGGGTCGCCGTCGCGTCGGCGGTCATTCGGATGACGACCTTCTGGTTCGGCCAGATGATCAACCAGACATTCAGGAACATGATCAGGCCGAGCGTCGCCCCGATCATGATATAGACGTTTCGGATTCTTCCCCCCATCATGAGGCCAAGCCCGGCGAGCACCGTCACCAAAGCCGACCATCGAAACCACCAGAGGGCGCGTGGAAGCAGTTGAAGGACGACCCCGCTTTTTATAGCGGGGTCGGTTTTTTTTAGAAAGGGGATCTGAACGAGATTAAAGTAGTAAAGGAGTCCGATCCAGACGATTCCCGCGACGAAGTGGACCCACCGAAGTAATATGGAGAAGAGCATCTCTGCGCTCAAGACATTTCCTTCCATCGCATGACCGACCACTTGGAATGCAAAGAGCCCCATCCTCTTTTCCTCATGACTTTGACAGTGTGAGGAGCGGTTGGTTATCCCCCAAAAAGGGCTTGACCGTGGCCGGAACTGGCCATGAAAAAGAGCATCGGGATCGAGAGCATCGTATTGGTCCGCGAGGCGAGGAAGCCGCGCCGGGCCGCTTTTGCTTTTTCCTCTGGGGTTGCCTGGACGAGGCCTAAGACTTTTTGCTGATTCGGCCAGATGATCACCCAGACGTTGAAGAGCATGATGGTGCCGAGCCAGGCCCCCATCCCAATCACGGCGAAAGGCCCTTTCAAAAGGAAGGCGGTCATAAAGATACCACGACTCATCAAGATCAAGGCGCCGAAGAGCCAGGTGAGGAGAGCGGCATAGCGGAAGAAGAGTAGGGCGCGTGGGACCAGGTGTTTAAAGGCGTCGGCCTTCCCCTCGGGGGTAACCACTTTTAGAAATGGAATCTGGACGAAATTGAAGTAGTAAAGAAGGCCGATCCACATGATACCGGCGAGAAAATGACCCCACCTGAAAAAGAGTTCAACTGCTGCCATGGTGACTCCTTTCTTTTATCGAATTTAGTTGCGCGTAATTGGGTTGTTGAGGAAGATGATTTATTCGTCAGGGGATTAAACCAATGCCCGGACGATCAGGTAGAGAACCACGGTTAAAACAAAACCGGCCGTCACCGTTCCAGTCAAAGTATCGAGCGGATTTTTCATTTTCTGTTGTCTCCTAGGTCGACGCGTTACGCGCGTTGCATATAGAATCGCGGCAGGCGCCTTCAAAAGTCGAATCAAAGTAGATAAGGAACTGAGAATACACAACCCGGAGAATGTTCGTCAATTAAAAAAGGCGTCTCGGCCAGTCCTTGCTTGCAGAATCAGCATGAGATCACTACAATAAAGATGGATGGAAACCCCTAAATTAGGCTTTCCTTGAACATCGTGGCAAGGAGACAACCATCGAAGTGAATGACGAAGTGAATCAGTCGGATCTTTCACGTCTTAAAATCGATTGGAAAAGGCCCGCTCCCGGTGCTTCACCCCGGCGCTCTCGGAAGGTTATTTGGATCTCCCTTCTTCTCATCGGGATCGCGGTTGTCACCCTCGGCATTTTCCGTCTTGGCAGGGCGCCGAAACTGGTGGAGATTACCACTGTGACAACGGTTCAGCCCTCTCAGTCGGTTTCTTTTCTGAATGCCAGCGGATATGTCGTCGCGCAGCGGCGGGCCTCGGTCGCCTCGAAAGGGACAGGTCGGCTGGTCGAATTACGGGCCCGGGAGGGGGATCTGGTTAAAAAAGGGGACCTGATTGGTCTATTGGAGAGCGCCGACGTCGAGGCAGGTTTGGCGCGCGCCAAGGCCAACCTCAACGTCTCCCGCTCTGGAAGAGAGGAGGCGAAAGCAGCGTTGAATGACGCCGCTCTGAACTACGATCGGAAAAAGAGTCTACTTGAAACAGAGCTGGTTCCAAGGGCCGATTTCGACGCGGCCGAAGCGCGTTATCGCCGGGCCGAGGCGTTGCTTGCCTCTGCCGATGCCGGTATCCGAGCGGCCGAGGCAACGGTCCGGGCCGCCGAGGTCGATGTGGAGAATACCCGCATCCGTGCCCCCTTCGATGGGACGATCTTGACCAAAAATGCCGAGGTGGGAGAAGTGGTCGCCCCATTCGCTTCTTCCGTTCAGGCGAAGTCGGCGGTGGTCACGATCGCCGATATGTCGTCGTTGGAGGTTGAGGCCGATGTCTCCGAATCGAACATCGAAAAAGTCAAAGTTGGACAGAAGGCGGAGATCACGCTCGATGCCTATCCTGAAACGAAATATGAGGGAGTGGTCCAGACGATTGTCCCGACCGCCGACCGGGCCAAGGCGACGATTCTCACCAAAATTCGGTTTTTAAATCGGGATACCCGTGTTCTTCCTGAAATGAGCGCACGGGTCGCCTTTTTTCCCGAGGCGCGGGCCGATCAAACGGGAAAATCGCTCATTGCGGTTGCTCCAAGCGCGGTCGTTTCGCGAGGGGATCGAAAAGTCGCCTTTCGGATTCGGGAAGATCGCGGAAAGAGCCGGGTCGAGGAGATCCCGGTGGAGGTCGGTGATCCGTTGGGGGGGGCGGTCGAAATCAAAAAAGGGCTGAGTTCTGGCGACCGGGTGGTGATCCATTCCCCGGCGGACCTCCAGGGGGGAGACCGGGTTCAGGTCAAATAGGGGAGAGAATCGATTCATCTCCCGAGGAGTCAGGGAATTCATGGCCGACCCGCTGATCGAACTGTTCGATGTCACGAAGTCGTATTACCGGAACAGTCTCGAGATTCCGGTCCTTCGGAAGATCTCTATGACGGTCCCCCAAGGGGAGTTTCTCGCCTTGATGGGTCCTTCCGGGTCGGGAAAAACCACCCTCCTCAATCTGATCGCTGGAATCGACCGGCCGTCGGAGGGAACGGTCCGAATTGCCGCAACCGAGTTAAATCGGCTCGGCGAATCGGACCTGGCCCGTTGGCGGTCGAGGACGGTCGGTTTTATTTTCCAGTTTTATAACCTGATCCCCGTATTGACCGCTCTGGAGAATGTCGAACTCCCTCTTCTGTTAAGCCCTCTTTCCAAAAAAGAGCGTCGAGAACATGCTAGCTTTGCCCTGGAACTGGTTGGCCTGGCCGACCGGATGCACCATTCGCCGCGGCAGCTCTCCGGCGGGCAGGAGCAGCGGGTGGCGATTGCGCGAGCCATCGCCACCGATCCGGTGCTCCTGGTGGCCGATGAGCCGACCGGGGATCTCGACCGGGTCTCCGCGCAGGAGATCATGAACCTTCTTGACCGACTGAGCGGCGAGTTCGGAAAGACGATCGTCATGGTCACGCACGACCCCCGTGCCGCCGAACGGGCACACACGGTCCGAAACCTCGACAAGGGGGTGTTCGTCTGATGGAGTGGTTCTTCTTGACCCTCAAGAACCCCCTCCGCCATCCCCTCCGGTCGGTCCTGACAATCACCGGGATCGCCATCGCCATTCTGGCCTTCAGCCTGATCCGGACGGTGATTTCCGCCTGGTATGCCGGGGTGGAGGCGACCGCCCCCAACCGTCTCATTACCCGTCATGCAACCTCGATTGTCTTCCCCCTTCCGGTTGCATATAAAGAGTCGATCCGGGCCATCCCGGGGGTGACCGGGGTTTCGTATGCGAACTGGTTCGGCGGGATCTATATCGACGAACGCCACTCGCAATTCCCCCAGTTCGCCGTCGACCCGGCAAGCTGGTTCGATCTTTATCCGGAGATGATCGTGGTGCCGGAAACGAAAGAGGCCTTCCTCCGGGAGAGAAACGCCGTCATCGTCGGGAGAAAGTTGGCCGGTCAGCAGGGGTGGAAGGTTGGCGACACGATCCGGATGCGTGGGACAATCTATCCGGGGGAGTGGGATTTTGTGATCCGGGGGATTTATACCGGGGCGCAGCGGTCGACCGATGAGACCTGGTTTCTCTTCCATTGGCGTTACCTTGACGAGCGGCTTCGCCAGGTGGAGCCGTTTCGCGCCGGATATGTCGGCTGGTATACCATTCGGATCGACGATCCGAACCGGGCGGGGGAAATTGGCGAGGCGATCGACCGGCGGTTTAAGAACTCGCTCGCGGAGACTCTTACTGAGACGGAGCGGGCCTTTCAGATGGAGTTTGTCTCGATGAGTGACGCGATCCTGTCGGCGCTCGAAGTTGTCTCGATGGTGATCATCGGGGTCATCCTCGCCGTTCTTTCGAATACGATGGCGATGGCGGCCCGCGAGCGCCTCTCCGAATACGCGGTGTTGAAGACCTTGGGTTTCGGAGGGCGACATCTTATTTTTATGATTGTGGGGGAATCGCTGTTGATTGCCGCTGCGGGGGGAGCGCTGGGGATTTTCCTGGCCTATCCGGTGGCCCGCGTTTTCGCGAAGCTCTTTGCAGACCTTGCCGGGGCCCTCTTCCCGGTCTTCGAGGTTCCTGCCGCGACGGTGGCCGCCTGCATCCTGATTACCCTGGTTGTCGGCGTGGGGGCCGCCCTCTTCCCGGCGTGGCGGGCGGTTCAGATCAAGATCGTCGAGGGGTTGAGGAGGGTCGGGTGATCATTCCACTCCACTACAGCCTGAGAAACCTTTGGGTGCGGCGAGTCACCACCCTCCTGACGGCCGGGGGGATTGCGCTTGTGATCTTTGTCTTCGCCGCCGTTTTAATGCTTGCCTACGGCTTGGAAAAAGCCTTGATGACGACCGGCTCGGAAGAAAATGCCATCGTTGTCCGTCGGGGGGCCTCCACGGAGCTGATGAGCCTCCTCGACCGGGAGACGGTCAACATTGTGAAGAGCCAGCCGGAGGTGGCGCGGGATGCCGAGGGAAAGCCGGTTGCCACCTCCGAAGGGGTGGCGATGATTCATCTGCCCAAACGAGGTGGGGAGCGGGCCTCCTTGATTCTTCTTCGGGGGGTCTCTCCCGATTCATTGGCGATCCGTTCCCAGCTTAGGTTGACGGAGGGACGCCCTTTCCGTCCCGGGATGTCGGAGGTGATCGTCGGGGCGTCGATCGCCCGCCGTTTCCAGGGGATCGGCCTGGGGGACCGCCTTTATTTTGCATTGCGGGAGTGGACGGTGGTCGGTCTCTTCGAGGCGGAGGGATCGGCTTTTGAATCGGAGATCTGGCTCGATTCGGAACAAATGCTCCAAGCCTTTCACCGCTCGGTTTTCTCATCGGTGACCGTCCGGCTTGCCGATCGGAACGGTTTGTCATCGCTCAAAGCAAGGCTGGAGTCCGATCCCCGTTTTGTCGTCGAGGTGAAACGGGAGAGAGCTTACTACGCCGATCAGTCGGGGATGACCGCCACTTTCATCCGGGTGTTGGGGATCTTCGTGACCCTGATCTTCAGCATCGGGGCGGTTTTGGGGGCGATGATCACGATGTATGCCTCGGTCGCCCACCGAATACTGGAGATTGGGACACTCCGCGCCATCGGATTTCAAAGGGGAAGCATCCTCCTGGCGTTTTTGATCGAGTCGCTTCTCTTGGCTCTGATCGGGGGTGGGGCGGGGCTCTTCCTTGCTGCGTTTCTACAGGCGGTCACCTTCTCCACCATCAATTTCTCCAGTTTTTCCGAACTGGCCTTTCGGTTCGCGCTCTCGCCGGCGATCATGTTTCAATCGATGTTCTTCGCTTTGGCGATGGGATTTTTGGGAGGATTTCTTCCCGCGTTCCGCGCTTCCCGCCAGAAGATTGTCGAGGCGCTGCGGGGGACGTGACTTGACATGCCGATCAACGCCCGGTTCTTTTCGCCGTTTGACACTTCCCTCCCCTTCTCTGTAGAATGGCCCCATGTTTCTTCCCCGATCCTTCCATACGGCCTTGTTTCTCTTGGTTTCTCTCCTGCTCTTTGGTTGTGCGGGTGGAACCCATTCCCATAAACAAGGCAAGGAGTTCCAGGGGGCCAAGGCGACCATGAATACCGGCGCTTCTCCCTCGAAAGGCGATCTTGCTCCGGAATCTCCTTATGTCGATGTCGACCAAATTCCGGAAGGTCAGATCATCCATGTTCCGACCGGGGTGTTGGTTTCAAAAGAGCAGTTGATCGCATCTTTGGCCCCGGTGCGGGTGATCTACGTCGGAGAAGCCCATGACAACCTGGAAGACCATCGGGTTCAACTGGAAATTTTGAAGGCCCTCCACGAGCGATTTCCGGGGAAGGTATCGGTCGGGATGGAGATGTTCCGGCGCCCCGCGCAGCAAGATCTCAACCAATGGCTCGAAGGGGCGCTCGATGACAAGGCATTTCAGAAACTCTGGCTCGAAAACTGGGGGATCGATGTCGGCTATTATCAAGCGATCCTTGATTTCATCCGGGAAAAGAAAATTCCGTTGGTGGCGTTGAACGCTTCCCACGAGTGGGAAGCGAAGGTTGGAATGAAGGGGATCGACGGCCTTTCCCCGGAGGATCAGGGCGCGCTTCCCGAGATCGACCGGAGCGATCCCTACCACCGTCAGGCATTGGAGGCGATTTTCAAAGGGCACGGCCCGAGCCGGCCGGCGAACCAGTCGGAGGGAGAGGGGTTTCGTCCTTTTTACGACACGATGCTTCTCTGGGATGAGACGATGGCTGAAAGCATCGCCCGTGCGCTTTCTTCCCCCGAAGGTAACGACCAAAAAATGGTCGTCTTCGCCGGAGGATTTCATGTCGGTTATGGGTTCGGCATCCCGCGCCGGGTCTTTCGGCGGCTCCCGGAGCCGTACCGGATTGTCCTTCCCAACACGCAGCAAATGCCCCCAGAAAAGCGGTTCTTTACGGAGATTAAGCTTCCCGACCTTCCCCTTCCCCTCGCCGATTTCGTTTGGGGAGTCGGCTACCGTGCGGCGGAAATCAAGAAGGTCCGGCTGGGAGTGATGATCGAACCGTTTCAGGCGGGGATCCGCTTAACCGAGGTCGCCCCGAATTCCCCCGCGGCGGAGGCCGGTTTAAAAGAGGGGGATATCGTTCTCTCGTTTGAAGGAGAGGAAATGAAAGAGCCGTTCGATTTGACCTACGCGGTTGGCCGGAAGTCGCCCGGAGACCGCGTCAAGATCAAAGTCCTCCGGGATGGGAAGGTGATCGAGACGGAAGCGACGGTCAGAGCCTCCCGTCAGCACTGATCCGGCTCCGCCGGAAAGCGGGGACTTGCGTCGCCCCCTCCAGCGGAGAGCACGCACAGGCCGGCAAAGCCGGATGGAGCCTCCCCCTCAACGCTCTTTTCGTTCGCTGGTATTGATCTTAGCCCCACCCCATTTTCTCAAGTGACCTTTTGACCCATGGAAGACCATCGTTCACAACTTCCCTCTCCCCTTTTGATTGAACAGCTTTCTATTTTTCGAAAAGGGAAGGCACTCGATGTTGCCTGCGGCTTCGGCCGGAACGCCCTCTTTTTGGCCTCGAAGGGGTTCGAGGTGACGGGGCTCGACGGCAATCCGGAAGCGGTTGCTTTTTGCAATGCGGAGGCGAAACGGCGCAATCTGGGCGATCCGGCCAAGCTGTCATTGACGGTCGAAAAGGTCGACCTCGAAGGGCCGGTCCCGATTCCGAGCGGGGTTTATGATCTGGTTACCTGTTTTTATTATCTCGACCGGAAGCTCCTTCCTCATTTGAAGGAGGCGGTGCGGCCGGGGGGGCATCTGGTCTACGAGACTTTTCTCATCGACCAACACGAACGGTTCGGCAAGCCGGGCCGGAAAGAATTTTGCTGGGGCCATAACGAACTCCTCCGCTCCTTTCTCGACTTTCGAATCGATTTCTATTTTGAGGGATTCAAGGGGGACAAGTGGATTGCACAGTTGGTCTGCGAGAGACCGGCCGGGTTCGATCGTTCCTGATTCTTGGCGCCGTTTTGCTTGATTGACCCTGTCAAATTATGATACGTTTGAAAAACGCTCGCAAAATAGCCTCGAATGACCGGAAAACAGGCCATGGCGATCTATGCGTCGCAAAAAAAGTATTTCGAAAAGGCTTATCGGACCGGCGAACATGGTTGGCCGGTGGAAGGGCCCTCCCCTCCGGTCGTCCGTTTTCTAACGCATTTCAAGAAAGAAAATCGGTCCGGTCGTATTCTGGACATTGGTTGCGGAGAAGGGAGGCATGCCGCCCTCTTCGCGCGGGAAGGGTACCGGGCCGTCGGTCTTGATAATCAGCCCCTTGCCGTTGAACGCGCCGCCCAAATCGCGGGGAACGGCCGGGTGCGACGAAATCTCCGATTTCTCGTCGGCGATGTTTTTCATCTTCCCTTCGGTCCACAGGCCTTCGACGTTATTCTCGATTACGGCTGCCTTCATCATATCTGTAGGCGGGATACGGCGGTTTACCTGAAAAATGTCGTCCCCCTCCTCAAGCCGGGCGGCTATTTTCTCCTTTCCTGTTTTTCGACCCGTTTCAAACATCATCCCGAAGAAAAGAGGAAGCGAAATTGGCTGGTTCACAACGGACACTATGACCGATTCTTCACCAAAGGAGAGCTCAAGTCGATTTTTTTACGGGACTTTGACATCCTCAACATCGAAGAGGAAAACCAGTCGTTACACGCCTTCTATCATCTGCTAATGTGCAAGAAGGGTAAGAAGGGGTTGTAGAGAAAGGCCAAAGGGGGTTTCATGCCGAGTGTTGCATTTGTGAATGGGAAGTGGAGCCGAATCGAGCAGGCGATGGTTTCGGTGGAAGATCGGGGCTTCCAGTTCGGAGACGGGGTCTATGAATTGATCCGGACGTATGATGGAAAGATCTTCCATCTGAACGAACACCTCTCACGTTTGAAGACCAGCGCCAAGGAGGTCGAGATCGATCTTTCCTATTCTTCTGAGCGGTTGAAAAAAATCATCGATCTCGGTTGCCGGAAGAGCGGTTATCCAAACGTGAAAATCTATATCCAGGTGACGCGGGGGGCGGCTCCCCGGCTCCATTCCTTTCCTAAGAATGTGCGCCCGACCGTCGTCATGACATTTCGCAAGTTCGAGCCCCTTTCTTCAAAGCTTCGAAAGGAAGGGGTTTCGGTGATCTCCACCCCGGATATCCGGTGGGAGCGGTGCCATGTGAAATCGCTGAATCTTCTTCCCAACGTGATGGCCCGCGAAGAAGCCCTCCGTTCCGGGGCGTTTGAAGCGATTTTTATCCGAAACGGAAGAGTGACCGAAGGGGCCGGAAGCAACCTCTTCGCCGTTATCGGGAAAAAAATCGTGACTCCTCCCGCCGGACCGTATATTCTCTCCGGCATCACGCGAGAGGCAACCCTTGAGATTGGAAGAAAGAATGGCTTCGAAATGATCGAGAGAGATCTGAAACCGGGGACACTCTATTTGGCCAACGAGCTTTTCTTGACCGGAACAACGGTCGAGATCTTGCCGGTCGTGAAATTGGATGGCCGGCCGATCGGGACGGGACGTCCTGGCGAGAGAACCCGGTCTCTCTATCGCGCTTTTCAGGAAGAGATCGCGTCGATGTGAGATCGCCATCCGTGGGTCAGGAAGGATGAATGGGAGGCTTCACCTTGCATATTCCGTTTTTTTGTGCTATAAAAACCCACGGGATGAGTCTACTTTTCTAAAGTGGGCGGGGTTTTTCGCCCACTTTTTTGTTTTAAAAATGGATCGAGCGGCCCTGGTCGAGCGGATAAAAGAAGTTGTTGAGCCGATGCTCAGGTCTTTTGGGGTGGAGCTGGTAGAGGTGGAATATGCCGGCTCAGGGCGGAGTGGCCTCCTTCGCGTTTTTATCGATAAGCTGGATAAAAAGGAAGGGGTGACCCTCGATGATTGCGAGAGGGTCAGTCGATCTCTGGGGCCGGTGCTGGAGATCGAGGACCTGATCCCCCATCGTTATACGTTGGAAGTCTCCTCGCCCGGTCTCGACCGCCCTCTGAAAAAAAAAGAGGATTTCCAGCGGTCCTTGGGGAAAATGGTTCGCCTCAAGACGGCGATTCCCAGAGAGGGGCAGAAGGTCTTCGTCGGGCGAATGGCAGATTTTCAAGGAGACGAAGTGATCCTCCAGGGGGAGAAGGGGAAGGAGTACCGGATTCCTTTTGTGGAAATCACCCAGGCTCGTTTGGAGGTTGAGTTTTGATGTACCGGTGGAAGGCCAGTGCTGGATGGAGCGGTCGCTCCGGCAGCTGCTCCGGGTAGAGGAGGTTGAATCGACATGAATCGGGAACTCCTCTCTGTCATCGATCAGATTGGGAGAGAGAAGGGCATTGAAAGCCAAAAAATTATCAAGGCGGTCGAATCCGCGCTCCTGACGGCGGCGAAGAAGCGGTACGGCGCCAACGAAAATATCCAGGTCCGGCTTGATCCACAAACGGGAGAAATCGAAGTGATTTCTCTTAAAAAGATCGTCGAGGCCGTGACCAACTCCCGCGCCGAAATATCCTTGGAGGAAGCGAAGAAGGTCGACGAATTGGCGGAGCTGGGTGACGAGATCGGCTTTCTCCTTGAAATGGAGGATTTTGGTCGGATTGCGGCTCAGACCGCCAAACAGGTGATCTTCCAGCGGGTACGAGAGGCGGAGTGGGAGTCGGTTCACCGTGAATATTCGGGGCGACAGGGCGAAATCATCAGCGGGATGATACTGGGGCAGGAACGCCGAAACTACATCGTGGAGCTTGGAAAGACCGAAGCGATTCTTCCTTATCAAGAGCAGGCGCCCCGCGAGGTCTATCGCCGCGGTGATCGGATTCGGGCCTGTCTATTGGAAGTGAAGCCTTCGGCAAAAGGGCCTCAGATTGTGCTGTCCCGGAGCCATCCGAATTTCGTTGCGAAACTCTTTGAGATGGAGGTTCCCGAAATTGCGGAAGGAGTGGTTATGATCAAGGGGGTCGTTCGAGAGCCGGGAGATCGAACCAAGATCGCCGTCCATTCGAAAGATTCCGCCGTCGATCCGGTCGGCGCCTGTGTCGGCGTCCGAGGATCGCGTGTGCAGGCCGTTGTCCGCGAGCTAAAAGGGGAAAAGATCGATATTATTACCTGGAGTGAGGACCCCCGGACTTATATCGGTGAGGCTCTGAGTCCGGCGGTAATTGAAAAAGTTGGGATCAACGAAGCCGAGAGGTCGGCCCTGGTTGTCGTTTCGGATCAACAACTTTCGCTGGCCATCGGGAAGAAGGGGCAGAACGTTCGTCTCGCGGCCAAGCTGACCGGGTGGAAGATCGATATCATCAACCAAGGGGAATATGAGAAGCAGCGCGCCAAGGAGCGTGAGCAAGAGATTGCAGCGGCGATTTCCCATGAGCAGAAAATACAACATGATGCCCAAATGATCGAGGAACAGCGGCAGGCCGCCGAAGAGAGAGAATACACCCTCTCCGATGTTCCTGGGTTGGGAGAGAACATGATTGATGCCCTGAAAGAGCGTGGGGTCGACACGGTTCAAAAATTGGCTGAGTCGAGTGAGGAAGCGCTTGCCGATATTCCTTTAATCGGAAAAAAGACGGCGGCGAAGATCATTGAGGAAGCGCGTGATCTGCTCCGGATGGAGAAAAAAAGGGAGACGGTTTGATTCTCCGATCGTAACGACGAAGAAGGTAAGCATTTGAGATGAGAGTTTTTGAGCTGGCGAAGAAAATTGGGATTCCGACCAAAGAGATGATGGCTCTCTTGAAGAAGATGGGCATCAAAGCGAGCAATCATATGAGCGCCTTGGAAGAGAGCGATATTCAAGCCGTTCTGAAAGGGATGGAGAAGGCGTCGACGACCAAGATATCTACAAAGGCGGCGAAACCGGTGAAAACACTCCCCCCCCCTCCTCCCGCTGAAAAAAAATCCCGCGTCTTGATCAAAAGAAAGCCGACCTTGGAAGAGGCGCCGCTTCTTCAGGCGACTGTAAAAGAGGAGCCTTTGGCCCCGGAGACCCCTTCTATCGAAATTTTAAAGGAGCCGACCGAGGGGGAGGTGACCCTCTCAATTCCCTCCGACCTGGTGGAGCCGGTTGCTCCGGTTGTTCCTCTGGAAGTGACAGGACTGGTGCCACCGCTGGCTCCGATAGATGCAGTTAAAGCTGTTCCCCCCCCAGTTGGGAAAAAAGGACCTGAAATCGTTGAGAAGAAGGTCGAAAAAGAAAAGAAAAAGGGGAAGGGGGATGGTCGGGGCGAGCTGAGAAAAGAGATCGCCGCCAAGTTGAAGGAAAAGACAAAACGACCCAAGCGAGAAGTGTGGGAAGCGGCCACCGAAGAGGTCGATGTGGCTGATGTGGTGGAAGCTGAAACCGTTCCGGAGGTCGCTCCCGCTCCTGTCGAGGCGAGAAAATGGCAAGACTTCAAGCCGATCCATCGCAGGGAAGAGAGAAGGGCGTTCCGGAAAGGGGGTGGCGCAACCCTGGCCGAGGTGACGAAACCGCGGAGGAAAGTGGTTAAACTGCATGAGGGAATGACCGTAAAAGAGTTTTCGGAGTTGATTGGCCAAAAGGTTCCGGCCATCATTGCGAAGTTCATGGCGATGGGGCGGATGGCGACGATTAATCAGCCGGTCTCCCTTGATGAGGCGGCGTTGATCGCCGAAGCGTTCGGTGTTAAAACCGAGCTGGTTTCGGAGAAAACCGAAGAAGAGATGATCAATCAGCCGGTGGCCGAAGATTTGGCGGCGCTGGTGCCACGTCCTCCCGTGATCACGATCATGGGGCATGTTGATCATGGCAAGACCTCTTTGCTCGATGCGATCCGTCAGACGAAGGTGACGGAGGGGGAGGCGGGCGGCATCACGCAACATATCGGTGCTTACACGGTGACCGTCGGTGAAAAGAAAGTCACCTTCCTTGATACGCCTGGCCACGAGGCGTTTACCGCCATGCGGGCCCGTGGGGCCAAGGTGACCGATATTGTTATTCTGGTGGTTGCGGCCGATGACGGGGTGATGCCCCAAACGATTGAAGCGATCAACCATGCCAAAGCGGCGAATGTCCCGATTATCGTTGCGATCAACAAAATTGACAAGCCGGATGCCAACCCAGACCGGGTGAAGACCGCGCTGGCGGAATACGAACTGATTCCGGAAGAGTGGGGCGGCAAGACGATTTTCGCGGAGGTTTCGGCGAAGAAGAAGGTGGGGCTCGATCATCTCCTGGAAATGATTCTCCTGCAGGCAGAAGTACTGGAATTGAAGGCCAATCCGAATCGCCCGATGGTTGGGACCATTGTCGAAGCCAAGCTTGATCGCGGACGAGGTCCCGTGGCCACGGTGTTGGTTCAGCAGGGAACGTTAAAGGGAGGGGATTTCTTTGTGACCGGAGTCTATTCTGGAAAGGTCCGCGCCTTGATCAATGATGAGGGGAAGAAGGTCGATGCCGCCACGCCCTCCACCCCGGTCGAGGTGATCGGTCTTGATGGCGTTCCTCAGGCCGGGGACACTTTCTTGGTGGTCTCCGATGAGCGGATTGCCAAAGAGGTGGCGCATGGACGGGCGCAACGACAGCGTCTTTCGGAGCTTGCATTGCAGACCCCCCGGGTGACGTTAGACGATCTTTACCACGAGATCCGGGAAGGGACGGTCAAGGAGTTGAGTATCATCGTCAAGGCCGACGTTCAGGGATCGGCTGAGGCGATCAAGGAGGCCCTTGAAAAATTGGGCACGGCCGCGGTCAAGCTCCGTGTGATCCACCGCGGGGTCGGGAGTATTACCGAGTCGGACGTGCTCTTGGCCTCGGCGTCGAATGCGATTATTATCGGGTTCAGTGTCCGGCCCGAGCCGAAGGCGCAGGATTTGGCTGAGCGGGAAAAAGTCGATCTTCGTCTGTACACGATTATTTATGACGCCATTGCCGACGTCAAGGCTGCGATGGAAGGGCTTCTCGAACCGACCTTCAAGGAAAAGACGCTCGGCCGAATCGAAATTCGACAGATCTTCCAGGTCCCGAAACAAGGGACGATCGCTGGCAGTTACGTGTTGAGCGGGACCGTCTTGCGCAGCGCGAGTGCCCGCGTCATTCGCGACGGGGTGGTTGTTTATGACGGGAAGATCGGTTCGCTCCGTCGCTTTAAGGACGACGTGAAAGAGGTTCAGGCCGGTTATGAATGCGGCGTCGGTATTGAAAACTTTAACGACTTGAAGGTCGGTGATGTCGTCGAGGTTTATACCCAGGAGAAGGTGGCGGCCAAACTTTAGAGCCTTTTCGAAAGATCTCCTTCTGCGCCCTCTTGCCCCCCTCCATCCTTTCGTTTACTCTCATCACGAAATCGGGTTGTTTGGATCGGTCGGAGGGTCTCTTTGAGAGCCGTATGGTCGTTGGCCTCTGTGTGATCGAACTCTATCTGCCTGAAAACAGATCCCTAAAAGGGAAGCGGCAGGTACTCCAAAGCATGAAGACAAAGATTAAAAATCGATTCAACGTGGCGATCGCAGAAGTGGATGAACAAGATCTTTGGCAAAAGGCGGTCTTGGGGGTGACAACGATCGCCAATGATAAACGTTTTGTGAACGAAGTGATGGATAAAGTCGTCGGGTTTATCTCCAGTTGTCCCGAGGTCCAAATGATCCGGCATCGATTAGAGCTGCTATAGGGGCGCGGTGACGGGGGGCTTCCGATGCGGGAAGGTTTTTGGGATGCAGCAGTACAAGAGGACGGATCGAATCGGCGATCGAATTAAGGCCGAAGTGGCCGACATTCTGACGCAGAAGGTAAGGGATCCACGAATCGGGTTCGTGACGGTTACCGGTGTCGAGGTTTCCGACGATCTACAACATGCAAAAATCTTTGTCGCGATCCAGGAAGGGCTCCATTTGAAGCAAACGTTCGCCGGCTTGCGAAAGGCGACCGCCTTTATCCGGTTGGAGTTGGCGAAGCGCCTCGAGCTTCGCCGCGTTCCCGAGTTGATTTTTTTGCCGGACGAGTCGGGTGAAAAGATCTCCCATCTCATGGATCTTCTCGATCATATCGAGAAAGAAAAGTAGGGATGCGGGAGATTGCGTTTCCACGATACCCTGCGCGATATTTTGGATGAGATTGAGGCAATAACATGGGGCTTTCAGAAGTCGTCTCCGTTTTGCGGCAGAAGCAATCCTTTCTGATTGCCGGTCACGTCAATCCGGAAGGGGACGCCCTCGGCTCTGCCTTGGCTTTGGCCTTGGCCCTTCGAGCGATGGGGAAACAGGCGGAAGTTGTCAACAAAGATCCTTTCCCTCAGCAACTCCTTTTTCTTCCTCACCAAGACCTTTTCTTCCGGCGAGAGAAGATTCTGCAGCCGGCGGAGGTGCTGGTGGTGGTCGATTGTGGAAGTTTTGATCGAATCGGTTATCCTCTCCCCCTTCCGATCCCCCTGATCGTCAATATCGACCACCATATTACCAATCCGGCATTCGGCCACGTCAATTGGCTGGTTCCGACAGCCACTGCTACCGGGGAAATGATTTACGATCTTTTGCGGGAAATGGAATTGCCGATCACCCCGGCCATCGCGACCTGTCTCTATGCCGCCCTTGTGACCGAGACCGGATCGTTCCGATATGTGAATACCACCGCTAAATCGCTCCGGGTGGCGGCCGATCTCATCGAAAAAGGGGCCGATCCCGCGGGGATCGCTCAGGCTGTTTTTGAGACCAGCACGGTCGAGAGGGTTTCCCTGCTCGGAGAGGTGCTGATGGCGATGGAGATCCTTCCCGACGAGCGGATCGCCTGGATTTGTGTCACGCAGGCCCAGCTTCAAAAGACTGGGACGACCCTGGAAGACACCGAAGATTTTGTAACGTACCCTCGGTCAATCAAGAATGTGGAAGTCGCCGTCTTCTTTCGAGAAGTCGGTCACGAGCGGTACAAGATCAGTTTCCGATCTCAAGGGAGAATCAATGCGGCCTTCCTGGCTCAAAAATGGGGGGGAGGAGGACATTCGTATGCGGCCGGTTGCAGCTTTTCAGGCTCGTGGGAGAGGGTGAAGGAGGTGATTCTGAGCTCCGTTCAGGAAGTCATTCGAGAGGGATCGAAACAGCCGAGTGCCGTTCCAACCCTGGAAGGGGTCGAGTCATGCAAGACGGTGTCGTAAATATCGACAAGCCGCCCGGTTGGACGTCACACGACGTGGTGGCCAAGATTCGCGGCCTCTTGCGGTTGAAGAAGGTGGGTCACGCCGGGACACTTGATCCGGAAGCGACGGGGGTTCTTCTGATTTGCTTTGGAAAGGGAACCAAGGCGGTTCCCTTTTTAATGAATACTGAAAAAGAGTATGAGGTTGTGCTCCGCTTGGGGGAAGAGACCGATACGGAGGATGCCACGGGAAAGGTTGTTCGCGCCTGCGAGGTTCCTGCCGGTCTTGACGGAAGGATTCGAGAGACCCTCGAATCGTTTGTCGGTACGTACGATCAGATTCCACCGATGTATTCTGCCGTGAAGGTGAAAGGGGTTCCGCTTTATCGGTCGGCCCGCGCCGGGAAAACGGTCGAGCGGATGCCCCGCTCGGTGACGATTCGGGAGATCCGGTTCAATCGAATAGAGGGGAAGGACGTTTATTTTAGCGTCGTCTGCTCGAAGGGGACCTATGTTCGAACCCTCTGTGCCGACATTGGGGCGAAGCTGGGGGTCGGCGGACATCTTCTTCGGCTGCGGCGACGGCGCTCCGGACGGTTTCATGTTTCCGACGCGATCGCGCTTTCCCGCTTTTTAGAGCTTTGTTCCGAGGGGGCGTGGGAGAGGGAGGCCCACTCTCTCAGTGACATATTCACCGACCTTCCCGCGGTCCGGATTCACGATCTGTATCGGAAACGGGTGAAACACGGCGCCCCGTTCGGGAGAGAAGGGGTGTTAGAGTGGGATTTTTTTAAGAAGGGTGCCTTCCTTCGCCTCGTCGATTCTGAAGAGGTCGTTGTAGCGGTCGCTTCCGCGATCCTCAATCGGGATGAAATCAAAAACTCGAAAGAGGTTTTCTTTAAGATCGAAACAGTTTTGACCGAGATCGATTCCGAGATTGATTCGAAGGTGAAACGGGTTCCAACGCCGTTATCAATATGAAACCATAAAGAATAGAAGGAGAATGAACGTGCCACAGTTAAAAGAGCAAAAGCAGACGGTCATCAAAGAGAACGCGATTCATGGAACCGACACCGGTTCCCCGGAGGTTCAGATCGCCCTGTTGACGAGTCGGATTGTTTATTTAACGGAGCATTTTCAGGTTCACAAAAAGGACCATCACTCCCGACGCGGGTTGATCAATATGGTTAGCAGGCGGCGGAAACTGCTCGATTATCTTAAAAAGAACGATTTTGCCCGTTATCAGGCGATCGTGAGCAAGTTGGGATTGAGAAAGTAAGATCGGATTTACTCAATCCGCGAATGATCATCGCGGCCGGCACAGAAATACAATGAAAAGCCAATCCTTGTCTTATTGGTTGGTTTTCCATTGTAGTTCTGTGGCCTGCCGCTTCATGGAGGAGACATTCATTATGGTTCATCGCGTAGAAGCAGAGATTGCAGGGAAAAAGTTAATCTTGGAGACGGGGCGGATGGCCCGGCAGGCCGATGGAGCGGTTCTTGTCCAGTACGGCGAGAGCATGGTTCTGGCGACGGCGGTTGCTTCCAAGGAGGCAAAAAATGTCGATTTTCTTCCGCTCACGGTTGATTATCAGGAGCGGGCCTATGCCGCCGGAAGGATTCCGGGCGGATTTTTTAAAAGAGAAGGAAGGCCGAGTGAAAAGGAAGTTTTGACCAGCCGGTTGATCGACCGGCCGATGCGGCCGCTCTTCCCGGACAACTGGTTTTATGAGACGCAGATCATCACCTCGGTCCTTTCGAGCGATCTCTCCGCCTCGACGGAGATTCTTGGAATGGCCGGCGCCTCCGCGGCGGTCAGCATTTCGGATATTCCTTTCAACGGACCGATCGGCGCGATCCGCGTCGGCCGGATCGACGGAAAGCTCGTCGCCATGCCGAGTCTGGAGGAGCTGGAGAAGAGCGACATGAACATCGTCCTGGCCGGCACCGCCGATGCCGTGATGATGATCGAGAGCGAGATCAAGGAACTTCCCGAAGAGGTGGTTCTGGAGGCGGTTGCTTTCGGACACCAGGCATTGCAGACGGTGATCGGATTGCAGAAGGAGCTTCAGGCGAAGGTGGGGAAACAAAAACGTTCCCCCGTTGTGGTTGATCGGGATGCCGTTTTTGAGGAGTCATGGAGAGAACTCCTCGCGAAGCCGATTCAGGAAGCGGTTCTGATCCCAAACAAGACCGAACGACAGGAGCGACTCGACCATCTCCTTAGCGAGAAAATCGCGGCGCTCAATACCGGAGAGGTGGATCGCACCCGGGAGATCAAAGCGCTCTTCCACGAGCTGGAGCGGGAAGCGGTCCGGGAGATGATTTTGAGCAAGGGGGTCCGGGCCGACGGTCGCGGGCCGTCCGACATCCGTCCGATCACTTGCGAGGTTGGAATTCTCCCCCGCACACACGGGTCGGCGCTTTTTACCCGCGGAGAAACACAGAGCCTGGCGGTGGCGACCCTGGGAACCTCCGAGGACGAGCAGCGGATTGACTCCCTGGAAGGAGAGTCGAAGAAGACCTTCATGCTCCATTACAACTTTCCTCCTTTTTCCGTCGGAGAGGCCCGCCCGATGAGAAGCCCCGGCCGTCGAGAGATCGGCCACGGCGCCTTGGCGGAGCGGGCGTTGAAGCCGGTGATCCCAAGCAAAGAGGCCTTCCCTTACACCATCCGGATCGTTTCCGATATCCTGGAGTCGAGCGGATCGTCTTCCATGGCGAGCGTCTGTGGCGGCACCTTGGCGCTGATGGATGCCGGTGTGCCGATCATCCGTCCGGTGGCCGGGATTGCAATGGGCCTGATCCTGGAGGGGAGTCGGGTTCAGATTCTCTCCGATATTCTTGGCTTGGAAGATCACCTGGGCGATATGGACTTCAAGGTCACCGGAACCTCGCAGGGGGTCACCGCTTTTCAGCTCGACATCAAGATCGGCGGGTTGACCCTCGCTATCATGAAGCAGGCATTGGAACAGGCAAAGCAGGGACGGTTGCACATCTTGGGAAAAATGATGGAGGCGCTTGCAGCGCCCCGGCCGGAGCTTTCGACCTACGCGCCGCGAATCGTCACGATGAAGGTGAAATCCGACAAGGTTCGTGAGGTCATTGGGCCGGGCGGAAAGGTCATTCGGGGGATTATCGAAAAGACCGGCGTCAAGATCGATATCGAAGATGACGGGACCATTCATATTGCCTCGATGGATGAGAACGCGGCCAAGGAAGCGATTGAGATGATCAACATGATCGTCGAAGAGGTCGAGGTCGGCCGCATTTATGTCGGGAAGGTCACCCGCATCATGGATTTTGGCGCCATTGTCGAGCTTCGGCGAGGGGTCGATGGCTTGGTTCATATCTCCCAATTGGCCCATCATCGGGTGAAGGACGTCTCTGACGAGGTCAAGGAGGGGGATGAGGTTACGGTGAAGGTTCTGGAGGTCGACCGGCAGGGAAAGATTCGTCTTTCTCGAAAAGAGGCGCTCCCACCCCCGACGGAAGTCCAAGCAGGCCGAGGGGAGAAGGAGTCGAAACAGTCTTAAATCACCATCCCCTAAAACCCCGCCGAGGAGGCATCGAGACGCATGGTTCGGAAAGTCGTACTGGATAACGGCATACGGATCGTCACCGAAAGGCTGGCCTCGGTCAAATCGGTTTCGATCGGTCTGTGGGTCAACATCGGTTCCCGTGATGAGGAAGCGCACGAACACGGTATGTCGCACTTCCTGGAGCATATGTTTTTCAAGGGGACTGAAAAGCGGACTGCTAAGGAGATCGCCCGCGAAATTGATGCCGTCGGGGGGGAACTCAACGCCTTCACCTCTCGCGAGACAACGACCTTTTACGCCAAGGTTCTCGACGCCCATCTTGGCGAAGCGGTCGACATTCTCTCCGACAATTTCCATTCCTCCACTTTTGATTCCCGCGAGATCGAAAAAGAAAAACAGGTGGTGATCGAAGAGATCAAGATGGTCGAAGACGATCCGGAAGACCTGGTCCACGATCTCTATACCGAGGATGTTTGGAAGGGGAATCCGCTGAGCCGGTCGATCCTGGGGACGGCCGAGACGATCTCCGGGATCACCCGCAAGAAAATTCTCCGCTTTCTTCGAAGGACGTACGACCCCAAGGAGATCGTCATCGCGGTGGCTGGCCGTTTCGAGGCGGAACCGTTGATGAAAATCCTGGACCGAGCCTTTGGGAGTTATACCTCAGAGGAGATTCGCCTCCATCCGCGGATCCCGCCGCAGATCGTCCCCCACTTTCAGGTCAAGAAACGCAAGCTGGAACAGGTCCACCTCTGCATCGGAACGAAGGGCTTGTCCCATGCTGATCCCGATCGCTACGCCCTGTACGTTTTGAATACGATCCTTGGCGGGAGCGTCAGCTCGCGCCTCTTCCAGGAGGTTCGGGAGCAACGTGGGCTGGCCTACTCGATCTATTCATTCCCCTCTTCTTATCAAGACGGCGGTCTCTTTACCGTCTATGCCGGGACGAGCGCCGTACATGCCCCGAAGGTGGTCGGCCTGATCGCGAAGGAATTCAAGAAGATGAAGGAAAAGGGGGTCGATGCAACGGAGCTGGAGAAGGCGAAAAATCATATCAAGGGAAGCCTGATGCTCAGTATGGAAAGCACCAGCAGCCGGATGAGCAAGCTGGCGAAGGACGAGCTTTACTTCGGGCGCTCTTTTTCTCTCCAAGAGATTGTCCGCGAGGTCGATCGCGTCTCCGGAAAGCAGGTTCACCGGCTGGCCGACACCCTTTTTGACGCAAAAAACTTTTCTCTCACCGCTCTTGGAAAGATTGACGCCGGCCAGTTGCCACAAGATCTGATTTAACTCCTTACCGGAGAATCAACCATGGAATACGTCAAGCTTGGACGGACGGGACTCAAGGTCAGTCGCCTCTGTCTCGGCACGATGAATTTTGGACCGGAGACCAGCGAGGCCGACAGCCGGGCCATCATGGATGAAGCGCTGGAGCTCGGGATCAATTTTTTTGATACCGCCGATGTCTACGGATGGAAGCGGGGAGAAGGATGGACCGAGCAGATCGTCGGCCGATGGCTGGCCCAAGGGGGCGGACGCCGGGATCGGATTGTCTTGGCGACCAAGGTCTACGGGCGAATGGGGGAGCAGGAGAACGACCGCCGCCTCTCCGCATATCATATCCGCCGCGCCTGTGAAGAGAGCCTGCGACGGCTCCAGACCGACCACATCGATCTCTACCAGATGCACCACATCGATCCGGAGACCCCTTGGGAGGAGATCTGGCAGGCGATCGATCTTTTGGTGCGCGAAGGGAAAGTGCTTTACGTCGGGAGCAGCAACTTTCCCGCCTGGCAGATTGCCACCGCGAATCAGCTCGCATCACAACGCCACTTCATGGGGCTCGTCAGCGAACAGAGCATCTATAATCTTCAAACCCGGGCGATCGAATTGGAGGTGATTCCCGCCTGCCGCGCCTATGGTGTCGGACTGATTCCGTACAGTCCCCTTGCCGGCGGTCTTCTCGGTGGGGCCTTGGAAAAGGCGGCGACGGGACGCCGTGGCAGCCCCGATTTCCAGGCCGAAGTGGAAAAATACCGTCCCCAACTGGCCCGGTATGAAGATCTTTGTAAACGGATCGGCCACTCTCCGGCGACGGTGGCCCTGGCCTGGATTCTCGCAAACCCCGCCATCACATCGCCGATCATCGGTCCCCGGACGATGGAGCAGTTCACCGGAAGCCTTCAGGCCTTGGAAACACCGCTCGATTCTGAAATTTTAAAAGCACTCGACGCCATTTGGCCCGGTCCCGGCGGAGAGGCTCCCGAAGCTTACGCCTGGTGAAAAAAAGAGGTTGGCGTGGTCTTGTTCATCGTTCTTTGGTTGTTTTTGTTCTTTCCCGGTGTTGGCGGAAGAATCAGCGGTGATCACGCACAGGCCCGAACCGAAGATTCTTTTTCCCAAGAGATCGAGTCGGTCATCCGGCAGCAGCTCGACGCTTTCGGTCTGAACGATTATGAGACCGCCTACGGTTTTGCCTCCAAAGAGGTCAAACGGCAACTTTCTCGCTCCCAATTTGAGGAGCGGGTTCGCACCGACTCTCCTCAGATCATCAAGTCGATTCGGGTCACTTTTGAGAAAATTGTCTTCGATCCCGACCGCATCCATGCCACCGCCCTCCTCCAGGTGACCGGATTCAACCATAAGAAGGTGACAGCCGAATATCGGATGGTGTTGGAGGAGGGGGAGTGGAAAATCGACGGCATGACGGTTTTGCCGATTCGGACCTTTTGGTTTCCATTTCATTCCCCGCAGGTCTGGAGAGAGCTTGTGAGGAAATCCCAGCGCGAAGCGAGGGCGTTCCTGGGTGTGCCTGGCAAGGCGCGGGGGAGCACAAGATCTGGGAGTGTAGCAGCGTTTACATGACCAGCCTGCACTGCCACACCGTGATCTTGGGGGCCCCGCAACGCAGCCAGACGCGCTCAGACATTCTATGTCAAGCTGTTTTTATATTTAGATGAACGCGCTTATGAGTGAGATCATCCGTGCCTGGAATTATAACGATACCGCCCAGGCGACATTGTGTTTCTTGAGTTGCTGAACATGACGGGCCTCATCATAGGCTTGGCCGGAAGACCAGAGCGCAAAGAGGATCTTGGCCCATTTTTGACCCAAGCCACGCAGGATCGTTGCATGGGGGTGCTTTTGATTCTTTCGATAATCATAATAGGCCTTGGCCCATTTGCATTTGATCATACTGGCCTGCGCCCAGTTGTAGAAGGTCCGACGCAGGGGTTTGACGCAGGCCTGCCGGATACGGACCTTTTTCCATTTTCCGCTGGCCTGGGTAATGGGGGCGCATCCGGCCAGGGTCGATAACTCGTGGGCGCCCTCAAAGCGTTTTGGGGTGTCGGGTTGATTCGGACCCAATGCCGCCGTCAGCTCCGGGACCAGCCGTTTATCAATTCCGGGAAGGGTGGGAAAGTTTTTGGATTCCGGCAGGGTGTCCAGAATCGCTTTGACCTCTTTTTCGTAACCGCGCAGATGATTTCGGACAATGATCAGTTGATCGACCAGGGCCAGCAGCCGCAGACGCCCTGCGCGGGCCACCACCGGATCGGCCTTCAGAGAAGGGGCTTGGACCTTCTGCCAGAGGGTGTCGATCAACTCGGGGTGGGAATAGCGCTGCTTTTTGAAGAAAGAGACGAAGCGGGCCTTTTTGCAGGACAGCAAGGCATCGGGGTCGGGAAACGCTTGAAGAAACGCTGTGCAGATCTGGCTATCGGTCTCGGAAAAAAGGCCGACCGCCTGCGGATAGTACTCCTTCAGAGAAGAGGTGATCTGATTCATCAGGCGGCATCTCTCTTCAACGATTTTGCGAAGGTCTAAGCAGAGCCGATCCAGCAGGCGGTAGTCTTCCGGCATCGGTAAGATCGGCTTGAAGCGTTGCCGATCGGTTCGCAGCAGATGCGCCATCGAGAGAGCATCGAGGGCGTCGCTTTTGGCCTTTGAGAGAACATGGCGGTCTTTATATCGGTTGACGGCTTTTGGATTGATGGCATAGACCGGATAGCCCCGTTGCAGAAGCTCATGCACCAAGAGGCCGCGTGAGGTCTCCAGGGCGACGAGGACCTGCTTGGGATCGGCTTGTTGTGCGCCGATCCTGTCGTGCAGGGCCTGGAATCCTTCCACTGTATGAGGGATTCGGAATGAAGCAAGGGTGTGGGCGGAATCATCGGTAATGCATACGTCATGATGATCATCGGCCCAATCGATACCAACGTAGAGCATCATCAACCTCCTTGAGGGGTGATCTGTTCTGAAAGTAGCGCGAATTCGATTTTGCTGATGGCCTTATATCGGTTATTCAAACAACATTCTATCGATCATGCAAATCGAAACGGCTTTGTTAAGGAGGAGGAGCAAGTCTGGGCGAAGTCATCGTGTGACAAGGGGCGGCAGGCTCTCTCTTCCTTCGCGCTACACTCGACAGCTTAACATATAAGGGGCGATCGCAGCCGTGGGGGGATTTCCTCACAAGCTCAGAGGGGGCAACCGATTCATTTCCCCTCTTCCGCTGCTTTTTTATAAAACCATTTGAGCCCGGTAGATCCCGGGATAAGCAGAAAAGGAGAATTAAAGATGAAGCAGTTTCGGATCAACACCCGATCGATCTTGATTCTGATTTTGGCAGTGATCGGCATTTGGGGAACGATCGCTCCGGCAAAGGGGGAGAACACCGCGCCTGGCGGCGCCGCGGCGGAGATTGAGAAGTATGTCAAGGCCCGAATCGATCTGGGCGAGTCGATGAGAGGCTTTTTTCAAAAGCGGGGAGGGGCGATGCAATTCGGCGATCCGGAGAAGGGGGGACCGTCTGTCGAAGAGTTGAAAAAGTTGGAAGAGGAAATCAACGCCGAGGTGGCGAAAGTCCTTGCCAAACACGATCTGACCATCGAGGAGTACCAGAAGAAGAGCCCGGAGGTTTTCGCCGATAAAGAAGCGGTTGAGCGGTTTTTATCAGAACATCCCGATTTAAAGCAGCAGTATGAAAGCCTTCCTCCAAGCCCCATGCGGGGAAGAAGATAACCCCCTTGTTAGATCGATCCGACTGGTCCATGGTTGGCATCACGTTGGAGATTAGAAATGGCCGCACATTACGAAGCCGCGAGGCAATTCCAAAGCAATTTCGATCGCATTTTTGCGGCATGCGAACAGGCTGTCACGCGTTGCGGCTTTTCGTTAAAGCAATCCGACGCAGACAATGGTCGGATTGCCGCCAAGAGCTCGGTTAACTTGTTATCGTGGGGCGAGACCATTTCCATCGTGGTTTCTCCGAATGGGAGTCAATCCCATTTTTAGTTGAAATTGGTCTTGCGGTTCCTGGTGTGGCT
>CAZOFJ010000037.1:0-33635 GCA_964579005.1 uncultured Nitrospirota bacterium
TCACCACACCAGGAGCCACTTCTCAATTCTCAACTAAGTTTAGGACATTCTCCCATCATTCGAAGGACCCTCCTAATTCAGATCGGGATGTTCTTTATGAATACGCACCCTGACCCTCTCCTTCAAGGAGAGGGAATTTGTCCGAGGGGAAGCATCTTCTTTGTTCAAAACGGAAATTAACCACAAAAATCGGTTCTGAGCCCAAAAAAGGTTAAAAGGAGACATCCCTTTCTGAAACGGGATGTCTCCCTGGTTTCTCTACTTTCTCCGCTCCTAGCCCTTTCAGGTATTCAACGATCTTTTGGCTGAACACGGTCTGAATGACCTCATACGTCGTTATGTTGAAGCTGAGGATGGAGGCCTCTCCGATGGCTTTATCGAACTGGCGATCCAAAACCCGAACCTGGGCCTCAACCCAGTCGGGTCCCGCAAAGATTCCCGTATACTCCCTCATAATTTTTTCTCGTTTACGGAATCCCTTTACTTCAACCTGGATGAGAAGGCCGCCGCCTGGATTAGAGGCCATTCCTGCATTCTTTATGGCTTTTTCAATCCAGTCTTCGATGGTAAGGAGGATGTGCTCCGGGATATCCGCTCCTTCCGCACTCTGAACGGGAGCAACCTCAAAGGTTTTATCGGCGCCCTGTGGAACCATTCCCGCTTCCGCCGGCTTGATGACCCGAAGGGAGCTACCACATCCTCCGAGAAAAAATGTAACCAGGCCGAGAAACACTGTAGACAGAATTGTCCTTTTCATCTGGACTTCTCCTTGGTAAGGAATAGGGGAACCGGCCGGTCGCCCCCTACTACATTCTTAAAAGAGAAGGTTGAGATTAAGGGACAATACGTTGAAATCTCCCGCGCCGGCCTTCTCTTTATCGATACCGTAACGTTCAAATTCACCACGGAGTTTTACATTGCTGGCGACCAGATAACTTGCCCCAACGCCAAAAACAAAATCGGTTCCATCATCTGCGAAGAAGTCACATGCAAGATCAGAAAAAGGAGATGTGACTAAACACTGTGTCTCGGTTGAGTCCCATCTGATCAATCCCAATTTTCCTAAGAGGGAAAACTGATCGTTTACTGGAAACGAGCCGACCCCTTCGAGGAAAACTCCGGTGACCTGTTGCTTAGAGCCAAATCCAAAGATGTTTGATGTGGTTGTACTGGTTGTCCCTAAATCGACGTAACCCATCTCTAAAGCAAAATTTTTATTAAACGAAAACCCACCTTAAAGATTGAAACTGTTAGACGAATCATCTTTGACGGATAGCTCCAATCTTAACTGGAACTCGATAAACCAAGGCCGTAGCCGGCATACCAACCTTCGGCGTGGGCCAGCAATGGACTTGTGATTGTTCCAAAAATCACGGCCACGCCAACGACAATATTTTTTAGTTTCTGATTCATCAATCATCTCCTCCATCACATTGAGGGGCTGTGGATCATCGCCAGCGCCTTGCCCAGCCCCGTTTACGAACAAGGCCTCTCAAAAGATCCCTTTTCTCCGTCTGTCTTCGGCGGTTAAAAAGGTTTCCATGCTTCGAAGATCAATACGGATGATCTTCCCCAGGTAGACCCCATGGATCAGGCCGCCATAAAACCATTCCCGGACCGTCCGCGGGGCCTTTCCGACCTTGACGGCGATGTCGGCAACGGGCAAGAAGCGCTCCTCCCTTTCTTCCGGTGAAAGCTTTAAAAAGAGGGAAAGAAGATGCTCATCGGTGGAGTGGGATCGGGACCCGCCCCTCTTTGACGCCAACGCAACCTCCCTTTGATCGTTTCAACGGCTGGATGAGACTATCGATTCTTTTTTGGAAGTTCATTCCGGTATTGCCGAAACCGCTTCAACCGCCTTAAATTCCTTGGAGTGACTACCGGTGGAGTGTAGTGGCCCGGACAGATGCGGGACAATACGCATACTGGCGTACCTACCTTTATGTAATGAGGCTCATTTTTCTTGACATGTCACTCACAAGTTCGATATTGATGAACTCGTAAAAAATCGTCATTCCGGTATAAACCGAAGCCGAGTGGTTTTATACGTACGTGAATCAACGGAATGACCGGGACACGACACAGGCGTTACGTTTTAAAAGAGGATCAAGATGGAACGGCTGCGATACCGAGATCTCCGGGCGCTTCTCTCATGGACGAGAGGCCTTCACGACATCGAGGACCTGGATGTTTTTCCACTTCATGCCTTGAGATCGATCAAAGAAGTTCTCGGCGTCGACAGCACCATCTATGCCGAATTTTCTCCCCGGTGGCAGCCGCTCTCCATCGCCTCTGATTGCCCCGAATACGCCGCTTTAAGATCGAAATATCATCCCGCGTTGGAAGCACACCTCTCAGAACACCCGCTGGTTTCCAATTACGCCAAGGCGATTCGTCGTGGTGTCAGTAAAATTTCCGATTTCGCGACGCAATCCCGGTTCCGCCGCTTGGGGGTCTACAACGATTACTACCGTCCCCTGGGGGTGAACTATCAGATCGCGTTTGAACTTCCAGCGAAGCTGAAAAATGGGAAGGCAAAGGGAAAGCTTTGCACCTATGTCTTTGGCCGTACCCGGGGCGATTTTTCGGAGCGCGACCGCACCCTGCTTCACCTCATGTTGCCGTATCTTGCATATACATACCGCACCCTGTCGGACCGGGCTCGCCTTTGTCAAATCGACTCCGTTTTCAAGAAGCGCTTCGATAAAGCGATCTGGATGAATGAAGAAATAACAATCCCCTCTTGTGCTTTAGACCTATTTCACCTGACCCCGCGTGAGAGAGAGGTGCTCGAATGGGTGGCGAAAGGGAAAACAAATCGAGAAATTGGAATCATTCTCGGCGTGAGTTCCCGAACCGTTCAAAAACATCTCGATCATCTCTTTATCAAATTAAGGGTGGAGAGCCGGATGGCGGCGGCCGCCATCGCCTTCTCAATGTTAGAAATCGATTCTTAACTTTTTCGAGAGAGCCGTATCATCCGATTTTGAGCCTCGGCCAGTCGAGCCATCGTGCGCAGATCGCGCGGTGTAACACGCATCGCTGTATCGACACATATCTTGGTAATGTCGAGCAGTTCCGAGTACGAGAGGGGGTTCATATATTCCAACACATCTCGAATTCCCCAATAGCCGTTGCTTCTGCGCATGTGGCTGCGAATAAACCGACGCACCCCCGGAACACCTTCCCCATTTTCTACAATCTCTTTCACGAGGCCGATGGTCTGAAGCTCCTCGGCACGCTTCAGTTTGCCGCTCTGAAGCAGTTGCTCGGCCAGAGGTCGATTTAACCGTCGTGTGAGCAGACTGCAAGCACCCATCCCGGGAAAGAGATTGAATAGAATCTCGGGAAAGCCCATTTCCGCATCCCGTTCGGCAATCAGCACATGGCTGGAAAGAGCGGCCTCAAATCCTCCACCCAACGCGGCTCCTTGAACCAACGAGATCGTCGTCAATCCCGGGATTCCGAGGTTGGTCGCGTTGTGGTAGACGGCGTCGATACAGAGCCGGGCATAGGAGATGAGCCGGTCGCGATTTTTCTCTTTGATCAGTTTTGCAAACAGCGACAGATCGCCCCCCAAATTAAAAACGCCCGGAACGTCGGAGGCAAGCACCAGGTAGCGGATCTCGGTTTTTTCCGGTTGCCCCTGTAGATGACCGGTCACGCGCGATTGGAAGTCGCGAATCTCCCCCAAGATCTCCTCATTGAATGCCGGTCTCGGTTTCGGATCGAGGAAATACCAGAGGGACTTGGTCTCCGCCTCGTAGGAAATCCGTAATTGGCGATAGGATGGCAGGTAAAACGGACAGACAGAATGATGATCCATATTTTTCCCTCCCGATGATGGATGCCGCTGCGATGAACTTCTTTCCATACTACGGTCAGTCATAAAGCAATTGGAATGCCAACTCTGTTTCCTCAAAAAAAGCCAGGAAATCAGGAATAAATGACACCCTCTCGATCGAATCCGCCGGAAAAAATGTAAAAATCCCGACCCGGCCTTTACACTTTTCTCCTTGGAGAGTGAGCCCAAAAGGGACGAGTGCTCCCACGCGCTTGACAGCGACCAGGTCTGTGGCTACAATGGCCACAAACAGGAGGAAGCGGGATGGAATTCGTCGGAGTCCGAGAACTTAAAAACCATTTGACCCGTTATTTAAGATCGGTTCAGAAGGGAGAGAAGGTGATCGTCACCGACCGTGGAAACCCGGTTGCCATTCTTCGTTCGCTGGACGAGATGGAAGTGGATGCTTCGCCCGAAGAAAAGATGGTTGTCTTGGCCAAGAAGGGGCTGATTCAACTTCCCCCAAAAGGAGGAAAAGTGGATCAATCGAGCAGGGCCATTCCCGTAAAGGGGAAACCCCTTTCGAAGATCGTCATCGAGGAACGGCGTTGATCTATCTTGATACCAGCGCTCTCATCAAAAAGTATGCGGTGGAAGCTGGAACAGAGCGGGTCAGGAGACTGTTGAAAAGCGAAGCAAGGATCTTCACGTCGGTGTTGACCTATGCGGAAGTCTGCGCCGCTCTCTCAAGAAAGTTCCGCGAAGGGGGGATGGAAAAACGCCATTACCGGAAGGCGTTGGGGCATTTCTTAAACGATTGGAGCGCTTTTGCCTTGATCGCGTTACATGAAGCACTTTTTCCTTTTGTCCGAAAGTTGACGGAGGTCCATTCCCTCCGCGGCGCCGATGCGGTTCACCTCTCCTCAGCCCTCTGGATGAGGAAGGAAATTGGACATCCGCTTCGATTCATTGCATCGGACCATCGACTGCTCGACGCCGCGGGCGAAGAAGGGCTGGAAGAAATGAATCCGGAAGCGGATTAAATCATCTCATCTCACCCGGGGGCAGGGTCGGCCACCAGACGGGCAAATCTGTTTCGGCCCGTGCGACCCGCCGAGCCGTCGCCGGCATCATAGACATCATCCCTATAGATAACATCCCTTCAACTTATCAAACACCCCGTTCGGGGGATTGCCCCTTTTTCAGCCCTCCCTCAGAATAGAGGCGATACGGCAACCTTTTTTCTGCCGTCCTGCGACAGCGTTGCATCTCTCTCTGTGGGAACGCCGTTGAATGAGTCGGTACAGACAACCGTTTTTTATGCGCGTGGACTCACAAAAATCTATCGGATGGGCGAGGTGGAGGTCCATGCGCTTCGCGGCGTCGACCTCGATATTTACGAGGGAGAATTCGTCGTCCTTCTCGGTCCTTCCGGAAGCGGCAAGTCGACCCTGCTCAACATCCTGGGGGGGCTCGATACGCCGACGAGTGGAGAGGCGCGTTGGCGCGACCACGACCTGGGGCGCGCGGATGAACGGGGTCTCACCCAATATCGGCGTGAGCATGTCGGCTTCGTTTTCCAATTCTATAATCTGATCCCCAGCCTGACGGTGCGGGAGAATGTCGCCTTGGTAACGGAGATCGCCGATCACTCGTTAAAGCCGGAGGAGGCGCTGCAACGGGTGGGACTCGAACATCGCATGGATCATTTTCCCTCCCAGTTATCGGGGGGGGAGCAGCAGCGGGTCGCCATCGCACGCGCGATCGCCAAGCGCCCCGAAGTCCTTCTCTGCGACGAGCCGACCGGCGCCTTGGATTACGAGACCGGCAAGGTGGTGCTGGAGGTGATCGCGCGAATCAATCAGGAATTCGGGACCACCGCCGTCATCATCACCCACAATGCCGCGATCGCCGGAATGGCCGACCGGGTGATGCATCTGGCCGACGGGCAAATATCGGGAATCGAACAAAACAGGCAAAAACTCACCCCGGAGGATCTCCGCTGGTGAAGATGCTCGACCGGAAACTGCTCCGCGATCTTGCCAGTATGAAAGGCCAAGCGGTCACCATCGCGCTGGTCGTCGCCTCCGGGATCGGCGGTTTCATCGGGATGCTGACCACCTATGATTCGCTTCAATGGTCGCGCCAGTCTTATTACGACGCCACCCGGTTCGGCGATCTCTTTGTCGGCCTGAAACGCGCCCCCGAATCGATCGGAGAACAGATCCGTCAGCTTCCGGGGATCGCCGATGCCGAGACGACGACGGTGTTCGATGTGAACCTCGACATTCCCAACGTCGCGGAGCCGGTGATCGGACGGATGATCGGCCTGACTCACGGACGGGAACCGCGATTGAACCGGCTCTCGCTGCGAAACGGCCGACTGCTCGAGCCGGGGTCGCATAACGAGGTCCTCGTCTCCGAGGGTTTTGCAATCGCCCGAGGGCTGCGCCCCGGAGACCGGCTGGCGGCGCTGTTGAACGGACGGCGTGAAGCGCTGCGGATCGTCGGCGTCGTCCTCTCTCCGGAATATATCTACGCCAACCGGGGGGGGGCCTTCCCGGATGACAAAGGGTTTGGGGTCTTCTGGATCGAACGGGAGGGGTTGGCGGCCGCTTTCAACATGGAGGGGGCATTCAATTCGGCGGCGTTGCGTCTGGCCCCGGGCGCCGGCGCCCCGGGGGTGATCAGCGCCGTCGACCGTCTGCTGGAGCCTTATGGGAGCTTGGGAGCCTACCCCCGAGAGGATCAGATCTCCCATCGGATTTTGGATCAGGAGATCCAACAGCAGAAGGTCAACGGCACGGTGTTCCCCGTGATCTTCCTGAGCGTGGCCGCCTTTCTGTTGAACGTCGTCCTCACCCGCCAGATCAGCACACAACGGGAGCAGATCGCCGCCCTCAAAGCGCTCGGTTATGCCAATCGGACGATCGCCCTTCATTATTTAAAATTCGTCCTGATCATCGTTCTGGCCGGCATCGTACTGGGCGTCGGAATCGGCGCATGGCTCGGACGTTATATGATGGGGATGTACACCATCTTCTTCCATTTTCCGAAGCTGACCTATCGAATCCAACCCTGGATTCCACTTCTTGCCGCGGGGATCAGTTTGGCCGCCGCGGTGGCGGCCGCCTTAAATACAGTTCGACAGGTGGCGGCGCTCGCCCCGGCCGAGGCAATGCGTCCTCCGGCCCCGGCGCGATTCCGCAGGATGATCCTCGAACGGTTGGGATGGGCGCATCTTCTCTCCCCGCAGGCGCGAATGATTGTCCGGACGTTGGAGCGCCGGCCCTTCCGAGCCATGCTGACCTCTTTTGGAATCGCCTCCTCGATCGCCATCATCATCGGCGGGACATTTTGGGGCGACGCCATCCGTTATCTGGTCGATGTCCAGTTTAATGAGGCGCAGCGCGAAGACGCCCAGATTGCATTTGTGGAGCCGCTTTCGGAGAAGGCCCGTTACGAGGTCGAAGCGCTTCCAGGCGTTCTCTACGGTGAAGCATCGCGCGATCTCCCGGTTCGCCTTCGCGCGGGACACCGTACTTATCGGACCGCCATCATCGGTCTTTCCCGCGAAAACAAACTTCGGCGTCCTTTGGACACGCATCGAAACCAAATCCCGCTTCCTCCGGATGGGCTGCTCCTGAGCGATCGGCTGGCCAAGCGCCTCGGTGTTGAGGCCGGAGATTGGATCGAGCTTGAATCGCTGGAGGGAAAGCGGAAAAAACGGGAGATCCGCATTGCCGGTCTGGTCGATGATCTGGTCGGCCTGTTGGGTTACATGGAGCTTGGCGCCTTGAATCGGCTGATGGGGGAGGGACCGTCGATCTCTTCGATGTCGGTTTTGGTCGACGGCGGGAAAGTCGGACCGTTTCTCGCCCGTCTCAAGGAGATCCCCCACGTGGCCACGGTGGGAATGAAGAAAACGGCGCTTGAAACGTTTGAGAAGGTCTCGGCCCGGAATATCCTCTTCTTTACCACGATCGTCACCCTCTTCGCGGGGGCGATTGCGGTGGGGGTCGTTTACAACAGCGCCCGGATTTCGCTGGCGGAGCGGGCCTGGGAGCTTGCGAGCCTTCGGGTGCTCGGCTTCACGCGCGGAGAGGTCTCGATCTTTTTGCTCGGCGAGCTGGCGGTGGAACTGGTATTGGCGATTCCTCTCGGGCTCTGGCTCGGATATCTGCTCGCACTTGGGCTGGTCCACTCGACCCCGCACGAGAACTTTTACATTCCGGTGGTGATCACCACGCCGACCTATGCCTACGCGGCGCTGGCGATCCTCCTCTCGGGGATTTTTAGCGCGCTGATCGTGCGGCACCGGATCGACCATCTCGATCTGGTTTCCGTTTTAAAGACGAGGGATTGATGCGGAAGTGGACCTCAAAAATCATTGCAGCGTTCCTGCTTTTCGGCGTCATTGCAATCGTGGTGATGGCTTTTTCTCCCAAGCCGGTGGAGGTGGAAACCGCACGGGTGATCCAGGGCCACTTTGAACAGACGGTGGAGGAGGAGGGAAAGACCCGTGTTCGAGAACGTTTCGTGATCTCCGCCCCTCTCGCGGGACAACTGCTTCGGATTCAGCTCGATGCGGGGGACGCCGTGAAACAGGGGGGCCTTCTTGCCGTCATGATTCCGGCGGCCCCTCCCCTGCTCGATCTTCGCACCGAGCGAGAGCTGCGGGAGCGATTGGGAGCAGCGGAGGCGGAGCAACTGCGGGCGGGCGCGTCGGTCGAACGGGCGCAAGCGGCGCTCCATCAGGCGCGCAGCGATCTGAAGCGGACCCGGCAGTTGGCCCAGGAGGGGCTGGTCTCCGCCGCAGAGCAGGAACAACGGGAACTGGCCGAGACCCTTCGCGCGCGGGAGCTGGAGGCGGCCCAATTCGAATCAGATGTGGCCGGGCATCAGGTCGATCTGGCCCGCGCCGCGTTGATCCGCGCCAAGAAGGGGGCCGGCTTGGGGGAACGCTTGGAAATCCGGTCGCCGGTGAACGGTCAGGTGCTCCGCGTGCTGCAAGAGAGCGAGGGGCCAGTCCCCCTCGGGGCGCCGCTGCTGGAGATCGCCGATCCGGCCGATCTCGAAGTGGTTGCCGATATTCTCACCACCGACGCCGTCGGCATCCGGCCCGGGATGCCGGTCCGGATCGTCCGTTACGGGGGGGAGGCCTCTTTGGAAGGGAGCGTCCGGCGGGTGGAGCCGTCGGCCTTTACGAAAGTCTCCGCGCTCGGCGTCGAGGAGCAGCGGGTCAACGCCATCATCGACCTCGTCTCCCCGCGCGAGGAGTGGCAGCGGTTGGGGGACGGATTCCGCGTGGAGGTGCAGACCCTTGTTTTCATCAAAGACGATGCCGTGATGATTCCGTCAGGCGCCCTCTTTCGTGAAGGGAATGGTTGGGCCACCTTCGAGGTGTCGGAAGGGCGCGCCCGCAAAAGAACCGTCCAGGTGGGGCGTCGAAGCGGTGCCGAGGCGATGATTGAAGGGGGGCTCTCCCCCGGACAGCAGGTGATCGTCTATCCCAGCGATGCGGTCAAAGAAGGGGTCAAGGTCAAACTACGTTGACCGATCCCGGATGGCTCAAGGATGCCGGTCTGCGGAAGTGCCTCTCACTTTCGCATTTGCTGTTGTAGCGGTTGTACAAGATGCCAGGTCTGATCCTCTTTTTTGTAAAGAAGAAAACTCCCCCCTTCCATCGGGCGCCCCCCCGCCGCTCCGGTTTTTTGAACAACCGGAACCTCCTTCAGCGAGAGAGGATCGTAAGAATAGTTTCCCTCTTTGAGGAGCAAAAAAAGGAGATAAGGCGCTGGTGAAACGGTCTCCGTCCGAACCGGTCGATCGTAGACGTAGACGATCAATGGAGCGGTTTTCCACTCCTCCCCGATCCAGTTCAGCAGCCAGCGGCTGCTCTCCCGGCTTAAACGAATACAACCGTGGGAGGCTTTCTGCCCGAGACGTTTCTCATAACCGGCAAATTCCCCGACCGGGTTCAGGGCATGAATCCCTTTTTCAATACCGGGGGTGAGACCAATCCAGTTCAGCATTTTCACCCGGCGGTCCTTCGACCAGCGCCGAAACGGTTTGACTTCAATGATACGATGAATCCCGGAAAGGGTTTCGGATCGCTGCCGTCCTTTTTCATCGATCCCCGGTTTTCCGGTGGAGACCGGCGCTTCAAAGACCCGACGGCCCTCTTCATCGTAGGCGCGGAGCCGCTGTTCGGATTTATCGATTTCAAGATGCTTCTTCCCAGGAGTGAGAATCATTGCCCCGTCCTCCCCCCGGGCGGGGAAAAAGACAGGCGTCCCGAAGCCTTCAGCAACATAAGGGGGCACCAGCGCAATGGTGATCAGATCTGCTTCCGCCAGACCCCGGATGGGAAAGAAGATCCCGAACAACCCCACCGCCACGCCGAAGGCCAGCCCAATCAGTGCCCCGCCAATTCCGAGCATGTGCAATCCGTAGTTATTTTCGGATATCTTCCATCTCTTGCTTTAGTGAGGCCTTTTCCTCCCCGGCGTTATCTAGCTTCGAGGGATGTGCATTCGAACCTCGCCGCTGTCAAAGGCCTTCAATGCCTGGCTGCCACGACGAGGGGGCGCTTTCCACTAGCGCCCGCGCTGATCGAGGGTACCTCCTCGACTAGGACCTCAGTAGGTGCTGCTCCCGCCAGACGGAGCGCATCTTGTATACGTTTAACCACCACCGCGCGGTTTACGGAAGCGTGCGGTGACACAATCAGGACCCGTAAGCGGTTCGCCTCCTGACGCACCTGCCAGGATTCGGCGTGCAGCAGATCGAGCACACGGTGGAAGACCACGGGATGAATGCGCGCGTCCCCCCCGTCCCGACCCCGCAGTGTAATCATGTCGTCCGTCCGACCCTCTATGGCAGCAACGAGCTGGAACGAACGGCTGCATGCGCACGGTTGGTCAGAGAGACAAACACGATCGGTCAGCTCATATCGAATAAGAGGAACAGTGCGACTGAAGAGAACGGTGACGAGCAGGCGCGCGCCGGTCGTACCAAGTGGCACGGGGCGATAGTCGTCGTCGACAACTTCCGCGATGACCAAATCCTCAAAGAGGTGCATTCCCCGGTGGCAATCGCACTCGGCGGCGATCCCCCCGGTCTCCGTCGCGGCGTAGACATCGAATGGGGCAATCCCCCAGGCTTGCGTCACGCGCATTCTCGCTTCCGCCGTCAAGACTTCCGACGCTGAGTTGACCGCCCGCGGTGCGATGTGGAGCTTTCCGGCAAGCTGCTCTTCGGCGAGCATCCGAATCATGGACGCATACGCAACGAGCACATCGGGGCGAAAAGCGTTGAGCGCCTCAATAATTCTCAAGAGCGGCTCGCCGGCATCGAGGCGACAGGTTCGCACGAACGGCGACTCGACCGTCTGGCCAACACGAGCCGATTGATGGAACCTGGACCGCGAACTCACGATGGCCATGCGCGTGACTCGCACTGGAGAGATCCGGACACCGGACCACTCGTTCGCCCGCGCATAGGACGCCACGATGGTGGCCCACTCTTGAGCATTGCTCGGGACAACGCTTCTCATGCCCGAGCTTCCCGACGTTGCGGCAACCCAGTAACGGCCGTGAAACAACTCGCCGCCCGGCACCTCTTCGAGGTGTTGCTGAAGATCTCCGAGGCGTATCGAACGGTCGGTGACAATCTCGTCGAAATGAGTCATCATCGTTGCTTTCGTCATCACGGGGAGGTCTGCAAGCGGTGCCCGTTCCATTCTCCTGTGCCAGTTCCCGTAGAATGGTGAGTGCGCTAATGCAAACGCGCGAAGCGCCTCAAAAGAGCGAGACTGGCGCGCCAGGAGCTCGGCTCGCGTCCAGGTCTCATGATGTCGCAACTGTGCGCGTTTCCATAGGACACGCGCCATCGTGAGCGGTCTCATGCGATCTCCGGCCTAACAGGCCACGGCTTGCTCGGTCACCCGCTTGACCGCCTGTTCCTTAAACTCCGCCGTGTACTCCTGCTTTGGAATCTTGATCATCTTCGCCTCCAAGGTTACCTTCAGGAAGACGAAATTCGAAGGGAAGCTCAGAGTTTGTGATAAATCCCAGCGCGAAGCGAGGGCGTTCCTGGGTGTGGCTGGCAAGGCGCGGGGGAGCACAAGATCTGGGAGTGTAGCAGCGTTTACATGACCAGCCTGCACTGTTACACCGTGATCTTGGGGGCCCCGCAACGCAGCCAGGCGCGCCCGGGGGCGGCCGCAGCCGTGATGGGATTTAATCACAAACTCTCAGTATTATTTTGCCCGTGGAATGCTCGTGAGCGGCTTGGTCGCTTTCCGCTCGGAGAGGACCTGCTTCTCCGCTTCGAGCCAATCTTCCAGATCGCATCCGTGACGCCGTCCCCCTTTTTCATGGAGCTCATAAGCTTTCTCGCTAATCACTTGGTCAATCCCCCGGTCATCGACAATCGGCGCGGCGGACTCCGATTTGAATGGAGCCGTCATTTGTTTCAATTCCTTTTTCATGGCAACCTCTCTCTCAAAGTTTAAACACGATGCCATTTTGCATTAGACCCGGAAGCAAGGGCAACCCCACAAAAGGGGTGTTTGTGAACAAAATTCCTTTTTCACGGCGTCCCCCTTTTGTGGGGTTGCCCTTTTCCAATCGTTTCCTCCAAGATGAGGACGAATCGAAGTGCGGACCCAATCATGAACGTTTTTTAAAACATTCGCCGACGCCGGTCGACGTGGAGGAATTGGAGGGAATGAACGTGAGGGATCAAGTGATTGGTGCCGAAACCGAAGATCCCGCCTGGAGGCCTCTCTATCGAATTGGCGCCACGGCGGCCTTGATAGTGGCCGCGTTCATTCCAATCCAAGGTTTTATCTTTTTCAACTGGCCGCCGCCGACTACGGTGATCGGCTGGTTCGCGCTGTTTCAAAGCGATCCGCTCATTGGACTCCTCGACATGGACCTGTTGTTGACCATCGACTATCTGCTTCTTATCCCCGTCTTTCTCGCCCTCTGGGCTGAGTTGAAACAAGTCAATCAATCTCTCATGGCGATTGCCCTAGTCCTCCAGCTCGTCAGCATAACGACCTACTTCGCATCGACGGCGGCCTTCGAGATGCTTGGTCTGAGCAAGCAACATGCCGCGGCAACCATGGATGCGGAGAGGTCTACGTTCCTCGCGGCAGGGCAGGCGATGCTGTCAACATGGCAGGGCACGGCGTTTGACGTGAGCTACATCATCCTCGGAGCGATTGCCCTTCTGACGGTCTCAGCGGTCATGCTGCGGAGCAAGGTCTTCAGCAAACCAACCGCGTATCTTGGACTGGTGGCAGGTGTTTTGATGACGGTACCGCCTTCGGCAGGGATGATTGGTATCATCGTCTCGTTTCTTTCCCTTTTGCCTACAATCCCTTGGTTGATTCTGGTCGCCCGTAGGCTCTTTCAGCTCGCGCGAGGGCGGCCTGTTTCAGAAAACAGATCGGACACCTTGCCGATTGTTTTTCCTGTCGATATCAACGCTCCGTTTCCTGGATCACTGCTGTTCTACCCCGCCATTGGGTTCTATGCCGAGATCCTTTTTCACATTCTGCCGCTTACGTTGCTTTTGGAGGCTTATAGCTGGGTGTTGCGCGGGATAACATGCTTAAACCGAGGAAATCAAAGCGACGGCACGCGCCTACAAGGCGCAGTCTGAAATCATCGCCGATGTGGCGCACAACAGTATGCTCGAGACACGATGGCAGGCCGTCGCAGAGCGTATCCTGATTTGGCTGAAAGAACGGGAATTGTGAAACCATGACCGGCCGCCCAACAACGCATCAGGGAGGGCTCGGGGCCTATCGTTGGTTTTGAAAGTGGTGACTCCTTAAATATCCCAGGGATAACCGATAAAGATCTCCGGCGAAAATCCTTCCCGGCCAAAGGCCATGTCGGCCCGGAAGACGACACCCGATGCCGTGACAATCCGCAGTCCGAGTCCATAGGAGCTCCGCCAAGTCTCTCCCAGGTCACGCCGCCGGTCCGCTGTGGCGCCGATCTCATAAAACGCCGCAATCTGGACAGCCGTCCGGACATCCTTCATGACGAAGATATCAAAGGGGGTGGACTCTTCGGTCACGTTCCATCGGACTTCGGTTCCGTAGAACCGTGTGTGGGCTCCACTGTAGCGGCCCTGTGGGTACGACCGAAGCCTGCTGAACCCGCCGAGCGAGGAGGCCGTCCCAAACGTGTTGTTCGCGATGGCATTGTTGATGACTTCGATGCAGAACGTCTGCTGCGCCTGGGTCAGGGACGGATCAAAGCAGTTCAGCCCCTGCTCCTGTTGAAGCATCGCCGGATCTGTTTCTCCTTTCCGGGTCACGAACGCATCCGAGTGGCGGGCGTTGAACGCCCACGTGCTGCGCCTTCCGAGCGGGAAGTATGCAGTGGGATTATAATCAATCACGTAGAAGTCCGGTCCTGAACCCCGCGCCGGGACCTTTGTCCAGGTCGCGTCGATCCGAAAGCCTCTCCGCGGGTCTGCATAGTCATCGGTCAGGTCGATGCGGGTTCCAAAGAGGGTGTTGTGGCTACGCTCGCGCGGCGCGTCTTGAGCCTCTACGATAACATGACCGTCTTTGTCCTTGATGCGCTCCTGCTTCGAGGCGCCTTGATACCAGGCCCCGTAAAGTTCGAAGCGGCGCTCCAAGAATGTTGCCGTCATTCTTCCGCCGTAATATTGTGTGTTGCTAAACTCGATCAAGCGAAAATCGTTCTTATCCGTGTTCATCCCCCGCTGGCTGTAGCTCTGGATTGTCGCTTTGTTGACGGCGCTGAATCCGGCGTCGAAGATGAGCTTCTTGGGAATGAGATGGATGTCGGCCACACCGGCGGCGGCTCCCCGAACATCTCCAGTAAATAGTATTCCGTAAGCGTCGGTATAAGTTTGCCCGATATTCATGGCGCCTCCGACCAGGCTGACCCCTTGGCCGATGCCGGGAAGGCTGTACGGGTAGGGGAAAAGCGCGTATCCAAAATTTTTCTGGAACTGGTCCTTGCGGCGGTCAGGAAGAATGGAGTCGCCGGAGGGCTCTTCCGCGGCCCACGCGGCAGAGCCCAATGTGCCGAGGATGCATAGGGCAAAGAGGAAACGAAGTAGTTTGTTGAAATCGGCCCATGCGCTGACCTTGTGGATGGCCGCCTTCTTTGAACCCTCATCAAAGTTTCGAAAGTTTCGCCTCAGTGTCTTCCCGTCGATCGCCATTACACTCCCCTTCGTCGCTTTGCTCACAGCCGAGATCCAGCTTAAAAAACACGCCCAAACGTATCGTGCGACGGGATTCCATCCAACTCTCCGCCCCGCAGATGACTTCGCAGATCGCAATGGTTTCCGTTCCACCTCCAACCATTTCCTATAGGTTATCATCAGGATATCCAGCAGAAGGGGCCGCTTCGTCCTCTCAACACGTGTGTCCGGTAAACCTCCAAATGTTCGCTGATTATCGCAAAGGGAAGCCTTATCTCACATGCACCCAAAATTTAGATGCGTACCCCCTGCCACTTTCAAAGCCAACTATAGATCCCAAGAATATTTTCGACAACCCCCCTTTCGTGGGGTTGCCCTTTTCCTATCCTCTCCTCCAATATGAAGACAACGAGAACCGATCCGAGTGATTCCGATCATGACCATCACCGTCGATGTGGCGGCCGACACCTCAGGGACCGATGGATGAACGCTTTTTTACAGCAGATGAAGGGGGGCGATCGCCGCTCCATCGGCGCGGTTCCGGAAGTTGTGAAACAGGTCATCACCGATCCCAGCCTTTTTCCCGTTCTCTTCGACGGCATGACCGACCCGGATCCCCTGATCCGCATGCGATGCGCCGATGCCATCGAGAAGATCACTGCCGGTCACCCCGAGTACTTGAGTCCATACAAGAGACGGCTTATCCAATTGGCCGGGGCGGCCAAGCAGCAGGAAGTCCGCTGGCACATGGCTCAGCTCCTCTCGCGCCTCGAACTGAGCAGACCGGAGCGGCGACGGGTCGTGGAAATCTTGTCCGACTACCTGGTGGATACAAGCAAGATCGTAAAGACCTTTTCCATGCAGACCTTGGCGGACATTGCGGCCCAAGACTTGGAGTTGCGGGGTCCGATCATAGCGCGATTGGAAAAACTCACTCGGACCGGAAGTCCGGCGATGAAGAGTCGGGGGCGGAAGCTGCTTGCGCGACTAAAGCAGCCGCAGAACAAGCCGACAACCGCACCAAAGGAGTTGGAATCGCCATGGGGCTGAAAACAATCCTGTTGATCGTTGTCGCGTTTGTGGGTGTCGTCGCCGGCGCCATTGCCTTCGGGTCGTTTCGTTGGAAAACCGGCACCGACCGGTTGCGCGCCAAGTTGGAGGGAGCGGGCCTCCCAATCACTCCGACAACGTATGATTCGCGCGAGATCGAGGGTCTTCCCCTGCCGGTGCGCCGATACTTTCGTGCGGTGCTGAAAGAGGGGCAGCCGATTGTCTCTGCTGTACGTCTCGCCCATGAAGGGGAATTCAACATGGGCGAGACGGAGGCAAAGTGGCGCCCGTTCACCTCTTCCCAAGTGGCCATCACTCGACGCCCGGGCTTCGACTGGGATGGACAAATCAACATCGCTCCAGGCCTCAAGATATTCGCTCATGATGCCTATGTTGCCGGCGAGGGTCTCTTGCATGTGGAGTTATTCGGCCTCGTGACCCTTGCCGACATACGCGGAACGCCCGAGGCGGCACAAGGGGAACTGATCCGCTTTCTGGCCGAAACGGCGTGGTATCCGACGGCACTGTTGCCGAGCCAGGGCGTTCACTGGGAGGTGATTGACGACCTGTCGGCGCGGGCGACTCTCGCGGATGGTGCGACTGCTGTTTCTCTCGATTTTTACTTCGATCCCGAAGGCCTCATCCGTGGTGTACATGCTGCAGCGCGTTACCGGACGGTCAATGGGGCACTGGTCGCAACCCCCTGGCAAGGCCGGTTCTGGAACTACGAAGTTCGCAACGGCATGCGCATTCCGCTGGAAGGTGAAGTGGCGTGGGAACCGCCGGAGGGTCTTTGGCCATACTGGCGTGGGCGTGTGACAGAGATCGTCTATCAGTTTGCGCGATGAGTGAGCACTGTTTCCCATCTAAAAAGGAGGATGATCATGAACGACGCCGGGAAGGAAATGATGTTGAACGCCGCGGTGGGAATCGGGAAGCTCTACGCTTTCCTCGCGCAGGCGCTTCGAATGGTCTTGGATCCTCAGGTGGCGGCGCAATTGCCGGAAGATCTGATCGACAAGCAGATCGACCAAATCCGGGCCGATCTCGCGCCACTTTTAGAAAAAAATCATGTCGTCAAGGAAAACCTGGAAAAGGTATGCCGTGAGGTGATGCGGATTCGGCAGTCTGCACAGAACGAATCGACGCGGAGATCCGCCGCGCGGGAGGCGGAGAGTTATCTGATCATGGTCGCGGAGCGGGCCCGGACCGTCAGCGATCTGGTGGCGTTATTTAGAAGGTTGTAAAGTGGAGGACCGGTCTTGCTCCATCAGAAACTTTGGAGATTCTTATCGATGACTTCGACCGCTTTGGGATCCGCTCCACACCGCCTTCTTTTCGTCGGAGGGGCATTTCAGGGAATCGCGGCGATACTGGGGTGGCTCCTGGAACTCTCCGGCGGTTTGGGAGGTCTTTTTCCTTCTCTTCCATTGACGATTCCTCCGCTCTGGGCGCATGCCTATTTGATGGTCTATGGTTTTTTCCCTTATTTTATCTTTGGGTTTCTCTTCACTTTTTTTCCGAACTGGCTGGACGCTGAAAGGATCCCTCCTCGGCACTATCTCTTCTCCATTTTCGCCCTCGGCTCCGGGACGGTCCTTTTTTATATCGGCTTGATTGTCGGCAAAAACATGCTTCTCATCTCGATCCTGTTGACGCTGTTGGGATGGGGGGTCGGCGCTTTCTCCCTCCTTCGAATTTTAATTCCGGCCCGGTCCCCGGAAAAAATCGATCTGAGCCTGATCACCCTCTTGGTCATCTTTGGAGCGGTGGGCCTCTTTTCATTTTTTCTCTGGCTTTTGATGAATAAACCGATCTGGCTGAATCTCGCCCGAATCATTGGTGTCTGGTTTTTTCTTCTTCCTCTCGTCGTCACGGTGAGTCACCTTGTCATCCCTTTTTTTTCAAAATCCCTTCTGAAAAACAACCGGCTTGTCCAACCCTTATCGATTCTTCCAACTTTATTGGCGGGTCTCTTCATTCGCGGCCTGATGGAAGCGATGGAAATGCGGGAAAGTGTCTGGATTCCCGATCTTTTCCTTCTCTTCTTCGCTCTTTATCTCTCCTCGGTCTGGGGTTTTTGGAAAAGCATTGAGATCAAAATGCTTTTTATGCTCCATCTTTCTTTTGCCTGGTTTTCCGTCGGGCTGATACTGGAGATCCTTCAGAGCCTGACGCTTGTTTTGAGTCAGGGAAGGGTGTTTATTCTTGGACACGCCCCCTTGCATGCGCTGACCATTGGATTCTTTGCCAGTATGGTGATCGGAATGTCAACACGGGTCACCCTTGGTCATTCCGGGAGACCGATCGGTCCCAATAGCTCCGCCTGGAAAATCTATTTAATTTTTCAAATTGCGGCCATCACGCGTATTCTTTCGGATTTCTTCCCTGCGGGTGATTTATTGAACAGAGGAGGAAGCGAAGGCGCCGCCCTCCTCTGGATCGGCGGCTTCTCCTTCTGGCTTATAAAATATGGCCCCTTCCTCTGGCGCCCCGCTCTTATCGACCAATAAACCCGCTTTGGCGAAGAGATAAGCGAATATTGGGCATGGCCCATGCGCTTGTACCCGGAGGGTGAGCGCGGGGCGTTGTAGCACAAGATAGGATAGATAACATCTATATCAAGATCACCGCTACCCCCCCTTTTGTGGGGTTGCCCTTTTCCCTCCAGTTCCGCCAAAGTAAAAGCATACGATTGAGAATCAATTCAGCCAAATATTTCAACCGGCGAGTATATCTTACTACCTTTGCTCATGTCGTCTTCCTGATGGCCTATTCTACCATTCGGGAGTGTCCGTTTTTTCCAGGATACCTCAAATCTGTTTGGCTGAGAAGGTAAAAGGGGATTGGTCTAACGGTCGTCGCCTAACCCAATCTGGAGAGCTTGTTTCTCAAGAAGTGATCGACCAAGACCAGCGCCATCATCGCCTCGGCGATCGGGACGGCGCGCAGGCCGACGCAGGGATCGTGCCGCCCCTTGGTGGAGACCTTCGCGGGGCGGCCGTGGATGTCGATCGTCTCCTGCTCGATGGCGATCGAGGAGGTCGGTTTGACCGCCATTCGAACGACGATTTCATCGCCGTTGGAGATCCCGCCGAGAATCCCCCCGGCATGGTTTGATTGAAACCCGGTCGGGGTGATCGGATCGCAATTTTCGCTCCCCCGCATCTCGACGACCTTGAAGCCGGCGCCGATCTCCACCCCCTTCACGGCATTGATCGACATCATCGCCCCCGCCAGCGCCGCGTCGAGCTTGTCGAAGACCGGCTCGCCGAGCCCGGCGGGAACCCCCTTTGCAATCACTTCCACCATCGCCCCGACCGAGTCCTTATCGGACTGCGCTTGCTGAATCGCCCGGGCCATCTCCGAGACCGCATCGGGATCGGGGCAGAAGAGGGGATTTTGACGAATCTCTGAATAATCGATCTTTTTGATTTTGACCGGCCCGACTTGCGTGATATAACCGATGATCTCGATCCCCTCCCGCGCCAAGAGTTTTCGGGCGATCCCCCCGGCCGCCACCCGCGCGACCGTCTCTCTCGCCGACGACCGCCCGCCGCCGCGGTAATCGCGAAAGCCATATTTCTTGAAATAGGTGTAATCGGCGTGGCCGGGACGGAAGAGATCCTTGATCATCTCATAGTCTTTGGATTTGGCATCTTCGTTATAGACGATCAGACCGATCGGCGTCCCGGTCGTCCGCCCCTCAAAAATGCCGGAGAGGATCTTCACCGCATCCGACTCCTTCCGCTGCGTGACGAGTTTGCTCTGGCCCGGTTTTCTCCGGTCAAGGTCCTTCTGAAGATCCTCCTCAGAGAGGGGCAAGCCGGCGGGGCAGCCGTCGACAATCGCGCCGAGCGCGATGCCGTGGCTCTCGCCGAAGGTGGTGATCCGAAAAATCTGTCCGAAGGTACTCCCCGACATGTCCTCTCCTAAAAAACCGGGCGGGTCACCGACCCGCCCCTACGAAACCGATTCTTGCCGGCCGTCGCCGACCTCAGTGTACTTTGACCTGAAGACATTCTTTACAAAGCTTCTTCCCCCCCTGTTCCGTCAGGAGGGCGACGTTCGTCTGCTCGCCGCACTCGCCGCACGGCTCCGCGTCATACTTCCCCGACTTGGGCGGGGGAGGGAGGGTAACATGGTCGATTTTAAAGAGGGCGGAATCGGGAACGGTCAGGATCTCATTGATCTTGTCGTCGGTCAGCTTTTGGAAAGCGGCTTTGTTCTCCGCCGTCGCGTTGGGGGCGGTCGCCTCTTTCCGGAGCTTTCGCAGTTGGCCATGATCGAACGTATCCCAGTAGGTACAATAGGCCCGGACCGCTTTTCCGGTCTTGGTGTTCTGGAGGATGTAGACCGGCTTGCCAACGTTCGTGAGGTAGAGATTCCGTTTTCCAAAGGTGCAGCCGGTGATTTCCTGAATCGCATCGAGCGCGCAGGTTTCATTCCCGACCAGGGCGACCAGTTCCTTCATATTCTTCATCTGGTCCCCCATCTCCCGCATCAAGAGCTTCGCCGCCCGATAGCCGACCGCGATATCGAGACAAAGATGCCGATGAAAATCAACCGCTTTCTTAAACTCCGGATCCATTCTGACCTCCTAAACCGGCATCGCCGGAACCAAGAAAAGATAAAGGCTTACAGCAGCCGCCGAAACTGCTCAATTGTTAACCCAGCGTCACGGACAATTCCCGCCATTGTATATGCGTTCACCGGATTATGGCGAGGGATGGTAAGAAAGCGGACACCATCCGACATAACGATGTGTTTGCCTTGACGAACAACGCGGAAACCCACTTTCTCCAAAGCCTTGACGGCCTGAAGATGATTGACGCCAGGTAATTTGGGCATGTTTATACTGCCACATCAATTTCACGAACATCCGCATCTTGGACAGATTCAGTAATCGCAGCAAGGTACTCCCGAATTGCATCCTGAATATTCTCAATGGCCTCCTGTTCGGTTTTTCCTTGAGACCAACAGCCAGGCAATCCTGGGCACGAAACGCTATAGCCCTCTTCAGATTTTTGCAAGACGATCTTGTATTTCATGGGTGACTCCTCGACTAACGAGATGTTCAATCGCCGCGAATCATACCATATTGTTCCAGGAAATTAAATGAACCTACTCTATACTCACCGCCGGCTCCCCGCCCGGTTCCGGTTCGGTTTTCTTCGAAATCCATTTCTTCACCCAAGGCAATAAGAAAAACGCCGGGAAGGCTAAGAAGAAGGTCGCGATAAAATAAGTCGCATATCCAAGGCGCTGCGTCGCGATACCGGAGAAGACCCCCGACACCGACCGGGTCAACCCGAAGAGCGCCGATAACAACGCGTACTGCGTCGCCGCATGTTTCTTGTCGCAGATGCTCATTAGAAAAGCCAAAAAGGGCGCCGTCCCCAATCCGCCGCAGAATGACTCCACCACCGACGCCATATACATCATCCCGTCCGAGGGGGGGAGTGTCGCCGCGCCCGCATAGAAGAGATTGGAGGCCGCCTGCGCGATCCCCAAGACCCAAAGGGCGCGGAAGATCCCCCACCGGCTTGTCAACATCCCCCCCAGTAATGCTCCGGCAATCGTACTCGCCACGCCCAACGTCCCCGGCACGATTCCGATCTGGACCGGTGTAAATTGCCGATCGACCCAGAACGGCTTCACCATTGGACCGAGCGCCATATCACCGACTTTGAAGAGGAGAATAAAAAGGGCGACGAAGAAAAACCCGGGCCGGGATCCAAACTGCGTGAGCGGCGTCCAAACCGCATCGATCATCGGCGAAACGGTCGGCGCCGACGGTTCCGGCGCCGCAAGGCGGACCCCTTCGGGGGCTCGGCTGGAGAGAAGGGCAAGAAGAAGGAGGAGAAGCGCAGCGCCGATAAAGGTGGCGCGCCAACTGATGAAGCCGGCGAGGGCGACAAAGAGTCCCCCGGCGGCGATGAGGGCGATCCGATAGGTTGTCACACGAACGCCGTTGGCCGTACCCATCTCCTTTTCATCGAGCAATTCGATCGTGTAGGCGTCGATGGCAATATCTTGTGTCGCCGAGAAAACAGCGAGTGCGAACAACAAAATCCAAAAAAGCGGTCCGACCGATCCTGCCGGGAGGGAAACCAGAAGGAGAAGGGTCGCCGCGATCAGCAATTGGCAGGCGGTCATCCAACTCCGCCGCCTCCCCCAAAGGTCGAGCAGCGGCGCCCAGAGAAACTTTAAGGTCCAGGGCAATCCGACCAGACTGAAGAAGCCGATCTCTTTCAAACTCACCCCGTGCATCCGGAAGTAAACCGGGAAGGCATCGATGATGAGGCCGAAGGGAAACCCCTCGGCAAAATAGAGAACCGCCACCCAGAAAAGTTTTTTTCGGGTCGTCATCATGTCCGATACTTTAACGCGTCGGGATCGATTTGTCATCTCCGAATCGGGCCCGAATCTGGTAAGATGGCCCTTCATGGATCCCCGTTTCGATCAAATCACCTTCTGCCTCGTTCATCCCGAAAATCCCGGCAACATCGGGAGCGCCGCCCGCGCCATGAAGAACATGGGGTTCACCCGCCTGGCGCTCGTCTCCCCGTCCGATCCGAGGGGGGAGGAATCGATCCGGATGGCATACCGCTCCCACGATATTCTCGACCAGGCGCGCCTTTTTCCCGATCTCTCTTCGGCCCTCTCCAAAGCGGAATGGGTCGTCGCCGTCAGCGGGCGGAAGCAAAAAGAAGGGGGCAACGAATCGATCGAGACACTCGCCCCGGAAATTTGGGAGCGCGCCACCCACCAGAAGATCACCCTCCTCTTCGGCCCGGAAGGGAGCGGTCTGACCAACGAGACCCTTTCCCGCTGCCACCGGACGGCGTTTATTCCAACCGGCCCGCTTTTCTCCTCCTTGAATCTCGCCCAGGCGGTTCTCCTTGTCGCCGCCGCCCTCCTCCGGGCAAGCCTCTCCGAGACCCAATGGGAAGGGAGGGTTCCTCGCGGGCCGGCCGCTCCCGTTGGAGAGATAGAGCCATTTTTTCAAGAGATGGAACAGGCCTTGGAAGCGATCGGTTTTTTAAAACCAGCGGAGAGCACGCACAGGCCGGCAAACAAAACCATCACGAGGAAATTACGGAAAATTTTCATGCGAGCCGAAGCCGATTTGGAAGAGGTAGCGCTTTTGCGGGCGATGTTCCGGCAGGTGATCCGGGCGACGGAAAGAAAAAAATAAAAGAGAAAACCACCGATCATCGCCGCTTGGCGGTCATCCAGATCCCCTGTTTCGGTCGCAACGTGATCAACGGCTGAAGCACCACCGGATGTCCCGGAACCAGTGAGAGATCCCACCGTTGGGCAAGGGTGGCGAGAATCAGAACCCCTTCCATCCAGGCAAACGGTTCTCCGATGCAGGCGCGGGGACCGCCGCCGAAGGGGAAGTAAGAAAACTTGGGACGGACGGCCTTCGACTCGGGAGTCCAGCGCTCCGGGTCGAACCGGAATGGATCGGGGAAATATCGAGGGTCGTGGTGCATGACATACTGGCTCATTAAAACCACCGATCCGGCCGGGATCGTATACCCTCCGATTCGGACGTCGGCGATCGCTCGGTATCCGAGCAGCCACGCCGGTGGATAAAGGCGCATCGATTCTGCGAAGACCTTTTCGACATAGCTCAACTTGGGGAGGTCGTCGACCCCCGGAAGCCTTCCTCCCAGGACCGCGTCGACCTCGGCATGAAACCGTGACCGAATATCGGGGTATTGCGAAAGGAGATACCAGGTCCAGGTCAACGCATTGGCAGTCGTCTCATGGCCGGCGATGAGGATCGTCATCACTTCGTCGCGGAGTTCCTGATCGGTCATGCCACCGGTTCCACCCTCTTCATCCTGCGCCAGAAGAAGCATCGAGAGGAGGTCGCCCCGATCTTTTCCATCGGCCCGCCGTTCGGCGATCATCCGATAGATCGTCTCATCCAGCCGCGCCTTCGCCTTCCGAAACCGAAGGGTCGGCGGGATCGGCAACTCGGCCAAAAGATTCGCGAAGGGAAAGGTATACCGGGGGAAGAGTTCGACCGAAACGGAGAGTGCCTCCCCGATCTCCCGCGCCTCCGATTCGACATCGGTATCGAAGAGGGTCTTCGCCGCAACGGCCAACGTGAGCCGCATCATCTCTTCCGCGATGTCAAATGGCGTCCCCTCCTTCCAGCGTTCCCGGGCCTCCACCGTATGAGCGGTCATCGCCTCGCCGTAGGTCGCGATACGCCGGCGGTGAAAGGCCGGTTGCATGATCCGTCGCTGGCGGCGGTGAAATTCCCCCTCGCTCGTTAAGAGCCCTTCCCCCAAGAGCCGCTTGGCCCATTGGAGTCCCCTCCCCTTGATGAAGCTCCGGTGGTCGGTCGTTAAAACCTGCCCGATGTAATCGGGGTGACTCAGGAGAATCATCTGTTGCGATCCGATTCGAAACAAAACGATATCGCCATGCTCTTTTGCGAGCCGCATCAGTAAATCGATCGGGTCGCGCCGGTAGGCGATGAGTTGGCCGACGAACGGCCATCCGGATGGCCCCGGCGGATGGTGTTTTTTCTCTTCCATGCTCATTCCTCCCTTTTTATATCAAAGACCCGTGATTTCTTACTCCGATCGAAGGACCGCCAACGGCTTTTGGCCGAGCAGACGATAACTCATCAGGAAGCCGGTGAGCAAGGTCAGAAGCAAGATCATCCCCGATCCGATCAAAAGAGCGGGGAGCTCCAATCGCCACGGCAGATCGAGAAGAAAATGAACGATCCCCCAAGAGAGGCCGACCGATAAAACACCGCCAACCGACACCGCGATCAGGCCTAAGAAGAGATATTCCACCCCCAAGACGGCGAGAAGGGTCGGACGAGTCGCCCCGAGTGTTTTGAACAAAACCATTTCGTGGAGGCGACGGGCGCGAGTCGCCGCGATCGCCCCGGAAAGGACGATCAAGCCGACCGCCATTCCGAACAAAGCCATGAAACGAATCGTCCGGACGATCTCTTTCAAAATATTGGCGATCGTCTCCAGCACTTCCCGAATCGGGATCACGGTGACGTTGGGAAAAGCCTGGGTCACCTCGTTTTGGATCGAGAGGTCTTTCTCAGGCGGCGTCGATGCGGTCGCCACATAGGTCGTCGGCGCCCCGTCGAGTCCCGTTGGTTCGAAGATAAAGAAAAAGTTGGTTGCGAAGCTTCCCCAGTCGACATCGCGGATACTGGTGATCTTTCCGGTCACCGGCACCCCCTGGATGTCAAACGTCACCGTCGATCCGAGATCGATCCCCAGGTGCCGGGCGACTTCCGTCTCCGCCGAGATTTCCGGGATTTCCGAGATTTCAATGACCCTCGACTCCCCGTTCCCTGTTTTCCACCACGTTCCGCGTCGGAGGGTGTTGTGGGGGGGAAGCTCTTTTTGATAGGTCAGAACATATTCCCGGGTGAAGTACCATCCGTTTGGACGCCCCTCGACGTCGATCTCCGAAACTTTCTTGCCGTTGAGATCGAGAAGCCGCGACCGGACGAGCGGGGTCAGTTCAACCGGCCTGTGCGTGATTACCTTTGATCCCTCCGCCTTTTTCAGATTCCACTTCGCCGCCATCGCCTCGAACGGCTCCTTTTGATCGGGTTGAAGATCGATGAAAAAAAGGCTTGGCGCCGATTCGGGGATGTTCTCCCGAAGTTGCGCCAGAAGATTCTTTTCAACCTGCAGCAGTGTCAGAAGGATCAGCACACCGATCCCGATCGAGAGGATGACGGTCACCACCTGTCGGCCGGGGCGGGTGAGATTGCCGATCCCATAACGGAGGATCAACGACCGGGGACGGGGCGCCCGGCGGATCAGGCGAAGGAAGCCACCGGTCACGGCAAGGAGAAGAAGAACGGCGGCGGCCGTCGCCCCGATGACCCAACCTCCCAATCGCCACGATCCGGCCTGCCAGACCGCCAGACCGGCCAGGCCCAACATCGTCGGCAAAATCAGCGGCAAAATCATCGGAACGACCGGGGCGAGTCTCTTCCCTCTCTGTTCTGATCGCCTAGAGAATGGTTCGTCCACGAGAAGATTTGTTTCGACCTCCATCCGGAAGACGCGGGCCGGGGAGATTTGCCGGACCTTTTGCAACGGCCAGAGGGAAAAAAGAAGGGTCGTCCCGATCCCCATGACGATCCCCCGGAAGATCGGCGAGAAAACGATTTGAAATGAAAAACCGGGGGGTAGGAACGGAGAGAGGAGTGAAAGGAGGAGCCGCTCGATTCCGATTCCGAGCGCCGCCCCCAAGAGTCCTCCCAACGTGCCGAGGAGTCCGGCCAGGAGAAGATAGATCGCCATGATCGTGGAGGAACGGCTTCCAAGCGACTTGAGGATGGCGATCGACTCGGTTCGCTCGGCGAGAAAAGCATGGATGTTGCTCGCCACGGCGATCCCCCCGATGAAGAGGGTGATTAACCCGGCCAGGCCGAGATAGGTGGTGAAGTTTTCGAGAAACCGGCCGAGGCGGGGCTGCGCCTCCCGGTAGGTCTGGAGACGAACCGATTCCTTCGGCCAGAGGCGGACGAGCGCTTCTTTGAGCGACTCCGGCGTCCAAGCCTCGGTCGCCTTGAAGAGGATCCGCCGGGTGACCCGGCTCCCAACTTGGACCAAGCCGGTTTTCTTTAATCCTTCTTGCGAGAGAAAAACGCGGGGGCCCAAACTGAACAGTCCGATCGACCGGTCCGGTTCTTTCCGAACGATTCCCCTGACCGTGAACTCCCCGTCTCCCAACAAAATTGGGTCCCCGATATGAAGACCGAGGCGAATCAATAGCGCTTCCTGAACCCAGACCGATCCGGAATCTTCAAAAAGATCGGTCGCGGGAGGGTCGACAACGAATCGGCCATAGAAGGGATAACCCGGCTCGACCGCTTTTATCTCGACAAGTTGAGATTGAAAGGCTTGGGCCGACCCTTTCCGAAAAGCCGTTCCGGTGGACGCCATTCCGATCATTTCGGTCACCCGGACGAACCGAATACCGCGCCGGGCAAGATCGGAGAGCGCCTCCTCCCCTTCCGGCGAAAGGGGGCGGTTGAGCCGCGCCTCCAGATCGCCGGCAAGGAGATTGCGCGCCTCGAAGAAGGTCATCGCCGCAAGATTCGCCGCGACGCTGGAGACGGCGACGATCGACCCAACCCCCAGGGAGATGGCGATCAGAAACGAGAGAAAACGGCGAAACGAACCGCGCCCCTCCCGCCAGACCATCTTGAGAATGAAACGGATCATACCCACTCGCGCTTTTCGGCGTCGGTGAGATCGTAGCTTGATTTGGTCGGTTTGGGCACGGCTACTCCGCGGGCGTTGCTTGTTTGGCCACTTCAAGGACGCCGTCGAGCACGGACGTGACCTCGGGCGCAATCTCCGCGACTGGGATGGCATCGGCCAAGCCATGATAGTCGCGCTTGAAGGTTTGCTGGGGTATGCCGAGACGCTCGTAAAAGAGTTTAAACAGCGGGTCGAGAAAGTCGTCGGTGATCTTGATGTCCGGCCCCCACGGGTCGGGCTTGTTGGTAATGCTCAAGGCGCGCGTGATTTCAGCCAAACAGGCTTCCAGTTTTTCAAGACGATTTCTCCGTTCGGCGAGTTCGATGAGATCGTCCTCTCGCAATTCCTGCACAACAAAAACACGCAGACTGGCAGGCGTGACCAGATAATTTTCGATTTCGCGATACGACCACATACGTTCGGTAAGCTGCGACCCGGTGTGGAGTTCTCTGTCAAGTCGATCGAACAACGCAAAACCAACAAGATCGGACTTGGCCTCTCGCAATCCTTGAAAATGATCGCGCGCTTCTTGCGGCTTGTTACTTCCCAAATAAACCACCGGAACGGAATCGTGCAGCACCGTCCTGGCCGGATGATCGAGGCGTTCCGCCAATCGTTGCAGAATCGCAAGATCGGTCGAGCCTTCCAGATAGAGCATCCAGCCCTTTTGTTCGGCGAGGTAGTAATCGGCCATCCGGATACTTTCCAATGCCTTCTTGACTTGGCTGCGCGAGCGCGTATCGATGCGATGCGGTTTTCCCACAAATGCCACGACGACATCCCGCTCGGCGGCCTCTTGAAGTATGATCTCGGAATGACTGGCGGCCACAATCTGGGAGCCATTACCGGCGGCAACTTCGGTAATGAGGTTATAGACATCTCGCTGGCGCAGAATTTCGAGGTGGGCGTCGGGTTCGTCCAACAGCAGGACCGCGCCGGGGTTGGCGAGCATGTAGCTCAAGAGCAGTAAAACCTGCTGGCAGCCGCGCCCCGATGACGAAAGATCGAGCTCTATCCCCGACTTTTCCTTGTAAGTCAGTGAGAGTTCAGCACGCTCCTTGATATAGATGGGCTCTTGCAAAGCAACATGGAAAAGATCCTTGATGCGATGGACAAGTTCTCTCCATGCGCCCTTGTCTTCCCGGTCAAAAAGCTGCCAACAAAGATTGCGCAGGACCTGGGCGGTCTGCCCCTCACCGATGAGGACACCGATCTCGCCCTTTTCCTTACGGTGTTCGCGTTCGGCAAGGCCCGACATGGGAGGCAAGAAAACGATGTCGTGCTTGCGAGCGCCTTCCGGCACTTTGCCTTCATCACCCTCCTTTAATCGGCAGTAGAATGACTCTTCGTTGGCGTAATAATACTCCAGAGAACAGCGCCAGGGCTTGTCATCATGCACGCCTTCAGCTTCAAGCGTAATGAGCACCTTGTCGGTTTTTGGCTTACCGCCGTGACGGTCTATCTCCTGGGTGTGCAAATTATTCCACAAGAGCTTCGCGCTTGGCACAGGGATGGCCAGCAGATCGCGCCGGTTGATGGTAACACCCGGCCGTTCCGTGCGAGAACTCTTGTCACGTTTCTCGGCCCAGCGCCGCCAACCAATGTCCCAAAGAGCGAGTGCCTGCAAGGCGGTCGTCTTACCCGAATTGTTGGGACCGATGAACACTGCGGCACTGCCGAGTTCAAGCTCTGCTGTTTCCAGACGTTTGAAGTTTGATATGCGAAAACGCGTGATCATTGGATGGCCTCTTGGTATTCATAAAAATTTGTAACCAGTGATTCGAAAACCCCTGGAACAGGTGAATTTCCGAGATGAGCGTCGTCGAAGACAAAACCTTTTTGCAGGTACTCCTGCAAACGCGCCGCGGCCCACTGGCAGCTTGTAAGTATTGATGCTCTGTTCCGATTTCTTTTCTCCAAATATCGGCCGGAGTATACGAAAACGGCGGGAGGATCACAAGAATGATCTTATTTTTAGAGATTGTGATGATCCGGAAAGATGTCTCCCACCACCCGCCCGTCGCGCAATGAAACAATCCGCTCGGCGCGGGCCGCCAGCGTCGGATCGTGGGTCACCAAAATCAAGGTGCTTCCCCGATCGCGGTGAAGTTGAAAGAGAAGGTCGATGACCCGCGCGCCATTGGCCGAGTCGAGGTTTCCGGTCGGCTCATCGGCAAGGAGCAACGCCGGTCGGGCCGCATAGGCGCGTGCGACGGCGACCCGCTGTTGTTCGCCGCCGGAGAGCTGAACCGGATAGTGATACTTGCGGTCTCCCAGACCGACCGCATCGAGAAGATGGCCCGCCTCCCGATCGGGGCGGGCCTCCCCCCGAAGTTCAAGCGGAACTTGAACGTTTTCCAGCGCGGTCAGTGTCGGAATCAAATGAAACGATTGGAAGATCATGCCGATCTTCTCCCGGCGAAGACGTGCGAGCGCATCCTCATTCAGACCGGAGAGGGAAACACCGTCGATCTCGATCGACCCTGCGGTCGGTCGATCGAGGCCGGCGATCAGTCCAAGCAGCGTCGACTTTCCGCTTCCGGAGGGGCCGACCACCGCCACGAACTGCTTTTGGGGGATCTGGAGGGTAATCCCCTCCAGGATCGTCACGGTTCGCCCGCCGCTTCCGAGTTGCATCCGGAGATCCGAAATCTCGATCATCATCGACCCGTAAGGATAAGATGGATTCTATTTGTATTCGCGCATGTTCAGATCGGCAGGGGCAAGGGCTCCCCCGGCGGCGGTTTCGGCCACAGTGGCGACGACGTGCCGCTTCCCGGCAAAGAAGGTATAAACTGTCGGGATGACGAAAAGGGTCAGCGCCGTCCCCAAGAAGAGTCCTCCCGCCACGACCCAGCCGATCTGCTGGCGGCTCTCGGCCCCCGCTCCTGTGGCGAGCGCCAGCGGAATCGCAGAGAGAATCGAGGTGATCGCGGTCATCAAAATCGGCCGAAGTCGGAGAACCGACGCCTCGATCACCGCCTCCCGGAGAGAAATCCCCCGCTCTCTCATCTGGTTGGCGAATTCCACGATCAAAATTCCGTTTTTCGTCACCAGGCCGATCAGCATCACCATCCCGATTTGGCTGTAGACGTTGATCGTCCCCCCCGATAATTTAAGCGCGAGAAGGGCGCCGGTCACCGCCAACGGAACGGAGAGCATAATGATGAAGGGATCGACGAAACTTTCGAACTGCGCGGCCAACACCAGATACATGAAGATCAACGCCAGAACGAAGGCGAAATAGAGACTCGACCCCGCCTCTTTAAACTCCCTCGATTGGCCGTCAAAATCGATCTTGGCGGTCGGCGGGAGGATCTCCGCCGCCGACTGCTCTAAAAAGGAGAGGGCCTCCCCGATGGAATATCCCCCTGCCAGGTTCGCGGAAATCGTGGCGGAGCGGAGGCGATTGAAGTGATTGAGCTCCTTCGGGGCAACCCCCTCCTCCACCTGAACCAGGTTCGAGAGTTGGACCAATTGCCGATCTTTTCCACGGACGAAGATCGAGGTGAGATCGCCCGGATTGGTTCGGTCTTTGTCGGCCAACTTGACGATGACGTCGTATTGTTCCCCTTTGTCTTTATACCGGGTGACCTGAAGTCCCCCCAGGAGGGTTTGAAGGGTCCGACCGATTTCATCCACTTCAACCCCGACGCCGGCCGCCTTGTCCCGGCTGATCGTGACACTCAGTTGAGGTTTGTTCAGTTTCAGATCGCTGTCAATGTTGATGAAGCCGGGGTTCGACCGCATTTTTTGAGTCAGCGCGCCGACCCAGGTTGAAAGCTCCTCATACGAGTTTGCCTCGACGACCAGTTGCACCGGCGGGTTCCGAAAGTTCTGACCGAGTGACGGAGGATTGACCGGAAAAGCCAACACCCCCGGCAAACCAAACATCTTCGGCGCGAGGACCGCCGTGATCTCCTGCTGTTTTCGGGAGCGCTCTTCCCAAGGTTTGAGGCTGATAAAAGAAAAGGCCGACGTCACCGGATTCGGCCGCTCCAAGCCGGGGGCAACCACCATGAAATAGGTCTTGATCTCCGGAACCGTTGCATAGAACTCCTCCACCCGACGGGCGTAGCCATCGGTATAAGCCATCGTCGATCCCTCCGGGGCCAACATCACTCCGATGATGGTTCCCCGGTCTTCCAGGGGGGCCAGTTCCGATTTCATCGAGAGGAAGAGAAAGACGCTCATCCCCGCCGCTCCCAAACCGAAGAGAATCACAAGCCAGCGGGCGTTTAACGATCGGGTCAAGAGGGCTCGATATCCCCGGTTCATCCCGTTGAACCATCGCTCGGTCACTGCATAAAACCGGCCCGGCCGCTCGATATGCCGAAGCATTTTATGAGACATCATCGGGGTCAAGGTCAGGGCGACGAAACCGGAGACCATCACCGCACCGGCAACGGTCAGGGCGAATTCGATGAAGAGCCGGCCGGTTGCTCCGGTGATGAAGGCGAGCGGAACAAAAACGGCAGCGAGCGTCAGCGTCATTGCCACCACGGCGAAGGCGATCTCGCGGCTTCCTTCGAGCGCCGCTTGTGTTCTCGGCATTCCCGCTTCGATCCGGCGGTAGATATTCTCCATCATGACGATTGCATCGTCGACCACCAGACCGATCGCCAGAACGAGCGCCAAGAGGGTAAGGATATTGATGGAGAACCCCAAAAGATACATTAAAAAAAAGGCGCCGATCAGCGATACCGGAATCGTCACGACCGGGATAAAGGTAGCGCGGAACGATCGCAAGAAGAAAAAAATCACCAACACCACCAACACCAACGCCTCCGCGATCGACCGGTAAACGGCCGCAAGTGAGCGGTCGATAAAAACCGAGGTGTCAAAGGCGATCTGCAACTTCATCCCTTCCGGAAGGGAGGCGGTGATCTTCGGCAGCTCCGCCTTCACCGCCCGACCGACTTCGAGGGTGTTCGCGGTCGACTGTTTCACAATGCCCAAGCCGACCGCCGGATGACCGTTCACCCGAACCGCGTTCCGGTCGTCTTCCGATCCGATCTCCGCATATCCGACGTCGCTCAACCGCACCGGATAACCTTTCTCCTCCCGCAAGATCAACCGGTTGAATTCTTCCGGTGTTTTGAGATCGCTCTGGGTCAAGACGGTAAATTCACGAAGGCGGCTTTCGATCCGGCCCGACGGAAGCTCGATGTTCTGCGCCCGGAGGGCGTTTTCGACATCGCGTGGAGTCAACTGAAGCGCTGCGAGCCGGTCCCGGTCGAGCCAGATCCGCATCGCATATCGCCGTTCCCCTCCAATGATCACGCTGGCAACCCCCGGAAGGGTCTGGAGGCGATCCTTGACGTACCGCTGCGCGTAATCGGTGATCTCCAATGGAGAATGACGCTCGCTCGAAAAAGCGATCCAGATCACCGCTTGGGCATCGGCCTCGATCTTCTGCACAATCGACTCCTTCGCCTCCTCCGGAAGGCGGCCCCGCCCGCGTGCCACCCGGTCGCGGACGTCGTTTGCCACCGCGTCGGGATCGCGGTTTAAAAGAAATTCAAGCGTGATCTCGCTCACCTCTTCCCGGCTGATCGACTTCATCACCTTGATCCCTTCGATTCCGGCGAGGGCGCTTTCGAGGGGCCGGGTGATTTGGCTCTCAATGATCTCGGCCGAGGCTCCGGGGTAGACGGTCCGGACAGAAACCACCGGCGGATCGATCTTTGGATATTCCCGAACGGAAAGACGGGTATAGGAGATGATCCCAATCAGAACGAGGACGAGGCTCAAAACCGTTGCTAAAACGGGACGGCGGATCGAAACGTCGGAGAGCATCATCGATTTATCCTCCTTGGGTTCCTTCTTCAGGTTTGGTTTCAGAGGTTGTGAATAAATCCTCTCCCGTCGCTGGACGCCCGAGTCGCGGCGCATTGCGGCGTTGCTCCTCCTCAACGTAGCCGCTGGCTACGCTTCGTCGTCGCGCCTTGCACTGCTTGCGCCTCAGCCGCCCAGCTCGGTCCAAGGATTTATTCACAACCTCTCAGGTTTGGCCATGTTCATGGCGGTCACCGACGCTCCATCGAAGAGTTTCATCTGCCCCTCGGTCACCACCGTCTCCTGCGGACCCAACCCTTCGACGATTTCAACCTTTCCCTCTTTCCTCAAACCGATCCGGACTTTGGTCAACATCGCCTTTCCGTCAACAATCCGATAGACGAACTTCTCTCCCGCCATCGGAATAATCGCCTGCTCCGGAATAAAAAGGGTTTTTTCCCGTCCTCCCAGATCGAGAACCACTCTTGCAAATATCCCGGGATGGAGCATCCTGTTCGGATTCGGAATCCTGGCGC
>CAZOFJ010000038.1:0-32663 GCA_964579005.1 uncultured Nitrospirota bacterium
AAAAATTGCAACCGATCCATCTGAATTCACCCGAGCTCCTGTGCGTAACATGAGTTACTCACAACCTCTCGGTTATTTCGACCGCTTCGTCCGCGCCCAATCGGTCAGATATTCGAGGAGGGGCCGGAGGGTCTCCGGAACCGCCGACTCGTCGGCGACAACCTCCTTGACCCTCCCCCCCTGCCCGCCCCCCTCCTCGATCTTCAAGCGATATTGAAATCGATCGGCGCCGGGCGCCGTCGATTTCAATGAGGAGGGCAACCGATCAAAGTCCGCCGCATCGACCAGGCCGCAGAGCCGCTCCCTTTCCTCCGCGGAAAGACCTTCCGTATCGATGGCGGCCGAAAGACGCACCCCGGCAAATCCGCCGCTTCGTGTAAAATCGATCTTCATCTTACACCGTCAGACCCACCTCGGCCCACCCCTCCTCGACCGCTTTCACCTCCAGGCTCCCCACGCCATAGAGTTCTCGCGCCACGAGGATCGTTGCCTTGGCGGCATCTTTGAATTGAGAGGTTGGCCGGAGCTTGTCCCGCAAAGTCATGTACCAGATCTTCCCGGCCTTTTCCCAGGCGTTCCCGCCGAGCCGCATCGCCGTTTCGTAGAAAACCCGGTTCGGAATGCCTGAATTAATGTGAACCCCGCCGTTGTCGTCGTGCGTCTTCACATAATCTTTCATGTGCCCCGGCTGGGGATCTTTTCCCAAAAGATCGTCGTCGTAGGCTGTGCCGGGCTCTTTCATCGACCGAAGGGCCTTCCCTTTTACACCGGAGGCGAGGAGACCTTTTCCGATCAACCAGTCGGCCTTTTTCGCCGATTGGCGCCGCCGGTACTGCTTGACCAGCGATCCGAACACGTCGGAGAACGATTCGTTCAGCGCCCCAGGCTGATCCTCATACTCCAGTCCCACCTCGTATTGCGTGACGCCGTGCGTCAATTCATGCCCGATCACATCGATGGCGATGGTGAACCGATTGAACAACTCGCCGTCTCCATCGCCATAGACCATCTGCTGCCCGTTCCAGAAGGCGTTGTCATAATCGCGCCCGTAGTGAACCGTCGAATCAAGCCGCATCCCCCGCTCGTCGATCGAATTCCGGCCGTAGACTTTATAGAAGAGATCATAGGTCACGCCCGCGCCGTTATATGCCTCGTTCACGGCCACGTCTTTGCTCTTGGGGCTTCCCTCGGAACGGACCAGCTTGCCCGGTAAACTTCGTCCGTTCCCCGCGTCATATATGGTTCTGCGTTTCGTCCCGGTAGAGGCGGTCGCCACTGCGGCGATAAATCCCAATGTTTGACGTTGACCCCGCGTCTGCTCCGAGATGGCAAGTGTTCGAAAGGCCCACCCCTTTTGGTTATTGTCGCCCCGCTGGGCGAGCTCTTTTAAAATATGAGGTGGGACGATACAGTGAATCGGACAGATCGGCGTAAAACAGACTCCCTTGCTCGCAGGCATCTTCTCCATAGTAGGCTTGCTCCTCTCTGAAAGTGATCGTTTCAATCACGATGGAATTCTTGGGGACGCTTGGGAAGTCTTGCGATTTTATGAGGCTACAGGACGAATTTACCACTTTCGTTTCGCCAAAAACAAGCGGACGGCCCCGGGCCGTCCGGCAAGTGCGCTTCCAAGTGGTGAAGATGACTGTCGTTTGGTTCTGTTTTTTTTGAGGAGAATTGAGAATGAGTGTACGGGTGGTGTCCCCAAGGGGATTTGAACCCCTGTTACCGCCGTGAAAGGGCGATGTCCTAGGCCGGGCTAGACGATGGGGACCCGAAAAGGCATCGGGAATACTAGCCGAGAGGGCTCTGGATGTCAAGCCTTTTCCGGACCGGGAAGCGCCTCCGGACCCATTAAAAACAAGATCATCGCCGCCTCTACCGCGCTTCACCGTCTTGGCAAGGGGTACACGGTCTATTCGTAATGTGTCCACATACGAAGGATCTTTACTGTTTTGCTATCTGTGAGTACCTGATAAACAAGACGATGTTGAATGTTGATGCGGCGGGAATACGCTCCTGCCAAATCACCCACGAGCTTTTCAAACGGGGGTGGGTTTTGGAAAGGGTCTTCTTTGATCATATCGAGGAGCTTTTCCGCTTTCGGTCGAAGCCCCGCTACAGAAAGTTTCTTGGCATCTTTTTGGGCTTGCTTTGTATAGACGAGCCGCCAGCCTACCACTTCAACTTCGTCAGGCATTTCTTGACGGGGGTTTTAAGACCGCTGCGAATCGATTCGCGCATTCCGGAAATCGAGAGAAGATATAGCGTTTCATTGATCGCGCGCCAGTCTTCCTCGGAAATAAGAACCGCGTTGACCCTTTTGCCTTTAATTTGAATCGGCTCGTGCGATGTGGCGGTCTCATCCAATAACTTATAAAGTTTTGATCGGGCGGCGCTGGCCGTTAAAGTTGTCATCTCTTCACCTCCTTGCAGAGCGTACCGGAAGTCGTACGACGTGTCAAGGTGTGCATTTTAAAATCGATTGCGGTATCCTCTGCCGCATGTCTCTCCCCCTCACCCCCGAACTCCTGGAAGCCGCCTATCGGAAGGGGATTTTTCCGATGGCCGAAGAGAACGGCGAGATCCACTGGTACTCCCCCGATCCCCGCGCGATTTTCGACCTTGAAGCATTCCACCTCCCGAAACGCCTTGCGCGAACGATCCGGCAGGGCCGCTTTGAAATCACCGTCGACCATGATTTCGAAGGGGTGATCCGCGCCTGCGCCGGCCGGGAGGAGACCTGGATCAATGAAGAGATCATCGCCGCCTATACCGCGCTCCACCATCTTGGCAAGGCCCACTCGGTGGAGGCCCGGTTCGAGGGCCGATTGGCGGGAGGGCTCTACGGCGTTGCGTTGGGAGGGGCCTTCATGGGGGAGTCGATGTTCACCTTGATCCAGGATGCGTCGAAAATCTGCCTTGCGTTTCTGGTGGAGCGGCTGAAGGAACGGGGTTATCTCCTTCTGGATACTCAGTTCATCACCCCGCACCTCCAAACGTTCGGCGCGATCGAAATCCCGCGAAAAGAATATCTCAAGCGCCTTGAAAAAGCGCTCCGCCTTTCTTGCCGGTTTAGTTAATCGATCGGGGTTGCAAGGGAGGACGGGAGCTTCTGCGAGAGTTTTTGCCCAATCTTTTGCCAATGATGCCCCCGCTTCGTGAGGAAGCGATAGAAGATCTCCAGGGAAATCAGCAAAATGGCGAAGAGAAAGGCCATCCAGCCAGCCTCCGTCTTTCGGACCATCACCACCATCAGGTTTCTTCCCTCGAAGAAGGACAAAACGCTCGTCAAGTTGATCAATCCCTGGAGGATCATGGCCGGAACCAGCGATTCGGTCCGTTCATAGAGATAGGCGGAAAGAACACCGGCAAGGAGGTGATGGCCGGTATATGATCCGTCCGCCATCATAAAGAGGATGGAGGTGATCAGCGCCGCCATGATCGGGTCGGATTTCCGCCGGATCGGGCCGTAGAGCAGTCCCCAGAAGACGACCGTTTCAAAAAGCGGCCGCAAGACCACCATGAAGAGGGCCGGAATCCAGGCGGTGGAAAGCCCCCACATCTTTTCGAAGAAGTGCATCAGGCGAAAGACAAGGTCTCGGTTTTGATACAACCGCATCAACCACTTTTGAGATGTTTCAAAGGTTTGAAAGAAAAGGAAGGCGTAGAAGATCCCATATCCGATCAGGAAGGCGGCAATGATCCAGCGAAGGCCGAAGAGAACCCGAATCCCCAACCGGTCCGACGACAGCCCCAGGCTTTGAATCGGTTGCTGCGTGACCCCCTGAAAGAAGAGGAGGAGGCCGATGAAAGTTGCGATCTCGGCGACCAGGTAGATCACGACGATCATCGGGTGATTGCGAAAGGACCAGGGAGACCAGAGGACCAGCACACTGACCGATTTAAGGGTGGCGGCGCCGAAAATCCCGATCCAGATGCTCCAATGCTGAAGGTCGAAGAAGGTTCCCCGCTCCGAATCGCTTTCCTTCCTGGCCGAGAAAATTCCCCCGACCGCCAAGAGGACGAGCAGATAAAAAGAAAGCTTCCACCAGTTCATCGGATGCGCCTCGGGAGTCTGTTTCCGCTATTCTACCTCATGAAGGAACCGGTGCGGATGAACAAAATGAAAAGTCCGATACACTTTATTTTAACTCCGCCAAATAGGCGGCCACAACCTCAATCTGTTTCTCACTTAAGGAAGGGTTTGGCATCCGCGACCCCGGCTTGACCGATGAAGGGTCTTTGACAAACTGACGGAGGGTTGCCTCATCCATCCGGCCGCCAACGCCGGAGAGATTCGGCCCGCGCGTCCCGCCGGAACCACCGATGATATGACACCGTTTACAGCGGGCATCGAACACCTTCTTTCCTGCCTCTTTGGGGGGAAGCCCCGCCAGCATCTCGTCGCTCAACCCACCCGAACATCCCACAAGAAAAAATCCAATTCCAACGGCAACCCAACCGAGCTTGAACATCGATCTCTCTCCATTTAGGGGAACCATATATGATCAGGGATTATAAAGCATGGGATGTTGAGCGAAAAACCATCCAATATGTAAACTGGAATGTTCTCCGACCGCATTACTATAATTAAAATAAACAGTTGCGTCAAACTAGAATTTATTTTTTCTTGACCCGTTCGTCATGTTCCGATAAAGTCCAGAAAACTGCTCAATATATAGTGATAAGGAACAACGGCAGTGAAGACAACGAAATATTTCCAAGCCACCAGGATTAGGCCCGATAGGGAGACGATCAAGGATGAGTGGATTGCATATGTCATCCGGTGTCCCGAAAGAGAGCATACACAGGCCGATGGCCGAATACGACGATGGGCTAAAATTAATGATATGGAGGATCGCTACCTCCGGGTAATCTTGCTGCCGGATGGAGAAACCGTACACAACGCGTTCTTTGATAGAGGGTACAAACCATGAAAGTCAGCTACTTTGAAGATACCGACACGCTGTACATCGAGTTCCGCGACAGTGGCATAGCGGAATCCAAGGATCTGGATGAAAACACTATTCTTGATGTAGATGCAAAGGGAAACGTCTGTGCAATTACGTTCGAGCATGCGAGCCAGAGAACTGACGTAAGCCATCTTATTGTTGAAGGCATTGCGGCCTAACGCCGGGGCTGAGCCGGTGCCCCTTCCCTCCGCTCCGCTACGGGAGAACCAGGGGCACGAAACCGACCGCTCGCTACGCTCGCGGCGGCTCAGCCCCGGCATTAGGCCGCAGGCTTGACCAATCGCAATCTGTAAAAGCGGAGGAACAACATGACAACCAAAGACACCATTCAAAGATATTTCGATAGTCTCAAGCAGAAGAGTGGCTGGGAGGCATTCTTGGCTGATGACATGGCATTCACCAGCTTTACCACTCCCATCAAACAAGTGGCGGGTAAAAGTGCATATCTGGAGTCCACTAGCCGTTTCTTCTCAATGATCACCGCAGTGGAGGTCAAAGACCTGATTGTTGATGGAGACAGGGCATGCGCTTTGACGCGATACCAACTCCAGCCACCCGGTGGCCCAGCAATTGAAAGCCACGTCGCCGAGGTGATCAAAGTAAGGGATGGAAAGATCTCGTCTCTTGAAATCTACTTTGACAGCGCGCCGTTTCCAAAGCCACCGGCTGCGGCCTAACATTTCATTCAAGAGGGACACGCCTTGTCGGGGCATTGTGGGGGTGAAAGTGTCATCAAGTTCACGGGCGTTGTTCCGGCTTCATGGTTGGCGCGCCCCTTAATTCAAACGTTCTCCCTTCGCTTCGCTCAGGGAGAATGCCGGGGCTGAGCCGGTGCCCCTTCCCTCCGCTCCGCTACGGGAGAACCAGGGGCACGAAACCGACCGCTCGCTACGCTCGCGGCGGCTCAGCCCCGGCATTATGCCTCGCAACCGGCGAGGCTCGCGTTTATCAACCGAAGGATTAATCATGACCACACTCTTACATATTGATGCCAGTGCCAGAACCTCGCGATCTCTCAGTCGAGGGTTGTCCGGACGCTTTGTTTCAGATTGGATGGCTCGTCGTGCCTCCGACAGCGTGATCGTCCGCGATGTCGGCCGCTATCCTCCGCCGATCACAACAGAACTCTGGATCGGGTCTGTGTTTACTCCGGAAGGCGAGCGTACCGATGAGCAACGTCATGCGGTCAGTGCTTCCGACGAGTTGATCTCGGAGCTCGATCGAGCCGAAATTATCGTCATGGGTACCCCGATGTATAACTATGGTATGCCAGCAGCGCTAAAATCCTGGTTCGACAACGTTATCCGTATTGGCAAGACTTTCACCTTCGATCTGGCGCGTGGCGACTATCCGTTAGAACCGATCATGACGGGGAAGACACTCGTAATCTTATCGTCACGAGGAGAGTTTGGCTTTGAGCCGGGCGGCGTACGCGAAGGCATGAATCACCTTGAGACGCATATCCGTACTTGCGCCCCATACCTTGGTGTTGAACAAACACACCTGATTAGTATTGACTATCAAGAGTTCGGCGACGAACGGCATGAACGGTCAATCAATATGGCTTATGAGGCAGTGCCACGGTTGGTCGAACTTCTGCAGAGCAACTTACGCGATGCCTAACATGGCGTTCGAGAGGGACGCGCCATAAGCGGCGCGCCCCTCAACTCTACGTTCTCCCTTCGCGGAGCGAAGGGAGAATGCCGGGGCTGAGCCGGTGCCCCTTCCCTCCGCTCCGCTACGGGAGAACCAGGGGCACGAAACCGACTGCTCGCTACGCTCGCGGCGGCTCAGCCCCGGCATTATGTGTTAGCAATTTTTGACGCCCAATGGTAAATTGACAGTACCCTTGGAGAAATGGCATATGTCTTTGACGGAAAAGATCCTTGAACATCTGCAATCGATGCCCGAACCCATGCAGGTAGAAGTCCTCCACTTTGTCGAATATTTGGAATCCAAGATAAAGAACTCCGAATTTGAGGACGAGGCGGACTGGTTTACGCTTTCTCTGTCCTATGCAATGCGCGGCATGGAAGAGGAATCGGCCCCCTACTCACTCAAGGATGTTAAGGATTTCTTCTCGTGATTCGGGAGGGTCAGGTCGCGCTTTTCCGATTTCCTCAAACAGATCAAACTTCAGGCAAGCTGAGGCCCGCCCTCGTCCTCCGAAAATTACCAGGACCTCACGAAGACTGGCTCATCTGCATGATTTCTTCCCAATTGTCCCAGCAGATACCGTCTTTCGATGAGGTTCTGAATCAGGACGATCCCGACTTCGAACGTTCCGGGTTGAAGACATCCAGTATTATCAGAGTCGGTCGTCTTGCGGTGGTCGAAAGGAGCATCCTCCTGGGCGCGATTGGAGAGATCGATTCTCAACGCCTGATTCGCATAAAGAGCAGGCTATCTGCTTGGATCACCGGCACATAACCCGCCGCTGGAGTCGGCCGCGATCATCGTCGCATTTTAGGCCACATCGTTTCGCGGTCGGCTCAGCCCCGGCATTAGCCGTTTCTAGAAATCGCGTGCTAATTCGTAACGAAGAAGAAAAAGATTCGGCGGCCGTACATGTTGTAAATGCCTCTGCGTTTAAATCGCCAGCCGAGGCCTATCTCGTTGACACCCTTCGAAAAGAAGCCTGCCCGATAGTTTCACTTGTTGCGGTGGAGAACAAAGCAGTTGTGGGTCATATTATGTTTTCGCCCGTTTTGCTAACTCATCACCCTGGCCTAAAGATCATGGGCCTCGGTCCGGTGGCTGTTTTACCGGCGAACCAGGGCAAAGGCATTGGCTCCGCACTTGTGCGCGTAGGCCTTGAGCGATGCAAGGATTTTGGGTTCGGTGCTGTGGTTGTCTTGGGACATCCTGAGTACTACCCCCGCTTTGGGTTTTTGCCCTCCCCAGGCTTTGGTATAGGCTGCGAATACGATGTACCGGAAGAGGCGTTCATGGTTGTAGAGCTACAACGGGGTTATCTTCGCGGCAGTTCAGGAACCATTAAATATCATGCCGCGTTCAAAAAGGTATAACACGTTGCTCGCAGGTTAGCCCCGGCATTAGGGCTCAAAAACTGACATGCCCGAAGTCATTGGAATCGACCATATCTATGTAACAGTCTCGGACATCGAAAAGTCCGAGTCGTTTTATGATGCAGTAATGAGCGTCCTCGGCTTTCGGAAAAAACTATTTCAATTAGGCGATGAGAAACACGTCCAATACTACAACCGACACTTCGGTTACATTCTGCGACCTGCTCGTACTATTCAGGCGCACAACCCCTATGCACCGGGGCTTCATCATTTCTGCCTGAGAGTTGAGAGCGAAAATGAAGTAAAGGAAGCGGCTGCAAGGCTCAAGGAACAAAATATTTCTGTTAGCGAGCCCAGGTTGTATCCTGAATATGCACCTGACTACTTTGCAGTTTACCTAGCCGACCCAGATGGTTTACGCCTAGAAATAACAAACTACCGTCAGGAGCGCAGACAACGTCATGACAATTGGCGAAGCTTTGAGCCCTAACCCCCGGTTCCACGAGTGATACTCGAAAGTTGTGGATTGAAGTAAAAAAGGAGGCGGCGTAACCTTTCTGGGAGAAGAGAACCCAGAAGCCGGTTGGAAGACCGGAGGAAGGAAACGCCACCATGGTTCAGATGATCACAAGCAAGAGAGAAGAGGAAGTTTTAGGACTATCACTGGATGAGATTGCACGACGAGGAGCCGAGAAGATGTTAGCGGCGGCATTAAGAGCGGAGGCGGATCATTAGGTAGAGCGGCTATCGGGCGAGCGGGATGAGAAGGGTCGGGCCCTGGTTGTGAGAAACGGGAGCGCCCGGCCTCGCAAGGTGACCGTGGGATCGGGTGTATTAGACGTGGTTGCTCCTCGCGTCGATGACCAGCGTGAAGGGGAGTGTTTTAGCAGTGAGATCTTGCCTCAAAAAGCGAGGGATGAAGGCCCCGCTGTTGGCAACGGGAGATGGGGCGATGGGATTTTGGAAGGCGATTGGGGGAGTGTATCCTGAGACGGCACACCAGCGATGTTGGGTACATAAGATCGCGAACGTTTTGGACAAACTGCCGAAGCGGCTGCAAAGCAAGGCGAAGGAGATCCTCCATCTATCAAGTTTTTTTTCAATGAGACAAAAATCAAGGATTTAGTGAGTCATTTTTTCAATGTGGAAGTAGCATGATCTAATCTGACAGTATGGTAAGGTCCTTGGACCTAACTCCCAGAGAGGGAGAAAGGAGCCATGGACATGAGCAAAGATGAAAAGATCATCAAGATGAAGGTGGGATTATTGGAATTGGCCAAGCAGTTAGGGAATGTTTCACAGGCCTGTAAGATCATGGGGTACAGTCGCGATAGCTTCTATCGGTTCAAAGACCTCTATGAAGCAGGAGGAGAGACCGCCCTCATGGAGATCTCCCGACAGAAGCCGATTCTCAAGAACCGGATTTCTGGCCACATTGAGTCCGCGGTGGTTGCCCTGGCCATTGAGCAGCCCGCCTGGGGACAGGTGCGGGTAGCCAACGAACTGAACAAACGGGCGATGACGATCTCGCCTGCCGGAGTCCGTTGCGTGTGGCTGCGACATGATCTAGAAACCCTCTCAAAACGGCTGATCGCTCTGGAAGCAAAGATGGCCCAAGAAGGGGGGATCCTCACCGAAGCCCAGGTGGTCGCACTGGAGCGGGCCAAGAAAGAGAAAGAAGCGCATGGGGAATTTGAGAGCGAGTGCCCCGGCTACTGCGGCGCCCAGGATACGTTTTATGTCGGAACATTAAAAGGCGTGGGCCGCATCTATCAGCAGACCGTTATCGACACCTACTCGAAAGTGGCTTTTGCCAAGGTGTATGATCAGAAAACACCGATCAGTGCAGCCGACCTGCTCAACGATCGGGTGCTCCCCTTCTTTGAGCAACATGAGATTCCACTGAATCGAGTGCTCACCGATCGGGGAACAGAATATTGCGGGACGGCCGATCGGCATCCGTATGAGCTCTACCTGGCGGTGGAGAATATCGATCACACACGGACGAAAACCAAGAGCCCGCAGACGAATGGGATTTGTGAGCGCTTGAATAAGACAGTACTCAATGAGTTCTACCGCGTTGCTTTCCGGAAGAAAATCTATCGGTCCTTGGAGGAGTTACAGACCGATCTGGATGCGTGGCTGGTGGAGAGTATAACCAGAGCCGCCCGCATCAAGGCAGGTGGTGTTATGGGAAGACACCCATGCAGACCTTTATCGACAGCCTGCCTCTGGCGAAGGAGAAAATGCTGGCAGCATAATACAATCTGACAATCAGGAGAAATCAAACATCCAGGACCCCAACATCCACTTGTCTGATCAAATCTTTGACTTTTCAATACTCGGATAGGCACAGAGCGGTCTTGCCTTTTCCTTCTTTGTGCCTCTCTGCCTTTGCCCCTTCTATGCCTATGTACCTCTGAATCTGGGTCACTGTCTTTCCCTTACCGATCCCGCGCGCAGCGAAATCCTAAGAACGGGTAGCGTGCCGTCGGTTCGACGTTCTGGCGATAAGCAAGCCTTGAAAAGATCGGCATGGCATAGTGACCCGCCTCGCCATATGCGTCCCCCCTGGCGACCTTGAACTGCTCGCCAAAGTCCGGACTCTGATAGTCCCCTTTCGGATACGGCTTGTACCAGTCATCCACCCACTCCATGACATTTCCGTTTAAATCATACACCCCGTAGACACTCCTGTCGGAAACCCAGTGGCCGACGGGGGTGATCCGGCCATGTCCACCGGCGCTGACGTTCGCCTTCTTTGAATCAAACTGATTTCCCCAGACATAGGTATTCCCCCCCGGCCCTCGCGCCGCCTTCTCCCACTCCGCCTCGCTTGGAAGGCGTTTCCCCCGATAGAAACAGTAATCCCGCGCCTCGTACCAGTTGAGATCAACCACCGGGACCTTTTCCTCCCCTTCCGCATACCGGCCCTCTTTCCAAGAAGGGGGAGGACGGCGCCGATGTTTTTGAACGAACAGGGCGTACTCCTGATTCGTTGTCTCATATCGATCGATTAAAAATGCCGGAAGGTGAACCATGCGCCGGGGATGTTCGTCGAGATACCATGGTTTGCGGTTCCCGAGTTCGGCCTGGTTCCCAGACGAGTCGACCTCGTCACTCCCAATAATGAACTCTCCGGCGGGAATCAGAACCATCTCAGGCGGGATATCTCGTTTATGTAAAAAGAAAGCACCAAGAAATCCGAGGAGAATAAAGAAGAGGGCGGAGAAAAGGGTCCACTTCCTCATAGAAGAAATTGATCCCACATCACCGGCTCTATTTTTCGCCGCCTCTTACGGAGTGGGCGTCGGTATTGTGGGTCATATTGAAGCCGTGACAACGAATATTGCAACCAGGCCCTTTATGACCACCGGTATTATAATCGGTTGGATTCACCATCCGGCCGTTCCCCCACATCGGCTGGTCCGGAACGCGGAATCCGGCGATGTTTGGCTGGAAGTTGATCAGGTGGGTATCTTGGTTATGATCGGGGTTATCGATGGTGAATTGGGGGTCATTCAGGCCGACATAAACCGTGTTCCCCGCCTCGACATTGCTGTGGACGTTGTTGTGACACTCGTGGCAGCGGGCATTGGTCCGGGCAACCAGATGGAGCATATGGAGATTTCCCCCCTGGGTCCCTTGGCCATCGACATTTGGCGTCCCCCCGCGATAGAAGTTGGTGAGTCGCTCCTTGGGGGCGATTTCAGTCGGAGCCCCCCAATAAGGGGTCACAAACCCGGCCTCCGCATGGCAGTTAAAACAGAGGGCGAAATTTTGGGGGTTATAGGTGGCGGAGGCGTTCGAAGTCCCCCCCGACGACAATCCATCTCCAATGAGGCGCTGATCGGCCGTTCCGATCTTCGTGTCGTAATTGGCCCGCAACACCCTCTTATAGATCGACCCGTGCGGCCCTTGGGCCGTCTTTGGATCGTTGAGACTCGCCGTTCGGGTCCCCTGCGGACTCTCCGGAATGCTCGGAGAGCGGTCCGAGGGACGGCGATAAGCCGTCCCTCGGGTGTCATCAAACGTGATCGGGCCGGGGTAGTCGGGAAGGTTAAAGGGCGGCAATCCCAATAAACGGTTGGGAATCGCTCCAAGAAACGTCCCAAACAGATCGGTATTGTGGCAATCGGTGCAATGGATTGTCGCCTCGCGGGAAAGCCCCCCCGATCCATCCTGCCCAACGACGCTTCCATCGGCTCCAAACTGGGCTTGACGGCCGAACCCCCCCATCAACTGTCCTTGGAGTGAGGGAACACCGACAAACATATTAAAATTATTGAGCACCCCCGATTGGTTCCGGCCAGGCTGAAAGACCGGGTGGAACGAATGGTTAAACCGGGGAGGATTCGGATCGGGAACAAGTGGAAGAGTGCAAGGAGTGTTGGGATTTTGGCTACACGGATCGGCCGGACTCCAGATCTTGAAATTTTCGACATAGAAGGGGAGCGAGGCCGGATCGAACTCTTTCCGTTTGTTGCTCCCATGCGCATTCACCCCCAATGCCGGATTGATCGGATTGTTCCCTCTCGCCTGAACCACCTTCCCGGTGCCGACCGTCGCGGTAAAAAGCGCCTCCCGAACATGATTGTTGAATGTGTTCCCATGGCACCGAAGGCAGATCTCATAGATATACGGCTCGCGTCGCTCCTCAACCGACTGGAGGGTCCTCGCCACGATCCCCCCCCGGATGGTGATCCCCGGCATCCCCTCGAACCGGTTTCGGCGGGTGACCCGGTGCATGTTGTGACAATCGACGCATTCGACATGCGACGTATCGGGAGTGGTCGGCGCGTTTTCCGTCGGAACCTTGTTCATCGCCGGTTCCGTAAAGGGGCCGCCGAAGAAGGAAGGGAGCCGGTTGTCGCTCCCCAACTGCACCCCTTCGCTCGGCCGGTCGATAAAAACCGGCTGATGTCCCAGGGCCAGGTTCAGGTCCATGGCGCTCCCGTTCGGCGAGGTCCCATGATTGCCGTTCCCTTCCCGGTCTCTAAAAAACTGGCTCATGATATCGGGGGCGGTGGTGCCGAACCGATTCGTGGGGGGTTGGAGAATCGACGTCTCCTGTGGTTGATGACACTGATAACAGGTCTGCTCGATCGCCACGTTCCCCGCCGGGTCGACCCCTTCCCGAAGAATCCGAACCGCTCCCTGACGAGTATGGGGATCGTGACAGACGAGACAGGCCCGCTCCGCCACCTGAGGCGCTTCACTGTTGTGAAGATTGGTCGCCCCTGGTTTTAATCTGGTATCGTCGAAGGTCGGTCCAACCACCCCTCCCGGCGCCGTCCCCCGATCGCCGAAGTGGGAATTCAACTCGCCCGCGTTATAGGGCCAGCCCGGCTTGTCGTGACAAAAGAGACAGATCACGCCGCCATCCGGCTGCCGATCGGTTGCACTGGGGGAGGGAGAACTGACCCGTTTCTCCCCCTGGGTGGTCGCCATCGTCAACGTCTGGAATCGATCGGCGCGAAGGAACTTCGGAAAGTCGACCTGGTGCGGGTTATGACAAGAAGTGCATTGAACCGAGTCGAAGACCTCGTTGCTGTTTCCGGTCGCCCTGCGGAGAGGGGCGATCGGCGTCGGCACGCTCTGCGTAAAGGGACGACGGATCGGCGGGCCGGGATTGACAAATTCGTGATCTTTCGAGAGCAGTTCGGTGTCAAACCGCATTGAGACCGGATGGTCATTTCGGAGGTCTCGTCCCAAAACACGGGTGCTCTGCCCGGTTGCCCCTTCCCCCACCGGAATGCTCCCCGGCGGGCCGGCGGCGGCCTGCCCGGTCGGATAGTCCATCTGAACAGGATGACGCCCGTCCGGATCAAACCCTCCGCTCCCCGGTTTGTTCAATAGGCTTCCGAGGGCGATCGTCCCATCATGACAGGAGAGGCAGAGGCGGGAGTAACCGGTGGGACGGCCCGGATCGTTCGGTTTTGCTTCGAACGACTTGCTCCAGACCTGGTCATACATTTGATAATGGGCCGGGGAGAGATTCCGGTTCCAGATCGGCGCCTGGATATTTACCCCCTCCCGGCTCGCCCCGTGAGGGGTATGGCAGAAGACGCAGACCTCGCTGGTTCCTCCGGGGCCTTGAGACGACCGGATATTCCGTTCCAAGTCGGGATCGAAGAGCTTTTGAAAGGTTGTCTGCTGTTGCGGATTGAGCGGGTTTGCGGAGAGGTTGTGCTTGGTGCTCCGGACGTCTTCATTAAACGGCTCGACCGTCGGTTGCGCCGAGGAGGTGGTGGGGAAGGGAACACCCAAAAGCGATAATGCCACCGTTCCCAATATGAAGAGGAGAACGATCGACAACCCCCAGATGCCGATGCTTGACCTGAATTTTTCCCTCATTAAACCTGTTTCTCCACCCCGGCGAACGATATTAATGACCGTTTGTTTCTTTGTCAACCGAATTGCTGCGTGGCAACCGATGGGTGGCCCCTAAGAAGGCCCTTCCCCCTCTAGCAATTGAAAGACCTGGACCCGTTGGTTATACGAATCGGCGACATAAATCCGCCCCACCCGGTCGACGGCGATCCCGGCGGGCAGCCAGAAGGAGCCATCCTCCATTCCCGATTTTCCGAAATGGAGAAGAAGCGCCCCAGCGCGATCGAAAATTTGAACGTTATCATAAAGGGTATCGACGACATAAAGATGATCCGCCCCATCGACCGCCACCCCTTTGGGCCGGGAGAACTGCCCCAGCCTGTTCCCAATATTTCCGACCTCTGATTGAAATTTTCCATCCGGATCAAATACCTGAACCCTGAAATTCAGCGAATCGGAGATGTAAAGCCGCCCCTCCCGATCGACCGCGGCGTAGGTTGGAAAATTCAACTCCCCGTCTCCGGTGCCTCTTTTTCCGATCGACCCTTTCATCTCGCCTGAAAGGGTATAGATCAAGACCTGATGACCCATCGTATCGACCACGTAGAGCCGCTCGCGGGATCGATCGATCGCAATGCCGGAGATCCGCCGCATCTCCTCATCACGGCCGATGACCCGAACCGATTCCCCGTCGGCACTATAGACGAAAACGCGATTGAAATCGGCATCGCTGACGTAAAGCTGTCCCACCCCGTCGACCGCCACGCCGATCGGATTTTGCAATCGCCGAAATGGGAGGGGAAGGTTAAAATATTGCCGGTATTGATGGGTCCCTGGATCGAAATAATGGACCGCCTGCAATCCGGTGTCGGCAACATAAACCCCCCCTTTTTCGTCGACCGAAATCCCGGAAGGACGAAGCAGATGAGGCACCGGCCCCTCGCCAAAAATGAATTGAACGACCTTCTTGAACCAGGAGGGCTTTACCCCGATGTCTTTCGGCTCGCTCAGATGTTGAACGAAGGCGATCTTCGGTGGATCGGGCGGCTCCGGCCAATAAAGGGTCGGTTTCTTCTCTAACGGCGCCTGCGCGCAGGCCACCAAGGTGAGGAAGATCAAACCGATCGATGTTGCCCATGTTGCCAATATCGTCGATGGAACAAGCAGCCGGTGACCCCAACATTTTCCGCCCAAAAACTGACTCACAAAACCTTTTCCTTTCCTCCCGTTCTTTTTAAAATTAAAAGACCCGCGAAGCCCTGGCAAAGATCGTCTCGTTCCGATACTTGACACCGGCCGTCCGGTCGTTGGCCCAACGATGGTCGAGATTTAAGAGAAATTTTCCGATCTGATAGGCCAAAACGGTTGTGAATTCAAGCGTCTCCCGGTCGAGCGAGGCGTTTCCCTCTCCCCGTTGCTGGTTGCCCCGGGCCCGCAGGGTCACATTGGTCCTTCCAACATAGAAGTTCCATTGGATCTCTTCAAAGTAGATATTTGAGTCGAAATAGAAGCCGCTTGGATAATCTTGACGGGTCCATCCGGTTGAAAGAGAACCGCCTCCGAGGAAGTGATAGTTACCCCGAACATCAAAAACGAAGGTGCTTCCCGCCGGCCCGAATCCGTTGATCCGGGTGAGGCTCGATGAGGCCTGGAGGAAGAGGCTGTCATCCCGGAAGAGGAGGGACCGAAAATAACTGCTGTCGACATTGATCAGATAAACATACGAACGCTGATTCGCAACTGGCTGGATCATCCCGCTGCTCTGATCGCGGTTGATGTCGTTGAACGCAAGACTTAAAGCGACATGGACGAACCGGATCCGGGTATTTTCCACTCCGAGAGAAAGGGTGTTCATGAGATCTTTGATCCGGTCTTGGTCCGGCTGACTCGGCTGACCCGGCTGAACCGGCGGAATCAAACCTGAACTCCGGGAGGTATCTGCCGTCCCATAACTCACTGAATAACCGGCCGTGTATCGAAGCATCTCCGAAGAGCGGGTATAATTTACGTGCCCTCGATAACGCTGATAGAGAGAGTTCAGGTCGTTTCCCTCTCCCTCGGTCCGGGTGTTTCCCCACGACCCTCCCAAGCCGGTCGAAAGCCCGAAGAAGGGACGATAACTGACGTTGAGATCGCCGAAAGGAGAGGTTGTCGTCGTCCCGTTGACATCGAACCGAAAGAGGCGAAGACTCCCCACGATATCAACAAGCTCGGTCGGCCGAATCGATCCCCCCCAAAACGCATTAAACCGCTTAAAATTGATGTTGTCGGGCATTTCGGAGTAGTCAACCCGCGCATGGGTATCCCAATAAACGCTCGGGGCATAAAAAAGGGAGGCCCCGATCCCCCGTTCCTGCGCAAGGGTCAACCCCGGGGCGTTGACTCCGGCGGTATCGGTATATCGGGCATTGGCGGAGAGGGAGAGGGCCGGGGTGACCCGGGTTTGGGTGGTAAGATTCACCGAACTCCCCCGCACGGTGCCGACATCTCCCCCCGTCGGACGGAAAATATCGGTTTGATTGAATTGATACCGTCCGATCAAGGTGGTGGCGCCGAGCCGGCCGCTCGATTCGGCATTAAAAAAGCGGCTCAACGTGTCGGGAAAACGGTCCCGATTCTCCGACCGGAGTTCCGATTGATTATAGGAGAGTGCCAGGCGGGGCAGCCTCGGCACGGAGAGAGACCAGTTCGCCCCATAGGTGGTAATCCGATCTTTGACAATGACGTCGGTTTGATTGGAGCGGGTCACCCGTTGTGCATAAAAGTTAAAGGGAGAAATATAGGGAAAAAGGTTGACCGCCAGGGAATAATCACTCAATTTAAAATCTTGATCGGTCAGATTTTGGCCGATGAATCCCCCTTTCGATTCAGAGCTCTGGGTCATAAATGTCCCGTTTAAGGAAAAAGTCCCAATCCGGGGATCGAGGATATCGCCGAAATTATGAAGGCTGTACCGTTGCTGGAGGAAGGTCGTTTCCGTCACGGCATCCTGCTGCGTGGTTCGAAGGCGCCCGTATGATAGATCGAGACTCCCTCCCAAATTTAGGAGACGCCCCTCGGCCCCTTTTGGGAAAAAGAGCGCCGTCAGGAGAAAGAATATACAAAAGAGCATACTGAAATGTAGATCTTCTCTCTTCTCCAAACGGAGCGTTCCTCCAGAGCAGAAATGAATCAATCCGAGCCTTGCCGAATCTCCGATCTCTTTCGAATCTCTTCCAACCAGGCTTGTTTCTCCGCCTCACTCGATGAAGAAAAGGCGTTTCGCATCTTGCGGATCAGGATAAACCGCCGAACCCCTTCCCGAACTTCGCCCAAGGTCATCTCTTCCCGGACGAGCGCCGCCTCGAAATCACCTTCCTTGAGAAAGCGCTTTCGAATTCGGGCAACCTCCTCTTCCGTTTCGGCATCGGTTGCGGCCCATCCTTTCTTGACTGCTTCTTGGTAGATCAACTCTTCGTCGATCAACTTTGCGGTCATCTGTTTCCGGAGGAGGTCCATTCTTTCAATGGAAAGATCCCGGTGGCCGATCTGTCGAAGGTAACCCCGCACCTCTCGCTCCACCGATGCGGTCAAAACCGGAACGCCATTCACCTCCGCCGAGATTGCTTGTTTCTTTGAGAAAGCCAGGGCAATGTTTGGCAAAACGAGAAGCCCAAATAAAAGAAGGCAAAAAGGGGCAAAGGCACAGAGGAACAAAGACACAGAGGAACAAGCGGTATCTTGCCTATTTTCCACCCGGTACGTTTTTACTTTTCTTTGTGCCTCTGTGCCTTTGTTCCTCATTTCTTATGGCAGCTCAAACAAACAAGGCTTCCTGAGTTTCGATCTTGTGGATCGGCCCCCGGCAGTGATGCCATCCGGAGAAAGAGATTATTATTGATTGTCTGGGGATTGATCGGTTCCGAAAGGGCCGGCTGTCCCCCTGGCCGGCTCGCCTCATGCGGATTATGGCAGGAGGCACATTCGATGTAAGGGGCATCGGGCCGGTTTGGATCGGAGGCATAGGCTCGAATCCGGTCCCGTTTGTCCAATGGCAAAAAGGCGCCGCCCGGATTCCGGTCGATCCACATCACACCACCGCTTCCCGGAATCCGCCCCCCTTTGGAGCTGATGTTCGTCAAAATTTCGTGGAACTGCGGATCGGTCCGGGGAATCTCGATGCTCACCGGATGATCATCTCGCAGGTCGAGGCCAAGGTTCGGGAACGGTTCCGAGCCGAGCGATGCATTGGGCCCCCCTCCGAGCGCATCGAAGAAGACGAACCCTCCCGATGTCTCGTCCCGGCGCCCCTCCCGAAAGCTGTTCGTCGCATCGACCGCCGGACCGGGCAGGGTCATCCCGATACTCCCCCCCGCCCCGCTCATCACCTTGTTGTTCGGAAAATATCCCCCCGATCCGGAGCTGTTGATCAAGGCATCGAAGGCAACCGCGCCGTCGTGACAGGAAAGACAGGCAAGCGATACCCCTTTGGGCCGCCCCGGCGTCCCGAGAAGATCCTGAGCATCGTAGTTGGGACTGTTATAGGGGGTGAAGGCCATCGGGTTTGAAAGGCGCCGGTTCCAGAGGGGGGCAATCCCGGCCACCCCGCCGACGTTGCTCTGCCCGCCATGCGGTGTGTGACAAAAAATACAGACCTCTTCATTCAACCGGATGTCCCCCTCGATTCCACGAACCTCCGGATTCCGGGCACCACGAAGAGAGGTCAGTTCCCCCGGCCTGAAATCGGTTCCCTCCCTGGCGGCGATATCTGGATTGACCGCCAGATTATGTTTCGTATGACGAACATCCTCGAAGGCAAAGACGTTCAGAAGGGAGAGCATCGATCCAATCAACGCGCCGGTCAACACCCCCAAAAAGATGAGGAGGCGGTATCGATGAACGAATCGACGGCCCCGGTTCATGACGCCGGCCCCTCCTTTTCCTTCGGGCCGACATATTGGAAAATATCGATCCGGTGGTTATACTGATCGGCGATATAGATCCGGTCTTGATCGTCGATCGAAAGCCCCGCCGGCAACCAAAACTTGCCCGGTTGACTCCCAAATTCACCGAAGAAAAGAAGGAGTTGGCCCTTTGGGTCGAAAATCTGGACATTGTTGAATCTCGAATCGACGACATAGATATGCCCCTGAGAGTCGACCCCAACCCCCTTGGGGAGAGAGAATTGGCCGAAGCCGGTCCCAACCCCGCCGAACCTCGAAAGAAACTTTCCGTCGGAATCGAAGAGCTGAACCTGGAAATTCATATCGGTGACATAGACTTTTCCGGAGGGATCGATGAAGAGATTGGCCGGGAAGTTGAATTCTCCATCTCCCGCACCCCGTTTTCCGAATTCAAAGAGAAATTTGCCTTCGAAATCAAAAACGATCACCTGGTGTTTTCGGGTGTCGGCGATATAAACCCGCTTCAAGCTGTTACTCAGCGCAACCCCGACCGGCCGCTCCAGTCGATTCAAATCGCCGATGGCGAAGAGATATTTCCCCTGCGCATCATAGACAAGGCACTTCCGCAGGACCGTATCGGTCACATAGACCCGCCCCTCCTTGTCGACCGCCACCCCCATCGGTCCGGCCAAGGCTCCCTCGCCCTCGACACCGAGCATTGAAAAACGCTTTTGCCGCCGGTCGAAAACGAGGACCTTCCGCCATCCCGAATCGGCAACATAGATCCGCTCATCGGAGGTGGCGAAAACCCCGTAGGGCTTCACCAGTTTGGCCTCTTCCGAAGGTCCGAAGAGGGCCGCGCGGATCCGCTCCCCCCACCCTTTTTTCTCAACGTCACTGGAAGCATCGAGGGTTCCGATGAACTTGATCCGGGGAGGCTCCGGCGGAGCCGGCCAGATCAGATCCCGATCCGAGGTCTGGACCTTTCGCCCACATCCCACCAAGACCAGAACCAACAACAGAACCGGGAAAAGTCTCTTCACGCTGATCATGATCTCCTTACTGAAGTTATAAATCGATCTTTCCCACATCCCACAACGGTCGATGCGCGGCGCATCGCCGCTACTTCTGATGGCAGGTCAAGCAGAGGGCGCTTCCCCGATTCGACGCCCTTAAAAAGGGATCGCGCCCCTCCAGATTCTTTTCGTCGGGACTGTGAATATCATGACAGGAGGCGCATTGAACCTTGTCCCCCTCGAAGGTTTGAACGCCGTTCGGAAACATTCTTCCACCGTCCGGTTTGAGGATCGTCGGCTGATTGAACTGGGGGTCGATATCCAGACTGGGATAGACCATCGAAATCGCATGATCGTCCCGGAGATCTTTGGTGAAATAGCGGACGGTCGCGTCATGGGCGCCGGAAAGACCGCCGTAGGCCCCTTCCGAACGGTTATGACACTTGGAACAGGAGTCGCTCCCCGCCTCTCCTTCCAAACTCATTCGATGGCGGGAACCGGCCTCGACGATATCGTGATACCGGGGAGGCTTTAAAACGGAATCAACCGCGACCGAGCCGTCATGACAGGAGAGACAGGCCAGGGAGATCCCGTCGGGAGACTTCGGAACGGCCGAATCGAAATTGGGGCTGGAGTACATCTGATACCCCCGCTCCTTCGGAAGTTCCCGGTTCCACAGGGGGGCAAAACTGCTGCTGTTGTGCGGAGTGTGGCAGTAGACACACGGCTCCCGGTAATCGCTGAAGGTTCCCCCCTGCATCGGGCCGGTCTCGTTCTGGTAGCCTCTCCAATTCAACGCGGAGAGATCATGGCGGGACCGGACAATCGATCCCCCTTTGGCCGAGGCGGACAGAAAAAAAATCAAACCGGCCGATGCCAAGAAGATGAAAATATGGAATCTCTTCAATACCATACCAGGGCAGACTCCCGACCTCTCTCCTTCTTGTCAAACCGGCCGGCTCATCGGGATTTCAGGAAATGCGAGAGGAAAGAGAAACCCGGAGGCGAACGGTAAAACGGCTACGTCTAATTATATTTTTTACACACTTTTGTCAAGGGAAAAATCGGGAAGAAGACCCCTTTATCTATCTTCTAATCCGGCTTTGCCGGAGAGCGGGGGCTTGCGTCGCTCCCTCCACCGGCGAAGCCGGATGGAGCCTCCCCCTCAACGCTCTCTTCGTTCGCTGGTATTGGAAAAATCTACGTAAAAAACGTAGATTTTTTCAATACTCTAAACTAAATTTTCATTGACATTTTCAGAGTGGGATGATAGTGATCAATGCCATCGTTTTTTGATGACATTCCGATGAGATAAAAGCATGGGAAGAAAACAGGCCCTCCCCTTTCTCCTCCTTTAATCCTAATCCCAACAGCGGCACCAGCGATTTTGCCCTGGCCCGCTACGATACCAACGGCAACCTCGACACCCCCTTCGGCGCCGGGGGTAGGGGTAAGAGAGACGACCCCCCTTGGGAAAGGGATCGACGAGATCCACGCCGTGGCGATACAGTCGGATGGAAAGATCGTCGCGGCAGGGGTTGCTTTCAACGACAACAATACGAACGCCGATTTCGCCGTGACCCGTTACTCCGTTTCACCATAAAAAAATAAAAAAGGGGGGTGGATGGCTTTCAGAAGGAAGCCATCCACCCCCCTTGAGTACGGCGCTCTGCCTCCTAACCTGCCTTCGGCCTGGAAAAATCAACCGTCAAGAGAAGATAGAGGAAGGTAAACAACGACCCCACCAGAATCATCGGCATTCCATACCGAAAGATGATCTCATAAAACTGATCAAGACCCGGCGCAACCACCGGGCTTTCGTCGGATGATGGGCTGGAAGTGCGCGTCCGACTCTCCATTGATGAACCTGTCTTCATGTTCAGCGACCTCCTTCATGAATTAATTGTTGATTGACGATGCAGGATACCCTAACCTAAAGACCCTCTTGCTCCCAAATTCGGCCCCTATTATGCTGATTGTGATCCCCCACGTCAAGCTTTTTTATATGAACCTTCTCCTTCGATTATTTTCCCCAAAGGAATGGCACGCGAAAGGCTGAGGGATGGGGAAAACGGCTGTGTTATAATAAATCGCAGGACCCCATATCTTAGAGAGGAATTCAATGCCGAAGAAAACCCTCAAGGAATTCAAGGTCGAGTTTCTTCAGATCATCGATGAAACAGGTCGCGTTGATCGGACGCTCCTGCCGCCGCTCGACCAAAAAGAGATCAAACACCTCTATGAGGTGATGGTCCTGAGCCGGACCTTCGATGAGAAGGCGCTCAACCTTCAACGCGCCGGCCGACTCGGCACCTACGCTTCGATCCGGGGCCAGGAAGCGGCGCAGGTCGGAAGCGCTTCGGCAATCCGGCCGACCGACTGGGTTTTCCCCGCCTTTCGAGAGTCGGGGGTGATGATCCTCCGCGGCCTTCCGATGCGGATGATCTATCAATACTGGTCGGGTGACGAGCGTGGGAATATCATCCCGAAGGATCGGCGGGACTTTCCGATTTCCATTCCGGTGGGAACCCATCTCCCCCACGCGGTCGGCGCCGCCTGGGCGGCCCGATTCAAAAAAGATCCGGTGGCGGTGGCGACCTACTTCGGCGACGGCGCCACCTCCAAGGGGGATTTCCACGAGGCGCTCAACTTCGCCGGCGTCTTCCAACTTCCGATCGTTTTTATCTGTCAGAACAATCAGTGGGCCATCTCGGTCCCCCTCTCCCGCCAAACGGCAGCGGCGACCATTGCTCAGAAAGCAATCGCGTATGGATTTGATGGAATCCGGGTCGACGGAAACGACGTCTTCGCCGTCTATGCCGCGGTAAACGAGGCATTGGAGAAGGCGAGACGGGGCGACGGACCGACATTGATCGAATGTCTGACCTATCGGGTGAGCGATCACACCACCGCCGACGACGCCACCCGCTACCGAGGGGAGGAAGAGGTGGTTGCTTGGCGAAAAAAAGACCCGATCGTTCGTCTCCGGCACTTTCTCGAACAAGAATATGCCTGGTCGGAAGTGGATGACGAAGCGGTCCGAAACCGGGCGCAGGAGGAGGTCGCCGCGGCGGTCCAAGCCTTCGAGTCGGCCCCCCCAGCCGATCCGGCGGGGATGTTCGACTTCCTCTTTGCCGCCCCCACCCCCGACCTGATCCGACAGAAGGCCGATTTCGAAAAGCGTTTCGGAAAGGAAAAACGTGGATAAACTCACCCTGGTGCAAGCGGTCAATCAAACCCTTCGTTACGAAATGGAGCGAAACGCCAACCTCGTTCTGATGGGAGAGGATATCGGGCGCGACGGCGGGGTCTTTCGCGCGACCGAGGGGCTGATCGAACAATTCGGAGAGCGGCGCGTCGTCGACACCCCCCTCTCCGAATCGGCCATCGTCGGGACCGCCATCGGGATGGCCGCTTACGGGCTCACGCCGGTGGTCGAGATTCAGTTCATGGGTTTTCTCTATGCGGCGATGGAGCAGTTGGTCTGCCATGCGGCGCGACTTCGAACCCGCACCCGCGGCCGTTATACCTGCCCGATCGTCGTCCGGACCCCCTACGGCGGCGGCATCCATGCGCCGGAGCATCACTCCGAGAGCACGGAGGCCTACTTCGCCCACACACCGGGTTTGAAAGTTGTCGTCCCCTCCACCCCGGCGGAGGCGAAAGGGCTCCTCCTCTCCTCGATTCGAGATCCCGATCCGGTGATTTTTCTGGAGCCGTCTCGGATCTACCGGTCGATCAAGGAAGAGGTTCCCGAAGGGGAATATCTGATCCCGCTCGGGAAAGCCCGTCTGTTGACGGAAGGAGAAGATCTCACCCTCATCGCTTGGGGGGCGATGCTCCATCCAACCCTGAAAGCGGCCGAACGGCTGGCCGAATCGGGGGTTGAAGCGGAGGTGATCGATCTCCGAACCCTCTCCCCGCTCGACGGCGAGACCCTTCTCCGGTCGGTGGAGAAGACGGGACGCGCCGTCATCGTCCATGAGGCCCCGAAAACCTGCGGCCTTGGCGCGGAAATCGCCGCCCGGCTTTGCGAAGAGGCGCTCCTCTCGTTGGAGGCCCCCGTCATACGAGTCACCGGGTTCGACACCCCGATCCCGCTTCCGAAGAACGAAAAATATTATCTCCCCGATGTCGACCGGATCGTCGAGGCGGCCGAACGGAGCGTCGGCTTTTAACTTTATTCTCAATAAGGATGATCGGCCATGCGGAAAGAATTTAAATTTCCCGATGTCGGAGAAGGGATCGCGGAAGGAGAGCTGATCAAGTGGTATCTCTCCCCGGGAGAATGGGTTAAAGAAGATCAACCCCTGGTCGAAGTCGAAACCGACAAGGCGGTTGTCACCCTCCCCTCCCCCTATACCGGAAAGATCCTCTCGCTCCACGGCAAGCCGGGAGAGGTGATTCCGGTCGGATCGCTTCTGATGGTGCTGGAAACCGACGACCTGGAAAAAGGATCGGCCGCCGGAGAGAAGCCTGCTGAAAAAGTGGCGCCTTCCGTCAAGACACCGGCCCTTCCCACCCTCAAAAAAGACGCCGGTTCGGTGGTCGGACAACTTGACGATGCGGAAGAAGAGTTTAAGATCCGGGCGATCCCGTCGGTTCGAGCGAGGGCGAAAGCGCTCGGGATCGATCTCTCCAAAATACGGGGAACTGGACCGGGGGGGCGTTTGACCCGAGACGACGTTGAGCGGGCGGCACAGGCACGTACAGACACGCACAGGCCGGTCGAAACCACTCCTACCAGCCCTGCCGCCGGCCCGGTCGAAACGGTTCCCTTCCGAGGGGTGCGGCGAAGCGCCGCACGCCGTGTCACCGAATCATCACAAAAGGTAGCGGCGGTCACTTTTAACGACGATGCCGACGTCACAGCCCTGGAGAAGGTTCGGTCGGAAAAAAAGCACCTCGGTGAAGAACGGGGCTTCAAGTTGACCTACCTCCCCTTCATTATCAAGGCGGTGATCGCCGGCTTGAAGGCCTATCCGTTCTTGAATGCCACCCTCGACGAAGAGAAGGAAGAGATCATTTTAAAGAAGTATTACAACATCGGGATCGCCGTCGACACCCCGGAAGGGTTGATGGTCTTCGTGATCAAGCAAGCCGATGAAAAAAGCATCCTCGATCTGGCCAAGGAGATCTCCACCCTCACCCAAAAAGCGTTCGACCGGTCGATCGACCTGGCCGACCTGAAAGGGGGGACCTTCACCCTCACCAACTACGGGGTGATCGGCGGAATCTATGGAACGCCGATCATCAACTATCCGGAGGTCGGCATCTTGGGACTCGGCAAGATCGAAGACCGGGTCGTCGCCCGCGATGGACAAATGGTCATTCGAAAAATTCTCCCCCTCTCCCTCACCTTCGACCATCGCGTCATCTACGGCGCCGAAGCGGCCCGCTTCATGAACACCGTCATCGAACATCTGGAAGACCCCGACCTGATGTTGATCGAAGGAAAGTAGTCTCCTGACGTCTCCTCGCGTTCTTTTTTCTTGAAATCATCTCACCCGTTCCCTTATCATGGCTTCCGTTCCTCCTCACTCAGGATCTCTGACCTTCGGGGAATGGTTGGAGGTGGGAACGCAAACCGGAGGTAAATTCGGAGACCATCATGCCAGATCAAAATCCGACCGAACCGGGGAAAGCCTTTCAGGGAGGGCCGGCTGCGGAGACCGACGTCTCCCTCTCCCAAGCGCTCCTGGCTCCCCTCGATGCGATCTTTAAAGCCCAACTCCACGCCGCCCGATCTTTCCTCAATATGCTCCTTCAACTCGGCTACCCTCACCGCCCGGTCGACGAGGAAGGGGTCGCACCGCCGCCTCCCACCCCCGGCGCGGTCCCCGGGGCAGAAGTCGCCGCTCCCTCCGGTAGCCCGGAAAAAGGGGCGGCCGCGGATCGGCAAAAACCGTACATGATGGAATTCCACAGCGAAATTCTCATCAACGGTCAGGTCCGGCGACAGAAGGTCGCCGTCCCCGCTCTGGCGCTGGTTCCGCTCGCGCCCCTCGCCGTCGAATCGGCCGAATTTAAGTTCGGGATGACGGTCCGGCAGATCGACCGTCATCGCCAGATTCAAAAATCCGAAGAAAAGGCGGTCAAGCCCGAGGAGGAGAAAGGTTTTAACCGTCATCAGCGTCCCTGGTTTTTGGTCGACGACCCGATCAGCGTCCGGGGAACCCTTGGCTCGGCCGAGAGCACGCACAGGGGGGCGCCCACCGAAAATACCGAATCCGGCAGGGAGTCGACGATCCAAATCGAAGTGAAGGTCGGCCGGATCATGATGCCGGCGGGACTGGAAAAGTTGGTCACCTCTTTGACACAAAACAGCTATATCGCCGATGTCGGAAGCACAACCCTCAAAGAATAAGGAGTGATCCATGGCCGGAAACGAGATTCAACCTGCCGCCGAATTTCAGGCATTGCCATTGGAGTTCATCGTCGCTTCCCCCCTGACCGCGGTGGTCAAGGCGCAGGCGGTCGCCGCCGAGGCGACGCGAGGTTTCATCATGCAGATGATGAAAGACAAAAAGCCGATCACGGTCGACTTCGATGTAGAGTATCAATCGAACGAGACCGGGAAAGGAAAGGGACAAACGAAAACGATGTCGATCCGCGCCCCGCTCCTCTCGATCGTTCCGGTTCCTCACCTGAAAATCGACGCCTTGACCGTCCACTTCCGGTACGAAATCTCTCAGATCTCGAAAAGCAACGAGGTCTCCGAAAAAGGGGTCGAGATGGGAGCACAGACGGGAGCGCTCCTGAGCCCGTGGGCCAGCGCCACACTCAAGGGATCGGTCTCGAGCAAGTCGTCCGAGGAATCGACCACAAACCGGAGCGGCCTGCTGGAGATCACCGTCCATGCGAGCGAAGCCCCGGTTCCGGAGGGACTCGCGAAGATCTTGAGCCTGCTGGCCAACTCGATTCAAGCGCCGCCCCCCGCGCCGGCGGGACCCTAGGAGAAAAATGTTCCATGACCTTCGGGGAATGGTTGGAGGAAGAAACGACCATCCCCTCCCCTTCAAAACATTTCTTCTCCACTTCACCCAGGAGATCGCCCGCGCCGATGCGGAGATGCAGTTGTTACAGCGCCGGGCCTGGCTCGATGCCAACCGGGGATTCCCTTTGATGGAAGGGATCGATCACCTTGCTCATCTCGGCCTGACGGAGGTCAAGTTGACCTTCCGGCTCGAAGCGGTTCGCCCCTCCCTCTGGTCTCGCTTGATCCGAGCGATCAGGATGCTGATCGGACGACCGCTCCCCGCTCCAAAACCGGTCTATCGCTTCAGCCACCGGGAAAAAAAGGACCGGCCCCTCTTTGAAGTGACCGTGGCGGTGGGCCGAGACCAATCCGGTCGGATGGCAGCCCGATCGGAACCCCCTGCCGATGATCTCAAGGAGATTTATGTCACTGACCTGCGGGGAATGGTTGGAGGTTAAAACGTAAACCATGATCGTGTGAACGGAGGGATCAAAGGTGATCACGCACAGGCCTGACGGGTGGATGCAATTCGGCGAAGGCCAACGGTGGCGATGCGTCGGCCCCCGCGCCCTCTGCGAAGTCGCCCTCGAAGGGAATACGCCGAACTATTTACGGATGGCAAGCACTGTGGCGCATCTCCGGCGGGTGAAGTCGTTCTATTCCGGGCGTGTTTCATTCGGAGTCCTCGATCAAATGGGGACCGGGCTCGACATCCTGGTCGCCAACGCGATGACCGAGTCGTTTGGCACCGTCCCAAGCCCTCTTTCCAAAAAAGAACTCTTAGACGTCTATCACCGCGCCACTGGAACCGATCCGGGAGTCAAGCTCGATCAGGTTATCCGGCATATCGCACTCCGCGCCAAATATCTGGAACGCCGGGAACCGGGGTATGTCGACCCGATCAGAACCGAACACCGCGTCTCCGTCGGAGCGCATCACGTCTTGATTTCCACCGCCCGTTCGCTCCGTCCGACCCCCGCCCGGAAAGGGACCGAGGCTGCGACGGCCGAGATCGTCGATCTGGTCTGCCGCCTTCCCGCCGAATCGCTCGCCGCCGCCGAGTTCGCCGTCGCCTATTTCAACCGCGCCTATTCAAAACACCAAAATCAGCCGCCGCTGCTTGCCGCCACCTACAACGCCGGCTCCCCCCGGCCTGACCCAAGCAACGTCTGGAATCTCAAGCAGTACGGCCAACACATCGACCGCTGGGTCGCCTACTACAACACCAGCCGGATGATTTAGGGTGGCCCCACGCCCCTCTGGTGCGGGGCTCTTCAATTTCCCCCTGTTCTTGACGCTTTATCGGGATCGGTTATACTCAGTAAGACATTTTTGAACCGGTTTCTTCAATCGCCAAAGGGGTGAAGCGATGTCGCAGTTCATGGAGGTGATCGAATGGTTCGATCAAAGCGGAGAAGAGATCGTCCATCGATATCCGGAAGAGGGATCGGCCGAGATCAAGTTCGGCGCGCAACTGATCGTTCGAGAAAGCCAGGCCGCTGTTTTCTTTAAAGACGGTAAAGGGCTCGATATCTTCGGACCGGGGCGCCACACCCTCTCCACGAAGAACCTCCCGATTCTGACCAAGGCGCTCTCGCTCCCGTGGGGCTTCACCAGCCCCTTCCGTGCGGAGGTCTGCTTCGTCAATCTCAAAATCTTTACGAACATGCGCTGGGGAACCAAGGACCCGGTCGCGTTCAAAGACAGCCGGTTCGGCCTCATCCGCCTCCGCGCTTTCGGAACGTTTACGATGCGGGCGGCCCAGCCCCTCCTCTTTATCAACACACTGGTCGGTACGCAGGGCTCTTTTCAAACCGAAAGTGTCGAAGACTTCCTCCGGGAAATCATCGTCTCGCGGTTGAACGATTTTTTGGGGGAGACGGTGGATAGCCTCCTCGACCTTCCCAGGCGTTATGACGAGATGGGGCTGGCGGTGAAGGCCCGGCTGACCGAGGACTTCCGGAAATACGGAATTGAGATGGTCGATTTTTTCATCAACCGGATCACCCCTCCCGAAGAAGTTCAGAAGATGATCGACGAGCGGGCCGGGATCGCGGCGGTGGGAGACCTCGATCAATTTCTAAAGTACAAGGCGGCGAAGGCGATGGGAGAGGCGGCGACGTCCGGCGCGGGCGGGGGCGCGGCTTCCGGAATGGGGGTTGGGATCGGCGCCGGAATGGGGATGATGATTCCCGGCATGCTTTTTCAGACACTCGGATCAGAAAAGATGACCCCCGAGAAGATCGTCGAAAAAGGAATTGTCTATTGCACCGAATGTCATGGGGAGGTCGCCCTCGACGGCCGGTTTTGTTCTCATTGCGGACATCAAATGGTGGTGATTAAAAAATGCCCTCAATGCGATCAGAACCTGACCACGAGCGCGCGATTCTGCTCCTCCTGTGGACTCGATCTCAACAGCGAATCACTCTGCGCGCATTGTCGGACAAAACTTCCTCCCGGCGCCAAGTTCTGCCTCCATTGCGGCGAGCCGGCCTCCCCCAATGAGAAGAAGTAACCGCCTCCCGCCGAGACGACATCCACGATGAATGACCGTCTGATCGTCTCCACCGAATGTCCCACCTGCGGCGCTCCGCTCGATTTTAGCGAAGGGAGTAATGCGATCCGGTGCGACCATTGCCGGTCGAACCTCCTGCTGACCGGAAGGAAACAGCTTCTCAGTTACGCCGTGACGCCGAAGCTCAATGTCCACCGGGCGGTGGCGAAGGCGCTGATGGCCGAGAAAGCGTTTGGCGTCGCAACCCGCGTCGTCGGAACACGGCTCTACTTCATTCCTTACTATCGCGTGACCGGCCAAGACTTCTTTTGGAAAGCGATCCCATCGGAACCGGAGGGCAATGCGTCGTCGGGCGCTGGAACCGCGGTCGATAGTTTGATCTATGACAATTCCGACAGATCTCATTTTTCGATCGACGGCGTCGGGGCCGATCTTCTCGGTCGACTCTTTGAAATGGGACGGGAGGTCTATCGCCGAATGAAGGGACCTCCCCCTCCCCCCAAGCGGCCTCCGGCGCCGCCGCATCCGATATCGATGCCGCTGGCGCCAATTTCCCCTCGCGGGGAGGAGGACGAGATCGTTTTCTGCGATCGGTATGTCGAAAAAAACTTTATCGCCTGCGATCTTCAACAGTGGGGCTTCTACTCCCTGGGCGTTCGGCCCGCCGTCCTCCGTCTTGAACTTTTCAGACGGGAGGTCTTGGAGCGGGAGGGGAAGATTGTCGATGCGACGATCGGTCCCGACGCAGCGCTCGCGCAGGGGATGATGAACGCCGATCCCCAGGAGATTCTTTATCGCCAGGTGATCGGCCGATCGCTTTCTCTGATCTATTTTCCATTCTGGATCATCGAGGCGGCGTCTGAAGGAAAGAAGAAATTGATTTTGATCGACGCCGTCTCCGGAAAGATTCTCCGGCGCGATCTTCCCCTTTCGCTTTATCCCCTCCTCGATCCTCCCGCACCCTCCTTCGCTCCCCCTCGTATGGTGATCGGTTTTCGGCCGCTGACCTGCCCGAATTGCGGGTGGGATCTCCCCTTCAGACCGGAAGAGATCCTCTTCTTCTGCGCCTCTTGCGCGAGGGTCTGGCAAATTGAGGGGAACGGCCTTTCCGAATTGCCCTACAAGATCGCCGACGTCCCGAACATCGAAGGACCGGTGAAATATCTCCCTTTCTGGCGGCTTCAGGCCGAAGCCGCCGTTCCTCCCGCACCCGCCCGATTTTATCTTCCGGCGTTTCGATACCGTCGGCTGAAATTTCTGGGAGACCTTGCGAAGGCCCTCTCGGAACATCCCATTTTCTACAAGACACGGGTGGGGCCGAGGCCCGAACTCCATGGCGGCTATTATGACCGGGAGGACGCGGTCCGGCTGGCGCAATTCACCTCGGTGGGGATGGACGGAAAGCGCGAGATCACGGCCGCGGCAGAAAGGCCCTTCTCCGCTTCCACGGCGGCATTGATCTGGTTTCCGTTTAAGATCGAGGGGAACGCTCTCCGCGACCCGTTCACCGGAATGGCCCTCCCGCAAAACCTTCTTTTGTGAAGCGGCCCGGCGCGCGCAATCCTCGCCCATCTTGGCGGATCATTTAGCGCAAACCATAAACAAGCTGTTTGACACCCTGTTTAACAGTTGGTATCATGAGCCTATGAAAATTGTCGCAGTCAGAGTCCCGGAAGAAGTTAAAAAGAAGATGCAGGCGGTTCCAGAAGATTGGAGCAACTACCTGAGAAACGCCATCGAAGAACGTCTTCGCAAGGAAGAACAGAAAACGCTTCTGAAAAAATTAGACCGAATTACGGCACGACTCTCCAGACCTCCAAAGGGGACCGGGGCAAAAAACGTCCGGGAAGATCGAGACCGTGGTTGAAGTCGTCATTGATGCGAGCATCCTGAGCGCCCTTTTCCTGAACGAGGAAGGCGCGGAGGCGATTCGGGAAGCGGTTCAGTCCGAGACTCTTTTCCACGCCCCTTCCTTTTGGCGTTTTGAAGTTTCCAATGCAGTCTGGAAGCGAAAGGAGATCCCGCTTCCATCCGCAAAGCACCTGATCGAAATCATCTGGAATTTTCCGATCCGCACCGGGGAATCGGCGGAACTTGCCTCGGAGGGGCTCTCCCTTTCCAGAAAACATGGAATCACCTTTTATGATTCTTTCTACCTTGCCATGGCAAAGCGGATGGCAATTCCGCTCTGGACGGCGGACAGGGTGCAAGCACGATCCGCCATCCAAGAAGGAATCTCCTTATGGAAATAGAAGTGTCTGTTCACAGGGCGGGATAAACCGGCTTTTTCGGAGTGAACCGAATCGTGGAGAGGTCAAACCGTTAAATCCTCTCTGTAGCGCCAAGTCTCTAAAATATCCCTTAGTAACTTGATTTTCTTGTCAAGATATTGGAAATATTCATCGACCTCTGGAGACGGCGGGTTGCCAGTTGAGCCCTCAGTAACTTTAGTTTTCACTCGTTTGGTGTTAGCAACCTCCTTCAAGAAAGCGCAATAGGCTTGAACAGAATCCAAGTTGTTTAATTCTAGTTTAGATATTTTTGGGGAAGCGTCATCACTGTTAGAAAACTCAGAAAATAATTTGTTTATCTCCGTTTCTTTTTTCAAAAAAATACTTCTCAATCGATACCGTTGCTCGGCGATATCGTACATTCTCAAACGGGGAATCATTTTTGTTTCTTTATAAAATATCGTGTGCATGAGAGGGGTTTTTGTAAAACTCGTTTGAAGCTCATTAGCCAATGAGAGCAAGGCCGTTGTATAGGAATGAAGACACTCCTGTCGCAAAGAGAGTTCCGTCTTTTCCTTGTTTTTTTGAAGAAGTTTAAGATAATAAATATCTCCTAAATACTGTTGACTCGTGATGCTCGGAAACGCGAGAATGTCCTAAACTTAGTTGAGAATTGAGAAGTGGCTCCTGGTGTGGTGAAA
>CAZOFJ010000039.1:0-32148 GCA_964579005.1 uncultured Nitrospirota bacterium
GGAACAAAATTTATCCGATGCGAAGGGGCGCTTGAACAAACTCTTGGCCCTGACCAGCCCGACACTGGCACGGCGCCAGAAAGAGACCGAAATTCGGGAAGAGATCAAGAAATATGAAGAAGCGCTTCAGGAAGCAAACCAAATGTTGAATGAACGGTTGCCTGAAGAAGCGCGAAAGGGAGGGGCGCTTCCAGGTTGGCTGAGAGACTAAACTAATTTGATTAAGTCATGGAAGGGGAAGTGTCGGACGACCGTAGGACGATTTCCCTTCGGTTTCTTTTTGAACCCGCTCCCGGCTTGCTTGGTGAAAGAGATCGACATCGATATAGGTCGTCGAATAAGCGATCGCTCCCTCCGAGAGGTCGCTCTCCAAAATCAACCGGGTCTTCCCATCATCCCAAAAACGAAGGTCGGCTCCCGGTAGTGTGGTAACCTGCGGAGGCCCGTACCGCTTCGTCAGTTGCTCGATCAACTCCTTCACCCCGTTTGAATCTTTTCCAACCGGCGTAAAATTAATCTCGATTCTAAAAAGCTTTTCCAGATAGAAGTCGGCGACCACACTGGTGGCCGATGCTGCTCCGAGTCCATTCGACCCGTTCGCCGCGAAAAGAAACGGCTCGGCAAGAAAGCGTCGCTCTTCAGTGAACTGCCCGATCTCCACCCCCGCCTCCTTGCTTTTGACCTTCCGGAGAAATTGCGGAAGCGGCATCCCCAGCTCCGCCGGCCCATGTTCCCGTTGAATCCGCTCGCTGCTGTTGATCACGAAATGGATTGCCCGAAGCGTCCCCGGAAATGCCGCCGCGAGAAAGACAGCGATTGTCGCCGCGATCCAATACCGTTTGTGGAATCCTAAAACTTCCATTGCCTCAGCATTGAGGCAAGAAAGATGATGACGACGCCGATGATCAGGGTCAAACGGGTATAGGCGAAACCGGGAAGGAGAGGAGCGCCCTCGTCCCTCTTTGGAGGTCCGGGCTCTTCATGGCGCACCCGGATCAGATCGAAAAAATAGAGGGAAGCGACCGCCGCGACCAGGAAGACTTTCAGTCCCAACGCGGAGATATATCCTGGAGGGATGAACTCATATCCCTTACTCCGAACACCAAAATTGATTCCGCCGGTCACTGCGAGAATACCCAACAGGGGGCCGGCCCATCGGCGGAATCGATCAGAAATATTCTTAAGGAAAACTTCGGAAGGATCACCCCTCTTCAAAAAAGGGGTGATAATAAAAACCTGGAACGCAACTCCTCCGATCCAAATCACGACGGAGATCAGGTGGAACCAGTGATTGAGGATGGCAAAGAAATTCATTGATACCGATCTACCGAGATCGCTACATCTCCTTTTTCGTCGGGTCTTTCAGATAGTCCCGCATCCGCTGAAGCATCTCTTCATCCATCAGGCCGACCTTGCCTCGATCACCCATGTAGGCACGGATATCGTCGAGTCGTTTTGCCGCTTCCGGATTGTCCTTGAGCCGTCCGATCTTTTCTTTGGCATCTTCGAAGGCGTCGAAGGTCATTTCGTTATAACCGAAGGTCCGAAGCCGCTTCATCGCCTTCATCATCGCCTCGTTCCGGAACTTGGTCAACAGTTCGGAGGTGACCATCGTCACCCCCATTTTGCGCGCCCGCCGCTCCGCCGCCTTCTTGATCCCGCTCCGGACAAAGTCGGGCGAGGTCATCAACCGCTTATGGGCCTCTTCGGTCCAGGTGACATCGGCGCGGGGTGAATCCCAAATCTGAGTCAACGCCGCCAGATCGATTCGGGTCAATCCGAGATCGTGCGCCAAATCCTCCGCATCATTCTTCAACATCCCTCGGACAAAATCGCGGGCGATCTCCGGAGAATCGGCGATCTTCTGATCCAAACGGAGCTTTGCCGCATCGGTCCACGGGATCTCCGCCCGGGGCGCTCCCTCCGGTTCTTCTCCAAGCGACTCGGCCTTCTGCAGCAAGGCGAGATCGACTTCGAGATGGCCCCGCTCCAGGGCAACTTCTTCGGCGATCTGTTTGATCATTCCCCGCATGAACTCCGGCACAGTACCGAGTCGCTCCTCGGCCTCACGTGTCCAGGCAAGTGGTTTCGTTTCGACCCCCGCCGCCTTGTGGGCAACCCCGGTCCCGGCGCCAGCCATCGGGTTCATCATTTTATCTTTAAATCCGGCGAGCACCTGCTCGGTAATGGTGGTAATCCCCAACTCCCGCGCTTTTTTTTCGGACAGGCGCCGGACCATCCCCCGGAGGAAAAAAGGGGCGCGTTTTAGGCGGTCCTCCGCCTCCGGCGTCCAAGTGATTTCGCTTTCTTTTGCATTTGCCATAGGAACACCTCAAAGCTTAAAATTACCCCGGAAATGGTTTCCGTTTCTATTCCGTGTCTACCTCCGGTTTTCGTTGCTCCTCCAACCATTCCCAGGAGGTCACAAGCGTTTCCCGGAGGTCACAACCATTCCCTGAAGGTCAAAAATCCTTTCGAACCGTCGATGCCTTCTCCGGGACCGATCGGGTAAATTCGGAAAACTGAAAGCTCCTCCCAAGACGGACTTCCGCTTCCTCCCGGACCTTTTGCATCACTTCCGGTGTGATGAGGTCGATCTGGTGCTCGCTCCCATATCGTTCAACACTGCTGGCCACCATTCCCCTCGCAAAGGAAGGAAGCCTATTGAGACGCTCTTTTGCCGCGCTCGACCAGTTCAAGGTAAATTTTGCCTCGAACCCAAACGTTTGCTCTGCCGGAAGCGCGATTTGTTTTCCCCCATATTGTCCCGGCTGATAGTCACAGGCGGGATCTTCCGCCAAATAACTGCCATTCACGGCATAAGCCCGGCAGCGGCAGCCTCCGCAGATCTGGGAAAATTCGCACTCTCCGCACCGCCCGCCGAGCTGGGGCTCGCGCAGATCGTTGAGAACCGGCGAGGTATTCCAAATCTCATCGAACGTCTGCTTCCGAAGATTCCCCGCCGAGACCGGCATGTAGGGACACGGGGTGATATCTCCTTCTGGCGTGATCCGGCAGTAGTGTTTTCCGGCGGGACAGCTTCCCTGTGCATAATTTTTAAGAAGAGGCGAATTCGGATCGAGCTCATAAATAATCTTGCGAAAATGTGGAGCGCATTTGGCCCGGAGGATCAGATCCCCCATCTGCCCGGCGGAGGAGGTCCAGGGATCATCGAAATTTTGGAAGAGGTCCGGATTGTTCTCCTTCGCCCCCACCCCCTGCGCCCGCGCAAGATAGGTGAGAATCTCCCGGTACTGACTGGGACGGATATCAATCAGGTTTTCACCGCGGCCGGTCTGGACGAGAAAAAAGAAATTGAGGACCTTCGCGCCGACAGTCCGCGCCAGTTCGATCATCGGCGGGATTTCGGAGACATTCCACCACATCACACTCATGTGGAGGGAAAAATCGAGCCCTTCGGCTTTGAGATGTTCGATCCCCCGGAGCGCCGACTTCCACGATCCGGCCAATTGTCGGAAATTGTCGTGCCTTTGCGGATCGACCGAGTCGAGGCTGATCGAAGCCCCTTGCAGACCGCTCTCCCGCATCCGCCTCGCCTCCTGCTTGCCAAGCAAGACGCCATTGGTCCCCAACACACAGGTAAACCCTTTGTCCGAGGCATAGCCGGCAATGTCGAAGATGTCTTTTCGAACGAGCGGCTCTCCTCCGGTCAAAATAAGGAAGAGATTCGGGTTGACCTTTCCCATGTCGTCGATCACTTTAAAACATTCTTGGGTTGTGAAGTCTTGAGAAATATCGGCGTGGGGAAAGGCACTCATGTAGCAGTGGGTGCAAAAGAGATTACAGCGCTGGGTCAGGTTCCATGAAACGGAATAGGCTTGATTTGCCATTGAAAAAATCTCGGATGTAAAAATGCAGGGGCGACGCATGCGTCGCCCCTCCAGAAAAACTAGAACCCCTGAGACCGCATCGCCTCCGCCCACCGTTCGGTGACCTGATCGAGGATCTCGATGGTGATCCGGCCGATTCCCTTCTCACTCGCGTAGGATTCGATCTCCTTGATCACCGTTCCGCGGACAAAGGAGGGAATACGGGCGATTCGGTTTTCCGCTTCGGCATCCCAGGGATGATGTCGATCGACCTTCCGAGAGACCTGTGCCCATTCACTGTATTTTGCATCGATAATCGATGGGTTGATCTCTCGAAGCCCCTTCTTGCGGGCATCGACCTCGATCCGCCAACGAGTCATATCGCGGATCAATCCTTCCGGAATCTCCAAAAGCTTCGCATCGGCCGCCTCAGTCCAGATGATCGGCGCCAGGGCCGCCTCCAGACCACTCACTTTTCGCTCCAACTGTTTGTGGTATTCCCCCGGGGCGCCACAAAGATGGCATTGCTCCGGCGCCTTTCCCACGGCAATTTGGCTGCAAATCGTGCAGACAAAATACTCGGTCCCTTTCTGCATCGATACGAAACGGGCCGCTTTGGCCTCGCAGATGGGACAGTGAGCCGGAACCTGCCGGACGACATGACCGCACATGCCGCAGAAGTGGAAACTCTCTTCTGAGGCCGGTTCCCCCTTTGTCATGGTGGCGATTCGTTTTTTGATCTCTTCGAGGCTGGTCGCGCCCGAAAGAACCAACTCCATCTCCTCGGTTGCCTTTTTAATGCCCGCTTCGGCGACTTCCAGGGTGATCTCGGTGATCGAGTGGCTGAAGGCATAATTCTCGATGTGCTGACGGGTGCCGTCCCGCATGAATCCGACCGGAACCCGCGCCAGCCGCTCCTGCGCCTCGGCCGTCCAGGTGAATTGTGGGGTCTTTACCGCCGCCCTTTTTTCTTCCGGCTTCTTCTCCTCGGCTTTTGGCTCCTCTTTCGGCTTGAGGAGATCTTGCGGGAGGACCGCTTCAGCGATCGACTTGGCACTCATCTCGATGACCTGATCGTCATCCTGGCCTCCCTCAATCATCCGAATGGCAAACTCTTTTGTGATTGTTTGAAAACCCATCTTTCGGGCCATCTTCTCCGCCTTCGCCTTGGCGCGGCGCCGCTCAAAACCAGCCGGAACCTTGCGGATGATGTTCTTGGCCTCTTCCGTCCAATTGAGCGGAACGCCGTCGTAGCCAACCTCTTGAATCAGTCCCCCCTCGGCCTTGGCCGCCGCTTCGAAGATCGACTTGTCGAGGAATTGGAAAGCGCTCCCTTCGGCGCTGCAGATCGGACACTTGACCGGCTTCTCCCCCTTGGCGGTGTAGCCGCAGCCGCCGCAAATATGGAAATCCATCTTCGCTTTTTCGTCGTAGCTCGCGGCGCGCTCGGCGTCGCGGTTGCCGACGATCTGGGTCATCATCCCGGCCAGGCCGTTTCCTTCGAGGGTCTGGGAGACCCCCTCGGCGGCGGTCATCTTGTTCCGGTCAATCCCCTTCTCATCGAGGGTCCGTCCCAAATTCTTCATCGCCTCAATCGCCGATTTCGGCAGGATATCCCCCATCGCCGCATCAACGACCGAATTGCTGATGATGGTAAAACCCTTTTCAATTGCATACCGGTAGACGGCGGTCTTGGCGACCCCCCGCGCGAAGATCGGAACCTTCTCCATCCGCTTGGAGGCCTCCTCGGTCCAAGCGACGGTATACTCGGCGATCGCGTCGATCGGTGGAATATATTTCTGATTCGAAACAAGAACGTTGCACGGGGCCATCCGGATGAGGTTCTCCGAGTTGCTCCCAACATCCATCTCCTCATCGGAGTGAACACCGATCCGGCCAACAATGAGGAGCCACGGCTTTTCTTTCTTCACATATTGAAGAACCTTCTCGAACGGCTTACCATCGAGCAGCGAGGTTTTGATCGCCACCCCTTCGCCTTCGGCGATCTTGAGACAGATTTCAAGATGAGATTGGTAGATCTTCGCAAGACCGGAGTCGATTACCTCTTCGTGGAGCTTCTCCTGTTCTTTGAATCGGAAAACTTTTCCCGCTTCCTCCGAGAGAACCCCGGAAATCGAGTTAAAGACGGCGTAATGATAATAAGGATCAAAGGCGGAGACGACATCGACCTGGAGATTGTATGCCTTGGCCAGGGCCAATGCCATCTTGAAACCTCCGAAACTGTAGTGGCTTCCATCAACGGCGACGATGATCTTTCCCATCTGCCCGACCACCGGAGGCTTCGTTTCCTTTACCACGAAGACGTCTGACTTGCGGACCCGGCGAATCGTCCGTTCGGTCACACTCCCGATCATGCTCTCCCGGACGGCGCCGACGCCGAGGGCACCCAGGATCACCAGGTCATAGCCATTCTTCACAATGTCATCGACCAGGACCTTGTAATTCTTCCCTTCGAGCGAGACCCGCTCCATCGGAATGTTTCCCTCTTTGCACTTCTCATCAACAATATCCAGATAAGAATCGGTGATGATTTCCAACCCGCGGGTAATCAGGGAATCGTGGATCTTCCTCTGCCGCTCCAGTTCGTTTTCGTCGTGATACTCCTCCGGAAGACCGGCCTCCATCTGCTTGAATCGCTTGTCATGGAGCTTTGCGGCATAGGCGTGGCTTCCGATCACCTTTGCCCCGAACTGCCCCGCCAACATCACGCCGATATCGATGGCGGTGTTGGAATAATCCGAATTATCGACGGGAATATAGATTGAACGGTACATAAGAAACCCCCCTCAATGGCTTATGAATGACAAATAAGGATCAGGGAACATACTTCAATCTTTACGAAGACAACCAGCCGAGGGAACCGGTCCGTGAAGAAACGGAACGCTCGCAGGCGATAGAAAAGTGGCCGCATTATAGCACCCTCTTTTTTTAAAAACAACGCTCTTTTTGCGCCTCAAGAAGAGAGATCAGAACAGATTTCCATCCCTGATGGAAAGGAATGACAGGGAAACTCATCGGCTTTCTTTTCCCGCCAATCGCCCCAGCGTCACCAGCGCCTCCTCCATCCGATCCGACCAATCGAAACCGCAGTGGAGCCGAATAAAGTTGGGATATTGCCGCTTGGCCGAAAAGATCGGGCCGGGGGCGATGCCGATCCGTTTCTCCAACGCCTTCCAATAAAGGGCCAGCGCGTTGACCGACCTCGGAAGCTCGATCCAAACGACATAACCTCCTTGAGGCCGGGTCACCTTCGTCCCATTCGGAAAAGAGGCGCCGATCGCCTCGATCAGAAAGTGAAGCCTGGCCGCGTAGGTCTTTCGGATCCGGCGAAGATAATGGTCGTATCTTCCGTTCTGTAGAAACTCGGCAATCGCCAATTCGGGAAGCCGGGCGGTACCAACCGTCATGATATATTTTAATCGTTCAATCTCCCGCTTAAATCGTCCCGGGACGATCCACCCCACCCGATACCCCGGCGCCAGCGTCTTGGAAAACGACGAGCAGAGAACGACACCCCCCTCTCGATCAAACGCCTTGATCGCTTTCGGACGACCGGCTCCGAAGTAGAGGTCGCCATAAACGTCGTCCTCGATCAGTGGAATCTTGCGGCGGGCAAGGAGGGCAACGAGCGCCCGTTTGTTTTCGTCCGGCATACAACTGCCAAGGGGGTTGTTAAAGTTTCCCGTCACGATGCAGGCATCGACCTTTTCCTTCCGGATGGCCTTCTCCAGGGCGTCGAGACTGATCCCCGTTCTCGGATCGGTTGGGATTTCGAGGGCTTTCATCTGAAGCATCTCGATGAGCTGTAGAATTCCAAAGTAGGTCGGCGACTCTACGGCGACCGTCTCCCCCGGTTTGGCAACGGCGCGAAGAGCAAGATGAAGCGATTCGGTACAGCCATAGGTGGTGATGATCTCGTCGGCGGCAAGGGCACACCCCCAATCGATTGAACGACGCGCAATCTGTCGCCGCAACTCGAGGCTTCCGGGGGGAAAGCCGTAGGCGTTTCCGGTCATCCCAACCCGCCGGGCGACCGAAGCCAAGGTCCGGGCCAACAGCGCGGTGGGAAAGAGGTCGGGCGCCGGGCAGGCGGCCCCGAACGAAATGATGCGAGGGTCCCGGGCCGCCTCAAACACCTTGATGACCAGATCTCCGACATCGACATGCGTCGGCGCCGGAGAAGGCATTGAAATCATCGGTTCGGGAGGAAAATCCCGGACAGGATGTCGCACGTAGAAACCGGACTGCGGCCGCGCCTCGATCTTCCCTCGGCTTTCCAAGAGGGCGTAGGCCTGAAGAACGGTTGAAATGCTCACCCCCCGTTGGAGATGAAGCTGACGAACGGAGGGGACACGTTCCCCCGGTTGGAACGTCCCCTGGTCGATCAACTGGATTATCGTTTCGGCGACCCGCTCATAGAGAGGACCGTTTTTATTCGAATGTGTGGCATGCATCGGAAAGGATTTTACTCCAAAATGAGATCATAAGAACAGACACAGCCAATTTAACAAAAGGCAGGTACAGTCTTACAAAACAAAACTGTACCTGCCAAATTAGATATAGACTGAGACTGGGCAGAACAGTGGGATTGGTTTATGATGATTTTCGTTGGGCCTTCAGCCCCGGAAACAGACCCGTTTTGAGATGAAAACGACATCGCTGTCAAACAGGAGAAACATGCCGTTGAAAGACTCTCTGGAATCGCTTTCGACCGAAACCAAGGGACTGGTTTTAGGCTTTATCGGGGTTTTTTGTTTCAGCCTGACCTTTCCGGCGACGCGGGTCGCGGTCCGTTCCCTCGATCCGACCTTCGTCGGCCTGGGACGCTCCGTTGTGGCTGGAATCCTCGCCGGATTTCTGTTATTGATCACGCGCCAAAAACTCCCCTCACGCGACCAAATCAAAAGCTTGCTCATCGTCGCCGCCGGGGTGATCGTCGGCTTCCCCCTCCTCTCCACATGGGCCATGCGTCGCCTTCCCGCATCGCACGGCGCCATCATCGGCGGCATCCTTCCTCTGGTAACAATCGTCGTCGCCGCGATTCGGGCGGGAGAGCGTCCTTCCCGGGGGTTTTGGGGGGCGAGCCTCCTCGGCAGTATGGCGGTTGTCCTCTTTGCCTTTGTTTCAGGGGCACAAGAGGCCCACCTTGCCGACCTGTCGGCCGACCTGGCACTCTTGGGGGCCGTCCTCGCGGCGGCGGTCGGATACGCCGAGGGGGGACGCCTGGCCCGGACAATGGGAGGATGGCGGGTCATTTGTTGGGCGCTGGTCTTGACGGCGCCCCTCCTCGCCGTTCCGGTGCTCTCTATCCTCTGGAAAGAGGGAGGGTCGGCCCCGGCGGCCGCCTGGGTCGGCTTCGGCTACGTCAGCCTGGTCAGCCAATTTCTTGCCTTCTTTGTCTGGTACCAAGGATTGGCGATCGGCGGGGTGGCGCGCATCAGCCAGATACAGTTGTTACAGCCGTTTTTAACCATCCTTGCTTCGGCGATTTTGTTGGGCGAAACCGTCACCCCGGCGATGATCGGATTCGCCCTCTGGGTGATCGCAACCGTCGCCGTCGGCCGTCGGATGCCGGTTACCCAACGGAGGGAAGAATGAAACCGTCCGACAGGCGATCAACAACTTCTCCGGTGGCCGCCCCGTTTTCTAGGCCATCCGCGTTTGCCATCTGGTCGGCCCTGGTCACGGTTTACATCGTTTGGGGATCGACCTATTTGGCGATCCGGTTCGCCATTGAAACCCTTCCCCCTTTTTTGATGGCCGGCGCCCGCTTCCTGATCGCCGGGGCAATCCTTTATTTCATTCGACGCGCCCTGGGCGACCCCCGGCCCTCGAAGAAGGAATGGCGCTCCGCCGCCGTGATCGGAACTTTTCTCCTGGTCGGCGGAAATGGCGGGGTCGTCTGGGCGGAACAGTCGGTCCCTTCAGGTCTGGCGGCGCTGCTGGTCAGCACCGTCCCGTTGTGGATGGTTTTGATCGACACTCTCATTTCCGGACGGGTCCGGCCGGGAAAACGGACGATGGTTGGAATCCTCCTCGGCTTCTTTGGAGTGGTTTTGCTCGTCGGACCGGCTCACATCGGGGAAGGGGCAAACCTAACCAACCGCCTCGGCGTCGTCGTTCTCCTGCTCGCCCCTCTCTTCTGGTCGATCGGCTCCCTCTATCACCGGCGGGCCATTCTCCCCGCCTCTCCGCTGCTTGGAACCGGGATGGAAATGCTGACCGGCGGGGTCGGCCTTCTTCTCTTGGGCCTCCTCACCGGAGAGGCGACGCGATGGAATCCGGCGGCCACCTCCCTGCCCTCCTTTCTGGGATGGCTCTACCTGGTCGTCTTCGGCTCGTGGGTCGGCTTCGCCGCCTATATCTGGCTGCTGCGTGTGGCGCCAACCCCTCTGGTGGCAACCTATGCCTATGTTAATCCGGTGGTGGCGATCTTCCTGGGATTTCTCTGGGCCGCCGAGCCGCTCACCCCGCAGATCCTGACGGCCGCGGCGATCATCCTCGGATCGGTCGCCCTGACGACCTCGGCCTCTTCTCCGGCCCCTTCTCCCACGCCGGAAACAAAATCGCCACCAAACCCGGAATAACCCACCCGAGATCCCCCGCTCCCCTTCATTTGCTTTTTCGCCTTGATCTTATTAGATTGGACACCATACAAATGATACGTTCCCTGACAAAGAATCTCGATATGATGGAGGAAGAGAAAAAATGATTAAACAGATTGCCTTCACGATGTATCCAGTCCGGGAGATGCCCCGGGCGCGGCGCTTTTATGAAAACGATCTTGGCCTGATCCCCTCCCGCGAAGCGGTCGACGGGGCATGGGTCGAATATGATATCGCCGAAGGCTGTTTTACAATCACGACGCTGGTGGAAGGGGTCGAACCAAGTGCTTCCGCCGGGGGAAGCGTCGCCTTCGAAGTCGACGATGTCGACCGGTTTGTGGCCGAACTGAAGAGAAAGGGGGTCCGCGTGAAGGTCGATCCCTTTTCCTCCCCCATCTGCCGGATTGCGGTGATCCTTGATCCCGATGGGAACGGGCTGACCCTCCACCAAGCGACGGTCAAATGGGGAACACCCTGAAGTGCATCCGATGTCGCATCAGGAAATCCTCTCGAGGCTGAAGTCGCTTTCCAATCCGACGGCGGTCAAAGGAATGGCCCGGTTCGGGATCAACCCCAAGAAGGCCTGGGGCATCTCCATCCCCCCATTGAGAAAAATGGGTAAAGAGATCGGGAAAAACCATCTTCTGGCTCAACGGCTCTGGGCGTCCGGCATCCACGAGGCAAGAATCCTTGCCGGGATGATCGACGATCCCACCAAGGTCACTAAGGCGCAGATGGAACGATGGGTCAACGACTTCGACTCTTGGGATCTCTGCGACCAGTGTTGCAGCAACCTCTTCGACAAAACCAAGTTCGCCTATCGGAAAGCGGCGGAATGGACGGGCAGGAAACTGGAGTATGTCCGAAGGGCCGGATTTGTCTTGATGGCGACCCTCGCGGTTCACGACAAGGAGGCGGCGGATCAATCGTTCTTGGCATTTCTTCCACTGATCCAAAAAGGGGCCATCGACGAGCGAAACTTTGTGAAGAAAGGGGTGAACTGGGCATTGCGCCAGATCGGAAAGCGAAACCGCCGTTTGAATCGCGCCGCCATTCAAACGGCAAAGGCGATCCAAAAAATCGACGCAAAGAGCGCCCGATGGATCGCCTCCGACGCGCTCCGGGAACTCACCGCCCCTCACGGGTAAAACGGTTTAAAACGGTCATCGAAACGCTCCGAGGAATCGGAGATGGGAACGGCGCATCTCCTCTCCGAATTTCTCGGCTTTGGCCTGTTTGCCCCAATTCGGTCGGCGTCCGTCGATGTCGGTGAAACCATACTCGACTTGAAGACCCCAACTGCTGAAGACCCCTCCCGACTTGGAAAAAATCTTCCGATCGGCCGCCAATGCCGCCACCGCCCGGCCGATGTAAGCAGGGGTTTCCGAAGCGGCAAAGTTCGGGTCTTTCTTCACCCCCTCGCGCCAGTTCTCCTCCGTCACGCCAAAGTGCTCAAGCATCGCTTCGGAGCGGAGAAAACCGGGGGTCAGCGCCAGGGCTGCCACCTTGTGGCAACGGAGTTCCTCCGCCATGTCAAAAGCAATACGGATGACGGAAGTTTTGACCAGGTCGTAGAAAAGGTTCCCTCGATAGGCAAGACTTTCTCCGTCGGTGACTTCGACAATCAGACCGCGGCGACGCCGTACCATCAAAGGGGCGGCATATCGGCTGGTGAGAATATGGGAATGGACGGCCTGCTCGAACATTCGCAGTCCTTTTTTCAAGGATAGTTCCCAGAAGGGACGTCCCCACTCGCTCAGTTCGTCACCCCCCCAGACATCGTTGACCAAGAGGTCGAGCCGCCCCTGCTCCCTCTCTACCCGGGCGAAGAAGCGCTTCACCTGGGCCTCGTCGGTGTGATCGACCCGCAGCGGAATCCCGATCCCGCCGTTTGTCGTGACCCGCTCCGCGGTCTCTTCAATCGTCTCGGGACGGCGGGAAAGATCGAAGGGAGAATGCCGTCCGCGACCGGGAGGCCTCGCTTTCGCCCGTGTGCTTCGCCCAGTGCAATAGACCGTCGCCCCCGCCTCACCGAGCATCACCGCGATCCCCCGACCGGCGCCTCGGGTGGCCCCCGCCACCACGGCGACTTTTCCCTGAAGTGATTTGCGCATCGTTCTCTCCATCCAAGATTGGAGAGAGATTATAAATCAATTTTTCGATCATCACCATTGACTTTTGGTTCAAGATGATTTATGACTAACAGTCATATTATGACTATAGGTCACCCCAATAAATTGAAACGGCGCGAGCGCGAGCGCCTGACCCGCAAGAAGACGATCCTCGATGCGGCCCGTCACATCTTTTTTAAGAAGGGGTTGATGGCGGCCACCGTCGACGAGATCGCCGCCCGCGCGGGAGTGGCGAAGGGAACGATCTATCTTTACTTCGAAAGCAAAGAGGAGATCTACTTCTCCTTGATGCTGGAGGGCACCCTTCTGCTGAATGAAAAAATGGAAAAGGCCGTGTGCCTCCCCCTCCCGGCGGCGCGCCTTCTGGAAGAACTCCAGAAGGCCTATTACGACTTCTATCAGAAAGACAAAGAATATTTCCGCATTCTCTTTCTCAGCAATCACCCCGACATACAGGCGAAAGTTTCCCAAGAGTTGACCCAAACGTGCATCGAGGCGGGGACGATCTGTCTTGAGATCGTTGCGGAGGTGATCCGAAAGGGAATCGCGGCGGGGGAGTTTCGAAAGATCGATCCCTGGGCAACGGCGGTGATTCTCTGGGGAATGGTCAACGGAATGATTCAGGTCTTTGACCAAGACCCGCGCCATCCGGAGTGGATCGGCCTCCCCCTCGAAGACCTTCTCAAATCGGGTCTCGGTCTTTCTCTGAACGGCATTCAAATACCGGCGTCCCCGAGGCGCCGCAACCGGAGATAGGCTCTCAATACAATGCTTTGGCTGGCGATGAAAACCTTGATGCGGGAGAAGGCCCGGCTGATGATTACCTTGGTCGGGGTGATCTTCTCCGCCGTGCTCGCTCTGGTGGAGGTGTCTGTCTACCTTGGGATGATGGAGAACGCGACGGCAGTTATCAAAAATACGCCGGGAGAGATCTGGATCACCTCTCGAAACGTTCAGAACTTCGATTTCGCCTTTCCTTTTCCGGAAGAACGAATTAACCAGGTACGCGCCCTTCCGGAGGTGGAATGGGCCGAAAAACTGATTTTGCTTTACGGGTATATCAAGCTCGCCGACGGCCGGTCGGAACAGGCCCAGATCGTGGCGTTTAACCCCAACACCGGCGTCGGCGGTCCCTGGTCGATGGCGGTCGGTAAAACATCCGACGTCAAGGGAGGACAATACATGATCATCGATCGGAGTTCGGAACAGCGGCTTGGGAAACTCGATGTCGGCTCCCTCTGGGAATTGACATTGGCCGGACGTTACTCCTTTAAACTGGTCGGCCTCTCCGAGGGGATCAAAAGTTTCACGACCATGCCGATGATCTTCATCGCCTATCCACAGGCCGAAGGCCTCCTCGCGCCCTTCGGTTGGGAACGGCAGACCTTCTTCATCGTCGCGAAGCTCCGCCACCCCGAAGAAGCGGCGCGGGTGACTGCGACGCTTCGCACCGCCCTGCGAAACAACGAGGTCTATACCAAGGAAGAGTTCATCGCCGAAACCATCCACTACTGGACGGTCCAGACCGGAATGGGAATGACCTTCTTCCTCAGCGCGATTTTGGCCGTCTTGATCGGCGGCGTCATCGTCGGCCAAACGATCTATGCCGGAACGATGGAACATCTCAAAGAATATGGGACGCTCAAGGCGCTGGGGGCGAAGAACGGGGAGATCTATCGGGTCATCCTCTATCAAACTGTCCTGAGCGTGGTTGCCGGTTATCTGGCCGGAGGCCTTTTGGTTTTTCTTCTCAAGGGAGGGATCGAAAAGGGAGGGGTCCCGATCGTCTTCACCCCCTTCACCTTCGCGGCGATCTTTTTGTTTCTGCTGCTGACCTGCATTCTGGCCGGCTACGTCTCCGTTCGGAAGGTCCGGCAGCTCGACCCGGTGATGGTCTTCAAGGCGTAAGGGATGGAAATGGCAGGAGCCTCCCCAAGCGATATGGAAACGACCGTGAAAGATCACCCACATTGCCGTCTCACCTTCATTGGTACGGCAACGATCATTCTGGAAATCGGTTCTCTGCGCCTGCTGACCGACCCGGCGTTCGATCCTCCAGGCAAGCGTTATTCATTCGGATGGGGGACCCGTTCGGTAAAATTAACCGCCTCGGCCATCCCGGTTGAGTCGATCGGACAGATTGACGCCGTGTTATTGAGTCACGATCATCATGCGGACAATCTCGATCGCCTGGGTCGTGCATTCTTACCGAAAGCGGGCCGAGTCCTCACCACCGTGCCGGGGGCGAATCGTCTGCGCGGCAACGCGTTCGGTCTCCACCCGTGGGAAACAACCGAGCTACTCTCCCTCGACGGCTTCCGCATCTCGGTGACCGCCACGCCGGCCCGACATGGACCACTTGGCAGCCGCCCCATTGTCGGAGAGGTCATCGGATTTATCCTGCAGTGGGAAGGCCAGCGGCATGGCGGACTTTACATTTCCGGCGATACCGTTTGGTTTCGCGGGGTGGCGGAGATCCCTCGACACTTTCAGATCGGCACAGCCTTGCTCCATATGGGCAGCGTTGGTTTTCCGATCTCCGGCCCGATCCGGTATACCTTCAATGGGGTCGAGGCTGCGCGCGCGGCGCAAGCCCTGGATGCCCGCAGAGTGATCCCCATTCATTATGAAGGCTAGTCGCATTTTCGGGAGCCTCGCGGCAAAATTGAGCGGGCTTTTGCCCTGGCTGGCCTCAGCGACCGCGTACACTGGTTGCCGATCGGTGTGCCGACCACGGTCGAAATGTAGGCCATCTTCATTGACGTATCCAGCGAGAACGAGGAGACGATGAGCAAGAACTCAAAAGGATCAATCATCGGTCTTGTTTTGGCGGTGCCGATCGTCGTCATCGCCGTCCTTATGTCAAAGCAAAAGGCGGTCGATTTTCTTGCGCTCGCATATGCATTGATCGTCGGCGTCTATCTGGGATTTGTACTTCTGGATGGGAGAAGAAGAGAGCTCTTATTTGAAATTGCGGCGATTGCCGCATTCACCCCACTCGCGTTCTTGGGGTTATGGGTCTCCCCCTATTTCCTTGCCGCGGGCTACTTTGCTCATGGATCCTGGGATATTCTTCATCATCCCCACCTCGTGCGGACAAGGGTGTTCAACTTATGGCCGCCGTTATGCCTGGTGGTCGACTGGATCGTCGCGGGATTTATCGTCTGGTGGTGGTAACGCCGATAAAGAGGGCAAAAAATGAGGGCATACTATTTGGTTACGGCGGTGATCGGCACGATCCTACCCTACTATTATATCGGTTCCTTTGCCATTGAGAACAACTTCAACGTTCTTCTCTTTATTGAACAGATCTTCTCTGCCCGCGCTTCGCTCGGCTTTGTCATCGATCTGTTTATCTCGTCGTTTGCATTTTGGCCGTTCCTTCTCAAAGAAGCAAAACGTTTGAAAACGCCCGCACCAGGGTTGTTCCTGTTTTTAAATCTTACCATCGGGTTGAGCTGTGCATTGCCGTTCTTTCTCTATTTTCGGGAAAAGAATGAACCCTTCTCCGACAATGGCGCATGATGAAACCGATTCTCAACGTTCAGAATATCCGTAAAGTCTTCGGGGAGGGGGACCGGGCGGTGGTCGCCGTCGATTCGGTCAGCCTGGAAGTCCACCGGGGGGAAGTGCTCTTGATCATGGGCCCCTCCGGTTCCGGAAAAACAACCCTCTTATCGATGATGGGATGTCTCCTCCATCCGACAAGCGGAGAGGTGTCGATCGACGAAACGGTGATCAGCCATCTTCCCGAATCGTCCCTTCCCGACCTTCGAAGGCGGCACTTTGGATTCGTCTTCCAGTCGTTTAATCTCTTCCCTTCGCTGACCGCGAGGGAGAATGTGGAACTGGTCCTCCGCCTGAAGGGAGAGAACGGGAAGGGGCTCAAAACGGAGTCACTCCGATTGTTAGAGCAGGTCGGGCTTGGGAAACGGGCCGACTTTTTTCCCGCGACCCTCAGCGGCGGTGAAAAGCAGCGGGTCGCCTTTGCCCGGGCGTTGGCTGGCAATCCGCCGATCCTCCTCGCCGACGAACCGACCGCCAGCCTCGACTCTAAAACAGGGAAGGAGATCTTGATTTTCTTGAAAACCCTGGCGGAAGATTTTGGAAAAGCAGTTGTCATCGTCAGCCATGACCCGAAGGCCGAAGCGGTGGTTCACCGATTCGTCTTTATCGAAGATGGGAGAATCAAAAATGGATCAACATCGTAAAGGAAAGGGAACGGTCCTCAAGGGGGGCCTTCTGACCCTCGTTGCCACGACTGTCCTCCTCGGACTCTACTACTTCTACCCATCTGACGGCCACCAAAACGGAACGGTCACCCGACCAATGGCTGCATCCTCTCCTGGCCTCGAAAATGGAACGGCCACCCGCCAAACAACGACCACCGGCCCCGCCTCCGTTGCAGCCCAGGGGAAGGTGGAGACCCTGCCGGGCCTTCACGTCAAGGTCAGCAGCGAGATCGCAGCCCGGGTCGCCCGCTCTTTCTTCAAAGAAGGAGACTCGGTTGAAAAAGGGGCCCTCCTGGCCCAACTCGAAAACCGGGATATCGAGGCAAAACTAAAAGAGGCGGAGACCGAACTCGCCGTCGCCAAGGCAAAACAAAAAGAGATCGCCGCGGGCAGCAGGCGGGAAGAGATCGACCGGGCGACCGCCCGGCTCGCGGCGACCCTCTCCGAAAAAAATCTGGCGGAGTCGAATGTTGTCCGGTATCGACAACTCTTTGAGGAGGGGATGGTTACGAAGGCCGGGCTGGACGAGAAGGAAACGGCGCTGCAAACCGCCGCGGCCCGCGTCCGGGAGGCGGAAGAAGAAAAACACCTCCTGGAAGAAGGCCCCCGCAAGGAGACGCTGGCGCTCCAAGAGGAGACCGTCCGACGCGCCGAGGCGACAGTCCAATACTACCGCGAGCTGCTCAAGAAAACGATCCTGCACGCGCCGATCTCCGGAAAAATCACCCGCAAATATATTGAGGAGGGGGAGATGTCCGACCCCGATAAAACACCGATGTTGGCAATCGCCGATCCGGGACAGATCCGTGTCAATGCCGAGATCGACGAAACCGATATCGGAAAGATCGGGCTCGGCGATCCGGCCGAGATCACCTCGGATGCCTATCCTGGAAAGGTTTTCAAAGGGAAGATCGAGGAAATCTCCGACGAGGTGGGGGCGCGGGAGGTCCGGCCGAACGATCCCGCCGTCAACCTGGGGATCAAGGTGATTCAGGTCAAGATTGCCCTCTTGGAGAAAACGCCGCTGAAGATCGGGATGACGGTCGACGTGAAGATCAGATCGGAGAGAAATCGTTAGAACCGGGAGAGTAGAAATAGGAGACGCAGGGCGACGCGGTTGAATGGCGGTCATGAGAACTTTCAAACAAGAGGCGAAATGGGCGTTATTGAACTCCTGCAGTGGCAGTGGAGTGGATACCCAAAGTATCACCGTTCACGCGCAAACCTGCTCATTCACATAGCGGTGGTTCCGCTCTTCTTGGTGGGTAATTTAGGGATCATCGTCTCTCTCGTTGGGCATTCGGTAGGTCTGGGTACCACTTCGCTTGTCTCGATGGTTGTCTCAATTGCGCTACAAGGTCGTGGACATCGGCAAGAGGAAATTCCACCCGAGCCGTTCAGAAGCCCAGCGAATGCGGTTTTGCGTATATTTCTTGAGCAGTGGGTCACGTTCCCAAGGTTTGTCATTTCGGGAAGATGGTTTCGTGCGCTGCGCCAAGCGACACGGCCCTAACTCTTATCAGGCACTACTGCACCGGATAGGCCGGCGCGGTTGAGTTTCATCCATTCGGTGTCGATAAAAACCCACAATCGTCGAAGGGAAAAGTATGTTTAACATTTCGAGCATCTATCCGAAGAAGGAGGGATACCGATTCGATTTCGATTACTACCTGAACAGACATATGCCGATGTCGATTGAAAAACTTTCCGGAGCAAAAGGGTTTCAAGCTGTTTCTGTCGAGCGTGGCGTCGATATCGATCACCCAAGAATAGAATCATCGTATGTTGCAATGTGTCATTATTACTTTGATTCCTTGGAGAATTTCATGCTGGCGTTTACGCCCCATGCGGACGTACTGCAAGGCGACATAAAAAACTACACGAACATCGAGCCGGTGATTCAGATCAATGAAGTCACTCTCCGGCTTATCCGGCCGGGACAAATTTCAATGCCGCCGAGTTGATACAATACCTCAGCCGCGTCGGGGGAGGGCCGTCATCGAAGAGATGTCCCAGGTGACCGCCACACCGCCGGCAATGCACTTCGGTCCGAGGGTAGAGAAGCTTCCAATCGGTCTTGCTCCGGACCGCCGTCGGTTCGATCGGCTGCCAAAAACTCGGCCAGCCGGTCCGGCTGTCATATTTGGTATCTGATGAAAAGAGCGGCAGGTCACACCCTGCGCAATGGTAAATGCCGCGGGCTTTTTGGTTGTAGTAGGCGTTCTTAAAGGGAGTCTCTGTTTTTTCCTTTCGCAGAACAGCATACTGCTCCGCCGTGAGAATGGCACGCCATTCCTCATCCGTTTTCATGATCTCGAATCCTTCTCCGGGTTCCTCCGCCCGGACCGTCCAAAGATTGAAAAAATGGCCGAGGATTCCGGCCATGCCCGCTCTTAATAAACTCCTCCGATCCATCGGTCCTCCTGATGCCCTGAGCTTCTCAAGCACCGCTCCAAGGGACAAACCCTGTCACCGTTGATGATACTCCCTTTCCTCTCCCCTATCCATTCGTCGTGGATGAACTCTATTTCTTACAGATTCTTACAGAAAAATCGTCACAGATCTGCCATCTTGGGTTAGATTTTTCTCCATTCTATCGCCGCCAAAACGAGAAAAATAAACCGAAAGGCCGACCTTGCACGAAAATCAAATCCAAAGTAAAATCTCTTCACGACCAGATCCGTTTGCAACCTGCGGAGAAGATCATGTCTAAAAAACCCCGCCTTCCCGAAACGGACGAAGGAACCGTCCTCTACAAAATCGATCCGATGATCATAAAATGGCACTACGAGATCGACTACATCCATTCCTATGCCCAAGATTCTCCTTTCTTTGCCGGCCTGTCGAAAGGAAAACTTTTGGGAAGCGCTTGCAACAAATGCAAAACCAAATATGCCACCCCTCGTGCACATTGCATGGAATGTGGTGCTAAGACGGAATGGATGGCGTTACCGCTCGATGGCAAGGTGCATACCCACACGACCTGCTACTTCAGCGGAGAGACCTTCTTGAAGGAAACGCCGTTCACATTGATATTGGTCGAGTTCCGTGGGATCGACACCCTTTTCCTCTCTCGATTGGTCGGAGTGGAACCGGATGCGGTGAAGATCGGAATGCCGGTGGAAGCGAAATTCCTCCGGAAGAGCCGGTTCAAGGTGACCGACGTCTACTTCGTTCCGAAAGAACCACCCCAAAACAAGCCCAAAGTAACCTCATGATCGATTTTGATCTCACCGAAGAGCAAAAACTCCTTCAGGAAACGATCCGGGAGTTTGCCGCCGCCGAGATCGCACCCGGTGCGGCAGAGCGGGATGAAACGATGCGTTTTCCGCATGAGCTGATCCCCAAGATGGCGGCGTTGAAACTCTTCGGCATTGCCATCCCGGAGACATACGGCGGGGCCGGGCTCGGTGCGATAGAGACCGCGATCATTTTGGAAGAGATCGCGCGAGTCGACGGCGCCACGGCGCTGATCGTCGCCTCGCACAACGCCCTCTGTACGACACACCTCTATCGTTTTGGAGATGAGGTGCAACGTCAGCGATATGTCATCCCGCTGGCCAAAGGAGAAAAACTCGGCGCTTGGGCCCTGACCGAGCCGGGATCGGGTTCCGATTCAGCAGCGATGGAAACGACGGCGATTCTTCAAGGGGACCATTGGATCCTCAATGGGAGTAAGCTCTTCATCACACAAGGATCGACGGCAGGGGTCTATGTCATCATGGCGGCGACCGATCCGAGGCAGGAGACCCGAGGCATCTCCGCCTTCGTTGTGGATCAGGACACTCCCGGCCTGAGCCTCGGCAAGTCCGAAAAGAAGCTCGGAATGCGTGCATCGGATACCGTGGCGATTTACTTCGACAACCTCAAAATTCCGAAAGAGAATTTGATCGGAACACGCCACCACGGATTCCAAGATGCGCTGGAAATCCTCAACGGCGGCCGGATCGGTATCGGCGCGTTGGCGGTTGGATTGGCGCGGGCCGCGCTGGAAGATTCGATCCGATACGCCAAAGAGCGGCGGCAATTCGGCCGGCCGATCGGCGATTTTCAGGCCATCCAATGGAAGCTTTCCGAGATGGCGACGGAGATTGATGCGGCGCGGCTGCTCATCTACCGGGCCGCGCTTCTGAAGGATGCGGGGGAAGAGTACAAGCAGGCCGCCTCGGAGGCGAAGCTCTTCGCTTCCGAGATAGCGATGCGGGCGACGAACCAGGCGATCCAGATCCACGGCGGTTCCGGTTATATGAAGGATACCGCCGTCGAGCGATATTTTAGAGACGCGAAACTGTGCGAAATTGGGGAGGGAACTTCTGAAATCCAAAGGAAGATCATTGCCAAGACGCTTCTCCAATAGGCCCTCTCAAAAGATCATGGCAGCCTCGATTCGACAGATTCTAAAAGGAGAGACCCGGTCGGTTTCCCGGCTTTTGACCCACATTGAAAACCGAGATGCCTCCATCCGACCGCTGCTCAAAGCCCTTTTCCCCTATACCGGAAAAGCGCGATTGATCGGGGTAACTGGTCCCGCCGGGGCGGGAAAGAGTACCCTGGTCAGTCAACTCATCACCGCCTTCAGGGGAAAGAGGAAATCGGTCGGCGTGTTGGCGGTCGATCCAAGCAGCCCTTTCACCGGAGGGGCCATTCTCGGTGATCGCCTCCGGATGCAAACCCATTTTCTCGATCGGGAGGTGTTCATCCGAAGCCTGGCCACGCGGGGAACGTGGGGAGGGATCAGCCCGGCCCTTTTTGATGCGATCCATCTGTTGGATGCCTCCGGGAAAGATGTTATTTTAATTGAAACGGTCGGCGTCGGTCAGGATGAAGTCGCGATCGCAAGGCTCACCGACTTGGTCCTCCTCGTCCTTGCCCCCGGCATCGGGGACGATGTTCAGTTGATGAAGGCAGGCCTTCTCGAAATTGGCGATATTGTGGTCGTCAACAAAGGGGATTTAAGAGAATCACAATCATTCTATCGCCAACTGAAAGAAGCGCTTTCCCCTCGCCCCATCTTGAAAGTAACGGCGGAAAAAGGAAAAGGGATTCATGACTTGATTTCTCTGCTTGAAAAGCAACTCCCCTCTCCAATTTTCGAGCGTGAAAAACAAATCGGTTTTATCAGAGAAGAGCTTCGCACCCTTTTAAGAGAGGCTTATGGCAGGGCGATTTCTGAGGTTTTTTTCGAGGAAAGCGCGATTGAAGCGATTTTAAATCGAAGAAGGGATCCCTATGCTGTGATCGATACTTGGCTTCGAAGGCAAAAACTTATGCCTTCTTTTTCAACTCCATGATAATCGTTTTCGCCAAGTCCTTGAGGGTGTCGAAAACCCCTTTCCCCGTTGCCGCCACCGCCTCGAAGAAAGGAACATTCCTTGGATTGAGGACCCGATTCAACTCTTCCACCGGAACGACGTTCGGCAGGTCACGCTTGTTATACTGGATAATGAATGGCATCGCATCGAGATTGAGCCCCTGGTCCTTCAGATTCTTCCGTAAATTCTCCATGCTCTCGATATTGGCTTCCATCCGCTCCACCTGCGAATCGGCAACGAAGATCACCCCATCGACACCCCTGAGAATCAGCTTCCGACTGGCGTCATAAAAAACTTGTCCCGGAACGGTATAGAGGTGGAACCGGACATTGAACCCCTTGATGGTTCCCAAGGCCAAAGGAAGGAAATCGAAGAAAAGGGTCCGTTCCGTCTCCGTAGCAAGGGAAATCATCTTCCCTTTGCTGTCAGGATTTGTTTTTTTATAGATATAGATCAGGTTGGTGGTCTTTCCGCAAAGCCCCGGGCCATAATAAACAACTTTACAATTGATCTCACGGGCCGAATAATTGATGAATGACATCTTGCATCCCTAAAAATATTGGATATCAAGTATCTAGAAGGAGGAACCGCTCCGAGCCCCCAGATGGATGGGGGAAACCCCTCTCTTCAGAATGGCCGATCGTTTTATCCGAAAAGACGTTCGATATCTTCTTCGGTAATCTCCGCGAAGGGGGACCGATCGTTCCTTGCCTCTTTCTGTTTATCCGTCTTTTCGATAATTTTCGAGAACATCTGGGTCAATATCTCCGTGCTCTTTTTTACCCTTAAACGAACGAGCCCCAACGAAGAGCGTTGATCGAAAATGACCACCAAGATCACCCGATGTCCAATCAGCGAGATATGAACGTTGTCTCGCTCTCCTTCATGAAAGAGGATGGAAAACTCGCTTTCCCCAAGGAGCTTCGCCATCCCTCCAGTAGCAGCAATATTCCCTGCCGTTAATGACGCCATTGAAGTGGTGTCGAGATTTTGGGTTTCTCCGACACTGGCAATTAACTGGCCGTTTTTATCCACCAGGAAGGCGACCTTCGCATTGGCCAGTTGATGTAACTTGGCCAACTCTGCATCAATCTGCTTGAACTCTTCTTCATACAATATCAAGCCGGAATCTGGCATCGGGCTACCCCTTGGAAAATCAAAGACACATTATTTTATACCACGGAGTTGTCATTTGCGCAACGAAGCCTTGAACGCGATACGAAGGAAACGATAGCACACCCCTTGAATGGTGGCCCGTTCTTGGTAACCGCTGCAAAGATCTGATGCACACCAAGGCAAACAGAGAACACCCCTGAAATCAATGATGGATAAATTTACAATGGTTATAAAAATGGAAGGAAGAAATTACGGAGGGGGTATTTTGAAAATAGAACGGTTACTTCTCAACAATCATCGATTCGTCTTCGGGCTCCATTCCTTCGGCCTGATTTAGCTTTGCAATATAGTGATTCGCCCATGAGAGGTAGATACCAGCGGCATCCTTCATTGCCATTGCACCTTTAACCAACTGCTGGAGTTCTTCCTCGTCTTGACCCTTTTGTCTCAAATCTTCGATTTTGTTCTCAAAGTCTTGACTCAAGGATTCCATCACCTGAATGAGCTTCTTCAGCGATCCTTCAAAATCAGTGGCCATCATTCCCTCCATTAGGATAGAACTTTTAGAACTTACTAAAAAACCGTTTTCCAAGACCTTTGTCTCTCTAAACAAAAACCCCATCGCCTAAATGGCGATGGGGTTTTTAATGGCTCGACAGATTATCTATGAACAAGGCGGATTGCATTATGCTTTGCTGCAGAGCAGACGACAACACAAAGCTCACATCCCTTACATCGTTGTTCAACAACAACCGCAACTTTTTTCTCCTTATCAAAAAGGATCGTATCGGCCTCCGGGCAATACATGATGCAAAGACGACAGCCTTTACTCGCTACGCAATTTTCATCAATAACTTCGGCAACCGCGTACATTCATTCTCCTTTAAACCAAAACGGGGGTTTTTAGCGTCTCAGCCCAGGCGATACCGAGATCGTATCCACGCCGGATCGTATCCATATTCTTGGCCAAGAGCTGTTCTTTCTTGGCAAACTTTTTCTTAATTGCCTCATCCAAGGTCGCTGTTCCTCCCGATGCGACATACTTCTTGCCAAACCGGTCCTGCAGGGCCGCTTCCATCGCTTCCATTCCAACAATTTTGGTGGCTCCCATCAACGCGCCAAGCATGGCCATGTTCGTGGCCAATTCCGTCCCCGCGATCTCAACCGCCAGGGTGGTCGCCGCAACGGTGAAAATGGGGACGTTCTGTCTTTCCAAGAAGGTGAGATCATCATCGGACAGAGGAATCGGCTCATCCGAGTTAATCATCAAAATGCCGCCTGCCTTGATTCCGGAGTAGAACGGCATCGTATAACATTTCCCGAGGGTAATCACCTGGGGATGGAACACCATGATCACATCGGGATAAACCAGCTCGCCCCGATCATAGATTCTTTCACCGGCAATCCGCACGTAGCTTTCAGCCGGGGCCATTCTTTTTTCGGCGCCAAAGAAGGGGTTTGAAATGGCGTGTCTTCCCTCTTTGGAGGCGGCCGTCGCCAATACATGTGCGGAGGTAACAACCCCCTGACCACCCAAACCGGACATCCGTATGTTAACGCGCTTTCTCATGGTTGACTCCTTATGCCTGGGTCGAGATCGCCACGGGCTTCTTTTCTTTTTCCAGACTGGCCAGATACGCCTTTGCTTCCTCGGAGATATATTCTTTAAAGGCGAACCTCTCATTCGGGCCCTCGGAATCCCTCATCTCCTGAAGTCCTTCCATCGCCTGTTTTCCAATCTCGAGAATACACGGCGTGTAAAGCTGGATATAGGTGGGACCGATCTCTCGGGCGATGAGAACACCTTGGCGGATCGCCTTCTCCACCCGATTCGGTTTGCTAACGGTGAGCATCGCAACATAATGGCATCCCGATTCTTGGGCAATCTCTGGAAGACGGACTTTATCGAACTTCTTTCCCGCCGGCGCCATCTTGGAAACAAAGCCCTTCTGCATCAGCCCGCTTTCCTGACCTCCGGTATTGGCATAAAGCTCATTATCGAAGCAGATCGTCAGGAACTTCTCCTGACGGAACCATGACTGGAGGGTCATATCGAGACCGATATCGACTGTGGCACCATCTCCAGCCAGAACCACCACATCCTTTACTTTCCCGGGGAAACGATAAGCAAGGGCCCGCTTCAGACCCGATGCAACGGCATTTTGGTTTCCAAACAGGGAATGGATATTATGGACGGCCACGTGGGGGAAGACCAAGCTGGTACAGCCGGTCGAACCGACCATGACCGTGTCTTCGGGATTGGGGAGACAGGCCAAGACGTACCGGAATGCGATCGATTCAGGACATCCTGCACAGAGCGAGTGCTCTTCGATCAATTCCTTAGCGACTCCAACATCTTTCCAGCCGCGTCCCTCTTTGCCATAAGTCGCGCTCTCAACCAACTCGCGATATTCGGGAGGCATGATGTCATAGAATTCCTCACAAATCTTAATCTTCTCTTTACCCACGGACCACCTCCTTTTTACCGGCCAACACCTTTTTAATCTCTTCCACGATCACCTCCGGGGGCAGCGTCATTCCACCGGCCACATGCGGCCCATCGATGACACGATGATTATCTGGAATCACCGCCTTGATTTCCCTCGCCATCCATCCGACCACATTGAACTCCGGCACAAAGATCAATTTTGCATTCTTGGTTGCCTGACGGATTTCTTCATGTGGGAACGGACGCAGGGTCTTCACCTTCACGATACCGACCCGTATTCCCTCTTCCGCCAAGATACGAATCGCTTCCCGTCCTTGCGCCACCGCGGTTCCCGACGAAACAATCAAGATATCGGCGTCACTGTTTTCCTCCTCGATCAATCCTCCGATCAGACGGATTGTGTGTTTTCTGGAGCGCTCGATGGCAGCGCGAATTTCCTGCTGCCAACTGGCATGGGTCGCATAGCTAATATAGTTGCTTTTCATCACAAAGGGATCCCGCATCATCCGAACTGGCGGAACTTCCATATCCATACAAGGGACTGGAGAGCGGTACGGATTGTACGGGGTCAGCGCCAAATCAGCGGAGGGAATCATTACCATATCCTTGGTATGACTGACGAAGAATCCATCAATCACAATGGCGATCGGAAGATGAACATCCGGCTCTTCAGCGACGATGTAGCCTTTTAGAAGATAATCAAAAAGCTCTTGAGCGGTCTCCGCGTGCCAAATGAGCATCCCGGTATCGAGGATCATGCCGAGTTCGAGGGTATCCGGCTGAATATTGAGAGGAGAATTGATCCCACGGACCATCACGTTGATTAGAATTGGAAGGCGGGAGCCAGCCCACATGGGAAAATTCTCATAAGCGCGGAGCGTTCCCGGTCCGGAGGTGGTGGTGAACACGCGCGCGCCGCCAAAGGAAGCGCCAGCACACTGGGACATCACGGCGAATTCACTTTCTCCTCGAAAGTAGTCACCCACATAACCTTCCACATAGAGGTCTCCAACCATCGCCGCCGCCTCGCTCTGAGGGGTAATCGGGTAGGCCACGGAAATATCTACGCTCGCTCGACGAATTGCTTCCCGAACAACCTCGCTCCCAGTCATGAAGTACTGTTGCCGAGGGGCCTCATAGAAGAGATACTCCGGCTCGACAATTTTTTGACCCTTCTTATTTATAGTACCGATCATCGTATTCGCTTCCATTTGGATCCCCTCCTCATAGGATTTAGGGTCTTAACTACACCTTCAACGCTCAAGCCTTTGAAGCAACCGCAGCGGTCGGGTTCCCATAGACACCTGATGCCTTCACCTTTCGAACCGCATCCAAAAGCTTCCAGATTTTTTCCGGCGTCGCATCACGAAAGGAGAGCATCGCATCCTCATGACCGGCCTGTGCACACATGGCAATCGTATAACAGTTGGTTCCACCTCGGATAATCTTCAGGGAGAGATTCGCCTGATGGCAGTGAACGCCAACAAACATACAGGCGTCGATTTTATTATGCCAGATCGTTAAATTGGGATGGTTTGGATTAATTTCAACTTCAGGATTAATCTTAGGATATTTGGGCCGATAGTCGGGCATCGGAATCAGTAATGCCCCAGGATTGGAAGATTTGAGCTCGTTGTAGAGAGCTTTAATGGCCGTCGCTTTTTTAGCTGCTTTTTCATTCCAGTTCCAAAGAACCAGAGGACCGGGGAAAATTGTCGGCACCTTCGCCTTGAGAAGCTGCTTTGCAGCCTCTTCCATTGCAATATCTTCGTGGACAATCTCTCCATGAATGTGACCTTGGCCCGGGTCGGGCAATGTGATGCCAACAGTGGCGGCAGCGGGAGGCAAAAAGGCTTCAGGACCAGGTAGAACACGGTATTTAACCATCGAAAACCCCCTTGATAAATATCAAAAAACAAGCTGATGCAAGTCAATGACAGAAAATAAATAAGAAAATACAAGTACTCTGGTTCTTGAAAACCTCTTTGAAAAGTACCACACACCTTCTCGATTCGTCAAGGCAAATCTACAAGATTTCCCGGCGTCCTTCAAGCGATTTGGCAAGGGTTACCTCGTCAGCATACTCCAAATCAACGCCAACCGGAATACCGCAGGCAATCCGGGTTATCTTGATGTTTAATGGCTTAATCAGACGGGTCAAATAAAGCGACGTCGCTTCCCCTTCAATATTCGGATTAGTGGCAATGATCACCTCCGAAACCCCTCCTTTTTCAAGGCGCCCGATTAAGTTCTCGATCGTGGGGCCGACCCCGTTGGCTCCGGAAAGGGGAGAAACCGCCCCCAGTAAAACATGGTAGAGCCCCTTATATTCCCCTGTTTTTTCAATCATATAAAGGGTGCTCGGCTCTTCAACCACGAGCACCTTCTGGAGATCTCTATTGGGACTCGCGCAGATAACGCAGATCGCCCCTTCCGTGGGATTATTGCAAACCGTGCAGAAAGAGAGCTTTTCCTTAACGTCGATAATTGCCTGACCAATCCGCTTCGCTTCTTCACTTTGCATTTTGAGAATGCAAAAGGCCATTCTCTGGGCTGACTTCCTTCCGACACCGGGAAGCTCCATAAGTTGCTCAATTAGATACGCAAACGCCCCTTTTCGATCCACCATTAAAATAGTCCTGGAATATTGAGACCGAGGCCCCCGGTCACCCCCTTCATTTCATCGGCGACGAGCTCCTGGCTCTTCCTCACCCCTTCATTCACAGCGGCAACGATTAAATCCTGCAACATCTCGATGTCACCCGCTTTAACGATTTCCGGATCGATCACCACCGACAAAAGTTGTTGTCGTCCGCTCACCTTCACCGTGACCATCCCTCCTCCGGAAGAGGCTTCGACCGTTTTTTTCGCCGCTTCTTCCTGAAGTTTCGCCATCCGCTCCTGGAGGGCCTGGGCTTGCCTCATGATGTCTCCGAGCATTTTTTTATTCGACATGATCCCTCCCGCTCTGAATCACTCTTTTTATCCCTGTCCCGGCTTCGTTTCGATGATCTCTCCCCCCAAGACCCGCAAGGCTTCCTGGATGAAAGGGTGGGTTGTGGAAGGAGGACTCTTTCCTTTCTCCCGCTCTAAGTCGACCAGTTCGAGCGCCGTCTCTTTCCGAAGATGGGTTTTCAAAAGGACATTGATCATCTTCATGTTTTCTTCCGATTGAATCATCGAAATAAGAAATGGCTCCGAATAGCCGATCCTGACCCTCTGATCGGTTACCTCTAAAAGGGTCCCTTGCCCAAGGTAAGCACCGAGCATCGGGCGCTTTTCCTTGATCTCTACAAGAACCTTTTCCCAACCCCCTTTTTTTTCGGACGGGAGGGAAGAAACCGTCGGAACCGACGAGGTCCCCTGACCAATCCTTTGTTGGGTCGGCGGAATCGCTGATGTCCCGGCGCCTCCCCCTCTACCGATAAGCGCATCGAGCCGTTCTAACAGCTCCTCCACCGGACGAAGGCGGGTAAATGTGATCGTCCTCATCAGGGCGACTTCGAGAAGAAGATGGGGATGAGACGCCGTTCGGATCTCTTCCTGTAATCGGCTAAACAGCACAAAGATGCGCTGGAGATCTTCGTCGGAAAAAAAGACCGCTTCTTTTTGAAGCTCTTCAACTTCTTCTTTCGGAAGATCGATCCAGCCTTCGGGTTCACCGAGGTGCCGGATGACGATGAGATTCCGAAGGTATTCCAGCCAATCGGAGAGAAATTGGCGAAGATCGTAGCCATGGTCAGATATCTCCTTGGCAAGGCTGAGAACCCCCTTCGCATCCCGCTCGTGGATCGCCCTTGCCAAAGAATGAAACCGAGCTTCCCCCATCCGACCGAGAAGGGCAAAGAGATCTTCCTCACCAATTTCTTTACCACCGTATGCAATCGCTTGATCAAGAAGACTCAAGGCGTCCCGCATACTCCCCTCGGCAGCCCGTGAAATCAGGGCCAACCCCCCTTCGGCGAATCGAACCCGCCGTTCTTCGGCCACCCGACGGAGTTGCTCAACCACCTCCCGGCGTGGAATCCGCCGGAAAACAAAATGCTGACATCGGGAAAGAATCGTCGCCGGAATCTTATGTGACTCGGTTGTTGCAAAAATAAAGGCAAGATGGGGAGGAGGCTCTTCCAACGTCTTCAACAGGGCATTGAAGGCGGCGTTCGAGAGCATATGGACTTCGTCGATAATGTAGATTTTATATTTTCCACGCAGTGGAAGATATTTGACCTTTTCGCGAAGCTCTCTGACATCATCGACTCCCGTGTTGGAGGCGCCGTCGATTTCCGCCACGTCGACCGAGTGCCCTTCCGTGATCTCCCGACAAGAGTCACATCGGTTGCAGGGGCCGGCCTCCTGGAGGGTTTCACAGTTCAACGCCTTTGCCAGAAGGCGGGCCATCGTTGTTTTTCCCACCCCCCGGATACCGGAAAAGAGATAGGCGTGAGCAACCCTCCCTTGCCGGACGGCGTTCATCAGCGTGGTGGCGACATGATGCTGACCGATCACCTCGTCAAAGGTTTGCGGTCGCCACTTCCTGGCCGATACCTGATACGGGATCGTCATCTTTTACCCTTTTTTATCCTTGTTCCTTCGATCGACGCTTCAGGATTGTTCCTCAACATTGGATGAATGAAATTGAAGAGGCGTTCGATGGAGGAACCAGGTGAACCTGCGGCACATAAGAAGGTCTACTTACCGTTGCTTCCTTCCGGACCTGGCGGGGTTCATAGTATCCTATTGCACAGGGCCCGGTCCCTCCATCGAACGCCCCTTCGTATCTTCCTCGATTACAATGATTTACAACGATTATCGTTTAGTCTGGCGGAGAGAGGGGGATTTGAACCCCCGAGGCAGTTTTTGACCGCCTACACGATTTCCAGTCGTGCTCCTTCAGCCGTACTCGGACATCTCTCCGATAAAATTGTCTGGACCTGCTTATTCTTGGCTCCCCCAAAGAGGAGCCTCTCCCAATCTCTTCAACCCGGTTGGAAGTTTCGGGACACCCCCTTGGGATGAATCTGGCGGAGAGAGAGGGATTCGAACCCCCGGTGGAGTTACCCCCACATCTGATTTCGAGTCAGACGCCTTCAACCGGACTCGGCCATCTCTCCGTTATTTCGTTATTTGTCAAACGGTAGGAAACGGGCTCCTGTCGTTCATGAAGGGCGAACCGCTCGATCTCGCAATCGCTCAAAAAATATCTGGAGGAGCCGCGACGACTCTTCGTGCATCACCCCGCCGATCACCTCGATGCGATGATTGAATCGGGGTTCCCGTACCACCTCCACCACCGACCCACACGCCCCCGCCTTTAAATCAACGGCGCCGTAGACGAGACGATCAATCCGGGCCTGGATCAACGCCCCGGCACACATTGAACACGGTTCGAGGGTGACGTAGAGGGTTCCCCCCAACCTCCAACGCCCCAAATGCTCCGCCCCCTTTCGAATCGCAACCATCTCGGCATGGGCGGTCGGATCGGTCTGACGCTCCTTTAAATTAGCGGCGGTGAAGATACCCTCCTCACCGCAGACGAGGACCGCACCGACCGGGACCTCCCCGCAGGCTGCGGCCGCCCGGGCTTCCGCCAGGGCAAGCCGCATGAACCGTTCATCCTGTTCGGTGGGACGCATTCACGTAGGGTTGATCATGAAAAACATCGCCACGAATTCTATGGAATTCAACCCCGATTGTCAAGGTTCCGTATGCGGCGGTCCCCATTCAATACTGTCATGAAGTTTCGATACGGCGACTTGCCCAATACCCGTGATTCCTGTATATTACAGTCACCCCCTTCCGTTAACGAGGAGCATCTCTTGGCCTGGTTTCACACCTTATTTCATCAAAAACGGTTCCATAAAAATCCCGCAGTGAGATCACTTTACCGAACCATCAAGCAATCCGATCCACGCGCCGAGGAGATTGTTTCCCTCCTTCCAAAGATGGGGGAGGCGATCGGACAGGGGGCCGATTACCTTTATCACAAGGTGATCACAGAACAGATTCGCGCTTATGACGACCGGTTTGGAAGCAGCGTCTTGACCGAGATCGACGAAGGGAAAAAAACAGCGATCCGGCAAAAACTGATTGGGTTCATGCTCCTGACCTTCTTCAAGGAACTCTCGGAGCGCCATCCCGACTCGCCGATTCCTTCTGCCCTCACCGACGGACTTCACTACGAAATCTACCGGGATCTCCCGTCAAAGGGAAGTTTTGTCGACTACGTCACATACCAAAATCCGAATTTCGAAGACCCCCGGCTGGCTCCCTCTTTTAAGTTCGGAAATGATATCGCCGAAATCATGCGGACACTCGATCTCTCCTTCTCTTTTGCAATCGCCCAACAATCCCCTCTGATTTCAGAGGTGTCGAGAAAACTGATCCGGTGGGTTCTCTTTAACGAACCGATCGGACCCGGCCCGGAATCGCCATGAAGTATTATGCCGGTCCG
>CAZOFJ010000040.1:0-31393 GCA_964579005.1 uncultured Nitrospirota bacterium
TCGCTCAGGCCCTCTTCGAACGGGGCGATGAAGTGATCATCCCGGCGCCTTATTGGGTCTCCTATCCCGATCAGGTTCTCCTCAATGATGCGACGCCGATCTTCCTGGAAACCGGTGAAGAGGATCAATTTTTATTGGCGCCCGATCGGCTCAAAAAGGCAATCACGCCGAGAACCAAGGCGGTCATTTTGAACTATCCGTCCAACCCCACGGGATCGACCTATACCGCGAAACACCTGGAATCGCTGGCCGAGGTCTTGATCGACACCCCGGTTTTGATCATCTCAGACGAGATCTACGAAAAGTTCATCTATGATGGCCTGGTCCACACCAGCATCGCCTCCCTTGCCCCCGAACTAAAGAGGAAAACCCTCGTTGTGAACGGTATTTCCAAGGCATACGCAATGACCGGGTGGCGAATCGGATACGCCGCCGGGCCCAAAGAAATCATCGACGTGATGGGAATGATCCAAAGTCAAAGCACATCGAACCCCACCTCTATTTCTCAAAAAGCCGCGGCGGCCGCCCTTTTGGGAGGAGATTCTTTCATCAAAAAGATGGTGGAAGAATTCGACTGGCGAAGAACGTTTGCGGTTCAACAACTCAACGCGATCCCCGGCATCCATTCCCCTTCTCCCGCCGGTAGCTTTTATCTCTTCCCAAACGTCAAACGCTTGATCGGAACAGGCTACAAAGAATTTCGGATCAAAGACTCAACCGACCTTGCCGCCTTTCTCTTGGAAGAAGGAGGGGTTTCCACCATTCCCGGAGAGGCTTTTGGAATGGGCGGATATCTTCGGCTCTCCTATGCCGTTTCACGGGAGGTGCTCTCGGAAGGACTCGAAAAAATGAAAGCCACGATCATGAAGCTTTCATGATCAGCAGTGTTGATACACCATCCGCCATCAACAACAGGAACGGATCAACACAGGGTTAACGCTCTAAGGAGGTGTTTGTTTTGCCAATATACGAGTATGAGTGCGAGAAATGCCACCAGCGGTTTGAACTCTTGCAACGGATTTCCGATCCTCCCTTATCGACCTGCTCTTCCTGCGGAGGAACCGTCCACAAACAGGTTACATCCCCATCCAGTCTTGTATTCAAAGGGAGCGGTTGGTATATTACCGACTACGCCAAGAAAGGAGAGAAGCCCTCCTCCGAGGGGAAAGGAGAGGGGAAAGGAGAAGGGAAAGCGCCTGTTTCAAACGGAAAAGAAGCGGCTGCCCCAAAAGAAACACCGCCACCGCCGCCCAAGTCGACTCCTCCCTCCGGCGGATCGTCTACCTCATAACTGCAGCATCATTCCAAAGAGTTCTTATTTGTTCAATTTCGCCTAAAAAAGGGGGGGGGCTCATTTGCGATGAACCGCCCCCCTTCCTGTTTTCCACGAAACTCGCCCTCTTCCCTTTTAAGGAAGCAGACAAAGCCCTTATTTTTTGCCGAGCGCAACGCGGATCGATTGTGCAACCGTCTTCCCGTCCACTTCCGCCACCTTCACCACAACCTTGTCACCCGCCTTCAAATCGGCCAGTGATTTCTTTGTTTTTCCAGCGGTGATGATCGTTTTCTCGGTCACGCTGACGGTCATCTCCTTCTCTTTTTCCTTGATCTTGAGGCTATTTCCAGCGACGTCCACCTCCGCAACCTCGCCCTTGACGGCCATGCTCTTGGCTTTCTTCATGCCGGCTTTTGCCGGCGCAACCTGTTTCTCCGTGGCCCCCTTCATTTCTCCCACCATCTCATCCGCAAAAAGCGGAGCCGTCATGAACAAACCAACCACCGATAGCGAAAAAATCAAACCGAGCCCCTTACGCATTTTTTTATAACCTCCCTATTTTATTTTGGTGACGTTTGTCAAACAACCTGTTTAAGACAAGACCTCGATAAGCAATTGCAGAAATAAGCAATCCTCATGCCGGTTAATAGAAAACAGGGAGGAGATTGTCTTTTAAGTATTTTTCCATTTTAAATCGGGGGAAAAAGGGCAACATCAGGCTTCCTTATTCCCTTTTTTGGATTACCTATGTCCCTTTTCGAACGACCTCTTCTTCCTTCCGGATATGAAATTTTTCGAGGCGGTACTGGAGCGTTCGATAACTGATCCCCAACAACTTGGATGCCTTGGCGATGACCCCGCCGCTTTTTTCCATCGCCTTCATCAATAACTCTTTTTCAAAGCCTTCCAGAGAAAACCCTTGCGGAGGGATATCGAACGGAACGCGATCGGTTGAAAAAGTCTGCAAACGGATCTCGGGGGGAAGGTCTTCCGATTCGATTATCTCCCCCTCGCAAAGAAGGACCGCCCGCTCAATCGCCGACTCCAATTGACGAACATTCCCCGGCCAAGAGTAATCGAGCAGAAGACGAAGGGCCTTGTGCGAAATTCCCTTGACCTTCTTATCGGAGCGTTGGTTATATTTTTCGATGAAATAATGGGTCAATGCCGGGATATCGGTTTCACGTTCCGCCAGCGAGGGAAGACGAATTGAAATCACGTTCAACCGATAGAAGAGATCTTCACGGAAACTCCCTTCTCGAATCTCCGCCTTTAAATCCTTATTGGTCGCCGCGATAACCCGCACATCAATCTTGATCTCTTCCCGCCCCCCGATTCGACGGATCTCCCGCTGTTGAATCGTACGGAGAATTTTTGCTTGCATCGTGAGAGAAAGATCTCCGACCTCGTCCAAAAAAAGGGTCCCCTCGTCCGCTGCCTCGAACAGTCCAATCCCCCGCCCTGTTGCCCCGGTAAAAGCTCCCTTCTCGTAGCCAAAAAGCTCGCTTTCAATCAAGGTATCGGGAATGGCGGCGCAGTTGATTGCCAAGAACGGTTTTCCCCTTCGGATACTGTTAAAATGAATCGCCCGGGCGATCAGTTCCTTCCCCGTCCCGCTCTCCCCCAAAACCAAGACGGTCGCCGTGCTGTTCGCGATCTTCTGGATGGTCCTGAAGATCTCCTGCATCTTCACATGGTTGCCGATCATGTTCGAGAGACCGAATCGCTCCGAAAGCTGTTCTTGAAGCATCTTATTTTGGTGAACCAGATTGAGCTTTTCAACAGCCCGGGAGATGGAAATCAAGAGTTCCTCCCGATCGAGTGGTTTGGTCAGATAATCGAACGCCCCTTTTTTGATCGCCTCGACCGCTGAATCGATCGTCCCATGCGCCGTCATGATGATGACGCAAACGGCGGGGTTGAGCTTCATAAGACGATCGAGGATGTCCAGCCCGTCATTGTCCGACATTTTCAAATCGCTCAAGACGAGGTCGAAGGGATCCTCTTCGAAAAATTTCAATGCCTCGACGGCGCTTCCGGCCGTTTGAACCGCGTATCCTTCCGACTTTAAAATCACCATCAGAATGTCGCGTTGTGATTTTTCGTCGTCGATCACCAGGATCTGTCTCTTTTTCAAGTCGATCTCCTCCGATTTTTATCCCAAAACATCGGCCTTGGACGCCCCCAAAAAGCCGACCGGGTCCGACGCTGTAACCGAATGAACCACCTCTCGCCCTGGGAACACCAGCCTCTTTGGCTGCCGCACCGGAAGCTGGATCGTAACGACGGTCCCTTGTTGCGGGAGGCTTTCAACCCCAATGGAACCGCCATGTTCTTCAATGATTTTCTTCGTAATCGCCAAGCCGAGGCCGACCCCGCGCGCCTTTGTTGTAAAGTAAGGCTCAAAGACCTTTTGGAGATCCTCCTTGCCGATCCCTCCTCCCGTATCCCGGAAGACCAACGTCATCATTTGCCGCCCCCCCTTCCGCCCATCCCGATCCGCTTGAACCGATTTCACCGGGGGAAGATCGAAACCGACTCGAACCTCCAATTTTCCTCCGGTTGGCATTGCTTGGATCGCGTTGAGAACGATGTTCAGGAAACAGGTTTTTAACTGTTCCGGATCGACCTCCATTTTGGGAAGATCGGGATTGAGATCGGCAACGATTTCGATCTGTTGCTCGGTCGCCTTGTGTTGCGCAAGCCGAAGAACCTCACGCAAGAGACCATCCACCCCGGTCTCGATGAAGTGAAGCCGCAGCGGCTTTCCATATTTTAAGAAGTCTTCGATCATCTGATTAAGGCGATAAATTTCAATCTTGACGTTCGATATGATCTCCTCGGCTTCCCTCTGCCGACTCTCATCCCAGTTTGCAAATTGAGATTTCAAATGATCAATACTTAAATTGATCAGGTTGAGTGGATTTCGGATCTCATGGGCGATTCCCGAGGCCATTTGGCCGAGCACAGAGAGCCGTTCCGCCTGCCGAAGCCGATCCTCCAACTCCCGCTGACGGCGGAGTTTTTCGACCATCTCATTGAAGCTTTCGGTCAGTTCCCCAATTTCATCACGCCGGCGGCCCGGCAGGGCTTGAGAAAGATCCCCCGACGCAACCTTCTTCGCCGCCCGGACCACCTCCCCAATCGGCTGTGTGTACTTGATCGAAAGAAAAATCGACAGGGCGATCCCGACCGTAAAAATCATGGCGGTCGTAATCAGCCGGCGGCGATGGTTGTCTTTCAGAAATTGGCCGTAATCCTCGAGACGAATATCGACATGGACAAAACCAAGCCGAACCCCGTCGACCACGATCGGGAGAAGAAGGTTATACTCGCGATGAGGCCCTGCGCTGTCGGCCTCTTCCCCCAATGTCGCCGTAATGAAGAGGTCCTTATGTCTCGGGTCGATCTGGGCGAGGATCTTCGCACCGATTCGATTTGGGTTCGAGCTGGCAATCACCTCTTGTTCATTGCTGATGATCGAAACCTCTTTAACCCCTTTGTTCCTGAGCCGGCCGACATAATCGGCAAGCCGGGCTTCGTCGGTCCGCTCGGTGCTGGTCATCTCCTCCACGCTGATCTTGATCGCAGTCGAAAGATCGCCGATGTTGTCTTCAACCTTTCGGATAAACTCCTTTTCACTCCGAACATTGTAAATATATGAAGCGGCCAACGAGAGGAGGGTCAGAAGGAGCATCATCAAAACGAGCTTGGTGGTCAGGTAGAAACGATCGAAAAGCCTCCCCCACAAGAAAAATCGCTTTCCGGGGGACCGCGGTAAATCGTCCATGGTTACTCCTTTCCGATAAACGCGGCCAGTTGCTCCGCCGAAATTCTCCCTTCTCGCAAAAGACGAGGCTGCTCTTTTGCAACATCAACAACCGTCGAAGGAAGAGGCGAGGAGGATCCCCCGTCCAAAATCAAATCGATGGAGGGGCCGATCGTCCGATCAACCTCTTCCGCGGAGGTTGGCGATGGCTCACCCGACCGATTGGCGCTGGTCGCGGTAATCGGAAAACCGACCTTCTCGATCAAACGGACCGGCAGTATCGCCTGTGGAAAACGGACCCCGACTGTTCCGGTTCCTCCCGTGAGAAGATCAGGAAGGCGATTGGACGCCTTAAATACCAATGTCAACGGGCCGGGCCAGAATGACGCGATCATTTCATGGGCCACCAGGGGGATTGCTTCAACCAAGGAAGAAAGCATCCCGATGTCGGAAATAAGGAGGAGAATCGGCTTGGAAAAGGGGCGACCCTTTATTTCATACAAACGGCGAACAACGACAGAATCGAAAGGGTTACCCGCCAAACCGTAGAAGGTGTCGGTGGGAATAGCGACAACACCCCCTTTCAAAATCAGCGTGGCGGTCTCTTGAAGGAGAGATGGGTCCGGATCGGTGGGGCGAATCGCGAGAATCTTTCTCATGAAGCCGACACCCCTGACAAGTGGGGTGACGTTATCATAGCTGGAAGAAAGGTGTCAAGCGGAGGGGATAACCCATCAAGAGGAAAAAAGGATCAAACTTGGTAGTAGTTTCGATACCAGTCGACAAAACGTCGGACCCCCTCCTCGATCGGGGTCGCCGGCTTAAAACCGACCTCTTTTACCAGATTGTCGACATCGGCAAAGGTCGCTGGAACATCTCCCGGCTGGATCGGGACAAGACGGCGTTCTCCTTTCTTGCCAAGACATTTTTCCAAGACATCGAGGAGGGTTAGCAACGGAACCGGAGAGTGGTTCCCGATATTGAAAATCCGATAGGGGGCGGCGCTGGTGGCGGGGTCGGGGTGACCGCTGCTCCAGTTTGGATCGGGAGCCGAAACCTTCTCCCCAACCCGGACCACCCCTTCGATAATATCGTCGATATAGGTAAAGTCGCGCTCCATTCGGCCATGGTTGTAGAGATCGAGCGGCTTCCCTTCCAAGATCGCCCTGGTAAAGAGGAAGAGGGCCATGTCGGGCCGCCCCCACGGACCGTAGACGGTGAAAAATCGGAGCCCTGTCGTCGGAATCCGGTAGAGGTGGGAATAGGTGTGGGCCATCAATTCGTTCGCTTTTTTGGTGGCGGCGTAGAGAGAGACCGGATGATCGACCCGGTCGTGGACCGAGAAGGGCATCTGGGTGTTCGCCCCATAAACCGAACTGGAGGAGGCGTAGATCAGGTGGGGAACACCGGAATGTCGGCATCCCTCCAAGATGTGGAGAAAGCCGACCAGGTTGCTCTCGATATAGACATGCGGATGGGTTAGGCTGTAACGAACCCCGGCCTGCGCCGCCAGGTGGAAAACCCGATCGAATCGCTCTCCCTGAAAAAGGGTTTCCATCGCCGAACGGTCGGACAGGTCAGCCTTAACAAACCGGAAGGCCATACTTTCTTCAAGCCGACGGAGACGGTCTTGCTTGAGGCGCACGTCATAATATTCATTGAGGTTATCGAGGCCGACAATCTGGTGCCCCTGAGAGAGAAGCCGTTGCGAAAGATGAAACCCAATGAAACCGGCCGCGCCGGTGACCAGCATCTTCAATCAATGACTCCTTCTCTCTTCACAGTCTTCCATCGACCCAAGATCGATCCCAAAGATGTTTGACATCGTAAACGACCCGACGCTCCTTGCCATAACGGTTCAGATCCGCCATCGTCCACGCCTTGAACTGATGGTGGGAAACGGCAAGAACAATGGCGTCATAACGATGTTCATTAAGGGTCTCTTCAAGTTTCAAACCGTATTCATGCTCCACCTCGCCGGGATCGACCCATGGATCATAGACATGAACCTGGGCGTTGTACTGCTTCAACTCCTGGACGATGTCGATCACCCGCGTGTTCCGGATATCGGGACAGTTTTCTTTGAAGGTAAGACCGAGGATCAAGATCTCGCTTCCAACGATTGGGATTCGCTTTTTGATCATCAGTTTCATCACTTGACCGGCGACATAGCTTCCCATGTTGTCATTGATCCGCCGCCCCGCCAGGATCACCTCGGGATGATATCCGATCTCCTGGGCCTTATGTGTCAGATAATACGGATCGACCCCGATGCAGTGGCCGCCGACCAGCCCGGGGGTGAACTTCAGAAAGTTCCACTTGGTGCCCGCAGCCTTTAAAACCGCCTCGGTATCGATTCCGAGCCGATTGAAAAGAAGGGCCAATTCGTTGATCAAGGCGATGTTGACGTCTCGTTGCGTATTTTCAATCACCTTTGCCGCCTCCGCGACCCGGATGGTCTCGGCGCGATGGGTCCCTGCGGTGATGATCGATCGATAGACGGCATCGACCGTCTCCAGTGCCTCCGGCGTCGAGGCAGAGACCACCTTCAAGATTTTGGTCACGGTGTGTTCCTTATCGCCGGGGTTGATCCGTTCCGGGGAGTAACCGACGAAGAAATCGCGATTAAATTTGAGGCCCGATTTTCTCTCGAGGATCGGAACGCAAATCTCTTCAGTCACGCCGGGGTAGACGGTCGATTCGTAGACGACAGTGTCCCCCTTTTTCAAGACAGCGCCGACAGTCTCCGAGGCCGAGACCACCGGGCTCAGGTCGGGCCGTTTGTGGATGTCGACCGGCGTCGGAACGGTCACGATAAAAAAATTACACCCTTTCATGTCGTCCCGCTCGGACGTATAAACCAGCCGCGTGGCCGCCCTAAGATTCTTCTCCGAGACCTCCAGCGTATGGTCAACCCCTTTGCGAAGCGATTCGATCCGTTTTGTGTTGATGTCAAACCCAACCGTATGAAACTTCCTTCCGAACTCCACCGCGAGCGGGAGGCCGACATAACCGAGTCCGATCATGGCAATTTTGATTCGATCTTCCAGTTTGCTTGCCGACATGAAACCCCTCCTTTTTTCGGGAGAGTCTATCAAAGTTTTGCTCGCCTGTCCAAAACGAAAGGGAAGCACGCTGTTTCTGCCATTATCAGCCCCGTCTATGCCGCGCTATGCGTGTTCAAAACAAAAAAACGGGCCGGTGTAATCGAAACCGGCCCATTTTTTTGTCTTCGTTTCGTTTTTTAAGACACCGATTGGGGAACCCAATCAAGCGCTGAATGATTGTCCACATCCACAAGTCGATTTCGCATTGGGATTTTTAATCGCAAAACCGGCCCCTTGCAAACTGTCGACATAATCCACTTCCGTCCCCTCCAACATCGGGGCGCTATAAGGATCGACAAAAACTTTGACTCCCTGCATCTCAAGAACACTGTCTTCCTCGGCAGGGGTTTCTTCGAAGGCCATTCCATATTGATATCCGGAACAGCCTCCGCCGGTGACATAAACCCGCAGACCATAACCGGTCTTTTGCTCACCTTGCATGATCTCCTTAACCTTTTCGCCCGCTCTTTCCGTTATTGTAACCATCTATGTCCTCCTTCTTATTTTGAGTTCATAAACCAAGTGAGGCCTATTATATCAGACCCCCTTCCAATAGGATAGCCCACGAATCACCATCATGCACGGAAAGGGCATGCCTCTTGTTCGACATGGGCGATGTATTCCTTTGGAAAGCGCTGGAAGATACTTTCAACGGCAATGGATGCCCCGGTCAAAAGATAGCAATAACCCCTTCCTTTCACCATTCCGCAGACCTGTTCGATCTGTTTAAGATCTTTTTCATCGCCCCGACCCGCTTCAATTTTTTCCAAAATCTCGGCCAAATGAACCGTTCCAAGCTTACAGGGGGGGCACTGACCGCAACTTTCGCGGGCAAAAAATCGGGCATATTCGATTGCCGATCGAACCATGCAGGTTGTTTCGGACATGACAATCACAGCGCCGGTTCCCAGGCCGGACCCGATTGTTTTCAGTGCATCAAAGTCAAGCGGAACGTCAATCTGATCGGCCCCGATGATTGCATTTGAAGGCCCGCCGGGAAAGACCGCCTTGAGTCGCTTCCCTTCCTGGATTCCACCGCCATAATCTTCAATCAACTTTCGAAGAGAGGTTCCTAATGGGAGTTCATATAGACCCGGATGGTTGATATCTCCTGTGAGGGTAAAAATGAGTGTCCCGGGAGAAACCGGGGTTCCGATGCTTCTATACCAATCGACCCCTTCTCTAATAATATGGGGAACGTTTGAAAGGGTTTCGGCGTTATTCACTACGGTTGGCATCCCATAGAGCCCCCGAATGGCTGGGTAAAATGGTGGCTTTTGTCGAGGTTTGGCCATTCTCCCTTCCACAACTTCAAGCAACGCGGTTTCTTCCCCAGCGACATAAGTGCCCGGGCTTCTACAGATCTTCAATTCGACATTAGCAGGAGAGCCGCTGTCTGATTGTCCCCAATGCCTTGCTTCCTTTGATTCCAGGAGGGCTTGCCCTATAAATTCGATTTCTTCTTCGTAGCGGCCATTGATGTAAAGATAAACCTCTTTTGCCCCGACCGCATAAGCCGCAATGATCGCCCCTTCGATCAACTGATGCGGGTTCGAGCGAAGGAGATATCGGTCTTTGAATGTCCCCGGTTCATCTTCCGCCGCATTGCAACAAAGGTATTTCTGGTCGGCCTGCCGATCGGCGACCATTTCCCATTTTTTACCGGTTGAAAACCCGGCGCCCCCTCGACCACGAAGGCCGGACCGTTTTACTATTTCTAACACACCGGAAGGTTCCAGAGTTTGTGCGACCTTTAGGAGACCCCGGTAACCTTGGTGACGATTGAGATATGTTGGGTAATCGATCGGGTAAACAGTGGTAAGATCTTTTAAGGGAAGATCACGATCTGTTAATATACGCTGCGTTTTCACAAATCATCTCGTTGGTAAGAATGAACTATTCCGGCAGCGTTATGCCCTCGAGAAAGCCATTAGTTTTCGATTCCTTGCGTGAAGGAAAGGACGGTTTTGGCGGTTTGCCATGATGACGGGGTCAAGTATCTCTCCGCAGGTCAGGCAACGATAACCAGGGAACTTCATATTGCCTGTATCATCTTTGATGTCTTCAAAAACTTCTGAAACCATATTTCCATCACACCTTGGGCAATCCATGTTTTGCATCTCCTTTGATGAAGTGACCGTTCGCTCTTCAACACAATGAAGTTGCAACATAAATGCCATATAAAGAATGTTAAAATTAACATTCTTTATCAATATGTTATGCGTTTAGTCTAAAAATGTAGAAACGCATTAAAATGGAACATGATTTATATCAATTATTTATATGTTAATTTTTTCATAAATAAATCAACGGCTTAAAAAATTTACGTTTCATAATTAAACTCGTTCTACATTGAAACAGAGGAAGGCTTAACAATCCCATACGCCTTGATTTTGCGCCAAAGCGTTGTTCGGCTCATTTTCAATTTCTCCGCCGTTTTCCGATAACTCCAACCAGTCTGTTTTAAAACATTCATAATCAATTCCTGTTCCATCGCTTTGAGAGGGTCTTCTTCCCCGACAACCCTTCCAATAACATCGTTTTGAGAGGGTTGAATGTCTTTCAGAAGATGCTCCGCTTGAATGGTGTCTCCGGAACAGAAAACCATGACATGCTCGATGATATTTTCGAGTTCTCGGATATTTCCCGGATAATCATACGCCATCAGGATTTCCATCGCTTCGGGAGAGACACGGGTGACCCGTCTCCCCATTTCTTTGTTCACCCGATTGATGAAATGATTTACCAGCAAAGGGATATCATCTTTCCGTTCTCGAAGCGGAGGGAGATGGATTGGAACAACCCGAAGCCGATAATAAAGATCCTGCCTGAATTCACGCATTTCTACTGCTTTCTTCAGGTCTTTATTTGTTGCGGCGAGGATACGAACGTCGACCTTGATCCGTTTGGTATCTCCGACTTTTTCGATCTCACCTTCTTGAACGGCGCGAAGGAGCTTGACCTGAGTCGAAAGGCTAATTTCTCCAATCTCATCTAAAAAGATCGTTCCCCCGTCGGCCAGCTCGAATCTTCCCAGTTTATGGGCGATTGCACCGGTAAAAGCCCCCTTCACATGGCCGAATAACTCGCTTTCAAGGAGACTTTCCGCCAATGCCGCACAGTTGACCCGGATAAAGGGCCTGTCTTCCCTCAAGCTGAACTGGTGGATCGAGTGAGCAATCAATTCTTTCCCCGTCCCGCTCTCTCCCTCGATTAAGACCGTTGCATTGGTTTTTGCGATCTTGGGTAGCAGGCGATAGATCTCCTGCATCTTCTCGCTTTTTCCGATGACGTTTTCGAACGAATACCGTGCTCGGAGCACCTCTGCCATCGCCTTGCTCTTGATTCGTTCTTCGATCAGTTGCCACATGAATTTGGCGGAAAGTCCCCCGATTACCTCTATTTGACCGGCGCTTTTCTCTTGCTCCAATGCTTCGCGCACCTCTTTGCTTCCGGTAACATCGATGACAAGATCGGTTCCTTGTCGAATCAATCGACGATAATCGGTTGTCGTCGGGATCTTTAAACGTCGCGCCAGGTCCATCCCCGGGGCATCCGGGCTGAGATCGGCAATCCCGATGACCTTGACCAGGGAGTCTTTATGTAAGATTTCGATCAGGGCGGTTCCACCTTTCCCCGCCCCAATAATAGCAACTTTCGTCATACCCTAAATTCTAACGTGGTTTATGAAAATCATCAACATCGATTTTGAAAGAGGATTGGGGAATGATGAAGAGGGAAGATCTGTGTCGAAGGAACTGTCAGAGGACCTTGTCAACCGCGTCGCAGAGTTCTTTGACTGCCGCCGCCGATTTCCGGAAACTGACCTCTTCTTCGGCCGTCAACTGGATCTGAATGATCTCCTCGATCCCCTTTAGCCCCAGCTTTACCGGCACACCGACGAAGAGGTTATCGACCTTATATTCCCCCTGGCAAAGGGCAGCGCAGGGGAGGATTTTTTTCTTGTCCTTGACGATCGACTCAACCATATCGACAATGGCGGCGGAAGGGGCATAATAGGCCGATCCGGTTTTAAGGAGTTTCACGATTTCGGCCCCCCCGTCGCGCGTTCGCTGAATCACCGCATCGAGTCGCTCCTTCGAGAGAAGCTCCGTCACCGGAATGCCTGCCACCGTGGTATAGCGAGGGAGGGGAACCATGCTGTCTCCGTGTCCTCCAAGGACAAACCCATGGATGTTTTCAACAGAAACCCCCAGTTCTATCGAGATAAAGGCTCTGAATCGAGCCGAATCAAGCGCGCCTGCCATCCCCATGACCCGTTCTTTTGGAAACCCGCTTGTTTTATATGCCACATAAGTCATGGCGTCGAGCGGATTCGAGACAACCAAAAGAATCGCTTCCGGCGACCTTTGGGTAATCTGTTCGGTCACGTTTTTGACGATTCCGGCGTTGACCCTCAGAAGATCGTCACGACTCATCCCCGGTTTCCTCGGCACTCCGGAAGTGATGATGACGATATCCGATTGAGCCGTTTCCTCGTATCCCGACGCTCCGGTCAAACGGGTGTCGTATCCGTAAATGGGACCTGACTCTATCAGATCGAGGGTTTTCCCTTGGGGAAGGTCCGGGACAATATCGAGCAAGACCAGGTCCGCAAATTCTTTCTCGGCCAGTCTTTGTACCGTCGTCCCACCGACATGGCCGGCGCCAACCACCGTGATCTTGATCTTTTTTTTCATCGATATCCTGTTCTCGGTCCCGTTCTGGGGTGTTCGCTTCGAGAGATCTTTGAAGGGGAATGCGAGCACATTTTATCCGAAAAATCGAAGGGAAGCAAGCCTCGCCACGTCGAATAGAGCATGCGGATTCCCACTCCGTTTTCCTCGTCACTTGACCTAAAAATTGATCGGCCCTGTCGATCTGGAAAAGGAACGGTTATTGCGTTCTGCGGAAAATTCCATTGGCGAGGGTACCTGCATAGACCACGTTACTTTGCTGCGGATCGACCAAGATCGAATAGGTCGGAGAGGTCAAGCCGTCGTCGAGCGAAGCCCAATGAGCCCCTTGATCTACACTTTTAAAGACCCCCGAAGAGGTCCCGATGAAAATTCCCGTTCCAAACGGAATGGTCGCCGGATCGATGGTGATAAAATGAACATCCACCGCGGGGGAGCCCTCGACGAAGGAGAAGTTTGCGCCACCGTCTTCACTCTTGTAGAGACCGGTCGTCGTCCCGGCGAACAAAATCTGGGGATACACAGCAAGAGCGAAGATGCTTCGATCGAACAAGGGGCCGCCCACCGGAACCCAGGCATCGACGCCGTTATCAACCATCTTGAAAATCCCTTCCTGAAATGTCCCGGCAAAAAGGGTCGCCGGGTTTCCAGGGAGAATCACCAGGCTGTACACTCCCGACCCGGCCAATCCATCGTTGATCGGCGCCCAAGAGAGATGCCCGTCCACACCGACGATCCCCCGATAAACCCCGCTCCCTGCCGTGCCGGCATAAAGACGGTCGGGCCGGTCGGGATCGATGAGCAACCCGGTGACCGATTTTATAATTTGGTTTGAAGGTTGACCGGCTGGACCATTCTCCTCCCGCCAGCTTCCGCCGCCATCCAGGCTCTTGTAAATGCCGTCGTTTCGCAAAGCGGCATAGAGGATCCCCGGCCGAGCGGGATCGGAAACCACTGTTTCAACTTCGCTCCCGGCAAGGCGGATCTTCATCGGCGCCCATCCTTGTCCCTGATCGACACTTTTATAGACGCCGGCGGAGCCTCCCGCATACAAAATCCCCCCGGTGGTGGCAATGATCGATTTGACCGAAGCGGTCGGAAGGAGATTGGAGATATTTTCAAAGACCCCCGGCGTCAGCAGCGTCCAGCGATTGCCGCCGTCGCTGCTTTTGAAAACCGCCCCGATCCCTCCCGCATAAAGGAGGTTGCGATCCTGGGGATGAATAAGAATCGATCGGATGTCGGGAGACGTGATCCCTTGATTAACGACAGACCAGGTTGCTCCCCCATCGATACTCTTGAAGATCCCCGCCGTGGCACTGGCGGCATACACCGTCTGGGAATCGATCGCAATCGACGTGATCGATCCCATCGTCGCCCCATCACCGATCGCGATCCAGGGGATGCTCCCATCGGCAACTCCCTTATAGAGACCAAGGGGCGTGCCCGCATAAAGTATCCCGGTGGAGCGGTCCAGCGCCAGACTCAAGATGGCCGGTTCGGAGAGGCCGGTATTGTTCGAGACCCAGTTCGCTCCCCCGTCGGCCGATCGATAGACCCCTCCGCGTGTCCCGGCATAGAGGGTGGGAGGCGTTCCGGGCGTTCCAGACGGGGGCCGATCGAGGAGGAGGATCGACACGTCCAAGCCGTCTCCTGTCCCCAGCCCCGTGTTGATCTGAACCCGTGACGTGCCGTTCGACTTGCTGGCAAAGATCCCTCCTCCTCCGGTCCCAACATAAAGGGAGATCTGATCCGAAGGAACGATGGGATCGTATACAACCGTATTGGGGGTATACTGGGCGAGTCCTTGCCCAATCTGTGACCAGATGGCCCCGCCATCTTCCGTTTTAAAAAGCTCTCCCCCCGCCACCGCGGCATAGATTCGGAGCGGGGCGGTCGGCGAGGTGATTGGATCGACCAGAAGCGTTCGGACCGGTTCCGCAGGAAGCCCCTGGTTGGCCACCGACCAGGTCGTTCCGCCGTCGATGGTTTTGTAGACGCTCAAGACCGAACTCGCGGCATAGACAACGTTTGGATCGTTCGGGTCGGCCGCCAAGGCATAGAAAACTCCTTTGGAGAGATCGCTGCTTTTCGACCAACCGGTGGGAAGAGACGTATCACCGCCCGACCCCCCCGTATTCCTGTCGCAACCGAATAAAATAAGAAGAAAAAGAATCGGGATGATCCCAATTCGGGAACATTTCATCGGTATTTCACCTTTTTATTTCTTTACTTCAAAGGATATCCGATGAACCGGAGACCGTCAACGAAGGGAAGCGTGATCCTGCCGGAAGAAGCCCTTAAGAACCGGATCGTGCCCGGTCGGATTCCGCCCTTTCGGCCAAGGACGATCGCTCAGCCGGGGGAACCGCGACCTCCGGTTTGAAGGTTTTCACCCGGAGAAGAAGGTATGTTGTGACCCCGGTGGCGATCGCCAATAGAACCAGTCGGCCCCACCAGACCAAAACGGCATAGGAACTTGTGGAGCCAACGGTCAGCCAGAGGGCCGAAACGGTGAAAAGCTTGTCCCGAAGGGGCATTCCTCGGCCTTCGCGATAGTTCCGGATATACTCGCCAAACCAGCGGTTGGTCAATAACCAGCGGTGAAACCCCTCCGAACTCCGCCCATAACAAAAGGCGGCCAAGAGTAGAAAAGGGGTGGTCGGCAATACCGGGAGAAAGATCCCGAGAAAGCCCAAGGTGACCGAAAGGGTGCCGAGGAAAATGAAAAACCATCTCATGACGCGCTTCATAAAACAACCCCGCTTTTGATAAAAAGCATACCACCGAAGCTTCAACACGGCAATGCGACCGGTTTCGAGATTTCGTCAAACAACCCTGAATGGGGTCATCATCATATTGTCTTCATGTTCCAGGTTGTGATATATGTACGCCGGTCGAAAAATCGCTTAGAGCCTGTCTAAAAACCCGGTTCGTAACGAGGGGGAGCGAAACGCCCGGAGGCGTAGCCAGAGGCTACGTTGAGGACGTTTTACACCGAGAACATAGCCCCACGGCTTTGCAGCCCCCCGCAGTAGAATCAGGTTTTTAGATAGGCTCTTATTATGGAGCCGTCGTGCCGTCCCGCAGATCGGTTTTACCACCGAAGTTGATCCGGCCGCGTTTTACGGGGATCGTCCCCCGTCGCCGGCTGTTCGGCCTGCTCGACCGGGGCCGCAGGCGCCCGGTGGTCTGGATCACCGCCCCGGCGGGCAGCGGCAAAACGGCGCTGGTAGCAAACTACCTCGAAGTCCGGAAGCTTCGCGGCCTCTGGTATCAGCTCGATGCCGGCGATGCCGATAGTGCCTCTCTCTTCTATTATCTGGGAGAGGCGGGGCGGCGCGCGGCCCCGCGCTCTCGCAGGCCGCTCCCCCTGTTGACCCCCGAATACCTCGCCGGTCTGCCGGTGTTTGCGCGAAATTTCTTCCGCGCGCTCTTCGCCCGTCTGACGCGTCCCGCGCTGGTGGTGTTCGACAATTATCACGAGCTTCCCCCATGGTCGCCCCTGCACGAGGGCCTCGTGCAGGGGCTGGACGAGATCCCGGCGGGGAGCACCGTTATCTTCATCAGCCGGACAGACCCGCCCCCGGCCTTCGCCCGCCTGCGCCTGGCCAATCGGCTCGCCCTGCTGGGGTGGGAAGATCTTCGTCTGACACCGGATGAAAGCGCCGCCATCGCCCGGAAGCGGTTGGGCGGGGATCTGCTGACGCCCGCCGACCTGGCGGCGCTCTATGATCAAACCGAGGGCTGGTTGGCGGGGCTGGTGCTTCTGCTCGAGCAGGCGCGCGGCGGATCGACGCCGGCGATGCGTGGCGAGCGGGGCCAGGTGTTCGACTACTTCGCCAGCGAGATCTTCGACCGCACCGACGCTGAGATGCAACGATTCCTGCTCCAGACGTCCTCTCTGCCACGCATCACCGCTCCGGCGGCCGCGATGCTCACGGGAGACAGCCGGGCCGAGGCGATGCTCGATGCGCTGGCCCGCCGCAACTATTTCACGGCGCGGCGCGACGGCGAGCCGCCGAGTTATGAGTATCACCCGCTGTTCCGGGAATTTTTGCAGGCCCGCGCCGGCGAGCAGCTTGCGCCCGAGTCTCTCGCCGGGCTCCAGCGGGCGGCCGCCTCGTGGCTCTTGCAGCAGGGCGATAGCGAGCAGGCGGCCGAACTCTACGCGCTGGCCAAGGACTGGCCGGGGCTCACGGCGGTGATCGTCTCAGCAGCAGGTTCGATGATTTCCCAGGGGAGGAGCCAGACTGTGGAGAGGTGGATCAAAGCGCTTCCAGAAAAAATGGTTAACGACCAGCCGTGGCTTCTTTATTGGCGGGGGGTCTGCCGCCTGCCGTTTGTCCCCGCTGAGAGCCGCAGCGACTTCGAGAGAGCTTTTGAACGCTTTCGTGAAACGGGCGACGAGGCGGGTGTATGGCTTGCCTGGTCGATGGTGATTGGAACGTTCCTGCACGAGTGCGAAAATTATACCCCGCTCGACCAATGGATTGCGTTGATGGAAGAGTCTCTTTTGAAGGAGGAGACGACGACCGTTCTCTCCCCGGAGATCGAGGCACGCGCCGCCTCCGGTATGCTCAACGCACTTTTGCTTAAGCAGCCCCATCACCCCAACATCGCAGTCTGGGCGGATCGGGTATTTTCTTTGATGCAAAAGGAAGAAGACGCTAATTTTCGCCTCCAAATCGGATACTATCTTGCCCTCTATACGCTCTGGATCGGAGACTATTCAAAAACTGCCCGAGTCATTGATCTACTCCATCAAGCCGCGCGCTCGCCTGCGGCTTCCCCCCTGATGCAACTCACCGGAAAAAGCGCCGAGGCGCAGCTGGCATGGCTCAACGGCTCTTTCTCCGACTGTCTGACCCTCGTTTCGGAAGGGATTAAGCTTGCTCGGGAGCGCGGGATGCATCTTTGGGACCACGATCTCCTCTCTCATGGCGTCGCGGCCGCCTTAAGCATCGAAGACCACGCCATGGCGACCTCATTGTTACTGGAGAGGGAGGCGGTCCTTTCCAGGTGGCGGCGGTTCGATCGCGCTTTTTACCACTACCTGACCGGTTGGATGGCGTTGCAAAGAGGAGATCTCCCCGGCGCACTCAACCATGCAGAGACGGCGCTGGGGATCTCCCTTGAAATGAACGCTCCCTATCCCGAGGCGATTTGCCGGCTTCTCCTGGCCGATATTTTTGTCGAACGGAGGGCCTTTCGACAGGCCGGCCGAGAAAGGGGCCGGGCCCGCCGGATCGGCCTTGGGATGAAAAGCCTGCAGATTGAATTCATCTATTTAATCTCCGTGGCTTGGCGCCTGCGGTCCGGAGGGAAGCCTGGAAAACAGATAAAACGCGCTTTGCGCAGGGCGCTCATTCTTGGAAGGGAGCAGGGTTACATCAACCTCTTTGGCTGGCGCTCGTCGGTGATGGCCTGCCTTTGTTTGACAGCACTGGAGGCAGGTATTGAAACGGACTATGTGCGCGAGTTGGTCCGAAAGCGGAATTTGATTCCCGATCCTCCCCCGATCGAATGCGAAGCGTGGCCCTGGGCCGTGAAGGTCTACACCCTCGGCCGTTTCACTCTGCTGATCGACGAAGAAGCGGTCCGCTTTGCTTCTCGGGGACAGGGGAAAGTTTTAGAGCTGCTCAAAGCGCTGATCACCTTCGGCGGCCGGGAGGTCGGCGAGGAGCGGCTGACCGATGCCCTCTGGCCGGAAGCGGAGGGGTCGAAGGGGCGCCAGCTCTTCAAGACCACACTCCATCGTCTTCGCAGACTTCTCGGGAAACAGGAGGCGATCACTTTACGCGCTGGGAAAGTAACGCTCGACCCCCGCTTCTGTTGGGTCGATGCCTGGGCCTTTGAACGGCTTCTTTCTGCTTGTCCGGAAAAGGCCCTCAACCTTTACCGCGGACCGTTTCTGGGGCGGGAAGAGCCGCCGGAATGGGCGCTTCCCCTTCAAAAGCGGCTGCACGACAGATATCTATTACATCTGATCTCTCTGGGAGCGGAGCGGGAGGCCTCCAGCGCATTCGAAGAAGCGGCGGCCTGCTATCAGCGGGGGGTGGAAGCCGATCCTTTCGCCGAGGAGTGCTACCGGCGGCTAATGATCTGCCGTCAGAAGCAGGGCCGGCGGGCCGAAGCCCTCGCGATTTATGACCGTTGCAGGAAAACCCTCCAAACGATGCTGCAAACGGAGCCCGCTCCGGAGACCGCCGCCCTTTATGAGACGATCAAAAGATCTGTAACCTAAAAGTAACCTCCCTTATGATAAGAATAGCGCTCCATCGGTAAAGCATGGAAACCGACCGTGGGACAGTGGAGGAGCGATGAAAAAAATCGAAGCGATTATCAAGCCGTTTAAATTGGAAGAGGTCAAGAAGGCTCTGTTGGATATCGGCATCCCCGGGATGACCGTTTCCAACGTGATGGGGCTTTCTCTTCAAGGGAAGCGTAAGGAGCGGTACCGGGGGGCCGAATATGTTGTCGATCTGGTTCCGCGGATCAAGCTGGAGATCGTCCTTCCCGATGAGGACGAGGAGAAGGTGGTCGCCACGATCATGGCGGCGGCCAAGACCGGAGAGGCCGGCGACGGAAAGATCTTCATCCTGCCGCTGACCGACGCCGTCGGGATCCGGACCGGAGAGATCGGGGAGGCGGTCCTCTTCTGAGGCCTTCCGAGAGAAAGAGCGAGAGAGCAGCAAAAAGTTGCTCTTTTATCTGAGTTGTTAAATAGAGAAGACCCTATGGAGGAGTGAAATGCAGATCAGAATGTCGGCGGCATTCGCGTTGATCTTCTTTTCCTTGATGTCCGGCTGCAGCTTGTATAGTTATACCAATCGCCCCAAATTCAACAACGGCTCCGCGCAGGGAAGCCAGGCGCAGTTCACCGTCCCGCGGGATAGAAAGGATCACAACGCCAATGGTCAAAAGACCCTGGTCATCCTTTCCCTTTCGGGCGGCGGAAGCAGGGCGGCCTATTTTTCCTCATCGGTAATGCTTCAGATGGAGAAGGTCTTAAAGCCGGACCTCAACCTTTTAAAAGAGGTCGATATCATTTCATCCGTTTCAGGCGGTTCCCTTCCGGCGGCTTACTACGCCGTTTCCCAAGATTCCGATTCCGAGTTGGAGAGAGCCCCCTCCGGAAGGATTTGGAATGAGAATGAGGTGAAGGATCTAATGTCGAAAAATTATATCCAAAGATGGTTCGGCAATTGGTTTTGGCCGAACAACGTGCTCAAATACTGGTTCACCGCCTTCGACCGGTCCGATATCATGGCGCAAACCTTCGCCGATAACCTGTTTGACATCTCTACCTTCGGCATCGATTTCGGCCACGATCTCACCTTCGCCGACCTCAACAGTGAAAGGCCCTATCTGGTCATCAATGCCACCGATGCCACTACCGACCGGTTCGGAAGGGCCTTTACTTTCACGGAGGACGATTTCATCGAAATAAAATCGGACATCAACAAGTACGAGATCGCCAGGGCGGTGATGGCGAGCGCCTCTTTTCCAGCGGTATTCAACTACATGACTTTGCGGGATTACAGAGATCGGAGATACGAAGAATATGTGCATGTCTTCGATGGAGGGAATCGGGACAACATCGGGATTGAGAGCGTCTTGAAAATTATCGATAAAAACAAATCATACGAACAGGTGATCGTCATTCTCGTCGACGCGGCCACCGAGACCCCCGGCATCGACAACGATTTATACGACCCGAGAGAAGGTCAGGATTATCTGGTCGATCTCAACTTCATCGATAGTGTCGACATGTTGCTCAAACTCAACAGAAAAAATCAGATCGAGAAGCTCGAAGAGAAGATCGAAGCATTGAAGAAAGAAGAAAAAAAAGAGGCCATTTTTTATCACATTAAATTCGAAGAGATCAAAGAGGGAAAACTCAACGAGCGGCTCAATCGAATAAAAACCGATTTCAAGATAAAAAAAGAAGACGCGAAAGCGATCGACAAAGCGGTCGAGCAGCTGATCGTCCCGGAAAACGATTGCCTCATCGAGATCAAGAAGATGCTCCTCGAAGGAGAAGGAGCACGGCAAGAACAAGGGGCCTGCACCTGGTCTCCCCCGGCGAAATCGGAGCCTGTCAAGCAGGTCTCAACGAAATGAGTTCAGCAAGAACGAGGCTCGCCAAAACAACCCCCCGATTCCGGCGCTCAGACAAACTTATAGCCGCAATCGGGATAGTCGCTCCGAAGGTACTCCCGCCAGCGGTTGGAATAAAATTGGCGCAGCGCTTTCCCCATTCGTATGATACATAGTTTAGGGTCAGGCCAATTTAGTTGACAATCGCCTACAATGAGATCCGGGATCTGCTGCTACACTGCGTACATCCGCGCCCGCAGCGAGGAAGCGCAGGCCATCCAGCGCCAGGCCGGATTCAAAGCGCGCCGGTGGGTTGTAGAGCGGACCCATCGCTGGATGAACCGGTTCCGCCGGATTCTGATCCGTTGGGAGAAGGTTCCTGAAAACCATTTGGCGTTGCTTCATTTTGTTTGTATTTTTATCACCCTCTCCTGTGCGAGGGTTTTAGGATAGGCTCTTAATGTGATCGCATAGACATGACTTGCCCCCGAATGCAACTCTCGCACTCTTTTTGAGAATTCATTCTCCCTGTGCAGTTCCTCACGGTAATTTAAGTCTCGAATCCTCTTTATCTGCTCAGCCCAAGTGCCAAACTGGTGGAGATTGAGTATATGGTTGCAAAGACCATGACACGGGAGACGATCCCTTTATAAGGAATGGAACAAGAACTGGCACGATCACACGCAAGAGATTGAATCCGGCCTATTGGATCTTCCCGTGGATAAAGCGAAAGCGGTGGCCAACCTGCTGGCCACGACCGATGAGATTATCTTTCACCTGTGGCCGCACCATTCCAAGTTGCCAAATGGAACGGTTTCGATTGGTCAAGCCCTGGGCCAGGTGAATTTGAAGCCAGATCAGTTTAAGACGATCCGTGCGCCTAAAAAATGGCCGTCGATTGGCTCCGCGCCAATAACCTTGAGCGGCTTCCCAAACTCTCGCGAGTTCTTTGGAAAGGCGTTTTATCGCGCCTCCGGCGCCTACAATCGCTTCGTCAAACGACCCTGAATTGGGTCATCATCATGTGGTCTTCGTGTTCCAGGTTATGGCAGTGCAACATGAAGTCGCCGGTATAATCGGTGAACGGCAGAATGACATTCAACGTCTCTCCGTTTTGAACGTTAAATGTATCCTTCCAGCCGAGGTCGGGACGTCCCACCACCTGAAACATCCCGCCGTGCGGGTGCATCGGATGCGGGTTGGGAGAGAAATTACTGAAACTCCAGGTTTCAACCGAGTTCAAGGCGGGGTTGGCGTCGACTCGGTTCATGTCATACGTGTTGCCGTTGAGCGTCCAGTTGTTCCCGATCAAAGCCAACTGCCAGTTCCGGTTTGCGATCGAACCGGTGAGCGGAGCGATCGGCCGGAGCGTCGCGGGGACCACACTTGGATCGATTTCCTGGCGCACCACGTCGAAACGCATGATCTTAAACGTGCCGCTGCCGGAATTGGAGAGGGTGTTCCGGAGTTCGACCTGCGTTCCGATCGGATATTTCGAAAAGTCGATCACCACGTCGAATCGCTCTGCTTGACCGATCAAGAACGATGATTTCGTCACCGGCGCCGGCAACAAGCCTCCTTCCGTTCCGATCTGGATGAAGGAACCGGCGCTGAGTGCCAGCTTGTATTGTCGTCCGTTCGAGCCGTTTAAAATACGAAATCGGTATTTCCGATTCGCCACCTGAAAATAAGGCTGGACAGCGCCGTTCACCACGATCGTATCGCCCAAAAAGCCAGATTGAAGGGTGTTCATGTTCAACGGGGGATAGTTCAGCGATCCGTCGGCGTTGAACAACTTGTCCTGAATCACGATCGGAACGTCATAATCGCCGCTCGGAAGGTTCAGCCCGAGCTCCAGGTCGTCGTGGAGAAGATAGAACCCGGCCAGCCCCATGTAGACATTCTCGCCGGTGTGATCGTCGGCATGGTCATGATACCAGAGGGTCGCATGGTCTTGGTTGTTTGGATAGTGATATTCCTTGGCGCTGTTGGGATAGAGGTGGTATTTGATCGGAAGGACCGGAGCCGACTTGCCGATCGGCTGGATCAGATCGTTAGGATGGCCGTCGTCGATCGCCGGAACATGGCCGCCGTGCAGATGGACGGTGGTGTCGACCTGGGTGCCGTCACGGTGCGCGACGCTGCCGAGATTGTTGGTCTGCTTGACTCGGACCGCTTTTCCCTTCTTCGCCACGATCGTGGGACCGGGGACCATTCCGTTGTAGGCCCAGAGAGCGGTTTTCGGAGAACCGGGAGGGAGAATCTGAAGCTCCGCCGGCTGCATGGTGATCTCGTAATAATCCTCCGTGGGGGTGCTGCTCGCCGGCAACAACACCGCCGGGATCGGAAGCGGCATTTGAAAGGGAGAGACCGACAGCCCGGAAAGGGCCGCGCCACCAAAGCCACCCCCACGGGGCGAGAGACAGCCGGTCAAACCGGCGATGCTTCCGAGAAGACCGAGCTTCAACAACTTACGTCGTGTGAGCATATTCCACCTCCATCTGGTTTTTGGGACAAGCGACTATAGAAGAATCCCGGCGGTTTTTCAATCAGTGAGCCTCGATTTGACATCCGAAGCGGCCTGCTTATATAGTACCGCTATGCCGGACCAAGCGGATCGAATCTACATGAAGCGGGCCCTCCGTCTCGCCGGTCGAGGGCGGGGAAAGACCGCCCCCAATCCGATGGTCGGGGCGGTGGTCGTCAAAAGCGGCCGGATCGTTGGGGAGGGATCTCATCCCGGACCGGGGTTGCCACACGCGGAGGCGTTGGCCCTCGCCCAAGCGGGAGAAAAAGCGAAAGGGGCGACGCTTTATATCAACCTGGAGCCGTGTTGTCATACTGAAAAACGAACCCCCCCCTGCACCGAAGCGATCCTCCGGGCCGGTATCCGGCGGGTCGTGGCGGCGATGGCCGATCCGAATCCAATGGTCTCCGGCAACGGGTTCAAGATCCTCCAAAAAAAGGGGGTCGAAGTCACCGAAGGACTCCTCCAAGAGGAGGCGGCCCAGTTGAATGAAATCTTCATCAAGTACATCACGACCCAAAGACCGTTCGTCATCCTCAAGTCGGCGATGACCCTCGACGGCCGGATCGCGGCGCCGAACGGCCAATCACGCTGGATCACCGGGGAGACGGCCCGGCGGGAGGTTCACCGACTTCGATCGGAGGTCGATGCGGTCCTGGTCGGAATTGGAACGGTGCTCGCCGACGACCCGATGCTGACCGCCAGGCGCGGAGGCGAGCGAGGGAAGATGTCGAACCCGATCCGGATCGCCATTGATCCCCATCTCAAAATCCCGTTAAAGGCCAGGCTGGCCACCTCGATCTCGGAGGCGCCAACTTGGGTGATCACGACATCGGACGCTTCCTCCACAAAAATCGGGAGACTCGAAAAACAGGGGGTTCGGATCGAGATTCTCCCGCAGACAAGGGGGGAAATCGCTCTCGGTCTCCTCTTCGAAAGATTGGGGAAGGCCGGGGTCACCAGTCTTCTGATCGAAGGGGGGGGAATTGTCAATGGAATCGCGCTGCGCGCGGGAGAGGTCGACAAGGTGATCCTCTACCTTGCGCCGAAGCTCCTCTGCGGGGAGAACGCGAAAAGCGCCGTCGCCGGACCGGCGTTTGCAAGCCTGGATACGGCGCTCCTGCTAGAACGGATGACGGTCCGAAAAATCGGGGACGACCTCCGCGTCGAGGGATACCCGAAAAAAATCAGCTCGGGAGGAACGGCATGAGATTCCATCGAATCAGCCTCTATCTGTTATTCACTTTTTGCTCCGCCTGTGTTTCCTCTCAATCGCTCCATCTCCCGCTCCATCCCCCCATACCAGATTCAGCCTCTCCATCCGAAGCGCTCTCTCTCTTGGTTCAACAGTACCTCGCTTCGGGAGATCCCGGCCAATCGAAACAGTTGCTGGACGAAATTCAAACCCAAAAAGGGGTGACGGTCGAACAGGTCGAAGAAGCGATCCGCCAAGGAGGACCCTACCCACCGGAGCCGAAACGCGGCTCGCTCCATTTGACGGTGGAGATCGAAGACCAACCGGCCGATTATGCCCTTTACGTTCCGGAAAGCTACGACCCGGCGAATGCCTACCCGTTGATCGTCTGCCTCCACGGGGCCGGCTTCACCGGAGACAGCTATCTGGAGCGGTGGCAGCCGCGATTGGGGGAAAAGTCACTCCTCGCCTGTCCGACGATCCAGGGAGGGGCCTGGTGGTCACCGGCCGGTGAAACGCTGGTCCTTGCGGTGATCGACGCGGTCCAATCGAAATACCGGGTTGACCCGAACCGAATTTACCTCACCGGGATGTCGAACGGCGGCATCGGCGCCTACCTCACCGGAATCTTTCATGCCGATCGGTTCGCGGCGGTCGCCCCAATGGCTGCCGGCATTCCGGACGAAATTTTCCCTTTTCTCCGAAACCTTTCATCGGCCGGTATTTACATCGTCCACGGAGCGAAAGACGAGGTGATGCCGGTGATCCTTTCCCGCAACATCAGCGCCTATTTAAAGGAGCAGGGCATCCCCTATGTCTATCGGGAGCACGATCGGCTCCATCCGATGGCGGGGGGACACTTTTTCCCTAGGGAGGAACTGCCCGATCTTGTTGCCTGGTTCAAAGGGCAACAGCGCCAACCCTACCCGATGAAGGTCGTTTCGATCCGAGACCCCGAACATCTCACACCGTTTTATTGGACCGAAATCAATGAAACCGAAAAGGGAATCGCGAGCGTCTACGGGTCGATCTTCGACAAGGAAGAGGCCGAACGGGTGAAGGAGGGGTCTTTCGCCTCATTGATTGCGGAGATAAAGGAAAACCGGGTTACGGTGAAGAGCGAGCGGGTGGCACGGTACACCCTCTATTTCAACCGGCAATTGATCGATTTTTCCAAGCCGGTGACGATCCATACCAACGGCCGGAAAAGCTTCGAGGGGAGACTGTCGGAAGGGATCGCACCTCTCCTGGAAGAGGCAAAACGGCGGAGAGACCCCGGCGCGCTTTATCCCGCCTCGGTCACCATCGACGTCGGCGGATAGCCTAAAGGTGAAAAAAACCGATGTTTACCGGAATCATCGAAGAGATGGGAGAGGTTAAAGAGATCGTTCGTCAGCCCGGATCGATTCGGGGACCGATACGATTGACCGTTCTTGCAAAAACAGTCCGAGAAGGATTGAAAACCGGAGAGAGCATCACGGTCAACGGGGTCTGCACCACGGTCGTCGCCTTCGACGCAAATGGCTTCTCGGTCGATCTCTCGCCGGAGACGGCGCGGGTCACCACCCTGGGAGGAGTGAAGGTCGGCGAACCGGTCAACCTGGAACGGGCGATGCGGTTGAACGACCGGATCGGCGGGCATCTGGTTTCCGGTCACGTGGAAGGGGTCGGAGTCATCCGCGAGCGGCATCGGGAGGAAAACGCCATCGTCCTAACAATCGAAGCCCCTCCCGAAATCTTGAAATATTGCGTGAAGAAAGGATCGATCGCGATTGACGGAATTAGCCTGACCGTCAATACCCTGACCGAGCAAGGTTTCACCGTTGCCATCATCCCCCATACCGCGGAGGTGACCACCTTGGGATGGAAAGAGGCCGGTTCTCCCGTCAATTTGGAAAGCGATCTGATCGGGAAATATATCGAGCGGCTTCTCAAAAGGGATTAATGATCCTTCGATAGGCCGAGCGCGTCCATCTTGTATTTCAGTTGCCGGCGGGTGATCCCGAGGAGCCGGGCCGCCCGCGTCTGAATTTCATCGCATTCCCGGAGCGCCTGCGAGATCATCCCCCGTTCAAGATGCTCCACCGCCTCGACCAAAGTCATCTCGCCCGGCGAAACGACTCCGTTCCGTGGAAAAGAGGAAGAGCGCCTTCGAACCGTTTCCGGAAGATCCCCAACGTCGATCCGGTTGGACGAGGAGAGGGCGACCGTCTGTTCGATCAGATTCTCCATCTCCCGGACGTTCCCCGGCCAATCGTGGCGGGAAAGGACTTCCATCGCCGGCGGGGTCATGGAGATCGGCCCTTCCCTTTTTCCCTCCGACGCCTTATCAAGAAAATATTTGACCAGAAGCGGGATGTCTTCCCTCCGGGACCGGAGGGGAGGGAGAAAAATCGGGACGACGTTGATCCGATAGTACAGGTCTTCCCGAAATCGCCCTTTCCGGATCTCTTCCTGAAGGTTTTTGTTGGTCGCGGCAATCACCCGGACGTCGGTCTCGATCAACTCGCCTCCCCCGACCCGCATGAATTTCCGCTCCTCCAATGCGCGAAGGATCTTCGCCTGACAAGGGAGTGAAAGCTCCGCGATCTCGTCCAAGAAGAGGGTTCCCCGATGGGCCTGCTCGAACCTCCCGATCCGGCGGGATTGCGCGTCGGTAAACGCCCCCCGTTCATGACCAAACAGCTCGCTTTCAAGGAGATTCTCCGGAATGGCGGCGCAGTTGATCGCCACAAAGGGATATTTCTTCCGAGGGCTTTTGTAATGGAGCGCCTTGGCGATGAGCTCTTTCCCGGTTCCGCTTTCGCCGAGAAGAAGAACGGTGGTCCTGGTCTCCGCGATCTGCCTGACCTTTTCAAGGACTTCCTCCATCGCCCGGCTCTGACCCACAATTCCCTCCTCGCCACACCGTTTTGAAATTGTTTCCCGAAGGAGAGAGACCTCTTTTTCCAGGTCCCGATGGGAGAGCGCTCTTGACAAAATCCGGCGAAGGACCTCCAGGTCGAACGGCTTGGTCAGATACTCGTCGGCTCCGGACTTGATTGCCTCGACCGCGGTCTGAATCGTTTCGGAAGCGGTCAACATGATCACCGGGATCTTGTCGTCAACCTCCCGAATCCGCTTCAACACGGCCATCCCATTGAGTCGCGGCATCGAGAGATCGAGGAGAATGAGATCGGGCGCAATTTCCAGAAAGCGACCCCATCCCTCCTCGCCGTCCGATGCGGTGGAAAGAGAATATTCTTCCTTCAAGGCGCTTCGAAGCGATTCTTGAACGCTGAGCTCGTCTTCGACGATCAGAATCTTCTTCTTGATCATGTCCAACAGTCTATTTCATGTGGGGGCCTGTCCGGCGGAGAAGGAAAAAGGTCCTCCAATGCCCCCAGACCCCGCGCTCGCGTCGGCAAAGCCGGGCGCTCGCTTTCTATTTCAGATGATGGAGAAAAAAACGGGGTGATGAGACAGGGGATTTTCTTCTTATTGATAGCCGATCAAAACGACCGTGATGTTGTCCTCTCCCCCTTTTTCCTTGGCCTTGTCGATGAGGGCGCTCCCGGCTTTTTCCAGGTTTCCCTGCGTCGCAGTCAAGATGGCGCGCATCTCTTCAGAGGAGAGCTTGTTGCTGAGGCCGTCCGAACAGAGAAGGAAGATATCTCCCGAGGCCGGGGGACGGCGGATCGTCTCCGCCTCGACCGCCGGTCCGGTCCCAAGCGCGCGGCTGATCACGTGCTTCAAAGGATGGTGTAGCGCCGCCTCGGGGGTCAAAAGCCCTTTTCGAATATACTCGTTGACCAACGAGTGGTCTTGAGTCAATTGCACGATTCGATTGTCCCGAAAGAGATAAACCCGGCTGTCGCCGACATAAGCGATGATCGTCTCGTCCGTTTGAGCAACCACCGCGACCACGGTGGTTCCCATCCCGTTCAGCGCCGGATCTTTTTCTCCCGCATCATGAATTTTTTGATTGGCATAGTTGATCGCCTGAACCAGTTTCATGTCGAGCGCCTGCTCGGTGACATCGGGGGAGGAAAAAAACGCCTCCATCGACTCGACCGCCATCTTGCTGGCAACCTCCCCGGCCGCATGCCCCCCCATCCCGTCCGCAACGATATACAGATTCAGTCCCGGAAACATCCCAAGGCGATCTTCATTCAAGCGGCGGACACACCCGACATCGGTCATTCCTGCGGTTGTCACCTTCATTCCTTCAGCATTCCCCCTTCGACATGATCACCGGTTTGATTTCGGGTCATCACGCCGGAGTTGCGCCGGAGCGGGCCCGTTTGGATACATTTCATTCTATAAGATAGGTCCCTTTTTGTCCACCCTGTTTGAAGACGGACGCGTTGCCTTTCCCGGTAAAACATGATAGCTTTCACCTCCATGAAAATAAACCGCATGCGCCATCCCAAAAGCGCCCTCCTCGCCTTTTTCATTTTCCTTCTCTGGCTCCCGTCCCGGCCGGCTCAAGCCGATTTTGTCGCAGACCAATTCATCACCGTCACACGGGGAGAATTCGGTGAAAACGCCAACATCCTTCCGGCGAAAGTCTATTCCAGGGAAAAACGGATCCGGATCGAGGCAAACATGGGCGGTCGCAACCTCGTCCATATCTCCCGCGGAGACCTGCGTCCACCGGTCTCCTGGATGTTGATGCCGGACGAAAAGATGTATATGGAGGCAGCCGGAGAAGAAAATCCCCTCAACCCGCTCAACCCCTCCACCGACATCAAGATTGAAAAAGTCTTCGTCTCAAAAGAGGCGGTCTCAGGTTATAACGCGAATAAATTCAAATTGACCTGGAAAGACAAGGACGGGAACAAACGGATCGGCTTTGCCTGGGAGGCGATCGACCTCAACAATGTCCCCATCCGCCAGGAGTTCTTCTATAAAACCGAGCATGTCTTGGTCCAATTGTCGAACATCGAGATCAAGCGGCTCGATGCGGCCCTTTTTGAAATCCCCCCCGACTACAAAAAGATCTCCGCCCCGCCGGATGCGTCTCAAGCGCCTGCAACCCCTCCCCCGGCCTCTCGTCCTCCAAACCCTTGAAGCACCCCTAGACCCCCTCCCCCTTTTTCGCCTCTTCGGTCAGTTCGGCGAGGAGCTGGAGGGCCTGAAGCGGCGTGATCTGAAGGGGGTCGATCTGCCGAAGGCGATCGATCACCGGATGCGCCGGCCTGTGCGTGATCACCTCTGATTCTTCCGCCGGAGCGGCCGGGGCGGGAGCGGAGAAAAGGTCGGGCTCGGCCGGAGGGGAGAGGTCGTGACGCCAGGCGTTCTCTTCGAGCCGCTTTAAGACCTCCTTGGCCCGGGTGACGATCTCGGAGGGAAGCCCGGCAAGGCGGGCCACCTGGATGCCGTAGCTTTTATCGGCCCCCCCTTCCACCATCCTTCGCAGAAAGATGATCTCGTCATTCCATTCCCGGACCGCGACATGGTAATTTTGAATCCCTTCACAGGTGTCGGCCAGTTGCGTCAACTCATGATAGTGGGTGGCGAAGAGGGTCCGCGCCCCGAGACGCTTAGAGTGGACATATTCGGCGATCGCCCAGGCGATGCTGATCCCGTCGAAGGTGCTGGTTCCCCGGCCGATTTCGTCCAGAAGGATCAGACTTCGGGATGTTGCATGGCGGAGGATCTGGGCCATCTCGGTCATCTCGACCATGAAGGTGCTCATCCCTTCGGCCAGGGCATCATGCGCCCCGACGCGGGTAAAGATCTGATCGACCACGCCGATCGTCGCCTCCCGTGCCGGGACAAAGCTCCCGATCTGCGCCATTAGGACGATCAGCGCCACCTGCCGCATGTAGGTCGACTTCCCAGCCATGTTGGGGCCGGTCAAGACCAATAACCACTGACTCGGGGGATCGATCAAGGTGTCGTTTGGAACGAAGCTTCCTTCTTTTCCGATCTGCTCCAGCACCGGATGCCTTCCCTCGACGATGCGGATCGTCCCCCCCTCGTTGACTTCGGGGCGGTGATACCGGTTCCGGTGGGCGACCTCCGCGAGGGCCGAGAGGAGGTCGAGGCAGGCGATCTTTTGCGCCATCGCCTGAACCCGGGCGGCATGGCGCGAAAGGGTCTGTCGCACCTCCTCGAAGACCGCCCCCTCCATCGCCCGGATCGCCTCCTCCGCCCCGGAAAGCTTCTCCTCCGTCTCCCTCAACGCCTCGGTCGTGAACCGCTCGGCCCGCGTGAGGGTCTGCTTTCGGATATAGTCGGCCGGAACCTTCGCAAGATGGCTCTCGCTCACTTCAATATAGTAGCCGAAGACCTGATTGTAGCGGACCTTGAGCGACTCGATCCCGGTTCGCCGCCGCTCTTGAAGTTCGATCTCCGTCAGGATGGAACGTCCCTCTTTTTGAAACCGGCGGAGTTCGTCGAGCCGCGGAAGATACCCTTCTCGAATCACCCCCCCGTCTTTGATCGAAAGCGGGGGATCGGGAACGATCGCATTTTCAATGAGCCGGGAGAGATCATCGAGATTGTCCCACGATCGAATCAGTTCGGCGATCAATGAGATGGTCTTGGTCACGTCCGAAATCGTCTTCTGAATTTCCGGGAGGAGGGCGATTGATTCCTGAAGCGCGATCAGGTCCCTCGGATGGGCCGCCTTGAGACTGATCCGTCCGATCAACCGCTCCAGGTCGGACATCTTCTTGAGTAGATTTCGGAGGCGGGTCCGACGCGACAGATCATCAGAGAAGAGGGCAACC
>CAZOFJ010000041.1:0-30916 GCA_964579005.1 uncultured Nitrospirota bacterium
AGCTTTTGCTCGACCATCCGATTGAGCAGGTCATGTATCGCCGGACTCTCCAAAACGGAGTTTCCCGATGGATCGGTGTTTTCGGAAAGTCCCTCGATCCCCACCCCCTGCTTCTTGAGTGCTTGCGCCGCCTCATCCAGATCGCTTTGCGTGATCACTTCCCGGTTCACGACCACAACCAGCCGGTCGATGACCACCCCTCCCCAAGCAAGGCTTGTCCGAGCGGTTAGAACAAGCCCAAAGAACAAACTAAGAAACTTTCTGGAGCAATTCTTCATTGATCTTGACCTCTGTTTTGCGACGGACATTCTCAAGCCAGCGGGCGAAGAGAATCTCCCGTTTTTCATCCAAAAGGGTCTGGTGAATCCGCTCTTTGACCTCCTCGAAGGTCAAGGTATGAGCCGGTTGGCGATCCTCCATCCGGAGAAGATGGAAGCCAAACGGCGTTTTAATCACTTCGCTGACCGTTCCAATCGCCGCCGTAAAGAACGGTTCAAATTCGGCCGGCAGCTCCGCGGCGGTCCGGTATCCCAAATCGCCGTCCTTACCGAATTGAAGCGTTTGTGCGTTCGATTGCGCCGCTTCCCCGAAGTCGCCCCTCCCTTCGAGGAGGGTGGTTCGGATCGTCAGCGCCTCTTCTTCTTTCTCAAGGAGAATCTGGCGGAGACGGATCCGTTCCGGAACCTCCCACTCGGGAAGGTGGCTGTCATAATAATGGAGCAACTCTTCCTCCGGAAGAGAAATCTCGTCTCCGACCAATTGATTCAACAGTTTCTCGACCAGGAACGTCTCCCGGGCCGACCTCTCCCAATCTTCCTTCGCCAGTTTCTTCTCGCCAAGATACTGCTGGAATACCGCGTCATCCATCCCGCCCCGGATCTCCGCAAGGCGTTCTTGCATTTCCCCTTCGGTTAACTCGATCTTCAACCGCCTCGCCTCTTGGAGGAGCATCTTCCGTTCAACCATCTGGTCGAGGAGACGCCGCTTTAACAGCTCCTTCTCCTCGGAGGTCGCCTCCATCCCTTGCAACCCCTTGACGTGGGTTTCGGAAAAGGCCTCTTGCAGTTCTTGAATGGAAATCGGCTCGTCATTAACAAGCGCGACCGTCGCCGCCATCGGAGAAGGTTTTTGAGACCGGCAACCGGAAAAGATCAATAGCAAGACCCCAAAGGCCGGGAAGAAGGAGAAATTGTTCGATCGTCTCATTTCGATCCTTTACGTCGATCCTTTGTGCAATACCGAGAGAGCGTGGGCGACATCGAGGAAAAGGTCCTCCCAGGCATGACTTTGAATCTGAATCTCGAAAGAGTAACTCGATGTGAAACGAACCCGGTCCTTGAGGGTATTGAGCAACCGAAGGAGATCGTTTTCCGTCACCCCGGTTGATTCGTGGAAGACGAACGAAAGGGTCCGTTCCTTCTCTTCGATCTTAAGGACGCGTAGCGCTTTCGCCATCAACTTGAGTTGAATGATCTGCAACAAACGGGTCGCCGGTTCCGGAACCGGTCCATATCGATCCTCGAGCTCGGTACGAAGTCCATCGACCTCTTCCTCTTCCCCGCAGCCGGAAAGACGTTTATAGATCGAAAGCCGTTGATGTGCGTCGGGAATGTACCCTTCCGGAATGAAGGCGGAGACTTGGAACTGAAGAGACGGTTCGACCTCTTCCTTCACCGGAGCCCCTTTCAATTGCCGGACCGCCTCGTCGATCATCTTGAGATAGAGTTCAAACCCGATCGCCGCGATTTGACCTGACTGTTCCCGGCCCAACAGGTTTCCGGCGCCGCGGATTTCGAGATCCCGTGCCGCGATTCGAAAACCCGACCCAAGCTCGGTGAATTCTTGAATCGCCTGAAGCCGTTGGCGCGCCTCCTCGGTCAAAACCTTCCCTTCACGCACCAGGAGATAGGCATAAGCCTGCTCGTCGGAACGGCCGACCCTCCCCCGAAGCTGATAGAGCTCCGCCAACCCGAATCGATCGGCGTCGTTGATGATCATCGTGTTCGCCGAAGGGATGTCGATCCCCGACTCAACGATGGTGGTCGTGAGAAGAAGGTTGTATTCCTTCGCTTGGAATTTCAGCATCATCTCTTCCAAGAGCGTTTCCCGCATCTGGCCGTGGGCAACCGCAATCTTTGCCTCCGGCACCAGGTCGGCGAGAAAACGGCCGATCTGCTCGATGTTATGGACGCGATTGTGGATGAAAAAGACCTGTCCTCCCCGGACCAGTTCGCGGAAGATCGCCTCCCGGATCAACGTTGGATCAAAGGGAGAAAGGATGGTCCGAATGGCAAGCCGGTCGGCCGGCGGGGTTTCGATGACCGAGAGGTCGCGGACCTGGGTGAGCGCCATTTGCAAGGTTCGCGGGATCGGCGTCGCCGTGAGGGTCAAGACATCGACCTGTGTTCGAAGCTCCTTCAGCCGCTCTTTATTCCGGACACCGAAACGATGCTCTTCATCGATGATCACCAGGCCGAGATTCCGGAATTGAACATCCTTTTGGAGAAGGCGGTGCGTCCCGATCAGGATGTCGACCGTCCCCTTGTGCAAATCGGCAAGGACTTCCTTCTGTTCTTTTCGGGAGCGAAAGCGGCTGACGACCTCGACACGGACCGGGAAGGGGGCGAACCGCTTCGTAAAATTCTGGTAATGCTGTTGCGCCAGGAGCGTGGTCGGCACCAAGACCGCAACCTGCCGGTGATCCATGACGGCATGGAAGGCGGCTCGCATCGCCACCTCGGTCTTTCCATAGCCCACGTCGCCGCAGATCAGCCGATCCATCGGTTTCGGCTTCTCCATATCGGCGATCACCTCTTCGATCGCACGGAGCTGGTCGGGTGTTTCCTCATATTCAAAGGCAACGGCGAATGCCTCCGCGAGGGTCGGCGGGGTGGTAAAGGCATGGCCGGGCACCACCTCCCGTTCGGCATAGAGATGGAGGAGGTCTTCGGCCATCTCTTTGATCTCCCCTTCAAGGCGCGACTTGGTCTTCGCCCATTGGGTTCCTCCGAGCCGGTCAACACGGGGGGGATGCCCCTCGAGACCGACATAGCGCTGAACAAGATGGAGCGAATGGAGCGGGACATAGATCTTGTCTTTCCCGGCATATTCAAGGATAAGGAAGTCGGAATCGATCGCCGCCCCCCGCTCCTGTTGGCGGATCGATAACCGCTTCATGCCGATATACCGCCCGATGCCGTGGTCGAGATGAACGACGTAATCCATCGGCTTCAAATCCTCGAAGGAAGAAAGGAAGCCGTCTCTTGCCTCTCTCTTTTTCCCGGCACGGGAGGAGGATCGTTTTCCCGATGCTGCGAGACCGGCCCTTCCCATCAACGCTTCTTCCGTTAAGACGGCGATCTTCGCCTCCGGGACGGAAAAACCCTCCGACACAGTGCCGATCGCAAGGTAGATCGGGGCCGGGAAAGAAACTTCCTCATCGCAGGCCGGCTTCCATAAAGTACAGGGGAGATCGTGATCGGAGAAAAGATGCTTGAATCGGGTAACTTGGGCCTCGCTCTTCACCGTGACGATCACAACGTGGTCCCGGCGGAGAGAATCAAGGGTCTGAACAATCTCCGAGAAAGGCTGCCCAGGGCGGCCGAGTCCGAGAGAGGGAAGGGAGCGGATATCGAAGGGAAAGCGCTTTGCGCCTCGCTCTTGCCGAAGCGAAAGGGACTCGAGATCGAGGGTGGTCCGTCCCTCGCCCGCTTCCGACAGAAAACCAATCGGGAGATAGAGATCGTGCGCCTTCGGATAATTTGGATTCCTCCGTGCGGCAAAGAGCGCCCCCTCTTCGATCTCTTCCAAAAAGCGATTTCCTTTCTGGATCACCTCATCCGGCTCGTCCAAGACCAAGAGGGTCTCCGGCGACAAGTAATCGAGCAGGGAAACCCGGTAGAAATTCGGGTCGAACAGGTTTTCCCGGCCGAGAATCGCCTCGATCGAATCGGCCGGCGCGATCGATTTCTGCGTCTCGGCGTCGAATAACCGGATCGATTCGATCCGGTCTCCGAAAAACTCAATCCGGACGGGGGAGCCGGAGCCCGGGGGAAAAAGATCGACAATCCCGCCGCGGAAGGCAAGTTCGCCCGGCTGCGTCACGGTCGGGACAACCTCGTATCCCCCCTGATAAAGCCGTTCGACCAGGGCCTCTTTGGAGATTGCATCTCCCATCCGAAGGGTAAAACTCCTCTCCCGGAGCAACCCTTTCGAAACGACCTTTTGCAGGAAGGCTTCGACGGAGGTGACAACCGAAAGGGTCGGACAGTCGGTCAATCGGTAAAGCCCGGCGAGGCGAAGGGCGATCCAATCGGGACGAGGATTCGACGGTTCGTAAGGGAGGATATCCCAGGGGGGGAAAAAAAGGATTTCGGGTGGCGGAGAGGCGGATGGGGCGTCGAGTTCCGAAAAGAATCGAAGCTCCCGATAAAACCGCTCCGCCTGCGCATGGGAAGGGGCAACCAGACAGAAGGGCCTCTTCTCCCGGGCGATCCGGGAAAGGAAAAAGGGCTCGGACGATCCCCAGAGCCCGCTTGTTTTAATTTTTCGTTCTCCCTCGGCAATCGCATCGAACAGAGCCGAGAAAACCGATGATTGAAGTTCTCGAATCATGATTTCAGATCGTGTTGGTATGGCCATGGTCTTACTTACTATAGCACAGAGAATCCCGGAGCGGTTACCTCCGGTTCGTCTTTCGCGATCCTCTTAGAATTCGCTCGACCAGACCGGTCGTCGACGCCCCCGGAACGGTCTTGATTCGGACCACTTTGCCGCCGTGCCGTTCGACCGTTTCCCTCCCGATGATTTCCTTCAAGGCCCAGTCTCCCCCCTTGACCAGGACGTCGGGAATCAACGCGTCGATCACCCGCGCGGGGGTATCGTCGTTGAAAAGAATAATGTGGTCGATCAGGGAGAGCGCCGCCAGAACTTCCAATCGCTCCCGGTGGGGAACGATGGGACGGGTCGGCCCTTTCAAGCGCCGGACCGAGGCATCGGAATTGACGCCGACAACCAGGCAATCTCCCAACGCGCGGGCGGCGGCAAGATACCGGATATGGCCAACGTGGAGAAGGTCAAAGCAGCCGTTCGTAAAAACGACCTTTTTACCCGACTTCTGAAGGGCGCGGATCTTTTTTCGGAGGGTGGGAAGCGTTTGTATTTTTTTGATTTTCAAGCGAACTGTTCTTATCTCCGGTCTAACGAACAACGCCGGTACGGTTTTGATTCTGGTTTTTGTTGAGGGGGTTTTGATCTTGGATTCGAGTTATTTTTTGGATCGTATCTCATTCGTGGGGCTCGAATCAATTGAAAAAATCGGAGATGACAAATAAGTCAAGAGTGGATTTGACCTTTTGGATTTGAAGCAGATCGTACTTTGATCTTTCCCGCTCGGTACGCTTGATATCGCTTCTCTGCTTCCTCCAACCAGGCCTCTTCGATATCCTCTTCCTCCTCCGGGTCGAGCGTTACAAGGAGATGCTCCGCCAGCAAGGCACGATCTTGGGTGGACAATCGCAGCGCATCTTTTTCTATTCGGGTCAGTTTAATCTACTTCAGTTTTTTCCCATTTCAGCGTTTCCAGATAATTCTTCAATCCATCGAGAAGGCCAAGCTGGAGAACTATGAAATCTTCTTCCCCGAGTAGCTGGATACTCAGTTTTCCTGTGTACTTCTTGACTGTTTCCGCGATTTCTTTTTCTTTGGCTTTAATTTTGGATCTCTTTCCATGATCTATATCGTGACGTAAATCTGTGCGCAATGTCTTAATATCATCAACTATAACTGGCAATGGAGAACCAAGTCTTGAACCAGAACCGCTTCCTTCATAGATGATTTTATAGAGTGCATCAATGAACTGCCCGTACGACTCTTGGTTTTTTATAGGGGTTGCAATAAGTCTTAGCCCCTTTGTTGTTTCATTCGTCGTCTTGAATAAATCCTCGCCATTTTTACTGCGATATACTTCATTGTGCTCGTACACCAATTCCCCGATGCTGGTGGTCAAGGATTGAATCTGCTTTTCGAGGGATCGCCCTGTGGCTCCAGCTTTTAAAAAAAACTGTGAGAAAGAAGGGTCAAACAGGATTAGCTTTTTAGTTAGAATTTCATTTCTCTTTTCGATTGATTCGCGTTCCGCAGTGCCATAGTTAATAGCTTGTTGGTATTCTATCAAATCGTTGTCGGTGGCCAGATTTCCCTTCTCAACCTCGGTTTTCAAATCACCAGAGAACTTTCCAAAAAAATCTCCCAATGTTTTTTCCATTTTCTTTAACTGCTTTGTGTCCTGTAATTGAGAGACAACATGGCAGAAAGAAACAATTGACGCTCGATTCCTCAAGCTGGTCGTTTTATTTGGAAACATTCTGTTCATAGAATCAAAGAGAGAGTTTAGTTTCTTTCCAATGACAGACTCAGGCGAGAAAGAGGTATTCTCTTTGAACATCTTTTCCAGCTCGATAAATCTCATGCGCTGAGATATACCCTTTAAAACCAAAAATGCAACTTTTGCACAAGTATCAAAGTGGGCAAATCTCGTATCCTGTGCGGCGACTTTTTCTTTGAAGAAAGGATGTTGAGAGAGCTCGCGAAGGAAATCGCGCAGGCCGCTCTCAATAGCATTAAGTTTTTCTGGAGTATTTAGAGCTGTACCCAGCTGCAGTCGTTGGAAGAGGTCTTTGATCTCGTCGTCTGTTGCGTCTTCAATTTCCTCTGCCTGTAAAACATAGTCATCGAATTTATCAGAGATGGACGGTTTTAGGTCCTTGTATAGAGGCCCACCGTACGATTTTTGTGATTCTTCAGAAAGGCCGATTTTGTTGTCAAAAAATTCCCAAATTGCGGTCAACCGTTGCTGGCCATCTACACATTCAAAGGTTTCATCTCCAACCTTACGGAAATAAAAGACAGGAACATGCCATCCTTTGAGGATTGTATCCAGGAGCTTTTGTTTCTTTTTAAGCGGCCAAACCTTACCACGCTGCCAGTCTGGTATTTCGATTCTATCACGTCGCTTGTAAAGCTTATCTAATGATCGAGGTCTAAGTTCCATTCTCATATCTGTTCAAACTCCGTCTCCTAACTTCATACTTCTTTCCTTCTGTCTCTTCACAAACGGCAAAGCCATCGGGTGATAGAAGCGATCTGGTCTTCATCGGTGAGATTCGCCGCATTCTCCAGAATGCCGCTCTGGAGAAGTGTCCAGATTTCAGAAGCCATTTTCGCTTCGATGGCCGCGCCGATGAAGAAGGTATGCGGCTTGAGCCTGTGCGCTTCGAATGCTTCGCGAATTCTATTAAGCGCCGTGCGGGCTGTCTTCCAATGTTCGTCCGCGCCGGCCGGGTCGATCCCTCCTTTTAATTCTCCTAAAGCAACGTAAGCAGCGGGATTTTTATATGTGTCCTTTGTCAGGTCTTCGGTCCGACAGTTGAATAAACAGAGATCAACATTGTTTCCGAGGAAAGGAACCGTAAAATTGTAAATCAGTGTTCGAGGCTTCTTTGTTGCCCCCCAGCTCAAGCCCCGCAGGCGAAGCTCTACATCGGTGTCATCTTCGGGAAGGTTTGCCCATGCGTTCGTTTCGGAGCGAAGCCACCAGCACGTTTTCCCGGCCAACTTCAAATGAGCGATGATGGAACGGGTGAGCTTTTTCTGCGCCATAAACCCGCCGATGTTTCGCATCGAACCGCCGAGCGTATCGCCTCGGGTGAGGAGGAATCGAAAGACAAGCTCTTCTACAAAGTTTATACCAGCCGGTTCCAGAAAAACCCTGATGAGTTCTTTGACGGCTTCGCGTTTGTCTGAGTCTTGTAAATGATTGGTTGCCTTATCGGAGATGCCTGCAGCAGTAAGCAGAGCCGGTTGAATTTCTTCAATCCTGAGGAGGTCGGCAGGAGTTTTCGCCGTCGAAGCCGCAGCTTTTAGCGCCCGGGCTTGAGCGACGAAGGGGGTCGCCCGCCGGTTCTTTTCCAAAGCTAAAGCGACAAACCCCGCTCGAACAGCTTCGTATGGAGTTTCAAGATCTCTGCTGGATCTGAGATGCTGACGGTAGGGCTTCGCCACCTGCTTATACTTTTCTCCAGATATAGACGCATTTTCGTAACGACTCGCGCCCGTGTGCGCCCATTTGTTGGCTACTGTTTCCCTTTCCGTTCGGCAAAACGAGTATCGTTTCGGCGGCAAAGCCTAGCCGCTCCGCAATCTCTGTGAGAATGATATCCACGGGAATACTTACTCCAGCGTAGCGCACATTATCGTTGACCATTATGAGCGGCGCGCCAGGTTTTAGCACGCGGCCGCACTCGGCCAGGACGCAGGCCATTTCATAAAAGTAGCCTCGAACCATTCGTGGGATGCCGTCATTGTTTAAAAGGTCGTCCTCTTTCTGTAATTCGAGATAGGCCAGAATGGCTTGAAGTAACTCGTGCTCATCAGCGGCTACAAGCGCGGGCTCCCAATTTGGGTTCATCGCCACAAGATCCTTCGCTCTGTTTTCCACTGTGCAACTGAGCATCTCCTGCCTCAGCTTAAGCAGGCCTTCTTCATCCACTCCAAGCAATGCAAGCTCAAGTGCGTAAGTCCGCGTGTAGTCATAGCGGTTGCAATAGGGCGGTGAGGTCATCACGCAATCGAAAACGTTGGCCGGAAGCTTTGATAAGACATCAAGGCACGACCCTGGATGCAAAACAATTTTTGTACGCGCTCGATGCGTTGTGAATAAATCTTCGGGCATCTCGGCCAAACGCAAATCAGTCAGGATCTCTTGCAATTTCTCAGTAATCGCTCTATCAAATGATAAAATCTCCCCCTTATCGAAAACTGTTTTACCTGGCCGCCTACCCGAACGATAATCCCATCGGAGGTATTGACCATCTTTTCTGGTATAGCTGATCGATTCGAGGATGCAGAGAAGCGCGAAGAATAGGACCGTCTTAACGTGTTGGTTCTCCTGCTCGGAGGCGCCGAGGAATCTGCCCATCGCTGCAACGGTTTCTTGGGGATAAGCGCCGCGCGTAATCCGCAGTTCGTTGACCGGCTTTACAACAGAGTGGCTCCTCCAAGGTCTTTCTTCCAGCCACAAAGTGACCCGATCCACATCTTTCGGCTCTATTTCCCAATCAATAAGCTGCTTTGTCGCAATGACCGTCTGTCCGATAGGTAACAGCTCGATCCCCTCGGCTCTCATTCCGAAAGCGCCCGCCGCAAAAAGCGCCGTGCCGCTTCCAGCGAACGGATCGAGCAAAACCCCATTGGAAATGCGATACCGGTTGAGGAGATACTCCATCAGTCCAGCGGAGAATGCTTCCTTATACTTGAACCAGCGGTAAACCGCCCTCCCTTTATTGGCCTGGAAGCTGACGAGCGAACGAGAGAGCGCCGGTTCAAGAACCAGCTTGTTTTTCCAACGCCGCTCCACTTCACGATTAAGTCTCTCAACATTTCGAAGTGCGGACGAGTCCACTGCAACACTCCGCTCTAGTGGCAATGCTACTGGGTCAAGTTGTTTGTTGGCCATTTTCCTCTCGAAGTTTTTATCCTCCGCCCGCCGGCGCCGGGCCGCGACCGGCCTCCAATTCGGCCAGAAGGCCGGCGATCAGGAGCGGGAGCATGATTTCGTGATGGCCGGTGAGGGCGTATCCTTTTCCATGTTTTTGCGTCGGCCGCTTGACCACGTTGGTGATGGGCCGGTAGTGTTGAATGAAGTCCATGTTGACGACGGTAAAATTTTGAACGGTTCGGCCCAGGTTCCTGGCGATCGACAGGGCCTTCAAGAAAATCTCCGGGAGGAGGACCGCCGATCCGATATTGAAATAGATCCCTCCCTCCAGATCGGCGACACTCTCCGTATAACGGCGGAAATCAATATAAGAGCCCTTTCCAATTGCCGCCCCGTCGGCGGAAGGGTGCATGTGGATGATATCGGTTCCGATCGCGACATGGACCGTGGCCGGAATCCCCCGCCGCGCCGCCGCGGCAAGGAGACTGTTCTCCGGATAGGGAAAGCCGCCGTCGAGGATCATTTTCCCGACCGCCTCACCGATCCCGATTCCCTCCGCAGCCCCTTTCGCAACGGCGCGGTTGAGGTAGGAAGCGGTCTCCTCGGCCATCCCGAAGGTTCCATCCTCCAGTTCCGGAGCGACATCCTCCGAGGTCTGACCGATGAAGGCAAGCTCGAAATCATGGATGATTCCGGCACCATTTAAAGCGATGGCGGAAAGGATCCCCCGCTCCATCAGGTCGATGATCAATGGATTGAGACCGACCTTGATGACATGCGCCCCGATGGCAAAAATGATCGGCCGTTCGTTCCGGTAGGCTTCGGCGGTGGCGGCGATCACCTCGCGCAGCTCTTTCGCCGCCAGGATCCGGGGGAGCGACTGGATAAACCGTTCAATCCCTCCCCCACCGGGGAGAGGAACGGCGAACTCTTCCTTCCGAACCTTGCTCGGCCGCTGCCGGATAGAATAGGTCTTCAACCGCTCCCAGGGAAGGTCCGTTTTCTTTTTCATCGCTTGATCACTTTTGGGCCTTTATTCAAACGGTCTTTGAGACAACCTTTCAGAAGGTCTCGAATCTCTTTCGCCAGTGCTGGGTTTTTGCCGCCGGTCGAAACCGCAATCGTGATTTCTCCCTTGGAAAACGAAGCAGGGACGATAAAACCGGCCGAGAGCTTCCGATCGGCACGGTTGAACAAGATTCCCTTCTTTTCCGCCTCTCCGGCGGCCGTCTCGTTGACCAAAGGATCATTGGTGGCAATGAAGGCGAGCCTTGCCCCGGTGAGGTCCCCTTTCCGATAACGCCGTTTTAAGATGGTAATCCGTCCCGATCTTTTCCATTCGGCCAACCGGCGGGTCAAATCGGGACTGATCAGCCGGACCCGTGCCCCTGCTTTGAGGAGGGTGGCGGTCTTCCGCTCCGCCACCGCTCCCCCGCCGATGACCACGGCGAGAAATCCTTTTAGATTGACAAAGAGTGGATAATAACGCATTCAATCCATGACCCGCAAGCGGCTTCTCAATGAGAAGAGAGGGGAAGGGGGACCGTCGGTCCTATTTCGGATTCGATGGGGAAAGTGGCATTCAGTTCGGCCAGAAATTTCTTCGCTCTGTTTGCGAACAAAGCCTCCGGGTGTTCTTCAAGCAATTTTTGAAGAGTCTCCCGTGACTCTTTCCGCTGTCCTGAATAATAATAGGAGAGACCCATGTAATAAAGGGTTTTTTCAACGAGAGATCGATCGTCTTTCACCGAAAGCGCTTTTTGAAACCGGCGGATCGCCGCCGGATAGGCGCCGTTCTTATAGTAGAATTGACCGACGTAAAAATGATGGGCCGCCTGACGGTGGGCCAGTTCCGCGAGTTTTGCACGCGCCTCCACCGCGTAGAGGCTCTCTGGATAAACCGTGACGACTTTACTGAAATCGTCGATCGCCTTTTCCATCGGAGCGGGGTCGCGATCATTCGTGTTCATCTGGTGGTAATGACTCATCGCAAGGCGGTACTGCGCGAATGGGGCCATCCGATGCGAGGGATGCAGCGTCAAGAACCGCTCGAACTCGTCCGCGGCGGCGGCATAATCCTCCTTGACGAAATTGGCCTCGCCCCGTTTCAAAAGGGTGAGCGCGTCATAAATTTTTCCAACCTCCTGATCGGAGCGATCGACAATCTTTTCATCGACCCCGAGCAGCGACAGTAACTCCGATTTCTCTCCCGATTTGGCACAGCCAACCAGGAAAAGAAAAAGGGCCAGGACCACCGTCCGATAGATCATCCTCCTCTTTCCCCTTTCTAACAACGAGCCTATGGACAAAGTCCTTCGAGCATCGAGGCGATCAGTTTCAGGGGACGCCTCGACCCCTTCCAGGGATGCAATCGTTCAATTTTATTGAGATGATAGACCCTTCCTTTGCCATCAGATGCAGGTCGCCCAATGGTCTTCGCTCACGATCGCGAGTTGCTGACCTGCAGACCGATACTCAACAGCTTTCTCGATCTTCCGGCCGAACGACGTATGTACCCAATCCCGACTCCCAAACGTACCGATCACGAGGTAGTTCGTTTGTTTCGTTATCGTAGACTCACACGCGCCACCGAGCCGGATAACGTGCCGCTCACACTCAGTCCGGGGACCGAAAGCGAACTTGCCGGTGAAGACGAATACCGACCCAGACCACTTGAACATCGGTGGTGGAACGTCTACAGGCAGTTCGGTCGCCGCATCTTCACCAACAATGATTCCCGCCTGGCCACCCACCAACGATCCCAGGAGTTCTGCGAGATCTGCTCGTTCTGTGTCATCGACCCGGCCGTCCGAGTAGAGTTGGCGCAATCGTCCATGCAGAATGCTGACCGGCCACTGTTCCACAGCATCCGGATGCGCTTCTACCCATTCCCGAACCATGGCTGCCTCGCGCTCCGTGACCTCGCCGTCAGCTAATAACCCCTTCGCCAGGCCGAGCAACTCCGACAGGTCGCGTTCTGCACGCCGAGCACCTGGGCGTACCAGTTCTATAGCCTTGGCGATATCGGCAACCCCATATACAACTGTTTGCAGTCCTGTGAACATGACGACCTACTTTCCGCAATCTAATGCCGGGGCTGAGCCGCCGCGAGCGTAGCGAGAATGTTTAAGTTGAGGGGCGCGCCGTTTTTGGCGCGTCCCTCTCGAACGTAATGTTAGGCGCGAGGCCTGGATCAAGGGGCGTCATTTCAACAATCAGGGTCTCCGGCGCAATGTCCTGCTCGTGAGGCCAGGTGACTGCACCAAACAGGATACCCACTTGATTGAAGTAGTGGATATCCCGAAGTTCACGAAATACGCCATGATCAAGATAAGGTTTCAAATCAAAAATTCCTTTCCGGCCATCCTCTATCTCGACATAGATACGATAGTCCGGCAACGGTTTAACAGTTTTGACATCCCAATACATGGCATCACCTCACAGTGGGTCGATTTTGTAAGGATTCTCGCCGCTGATCGCCAGCTCCCAATCGGCTATCAGTTCATCGCGGTGAAGCTCGATCCATGCCTGCACCAGCCTCAACTGTTTGCGGGGCAACTCACCGGAGAGAATCTCGCCATCTCCTATGCCAATGGAAGCTTCAAACTCGGCGTACTTCGCATGAATATGCGGCAAGTTGTGCTGTCTGTTGTCGAGAAGATACAAGCGAATGATGATCCCGTAAAACATGGAAATAATCGGCATGGATAGAACTCCTGAATCATCAATCATCGTGTAGCATGTTGTGTAGCCGAACGGGGCGCGAGCTAAGCGGACACAGATGAGCTACCCAAAAACGTATATCTTGCAGCTACAGAGTCTATCGCACCGAATAAGCGAATATCTATCAAAGATCGGTAGAAAGCGCAAGACTCAAATTGACAGAAGCAACGCCGTCTCCATATAATCCGGACCATGTTTGCTCAAATTCTCGGCACCGGAACCGCACTTCCAAAACGGGTCATCACAAACGCCAGCCTGGCGACACGGCTCGGCATTGGCTCCGGCGCGATTGAAAAAAGAACCGGGATCCGGACCCGGCATTGGGCCGAAGAAGGGGAGGCTGCTTCGACCTTCGCGGTAGAGGCGGCGAGGGGGGCGCTTCGGGCGGCGGGGCTCTCCGCCGACGCTGTTGATCTGATCCTCGTCTCGACAACATCACCCGATATGCTCTTCCCTTCAACCGCCTGCTTGGTTCAAAAAGCTCTTCCCTGCCGCCCCATCCCGGCGTTTGATCTAAACGCCTCCTGTACCGGCTTTCTTTATGCCCTTTCGGTCGGCAATCAATGGATCCGAAACGGATCGGCGGCCATCGTCCTGATCGTCGCGGCGGAGGTCAAATCGCCATTTATCAATCAAGACGATCCATCCACGGCAATTCTATTTGGAGACGGAGCCGGCGCGGTGGTTTTGGGAGCGGCGGAACAAAGAGGAATCCGATCGATCCGGCTTCACGCCGACGGCTCGCGTCATCGGCTCATTACATTGCCGGCCGGGGGATCGCGCCGTCCCACCACGATTGAATCGTTAAAGGGGGGACTCAACTATATGCAGATGGAGGGAAAGGGTCTTTTTAGAACAGCGGTGAAACGGATGCAAGAAGCGCTTTTCTCTTTTTCCGCAGAGTCGGCCTGTCCCTTGTCGGAGATCGATCTTTTTGTTTTCCACCAGGCCAATCTCCGGATTCTGGAAACGGTTTTTAGAAAAACGCGGCTACCGATCGAGAAAGCGGTGATCACCATCCCGCGCTACGGCAACACCTCTTCCTCTTCGCTCCCGATCGCCCTTGATGAGGCGGTGAAACAGGGGAAGATGAAACAGGGCAGCCGGATTCTCCTTTGCGCCTTCGGCGGAGGGGTGACCTGGGGGACGGCGTTGATTGATTGGTAAAACCGATGGTTATTTTTTTACTTTCGATCCTGGAGAAAGGTTCGCCAAGATCTTTCTGAAGCGGTTCCGCCAATACTCCCGGCGTTCTCTCTTCCACTTTGCCCGCTCATAGGGATCGGACGGTTCTGTTTGTTTTTCCGATATCGGAGGGGAGGGCAAAAGGGGCCGTTTCGCGGCGAGTTTTTTCTTTTTCGCGACCCCTTTTTTCGCCGTCACCGCTTTTTGGGAAACGGCTCCACGCTTCTTTTTTTTCAACGCCATCGTCACCCAGCCTTTTTCTCTCTTTAAAATCAAGTAAGGAGATGATTTCTTATCATACTCACTGGGGATTTTGGTGTCAAGACCAGAAAAAAGAGGGATAAAAATTATTTTTTATAGATTATTCAATTACTTATCTCATTAAGTCATTATCAATCCCTAGGATTTATTACCTTTATCCTTATCCAATTGGACGAGACCATCCCAAGCATATGAAAGCCGGATGGCCAACTTTCCGATCAGATCGTTGTTCACCCGATCTGGTGTTGCTCTCGTTTTTGGCAGGCCCTTCCAACGCTGGAGATAGGCATGGAAGAGATTCTGAGCTTCCCATAAACTGATCTCCAGGCCAAGACGATCGGTCATTTCGAGAAGGTGGTTCACCTGTTCAAGGGCACGACGCGAGCCGCAATCGACAACCTCTCTCATTTGCTTATGAAGTAGGCTTTCGAATTGTTTTTCGGTTCCCGCGGTATCGACTTTGATCCCCCATCTTTTCACCTCCTCCATAATCCGAATGACTTTCTCCATCCTTTCGGGCGCCATCCCTTCAGGTGTGAGAGGGAGTTCCCCTACCTTTTTCAAATCCTCATTCAAAACCTGCTCCGCTGCGGCCAGATATGTATTGGGAATCTTCATCCCGACCGATTTCAAATGAAGCATGAACCGCCGGTGATCGAGATAGACCCGACGCCACAGACTTTCATCGCGGCCGGAAAGGCGCTCGGTGGCCCGCCTTAGAACCTCCCGCCTCGATCCGATTAAAAGATCGTTCAAGCGGTACGATTTTTCACCGAGGGCTTGATAAAGACCGCGGATGACCTCCCCCTGCGAGCCCTCGTTAAACTTCTCAATCAGGTCTGATTTCATCCGTTCATACCGTTCGATGCCGAGCATTCCTCCGACGGTACAGTGGAAATCAAATCCGCCGAAGTAAAGAACGCCGAAGAGCGCCTCCTCCGAATCGAGCGTGACTTCCGAGGTCACCCGAATGCGGCCGATTGCAAGGGTCAACATGTTATTCGACACACGCTGATCGTCTTGTAACTCCAATCGATGTCCAGAAAATCGAGCGCTTTTGGGGAGGTCCTCGAAGAGGGAAGTGATCGCAAAATGGGCAACGATCCGTTCCATATCGATCATTGCGCTCTTGGCGAAACGATAATAGATGTCGGCGCCGGTTCCGAAGTCGGGGAAATTGCTTTTTCCCTCCTTCAGGTGTTCCAATAAAAGCCCCTCGACTTTTCCTCCCTGGCTCATGTCCAGGCGGATGCCATCCACCTCTTTCGCCAATTGGATCGCCCGGCCGGCATATTTGAGAACCTGGGTCGCCTCCAGGCCTGAAATGTCGTCGAAGAACCAACCGCAACTGGTAAACATCAACAGGGCGTTCCGCTGCATCTCCAACAGCTTGAGGGCTTGCGTCCGCTCCAAAAGGTCCGACAGCACCACCCCCTGCCGCTCAAAAAAGGCACTGACCGCTTCCGACGTCAACTGGCGCTCTTCCCGCTTCCGGATCAGGGTGATATAGTGATCCCGAACCAGCCAGGGATCTTTAAACCATTTCTTTCCCCGCTCTTGGAAAATCGAGTCGAGCGACTCTTTCAAGGCATCGAGCCCGATCCGGAGGGGACGACGCCACTCCTGATTCCAACCGGGTTCTCCCCCCGACCGGCATCCGCAATTCGATCGCCATCGCTCCACGCCGTGGAAACAGCTCCAAGAACTTCGCTCCACAATTTCAACCTCGTCCATCGGCGGATGTTTCGACAGAAATTCCCCGTAATTGGTCAGCTCGGCGATCCCCTGGCGTTCAACCTCCATCAATGTGTAGGCGAGCGCCATGTCCCCGTGCGGGAAATGATGGCCATACGATTCACCATCGGTCGCCATGTGAACGAGTTGCGGCCCATCGCGGTTGTCCGAGAAACCGCCTCGGAGCCGTTCGACAAAGAGTTCTCCGCTCCGAAGAATCTGATCGAAGGCGACGGCATGGGAAATCGGGCCGTCATAGAAAAAAAGATCGATGTATAATCCGTCGGCAAGGAAACATCGATAGGCGCGAGAGGGGTCGATCTTCGTTCCGCCAACCTCTTGCCAAGCGCCTTGATCCTCGCGGTTCTTCCCGTTCGGCGTGATCGGCCGGATCCGTTTGGCTTGATGCGGGGCAAGGATCGTAAAGCGGATCCCCTCTTCCGCGAGGACTTGAAGCGACTCCAGGTCAACCGCTGTTTCGGGAAGCCACATTCCCTCCGGTTTTCGCCGGAAACGGGATTCGAAGTCGGCGATCCCCCAGCGGACCTGGGTTGCCTTGTCTCGCCGGGACGCCAACGGCATGATCAGATGATTGTAAACCTGCGCCAAGGCGTTGCCATGCCCGCTCCGTGTTCGGAGGCTGACCCGGTCGGCATCGAGGATTCTCCGGTAGGTCTCGGGGCGCGCCCGCTCCATCCAGGAAAGGAGGGTCGGGCCAAAATTAAAGCTGATCTTCTCATAGTTGCTACGGATATCGAGGATTCGGTTCTGATGATCGACGATCCTGGCCGCCGAATTGGGGAGATAACATTCGGCCAAAATCCGTTCGTTCCAATCGTGATAAGGGTGGGCCGATCCTTCTTCTTCGACCTCATCGATCCAGGGATTCTCCCGAGGAGGTTGATAAAAATGGCCATGAATGCAGAGATATCGTTTCATGCTGTTTTACCCTATCGACCGTTGGATATTTCGGATAGTATAGCACTACAGCTTCTTTTTTAACCTGTCAAGAAGAAGCGAGACGGCAAAACCGAGAGGGCTTTCTCTGAAACCGGCTATTCCTTTGACTTTCCTCGGTTTTGCAAGTAGACTTTCGCCCAGTTCACAACGGCATCCTCCTGTTGAAATATCGACTTTTAGATCGCCTTTTGAGGACGCATGGATCGTAACTATTCAGGTTGCCTAGATTTTGCTTCAGGGCAAGGCGTGAGGAGCGCAGAACCGCAGCGTATGTGTCTATACGTGAGGATTCGAGCACCGCAGCAACGCCGCCATGGAGCAAAAGATGGGCGACCTGAATAGTTACCATGGATCTTCACCTCACTCCCGCCTGGCTACGCGGCCTGGCGGGCTTCGGGGGGCTTCTCCTTTTTATGACCCTTGAAAACCGCTTCCCGTTCCGGAGACGGGTCGATCCGATCGTGCGCCACTATGGCATCAATCTCTTCATCGCCGGAGGAAACGCAGTGATCGTCGGCCTCCTCTTCAGTGGCGCGGTCGTCGGCTATGCCCGGTTCCTTGAATCGCGCGGGATCGGACTGCTCCATTTTTTCCCGGTCGCTCCCGGCTGGAATCTCCTTCTCTCCTTATTTTATCTCGATTTCGTGACCTATTTATGGCACATGGCGTACCATCGTTGGCCGCTCCTCTGGCGGCTTCATCGGGTCCACCACTCCGACCGCGATCTCGACGTCACATCGGCCTCCCGGTTTCATCCGGGGGAGATCGCCTTGTCGATCCTGCTTCGCTTGGGGGCGATGACCCTCTGGGGTCCGACCTGGACGGCGATGATCGTATTCGAAGGGGCCTTGCTCTTCGCGGCTCAGTTTCAACACAGCAACTTTAAGATTCCAGAGCCGTTTGAGTCGGCCATCCGGTGGCTCTTCGTCACCCCCAACATGCACCGGGTCCATCATTCGGATCTGCCGGAAGAGACCAACTCAAACTATTCGACGATCTTCTCGATCTGGGACCGACTGATGGGAACCTATCGGATGGCGCCGCAAGAGCGGATCGTGATCGGATTGAAGGCGTACCCGAATCCCGAAGACCGGACCTTCCTCCGGTTAATGACGATGCCGTTCAATGGCCCTTGTCAAGAAAAGAAGGCGTAGCCGATGTTCCTGCAGCAATTGATCAACGGCCTCACCCTCGGGGCGGTCTACGCGCTGGTGGCGCTCGGCTACACGATGGTCTACGGCATCTTGGAGCTGATCAACTTCGCCCACGGCGAGATTTATATGATCGGCGCCTATCTCGGCATCGTCTATCTCGGCCTCTTCACCGCCATCGGTCTGACCGAGTCGCACCTCTTTCTTTCGCTCTTTCTGGTTTTCCTCCTCTCCGGAGCCACCTGCGCCGGATATGGAATCACCCTGGAGCGGATCGCCTACCGGCCGCTCCGCCATGCCCATCGTCTCTCGCCGCTGATCTCGGCGATCGGAATGTCGATCTTCCTCCAGAATTACGTGATGCTCACCCAAGGATCGGCGGATAAAGTCTTTCCCCATCTGCTTTCGACCTTCTCGACGGCGGAAATGGGCATTCCCCGCTTCCCGATCAGCGGCATTCAGCTTTTCATCCTCATCGCCTCGGTCGTCTCGATGGGAACCCTCCAGTTTTTTGTCAAGAAGACCCGGCTCGGAAAGGCGATGCGGGCGACGGCGCAGGACAAAACGATGGCGTCGCTCTGCGGCATTCCGATCGACCGGGTGATCGCGATCACCTTCGTCATCGGATCGGTTCTGGCGGCGATCGCCGGAGTGATGGTGGCGATCTATTACGGCGTCGTCCACTTTTCCATCGGGTATGTCGCCGGAATCAAGGCATTTACCGCGGCGGTCTTGGGCGGCATCGGCAACATCCCCGGCGCGATGATCGGGGGGATCCTCCTCGGATTGATCGAAAGCCTGGGGTCGGCCTATGTTTCGAGCGAATTCAAGGATGGGTTCGCTTTTTTGATTTTGATCGTTGTCCTGATCTTCCGTCCCTCCGGCCTGCTTGGGGAAAAGACGCCGGAACGGGCCTGAAAAATAAGAAATCGAGTTTGATGCGGACCCTGTTGAAAAAACCGGTGCTGGCCGGACTCTGGGTGGGACTCCTCGCCTTTCCCTTGATGGGATGGGTTGCTGCCGGGCAGCTTTCCATCGTCCTGGCGGTCGGCGGAACCGCCTGGCAAGGAATGATGGTCTGGGGAAGGAGAGCACCCTTTTCCTCCTGGACACCCCTTATCCGAAGAAGGGTCAGAGAGGCCGGCCATCTCCTTGCCCAAACGACCCGGCCCCGTTTCCTTCTCCTCGGCGCGGCGCTGTTTCTTCTCCTCCCCCTGTTTCTCAACAACTACCACATCGACATTCTCAGCCTGGCCGGGCTCTATGCGTTGCTCGCCGCCGGACTGAACATCACCGTCGGTTATACCGGCCTCCTCGACCTTGGGTATGCCGGATTTTACGGCATCGGAGCCTATCTCTATGCCGTTCTTTCGACCGGCATCGGCCTCCCGTTCTGGCTCGGTCTCCCCCTCAGCGGGGCGGCGGCGGCCGCTTTTGGCATGGTCCTCGGAATCATCACACTGCGTCTCCGGGGCGACTACCTGGCGATTGTCACCCTTGGATTCGCCCAGATCGTCTATCTCATCCTCAACAATTGGGATTCGGTGACGAACGGACCGAACGGCATCCTGAACATCGGAAGGCCGGCGCTCTTCGGATTTCTCCTTCGAGAACCGATCCATTTTTATTATCTGGTCTGGGTCCTGCTCGGCATCGTGGCGCTCGCCATCCACCGGTTGAACCACTCCCAGATCGGTCGCGCCTGGATCGCCATCCGGGAAGACGAACTCGCGGCGGCGGCGATGGGGATCGATACCACCCGGATGAAGATCTTGGCCTTTGCGCTGGGGGCGGGGGTTGCCGGAATCGCCGGGGTCTTCTTCGCGGCGAAATACACCTTTGTCTCCCCGGAGAGTTTCACCTTTCTTGAATCGGTCCGTGTCCTCTCGATGGTGGTGCTGGGAGGGATGGGAAGCCTGCCGGGGGCGATCCTGGGGGCCTTCCTTTTGACGCTGCTTCCGGAACTGCTCCGGGGGTTGGCCGGTTATCGGATGTTGATCTTCGGGGCGGCACTTGTCATCATGATGTTGTTTCGCCCGCAAGGCCTTTTGGGAAAGCGCTCCTAACGGAGTAAGGAGCGCCGCTTTTTGCTGCCCGTGTTGATGGCGTTGTTAGGCACAAAGGGGCATCTCATAAACTTTGAAGTCACGGCCATTCCTTGTGATGTTGTCAGTGTGAACAAAACCCGTTGACTCATATAACCTCTGAGCCGCATTCATGGAAAATTGTGTCCACAGAATGATCCTTGAATAACCACTGTGGTGTGCCCGAGCAATAGCCGCCTCGACAAGCATTCGACCAAGGCCGTGTCGTCGATACTCCGGCTTTACACCCAAAAGATGGATTTCTGCCTCGTTGTCTTTCGCTAAACGCCGCGCCGGTGAGTCTGGGGGAACGACAATAATGATGCCTGACAATTTTGAATGATGCTTCTCACGGGCGCCAATTAAAACGCCTCGATTTCTAACAGCAGATGGCTCAAATAGCGAAACTGCCTCATCAGGTGCCGTAAACCCACCCGCGACGTAAACTTGCGTTAGTAGTTCAGATAGCTCCAGATCAGTTATTCCCCGAGAATCTGCTATAGAAATTTCAAATTCCATTTGATGCGGTCCGATGAATCTTCTTGTGCCTAACGGCCGGGATGAGCGCGGCGCACCCTGATAACGGCCCGGAGGGGCGGTTATCAGGGGAGTACGCGGCTCCATTCCGTGGTTCGCAAGGCGCGGAGCGCCGGGCGAATTCACGGAGGGAGCAAAGTTCATCCCGGCCGTTCCTCAGGCGCGGAGCGCCGGAGGAACCATTGATTCACTTGCCATTTTGCCCTGATAATGCGATATTGGCGCGGTTTTCGGGCAGTTTTGCCCGATGCCTGTTATCAACTTTAGGAGACCATGACAGAAACCTTATATGCCTGACGCGATGAGAAGTCAACAACCCAAACTCCTCGATCAGAACAAGAGGGACAAAGACAAGCTCAAAGACCAACTTGCGGAAGCCGGAGGGGTGTGATAAAAGGAAGAGCCAAGGATAAAAATGAGTTTTCGTTACGAATATATCACCACTTCCCAAGAGGTCGACGCCGCGGTCAATTTCCTGCAGCGCGTTTCCATCATCGGGGTTGACACCGAGGGGGATTCCCTCTATCGCTACCAGGAGCGGGTCAGCCTGATTCAGATTTCAGGAGGGGACCGCCATTTCATCTTCGATCCCCTTCTGCTTCAAACCCTCACCCCCGTGGGGTCCCTCCTCCAAGACCGGTCGATCCTGAAGATCTTTCATGGTGCCGATTACGACCTTGTCTCATTGAAGCGCGACTTCGGATTCCAGATCGGACCGCTCTTCGATACCACGGTCGCGGCCCGCATCCTCGGCATCCGGGAATTTTCGCTCCAACATTTGATTGCCCGCTTTTTCCAGGTAACCCTTTCGAAAGCCCACCAAAAGTCGAACTGGTCGATCCGCCCCCTTCCCGATGACCAACTGGAATATGCCGCTCAGGACACCGCCTACCTCATTCGGCTCTATGAGATCTTGAAAAGGGAGGTTGAAGAAAAAGGACGGGTCGCGCAAGTAGAAGAAGAGTGTCGGATCCTCGAATCGCTTGCCTGGAGCGGCAAACCGTTCGAGCCGAACGACTATCTCCGGATCAAAGGGTCCCGCGCCCTCTCCCCCGCCTCGCAAAAAGTCCTGAGGGAGCTGGCGGTCGTCCGCGATACGCTGGCCCGAAAGAAAGACCGCCCTCCGTTCAAGATCATTTCGGGCGACGATCTCCTCAAGATGGCGAAAGAACCGCCCCGAACGTTGGACGATCTGAAGAAGCTGTTTCCCAGGGAAACCGCGCCGGTCTTTCGTCATCCGAGCCTTTGGCTGGAGGCCGTTTCGAAAGGATTGACGACCGGCGAACCGCTCCCCAAGACGGAGCGGAACGGGACCGTTCCCCTCACCGCCGATCAGGAAAAACGATTGACCCGATTAAGAGGGTGGCGGAACCGCTTGGCGGAAGAGGAAGGGGTTGAACCGGCGATGGTGATCACCAGCGGCGTGCTGGAAGAGGTGGTCCGGCGGATGCCGGAGACGATCGAAGCGCTTCGATCGATCCCCCCCCTCCGAGTATGGCAGATCGATCGGCACGGCGAAGCACTCCTCCGGGAGCTTACAGCGCCGGTGACATCCCCGTCCCGGCAGAACCCCGCCCCTCCCAAAGAATAGATCATTTTACGCGATGAAAGGGTAATGCATTAAAGTTGAGAGAATTGCTCGATTGGAACCCTTAACTCCTGTATCGGTTTTTTACCCTGAATGTGGATACGCTGAAACTCCTCTTCAATCCGTTTTAACACATTGCCTTCAAAGTATTGCTCTCCACAATATTCACATTGTTCACATGGAACATCATCCACAATTAAAAACTTATTGTCATGTTTATAAACATATTGCACTTTTACATCTTTAAAATTTTTATTTCCACAAAAACTACATTTTGTATTCATATTCTATTTACCCCCGCTCATAAGGATTTTTAAAATGAGGAGGCGTTGGAATATATACCGTAATAATAACAACTTTCTCATCCCTTTCACCACACACAATATGTACCGGTTTTCCTTGATTGGTAAATCCGACCGTCAAACAACTCTCTCCTCTTCCTGTATCTTCATAGTTTTCCACAATGATTCCGTTCAATAATGCTTCCCTTACTTCGGCAAGCGTCAGGTTGTCATTCTGTCTCTCCAGGTCAGCATGTCTTGAGAAAAAATCTTCGCCGTTTCTAATTTTATTTTTTATCCATTCTATATCAAACATCGTGTCTTAACTTGTTTTTTAGTGTCAACGACTCAAATCGATTTTTGGTTTTGGAGCGCGGAGAGGAAGCCCGAAATCGATCTGCCAGCTTTCAAGATCGACCCGCTCCACCCGGACCCGGATCGGATCGCCCAGCCGAAAAATCCGCCGCCGATGTTCTCCGATGAAAGCATGGCGCTTCTCATCAAAAAAGTAATAGTCGTCATGGATGTTGCTGACGTGGAGCAACCCTTCGACGAAGTAGGTCGTCAGCCCAACGAAGAGGCCGTAGGCGGCGACACCGGAGACGAATCCGTCGTAGACCTCGCCGACCTTGTCGGTCATGAACTTCACCTTCTTCCGCTGAACCACTTCCCGTTCCGCCTCCGCCGCAACCCGCTCCCGATCGGAGGTATGCCGGGCGATTTCGGGAAGGCGCGCGGCCCACGCCTCCACCGTCTCTTGAGACAGTTGCTTATGAAGCACCTGTTTCAAGAGACGGTGGACCACAAGGTCGGGATAACGCCGGATCGGCGACGTGAAATGGGTGTATTCCGCCGAGGCAAGGCCGAAATGACCGTGATTCTCCGCCGAGTATTTCGCCTGCTTCAACGATCGGAGGAGGATCTGATGGATCAGCCGCTCCTCCGGCCGCCCCTTGACCGATTCCATCAGATCGGAGAGGACCTTGGGCCGGATCTGTTCCGCTTCCCGCAAGACCAAGCCGAAGGTTTTCAATAGATCGTTGAACTCCATCATCCGGGTCGGGGCGGGGGGGTCATGAATGCGATAGAGAAAAGGCAGCCCCTTCGCGGTCATGTATCGCGCCACGGTTTCATTCGCGGCAAGCATGAACTCCTCGATGATCCGGTGGGCGACGTTCCGTTCCTCCCGTAGGATATCGATCGTTTCGCCGGTAAGGCTGAGGACGATTTCCGGCTCCGGAAGGTCGAAATCGAGGCTTCCACGAGCCAACCGAGTCTTCCGGAGGGTCGCCGCCAACGCCTCCATCCACTCGAAACGGGAGAGGAGGGGAGCATACCGTTGCCGGGTTTTCTCATCCCGATCGGTCAGGATCTGCCGGACGGCGGTGTAGGTCATCCGTTCGTCGCTTCGGATCACGCTCTCATAGATCCGATCGTCCAATTGCCTCCCCGCGGCATCGAAGGTCATTTCCACCGTCATTGCAAGGCGGTCTTCCTGGGGGTTGAGGCTGCAGATCCCGTTGGAGAGCTTCTCCGGAAACATCGGCAAAACCGCGTCGGGGAAATAGACCGAGGTCCCCCGAAGGAAAGCCTCCCGGTCGAGGGCCGACGCTTCGGGAACGTAATGGGCGACGTCGGCGATATGAACCCAAAGGCGGAATCCGTTGGAAGTTGTTTCAATTGAAATGGCATCGTCGAAGTCGCGCGCCCGCTCCCCATCGATCGTCACGGTCGGAAGATCGCGGAGATCGACCCGCCCCTTGCACATCGCAGAGGTCACCGTTTCGGTCATCCGTTTTGCCTCGCTGATTGCGTCGGATGGGAAGTCGCGCGGGAAGGAATGCGACGCGATGACCACCTCGGTATCGATCTTCGGATCTTCGATCCTTCCAAGGATCTTGACCACCTTCCCTTCGGGATTGCGGCTCTTGCTGGGATAAGAAAGGATCTCGGCGACGACGATCTGCCCGGTTTCAGCAGAAAGCGCGTTCTCCGCCGTGACGTAAAGATCTTGCGCAACCCGTTTGTCAACCGGAATCACAAAACCGATCGGTCCTCCCCTTGGGTGGCCGCTCCTTTCCTTGGGCCATTCGAACCGGCCGACGATCCGGGTGCGCGCCCGCTCCAGAATACGGATCACCCGCCCCTCCCGGCGGCCGTCCGGCTTGGTCGCTTCGATCCGGGTGACAACCCGGTCGCCATGCATCGCCTCTTCCATCTTCTTGGCGGCGATGAAGATGTCGGGTTCCCCCTCCGTTTCGGGAATGACAAAGCCGTAACCATCGCGATGCCCCTTGAGACGGCCGATGATCAGGTTCATCTTTTGGGGAAGGCCGTAGCGGCTGCCGCGGGTCTGAATGATTTCACCTTCCCGGATCATCCGACGAAGGAGCCGTTTGACCTCCTGTCGTTCCTCTTTTGGAAGGGAGAGGGCGCGCATCAACTCCTTGAACAGGAGGGGGCGATCGGACTTCTTTTTCAGTTCGCCAAGGATCGCTTCTTTTTCGATGGCAGGCATTTTCGTGTCACCCAGGTCGTTTACAGCAGTTTCTCGATCGTCTTTTCCAGGGTTTCCGGCTTCGTCGCGGGGGCGAAGCGCTCGACCGGCCTGCCGTTTTTATCGATCAAAAACTTGGTAAAGTTCCATTTGATCGGCTCCGTGCCGAGAATCCCTGGAAGCGACTTTTTCAAAAAATCGAACAGGGGATCGGCGTGATCGCCGTTGACGTCGATCTTTTCGAAAAGAGGAAAAGTCACCCCGTAATTCTTTTGACAGAAGGAGAGGATCTCCCCTTCCGCTCCCGGCTCTTGGCCTCCAAACTGATTGCAGGGAAAACCGAGGACGACCAATCCTCGGTCTTTATATTTTTTATAAAGCCCCTCCAACCCGGCATACTGCGGGGTATAGCCGCATTGGCTGGCGGTGTTGACGATCAACAAGACCTTCCCTTGATACTGCGAAAGGGAAGTGTTCTCTCCGGTGATGGTTCGCACATTGAATTCATAGACGGGATCGGACATCGGCTTCTCCTCATGTCGTACTATGATTGGGGTCACCCCTCCGGCTTCCAAAACTCTTCGAACTTCCCGTTTTTCGTGATCCAGACGATGTAGGGAGATCTCTTCACATCCCCCTTCGCATCAAACTCGATGCGGCCGACGGCGCCGTCGTACTTCACCCCGCGAATCATTTCGGCGACCCGTTTCCCATCCTTGATCTTTCCCTCCCTGTCGGCCTCGGCCAGGACGGATAACAAGATGTTGGCCGCATCGTAGGAATAGATTGCATACGGCGCGAGTTCGGGGCCGTATTGGGCTTTATATTTTTCCAGGAAGCCCTTCGCCTGCGGGATCTTCTCTGGATCGGGAGTAAAGGTCAGATAGGTCCCCTCCGCCGCACTCCCGGCAATCTCGATGAACTTGGGGTCGATCACGCCGTCGCCGCTCAACATCGGGGCGGAAAGCCCCACTTCCTTCGCTTGTTTGACAAGCTGCCCCCCCTCTGGAAAGATGCCGCCGAAGAAAAAAAGGTCGGGGCGCTTTCCCTTGATCGAGGTGAGAATTCCCCGAAAGTCTTTATCCGCTTGCGTGATCCCGTCGAACGAGACGACCTCAACCCCAGGGAAAGCCGCCAGATGCTTACGAAACTCCTCGGCCAGCCCCTGTCCGTAGGTCGTCTTGTCATGGAGAATGGCGACCCGCTTCAACTGAAGCTTTCCGCCGACGAAATCGGCGCCGACTTTTCCCTGCTGGTCGTCCCGCCCGCAGACGCGAAAGACATTCCAAAATCCCTGTTCGGTCAGTTTTGGGTTGGTGGAGCCGGGGGTGATCATCGGGATTCCGGCGGAGTGATAGATGCCGGAGGCGGGGATCGATGCGCTCGAATTAAAGTGCCCCACCACACCGACAATCCCTGAATTAACCAGTTTGTTCGCGACCGACACCGCCTGCTTCGGATCATGCTGATCGTCCCCGACCTCCAGCCGGAGCTTCTTTCCATTGATCCCGCCGCGTCCGTTCCACTCCTCCACCGCCAGACGGGCCCCCCGTTCCACATCCCCGCCGAGCTTGCTCTGATCGCCGGTCATCGGACCGGCCACCCCGATCACAATCTCGGAAGTCCCCTTTTGGCAGCCGGCCAAGAAAACTGAAAAAAAGAAGGCTGAAAAAGAGAAGGTCGTAAAAAAAGCCGCCCAATCAGCGAGCTTGTGAGGAAATCCCCCCACGGCTGCGACCGCCTCTGGGCGCGCCTGGCTGCGTTGCGGGGCCCCCAAGATCTGGTCATGTAGCGCTGCTACACTCCCAGATCTTGTGCACCCCCGCGCCTTGCCAGCCACACCCAGTGACGCTCTCGCTTCGCGTTGGGATTTCCTCACAAGCTCAGCGGCTAAAAGAACAGTCTTTCGAACCATTGGATGAATCCCCCTTCGCACGACTCCGTTGGCTCCGTCCCTTCGATAAAGGCCTCTTCCTTCCCGTCGGAGCACAACTTTCCGTTCTCATTCACCCGTTTGAAAACCACCCCGGCCGGCGGGGCGAAATCGGCGGCCCCTTTTGCGGCGGAGACCTCTTTCATAAACGCCGTCCAGATCGGAAGCGCCGCCGCAGCGCCGGTTAACTCCAACGGATCGTTCTGGTCAAACCCCACCCAAACCGCCGTCACCCACTCCGGGGTGTAACCGATAAACCAGGCATCGCGCGTGTCGCTCGTCGTTCCGGTTTTTCCCGCCGCCGGGCGATCAAAGCCAAGTTTTCTCACCCCCTGGCCTGTCCCGGCCTCGATCACCCCCTTGAGAAGATGGGTGGTCAGAAACGCCGCCTGCGGCGAAACCGCGGGGAAGGGGGTCTTCTCTTCTGCGTCGGGGGAATCGGCGAAAAGCCGGGGATCTTCGATCACCTCCGTTACAAAGCGCGGCTCCCGGTGGGTCCCCATATTGGCAAGAGTGGCATAAGCAACCGCCATTTCCAAGGGGGAGACTTCGAAACTCCCCAGTACAAGCGAGGGGAGATCCTTCATCGGACTGGTCACTCCAAGAGCGCGGGCGGTTGTGATGACCCGTTCAATTCCCACCTCTTGGGAAAGACGGACGGCGGCGGTATTCAGCGATCGTTCCAGCGCCGCGCGGAGCGTCACCGTTCCGAGGTAATTTCGGTCGAAATTCTGCGGAGACCAGACTTGCTCACCGACCTGAAGGGTGATCGGCGCATCTTCGACCTGGCTGAGCGGCGTATACGGTTCTTTCCCGTTCGCCGCCCGCTCAAACGCGGTCAGATAGACAAACGGCTTAAAAAGCGACCCCGGCTGGCGCTTTGCCTGGGTCACCCGGTTGAATTGGCTGGCGCCATAGTCGCGGCCGCCGACCAATGCCCGAACCTCTCCGGTCCGCAGATCGATTGCCACCAGCGCTCCTTGTAATTGCCGCGCAGGTTCACCCCGCTTGAGGCGGGGGTATTGCCGTTCCAGTGCCGAAAGCCCCTCGCGGAGCTTCTCTTCCGCAATCTGCTGCCACTCGACGTCGAGCGAGGTGAAGATTCGAAACCCGCCCGAATTCAACAAATCGCGCGAATAAGCTGCTGCCATCCGCTGCCGGACTTCGTCGACGAAATAGGGGGCCACGTTCAGGCGTTCCCCCGCCTTGCGACCCGACACCCGTTCCACCCGCGCCTGGATATACCGGCGCAGATCGATCTTCCCTTCCCCAAAAAGGGTCTCCAGAACCAGGTTGCGGCGGCCGATCGCCTTCTTGAGATTCTTCTGGGGGGAGAGGGTGTTGGGAGAACGGATCATCCCGGCGAGCAGCGCCGCCTCCCCGATGGTCAGATCTTTGGCCGGTTTACCGAAATAAAACCAAGAGGCCTGGCCGACGCCGTAGATCCCCATGATCCCGTTTTGGCCGAGGTAAATCTCGTTGAGATAGGCTTCGAGGATCTCCCCCTTGGGATAGCGCCGGTCGAGAAGAAGCGCCATGATCGCCTCGTTTACTTTTCGCGTCCAGCGCCGTTCGCCGTCGAGATAAAAATTCTTCACCAACTGCTGCGTCAGGGTGCTTCCCCCCTGAACAATTCCCCCCGCCCGGAGGTTGGCCCAGGCGGCCCGCGCGATCCCCCGCGGATCGATTCCACGATGTTGATAGAAGCGGCGGTCCTCCATCGCCATGATCGCCTCGATCAGAACCGGCGGAACCTCATCGAGGCGGATCAGGCTTCGCTCCTCCCAGGCCCCTTCATAGAAACCGCCGACCACCTCCGGCTCGATCTCGATCTGCACCATCTCCTGCGCCAGCGAAAGGTCGGTGAGACGTTCGATCCGGCTTCCACCCGAGAGGGAAAGAGCAACCGGAATCCCCTGCCGCAACCCTCCCGGCTCGGCAAAATCATGGAGATAAATTTCGAGACCGGCGGCGGTCCGGTAGTATTCCCCCGGTTTCCGGACGGGACGTTTCACTGCAAAGTAGTTCAGCCGTTTCAACCGGGAGATCAGCCGTCCTTTTTCGATATCGAGGCCGGGGGAGAGGAGAAAGGGGGCCGAATAGATTTTGGAGGGAAGCTTCCACCGCTGCCCCTCGAATTTCCTGACGATCTGACGGTCGAGATAGACGACATAGCCGATCGAAAAGATCAGGGTCAGAAGGAAAATGGATGCAACGATCCGGAGGAGACGGCTTTTTCGCTTCTTCTTCATCCTTGATTGTATATCATCTTTCCGAGGGGTTTTCAACGAAGGGGCGCTGGATCTGTCGACCCTACACAAGCAAATCGCATCCTTGAGAGGGTCTTTTATCCCCTCTTAAACATTAGGTAACTCCCCTGTCCGTAAATTCTCCACATTGCCCTGTCGGAAAAATGAAGATAGGATGAGTCGCAAGTAAGACTGAAGCAACTCGGTTCGCCTGTAAGGTAATCCGTTTGGCTGAGAAGGTGAAAGGGAATAGGTCTATATGGACTTCACGTCAAAAACAGGTGATTTAAAATTTGTAATACCCAATTATATAGACCTGACCCCGGCCAAACTGCTTATTGGAGCATTTCTGGATCAGCGTCCAGAGCTTCTTATAACGCCTGTTCATCTTCATTGCCATCGGTGCGATGCCCTTTTGGACATAGCGCGTTACGGTCTTGCCATCCACCTTGGTCGTCAGGTTATGGCCCGACATGGAAGGGGACTTGGCGACACTCCCGATCAGAAAGCTGTCGAGCATCGCAAAGATATCCTCCTTGAGCCGGGATTACCGTTTCCTCAAGAGATCGATCCGCCTCATTGGTTTAGTCCTTCTTAAATGGGTATCAATACTCATTTACTGAGGAGAACGCCAAATAGTGCGTAGTGCTTCGTCGAAAATGCCGCATTTTACGCGGCTCTCAGACTATCCAATTACGCACACCTTTGCGGTCGGATCAGTAATTTAGCCATAAAATGCCCACAAATCAATAACTTTGTGAGCACCGTGCTCAAAAAAGATCCAAAGGGACTAAACTGTTACGGAAGGACTGATCAAGGATCAAGGGGTCAGGTCTTGCAATGATATATTGGCCATGATAACGTCCCCGCATCTCTCGTCCGCTTCGCATCGAGTTTCAGGGAGCCGTCTACCACATCACCAGCCGTGGAAATGCCCGCCAGCGTATCTAAGGGAATGGATGCTCCGAGCCCTTGGGAAAAACGACAGGGCCAGATCTATTTGGGAGGGAAAGAATTTATAAAGGAGCATCAACCGAATCGGATGATCCGGGAAATTCCGCGGGGGTAGACCCAGGCGCATCGGCCGGCATTGAAGGGATTGTTTGTGGCCGAGGCCGATCTGGAGGGGGCACCCAAATCCCGATTTAGAAAATCAAATCGGGATTTAAACGGACCATCCATCCCGAAATACCGCGTTCTCGGCGATTTTGCTCCTCACCGTACAGGTACAGTACGC
>CAZOFJ010000042.1:0-30580 GCA_964579005.1 uncultured Nitrospirota bacterium
CCGGGCAGCCTGATCTAAAAAGAGGGGAAGGCTCTGACAACAACAACTTTGTCTTTACAGCAAAAGATATGCCTTTTGTAGAAGTAGAATAGAAAACAGTTAAAAATCAACTGTTTTAATAAAATAGTTGACGCGTGACAAAGAAAATAATTCTGTCTAAATATGTCTAACTGTTTATTTTACTGGACAACAAACCAGAGCAGTTCGTCTAAAAAAATAGACAGATATCTCCGTCCAGCCAGTCACAAATACTGAGAGCCTGTGTGGTCAGTTTAATGACAGTGTATTGCGAGCGCATGGTTCGCTTTCGCTTGCTGCAGGGAGCTTCAATCGTAGGTGCGAATTTATTCGCACGTTATTGGTTCATAAATAATGCGAATAAATTCGCACCTACAACCGTTTATAGAACAGCCTTTGAGAAGAAGGGGTGAAGAAAAGGATCAGAGGTTGTGGTCGATCTGGTAACGCTTGATTTTATTGTAGAGGCTGGCTCGGGCGATGCCGAGGGAGCGGGCGGCAAGCGATTTGTTTCCTCGATGTTTTCGGATCGCCTCGATGATCTGTTCCCGCTCGACTTTCAGGAGGGCTTCTTCCCGTGCGATTGAGAGCGGGATAGAAGGTGAGGAAGGGGTTGGGATTTCTTCGTCGATCAGGAACGATTCGGGGAGAATTTCGGAACCGGGGGAGACAAGCACCCCGCGTTCGATCACATTCTCCAACTCCCGCACATTCCCATGCCAGGGGGATTTCATCAACAAGGCCAGCGCTTCCTCCGACAGATGCATCGGACCTTTTTCGTTCTGGAGAGCGTATTTTTCGATGAAATACCGGGCGAGTAGGGGAATATCTTCCGGCCGTTCCCGCAAAGGGGGGATGACAATCGGCATCACCGCCAGCCGGTAGTAGAGATCCTCTCGGAAGCTCTTTTTGGCGATGGCATCTTTCAACGGCTTATTCGTGGCGGCCACCACCCGCACGTTGACCTTCGCACTCCGATTGCCCCCCACTGGACGGGACTCCCCCTCCTGCAATACCCGAAGCAGTTTCGACTGAAACGCCAAGCTGGTGTCAGCGATCTCATCAAGGAAGAGGGTTCCCCCTTCCGCCTCTTCGAAGAGGCCTTTTTTGTTCTGGATCGCGCCGGTAAAGGCCCCTTTGACATGCCCAAAAAGCTCGCTCTCGAGGAGTGTCTCCGGGAGGGCGCCGCAATCGATCGCGATGAAGGGCCGGTCTCGCCGCGGACTGCTCTGGTGAATGGCCCGGGCGACCAGCTCTTTCCCCGTCCCGCTCTCTCCGTAGATGAGGATGGTGGCGTTGCTGGGAGCGATCAGTCGGATCATCTCAAACAGGGCCTTGATCTTCTTGCCTCCGCCGATCATCCCACAGAAGGAATTTTCTTCATGGGAAGGCCGCTTTCTTTTCGACGGCGTGACCGTTACGGAAGCCCCGGAGGGATGTTCCAATGACAAGGGGGGGATCTCCTGAATCACTTCGATCGTCCGGGTGACCTTCCCTTCCGCGTCAAGGAGAGGATAGGATCGGAACTCTTTCACATGCCGATGGCCGTCGCCATTCGAGTCGGTTTTCCGGATCACGCGGAACGGTTTCCCGTTTTTGAGGGTCTGCTGGCAGGGACACGGCTGACACGGGTGTTTCTGGCCGTGGAGAACTTCATAACACTTTTGGCCGACCTGTGCGTGCCTGTGCGCGCTCTCCGTCTTTCCGCCAAGATGACTTTCTTCCGCGAGAGACTGTGCCGATTGATTGGCATACATCAAGTTATAGTTCTCATCGATCACGATGATCGGATCGACAATGCCATCGAGAATCGCGGCATGAAAAGAATCCTTGGAATCCAAAGAGGAATCAAAAGGGGGCGTCTGGATTGCCATGGCACAGACCTCCTAACAATAAAGGTTTTTATAACTTATTCAATTTGCTTGTTTTCAACAATGACCTTTATCGTAATTTAAATTGATATAAATCATGTCAATATACAGAAAAATAGACCGTTTCAGTGAACAACTAAGAGGCCCCTTTTTTCAGGCTTAACATATATTTCGTCAAATCTTCCATCTCCGGATCGCTCAGTCGGATCGCCGGCATAAACGAACCGGGAACAACCGCTTGCGGATCTTTAAAATGGGCAACCAACCAATCGTGGTCCCGTTGGTCTCCAATGAATGAAAGATCCGGCCCCACCTGCGCCCCCTGGCCGTGAATCCGATGACAACCGGCGCAGGCAAGCTTGGCGTAAATCGCCCGGCCCCGTTCAACCGCCGGATCGGTCTTCTTCAACGCGGCGGTCTCCTTCATCGCCATGCCAAGGAGGGAGAAGACAAAAACCAAAAAGAGTACCCCGGCACCGATTGCAATCGGGCGCCGGGCCGGCGACCGCTCCCGCTTCCGCCCGAGAAAAGGAATGGCAAAGAGAATGGCGAAGAAGAGGACCGGGAGGACGAAGGTCACCACCGGCTCCCAGGGTCCCTCGGAGTATTTCAAAAGCTGATAATAAAAAAGGTAGTACCACTCCGGAACCGGACGAAAGGTGGTGTCGGTCGGATCGGCGGGATCGCCGAGATGCGCCGGAAAGAGGTTGACGATGACAATTAACACCAGAAAGACCGCTCCCATCGCCACGGCATCCATGAAGACCTGCCTCGGATAAAACGGCTCTGAGATCTGCTTCGCCCGCTCTTTATCCCAAGGCCCGGCGGCGCCGACCCGCCGAAGAATGAAGAGATGTCCCGCAATAAGAAACATAATCAACCATGGAAGAAAGAGGGTATGGATGGCGAAGAAGCGGCTGAGGGTCAACGCCCCCAGCTCCGCGCCGCCTCTCAGAATCCGCGCCAGGATTCCGCCGATCCACGGGACACTCCCGACGAGATTGACCCCGACCTGGGTGGCCCAGTAGGCCTTCTGATCCCAAGGAAGTAAGTAACCGGTGAAACCGAAGGTCAGCGTGAGGATCAATAAAAAAACACCGACGATCCACATCGGCTCCCGCGGCGGTTTATAGGCCCCATAAAGAAAGACTTGCAGCATGTGGAGGCCGATCGCCACCATCATGGCACTTGCCCCCCAATGGTGCATTCCCCGGACGAAGGCACCAAACGGGACCTCTTCCTGGATAAACTTCACACTCTCATAAGCGTGATCGGGGGTGGGGGCATAGTAGAGGGCGAGAAAGGCTCCCGTTGCGGCCTGCATTAGGAAGAGGAACAGGGTGACGCTTCCGAAAATATAGATCCAACTCGCCCCCCCGGGGATCGCTTCGTCGAGAAGCTGGTGAAGAATCGGCGGCAGATTGAGGCGTTTGGAAAGCCAGGAGAAGAGGCGTTGCATTAAACCTCCTCCTTCTTCGAAATCCCGGCCTTGAACTCTTTATAGAGGACAAAAAGGTGGTCTCCCTCGGTCTTCGTTGGAAGGGTGTCGAGCGGGCGAGGGGCGGGACCGGCCAAGACTTTTCCTTCGAGGTCGAAGATGCTGTTGTGACAGGGGCAGAGGAATTTTTGATCTCCCTCGGACCAACGATAGCCGCAGCCGAGATGGGTGCAGATCGGGGAGAAGACGACAACCTCTCCTGCAGGTCTCCGATAGGCCCAGATCGATCGGAGGCTGTTCGTCTTCATCCAACCGCTTGCCACCGAGCGGACAATTTCCAGCTCTTTCGGGCGGTCGATTTCCAAGAGAGTGAGCGGTCCCACCTCCGACCAGGTGGCTTCGCGTTTACGTAAGGTCGGGAGGATCGCGTAACCGACAAGGGGAATCCCCAACCCAAGTCCGATCAGCCCTGTAATCGCTGCGATCACTTTTCCGAAAAAACCGCGCCGTGTGATCTCCGACATCCGTTCTGCTCCATCAAGGTAAGGTCCACACCACCGCCGTTGCAATAGGGAGATATTACATCCCAGGCTCGGATCAATACAAGACCCCCTTCAAACGGGTCGGCACCTACTCCGGCGGGCCGAGGAAAAACCCGGCCATCTCCTCCATGTAGAGTGGCCGAAGAAGATCCCGGACCGAAAAAATCCCGACGATTTTTCCCCCTCGAGTCACGGCGAGGTGGCGGACTTGCTCCGACTCCATCAGGTCATTCGCTTCCATCACGGTCTGGTCGGCTTCAATCATCACGGGCGGCGTGCGCATCACCTCCCCCACGGAAGTGGTCCCCGGGTCGAGCCGCTTTGCGATCCCCTTTCGGACGAGATCGACCTCGGTGATGATCCCGACATAGGCCCCTTCCCATGTGACCAACAGGCTTCCGATCTCGTGCTTCGCCATCTCATTCGCCGCTTCCGCAATGCTTTGATCGGCGGTGAGGGCGTGAATCTTCATTGTCATGAATCGTTCCACCAGCGGAATCATTGGTTCCTCCCGATCTATATTTAAATGAACGATACTTCCTCTATCGATAGAGAGGTTGTGATTAAATCCTTGGACCGAGCTGGGTGGCTGAGGCGCAAGCAGCGCCAGGCGCTCCAACGAGGCGTAGCCAGCGGCTACGGTGAGGAGGAGCAACACAGCGATGCGCGGCGCATCGGGCGCTCAGCGACGGGAGAGGATTTATTCACAGCCTCAGAGTCAAACCGGAGTGAAAATATGTTTCGGGCTCTTGACCGTCAGGACGGCACAAGGGGCTTGCCGGACCACCCGTTCCGCCTGGCTTCCCATCATGATGTGCGCCAAGCCGGTCCGTCCGTGGGTTCCCATGACGACCAGGTCGGCCTCTCTCTTCCTCGCAGCCTGAATGATCTCGATAAAAGGAACCCCGTCTGCCAACATCGATTCCGCCTCCACACCGGCTTTTCTTGCCTCCTCAACCAGGTCGTTGAGAAAGGCATTCCCACGATCCTTCATGAAGGCGTACCCTTCGTCCGACATCGGGGTCATCTCATCGGGATGATCAAACGACTCCAGGGTATGGAGAAAGATCAGCTTTGCGCCGATCTGTTTCCCCAGCGTCAGGGCATAGTCGATCGCCTCCTTGGAGAGCTCGGAAAAATCGGTCGGCACCAGGATGGTTTTGATCTGCATGGTTTCCCTCCTCTTTCCAGGGTAATGACCTGTTTCGGTTATTTTCGAGTTGATTCTGCCGGACTGGGGGGAAAGAAGGCAACCCCACGAACGGGGTGTTGTTCGGGGCGGATGAACAGGGCGCCCGTCCGGCTTGTTTCTGCTTTGAGCTTGTGAGGAAATCCCCCCACGGCTGCGATCGCCCCTGGGCGCGCCTGGCTGCGTTGCGGGGCCCCCAAGATCTGATCATGTAGCGCTGCTACACTCCCAGATCTTGTGCACCCCCACGCCTTGCCAGCCACACCCAGTGACGCTCTCGCTTCGCGCTGGGATTTCCTCACAAGCTCTTTCGGGTCTCTTGAAGTTCGCCACCGGCGCTCTCATCGAAGGAACCGGCCGCACCGGAACGGTGTCAATCCCGCGTTTCGATGCTCAAGCCGAGCCCCATAGAGGCCCGCAAGAGATCGTGGCGGCTCACTGTTTTGGAGACGACCCCTTCCGCATTGACAACCGGAAGGTTGTGGAAGTGCATCGTTTCCATCTTCCTGACGGCGTCTTCGATGGAAGTCGACTCGCTCACCACTTGGACATCTTTCGACATAATCTCCTGGGCGGTGAAGGCGGCTGGATCCTTTCCCCTTTCAATCGCCCCGAAAAGGTCGAACTCGCTCACATATCCGACGGGCTTTCCTTTTTCATCAATGACCGGGCCGCCGGCCACTTTGGCCGAAAGCAACTCGAGTGCGATCACCAATCCGCTTGCCGTTTTCCTGAAAACAACGGTGTTTGTTCCCACAATTTCTCCCACATTTTTAAAGTACATATGAACAGCCATCTGAGCCTCCTTGTTGTGGCAGGAGGGAAGTCGATTTCCCCCCCTGCCCATTTTTACTCCAAAATCAGTGTGCGACCCCGATCGTCCCCTTCCCGGAGGAATGGGTCTCACAAGTGTTGATTCCAAGCACCTTCCAAAGCAGGCAAAACCGGGTTAATCCGGTGATCAGCGCGATGGCGCCGACTGCATAAACCGACATGGCGCCCCAGACCGGAAGACCGCCGAAGTAACCGACAGCCAAGAGGATCACTCCCAGAATGATCCGGATGGTTCGGTCCGTTTTTCCAACGTTGCAGATCACGACACACCTCCTTTGTAACGTAGACCCGTGGTTCCGAGACGTTCAAGCCGCGGAGGCCGGGGGTCGTTTCTCCAATTTGGTGATCCCCACCATTTTGAGGATCGCCTTCTCGTAATAAGGCTCGCTGACCCCCCGTTTCATCTTCCGGAGAAAATATTTCTCCAGGGCGATCTTGGCGAGATGAACCCACTTTCCCTTCTTGGCCCAGGTCAAATTGCGGGGAGCCATCTGCGGAAGGGCGACAAAGGCGATCCCGGTGTCCCCCATGTCGGCGAGACAGATGGCGTTCCAGGTGGCGGTCTCCCGCTTGGGGTTGTTCTCGATGTCGGCCCGGATATTATGAACCGCCGCCGTCACCATCGATTCAATCATATAACCGGTTTTCGGCGCCCCGGTCGGGACCGGGGTCTGCTCCACCGGCGGGATCGCCACGCAAACACCGACGGCATAGATATTTTTGTAGGTTGGGTTGGCCTGATAGGAATCGATATTCACGAAGCCTTTCGGATTACAGAGGCCGGATGTTCCGGCGACCGCATCGACCCCGGCGAAGGGGGGAATGAACATGGCGTACCGAAACGGGATCTCTTGGCCGTTTTCCAAACGGAGCCTTCCCGGTTCAACTCCTTTGATTGCCGTGTTGATGATCGGGGTCATTCCATGCTCGGCGAACTCGTCCTCCATCAGTCGCCGTGACTTGCCGACCCCTGCGAGTCCCATGTGGCCGATATACGGTTCGGGCGTTACAAACGTGATAGGAACCTTTTTCCTCAACCGCCGTTTCCGCAAATCGGCATCAAGAATAAACGCCATTTCGTAAGCCGGCCCGAAGCAAGAAGCCCCCTGCGTCGCGCCAACGACGATCGGACCGGGATCTTTGAGGAAACCCTGATAGGTCCCCCATGCCTGTTCCGCGTGGTCGACGGTGCAAACCGATTGTGTTTGTCCGCTCGGTCCGAGGCCGGGGATGGCGGCGAAGTTCAGCTTCGGTCCGGTGGCAATAATTAGATAGTCGTAGGGGACCGCCCCCTTTGAGGTAATCACCCGGTTTCGCTCCGGCTCGATCCGCTCCGCCGCCGCGTGAACGAATTCGATCCCCTTTTTTTGGAGAATGGGGGCCAGCGGAAAGCTGATCTCCTTTCGGGTCCGCCAGCCGACGGCGACCCAGGGATTCGAAGGGACGAAATGAAAAAAGTCGACATTGGATAAAACCGTGACCGTATGCTTTTTCCCAAGGAGCGCCTTGCATTCATAAGCGGCGGGAAGCCCGCCAATCGAGGCTCCGATAATTACGATACGCGCCATCGTTTTTCCTCCTGTAAATCAGTCGAATGTTTGGTTTTACAATCCCTTCTCCGGCGGGCCGCCGAGTTTCCGGATATAGGCGAGGAGATTTAGCATCTCCGGTTCTTCGGTCAAGATCCCTTTCCAGCGGGTCATTGCACTGTCGGGGTGGCCCTCCCGAATGGTCTTGAGAAGTTCGGCATCCGTTTTTTTCCTGCTTTCGGGCGTCTTGAAGTTCGCCGCCGGCGGTTTCATCAGTTGACCTTGCGGCCCGTCTCCCCTTCCCTCCGGTCCGTGGCAGAGGAGACAATATTTTTCATAAACTGGCCTTCCTTTCGAAGCATCGCCGGCGGCCTCCGCCGCCAAGGGGATACCGATCGATAATCCAAGCATGATCCAGGCGACTCGCGTCCAGTCGTGGTTTATTTTCATGATGGTCTCCCTTCTTTGAGGTTCCAGCTTTTTTATGTTAGATCAAACTGATCAAGAAGAACAACCCCACGAAAGGGGTGTTTTGAACGGAGCGTTCGGTTCTTGAGCTGTATGGCGGAGGGAAGGGGAAGTGTTTTTCGGACCCTGAGAGGGTTCCCCGGCGGGAATTGCCTGCCGGGGAACCCTCTCGATCGGATAGGCTTGAAGACTTACTTGAAAACCGGTTTCGGGGTGGCGAGGGTCGCTGTCGGGAGAATCGGCAGCCTGAGCGCCTCTTCCGGAACGGTCCCCTCCAGGGAATGGAGGAACGCCACGATCGGGTCGACCTCGTCTTCCTTGAGTTGGAGGCCAAGCTGCAACCGGCCCATGATCCGGACCGCCTCGCGGAGATCCCAGACCGAGCCGTCATGAAAATAGGGGGCGGTCCGGGTGACGTTCCGCCAGAGGGGGACCTTGAAGACGTAGCGGTCTTGCTCCTTCTTCGTGATTTTCTCCCGCCCCGGATCGTCGCTGAAATCATATCTCCCTTGGAGACCGAACTTCTGGAAGATCCCGCCGCCGGCCCCGACCCCGTTGTGGCAGGCAATGCACCCCTTCTGGATCACCAGTTTGAGCCCCTGCTTTTCGGTTGCGTCGAGCGCGTCGACCTTTCCCTTGAGGAAATCATCGAACCGGGAGGGGGTAAGCAACGTCCGCTCGAAGGCGGCAATCGCCTTGGCGATGTTGTCATAGGTCAGCGGCTCCTTGTCGGTGGGAAACGCCTTCTTAAAAAGGGCGACATATTCCGGAATGGTCCGAAGACGGGAGAGAACCATCTCCTGATCGGGCATCGCCATCTCGACCGGGTTGAGGATCGGGCCTTTCGCCTGTTCTTCAAGCGAAGGGGCGCGGCCGTCCCAGAATTGAGCAAACTGCAACCCGGCGTTCAGCACGGTGGGAGAATTCCTTCCCCCCAACTGAGCGAGATGCCCGAGAGAGGTCGGGAGATTGTCGACCCCGCCGGTGGCCAGGTTGTGGCAACTGTTGCAACTGATCGACACGCTCTTCGAGAGACGGGGCTCGAAGAAGAGCATCTGCCCCAGTTGGACCTTTTCCGGAGTGGTCGGATTGTCCGGGGGGGAGGTCATCCGATCGGGGAGCGGTTTGAAAAATTTGTTCGCCTCCTTGATCAGATCGATCTCCTGTGCAACAGCCGACGAGACCGAGACAAAGAGTAAAAAGAAGATGAAGGTTTTTTCCCCGATTCGATTCCTTGCCATCTGGATAACCTCCTTATTTAAGACGCAGCCCTCTGCCGGCTGTTTCGCTTGAGGCCGGCCTTCTGCCCGGGGGCCGGCTGGGGAGCGGGGGAGGATTTGACCTCGATCTTCTCCGCCCGTCCGGTCAAGATGGCCCGCTCCGCCGAAAGCCAATCATCGAGGTCATAACCGTGGTGCTGCCCTCTTTTTTCATAGAGTTCGTAGGCTTTTTCCGAAATCCGCTGATGAAAAGCCCGGTCGTCGTTCATCGACGATCCGGTAACATCGGCGGGGGGAAGCGTCTCGTCTTTTCCAATCACACTTTTTTTCATGGTTTCCTCCTTGGTAGTGGCCTGTTTTGGTATTTACTTTCCAGTGTTGGATACCTGACTGAACCGTGAGGTCATCCCCCCTTCAACCAGAAGGAGAAGGGGGAGGGAGAGAGGCGATAATAATCCAATATTCTTGAACGGCGTTGACCACCCGCATGAAATTGTCGAACTCCACCGGTTTCTGGATATAGGTGTTGACCCCCAGGTCATAACTCCGGGTCACATCCTCCTCCCTCGGCGAGGCGGTCAGGACGATCACCGGGATGGTCCGGAGAACTTCATCCCGCTTGATCTCCTGAAGGACCTCCATCCCGCCGATCTTGGGGAGATTGAGGTCGAGGAGGATCATTCCGGGGCGGGGGGAGAGGGCCGGGTCTTGATATCGGCCCCGGCGATGGAGATAATCGAGCGCCTCCTCTCCATCCCGGACGACAATCAGTTCGTTCTTCACCTTCCCCTTGGCGAAGGCCCTCCGGGTGATCTCAATGTCTTGAAGGTGGTCCTCCACCAGAAGGATCTTCACTGGCTCCAAATGGCTGTGATGATGTGTCATCTTTCGTCTCTTTCATATGGGGGGACTCTCCGGCCCTTCGACAGGCTCAGGATGACCGGTCATGGTGAGCCCGTCGAACCATGACCCCACGCCCCGCGCTCGAACCGGCAAAGCCGGTCTCTCGCTATCTTCATGTCGGCAGTCTTGGGTCTTCCCTTGGGCCTTGCTGGTTCGGAAGGGTGAAGAAAAAGGCGCTCCCTTTCCCAAGCTCGGATTCGATCCAGATCTTCCCGCCGTACCCCTCGATGACCTTCTTACAGATGGCAAGCCCCGCGCCGGTCCCCTCGAATGCCTCTTGCGGATGGAGCCGCTCGAAGAGGTCGAAGATCCGTTCGTGATAACGGGGGTCGATCCCGATGCCATTGTCCTTCACCCAAAAGAGATGGACCTCCCCCTCTTTCCGAAAGCCGAGTTCGACACGGGGGGCCGGACCGGTGTTGAACTTAATGGCGTTCGAAACGAGATTTTTGAAGACCTCGCCGATCCGGACCGGGTCGCAGAGGACGGTCGGGAAGGAGATGCTCCGATCGATCTTCGCCCCTTTCTCCTCGATGGCAAACTGCAAATCGTTTTCAATCCGGGCGATGATCCGGTTGAGATCGACCGCCTGAAGCGGGGGGGTCTTTCCGGAGATGGAGGCGATGGCGAGAAGGTCATGGATCAGGTCCTTCATTCGGACTGCCGCGTTTTTGATAAACGCGATATGCTGTCTTCCCTGGCTGTCGAGGAGAAGGCCATAATCTTCCTCCAGAAATCCGGAGAAGGCCTCGATTCCCCGGAGTGGTTCTTTCAGGTCGTGCGAGACGACATGGATAAAATCGTCCATCTCCCGAACCTTTTCTTCGAGCAGTCCCTTTTGGGCCATCAGGAGTTCCTCGTGCCGCTTCTGTTCGGTGATGTCGCGGGCCACCCCCTCGATCGCAATCAAGGTTCCCTGCTCATCGTAAAGGGGGGTGTTCCGTTGTTCCATCCAAACGACTGTTCCGTCTTTCCGCATCCACCGGAGAACAATCGCGTTTTCGAGGGTGGGAAGGGAAACGACCAGGTTTTTTAGAAGGGGGGCGTCGTCGGGATGGATCACCTTTAACCCCAAATAGGGATCGGCGTAGAACTCTTCCGGGGTGTACTCCAGGATCGTCTCAACGGCGGGGCTGACATACTCAAACCGGGGAGCCGGAACGATTCGATAAAGGTAGATGATGTCTTGGGCATTTTCGGTGAGGAGACGGAACCGCTCCTCATTCGCATGCAGTCGCGCCTCGATCCGTTTCCGCTCGGTGATATCCCGGATGATGCTCAGAATGCACCGCCCCTCCTCGGTTTCGATTGGATTCAAACCGATCTCGACGGAGAATTCGCTCCCGTCTTTCCGGCGCCCCGCCAGGTCGAGGCCCGCCCCCATCGGCCGCTTGCGCGGCGCTTGCTGATAACCTGTCTGATGGCCGAGATCCGCCTCTCGAAATCGCTCCGGCAGCAAAATCTCGACCGGTTGGCCAATCAGCTCCTCCCGAAGATAACCAAAGAGCCGATCCGTCTCGGCGTTGACCCAGGTGATCCGTCCGTTCCGGTCGGTGATGACGATCGCATCGGGGACGGCATCAAAAAGGCCAAACCCTTTCATCAGGGTTTCTTTGATCCAATCATGCTCTTCCATGCGGCTGCTCACATCCTGCGGCAAATCATATCAATAAAAACGGGGTCAAGACAACCGGTCGGACAATCGGTCGTTTGACAGAGGAGAGGGGACTTCACTATAATCGCCTTATTTCTTCAAACCCCGCCGAACACAGCCCGACATTTTTTCACACTTTGCCAAAGGAGGTCTCCGATGCAGGCCGATAAAGGGACGATCCCCATTTTTCTGGTAGAGGACAGTCCCTCCGATATCGAGATCATCCAACGATCGCTTAAGAAAGGAGGCATCTGCAATCCGATCGAAGTCGCCCGCGACGGCCAGGAGGCGATCGATTTCCTCCATCGGCGTTTCACCCATCCCGGCGTCTTGATCCTCGACATTTACCTCCCCAAGGTCGACGGCATCGAGGTATTGAAGGAGGCCCTCCGAATCGATCCGGAGATCGTCGCAATCATGCTGACCGGCCGCGCCTCGATGTCGACGGCGATCCAAGCGCTCCGGCGGGAAGGAGCCTTCGACTATCTTGAGAAGTCAAAGGACGATCTGCCGAAGTTGGTCGAAGCGGTTCGCCTGGCGATCGAGAAACGGATGCTCCGCCTCCAGAACCATTGGGTAATCCGGAACGAAGTGGGCGACCGGGTCATCGACATGAAAAAGGTTCAGGAAGAGGTCGGCCTCTCCGACCGGGAGGTCGACGTAATCAAGTGCCTCTGCCAGGGAGACCCCAACAAGGAGATCGCCGACCGGCTCTTCATCAGCGAACTGACGGTCAAAGGACATCTTAAAAAAATCTATCATAAAATGGGGGTCCACAATCGAGCCACCCTTGTTTCAAAGATTTTTTCCGTGGCCGCCCTCCACGTCCCGGAGGCAGGGGTGACCGGCCGGTCGCCCCTGCCGGCTCCGCCGGATTAGTGAACCCCCGCCATCCGGTAGTGCCGCTCTCCCCGGGCACGGGGGGCGGGCCGATGCCGGTTTTGAATCACGATCGGGTCGATCAGGTCGCCGCAGTAAACACATCGCGCCATCGACATCCCCCCCTCCCGCGTAAAGACCCGTTCTCTCACCAACCACCCTTTGCATCTCAGGCACTTCATCACGACCTCCTTTGCTGTCCTGGTTTCCGTTTGTCGATGCCGTATGAAACTTTCTCGTTTTTCTTATGCCGGACGGCTTTTCTCCCACGCCTCCAGGTGGACCGCCCGCTCCTTTTCCCATCGCGACGCCTTGCCAAGCTGCCGGAGGGTATGGAGAACGCGGTGGCCGTTTCCCCAATCGCTCCAATAAACCCCTTCCACCTCTAAGACAACGATCCGGTCGGGGGAGCGCTCGAAGATGCCATGCGAGAGGGTCGCCGGCGCCATCGCCTCGTATTCCCGCGCCATCGTTACGCCGGAAAGATCGGTTCCGATCAGCCCCTTCATCCGCTCGAAGCGCTTCCAGATGTGGGGGAGGTGACGCCGGGCCAGATCGATCAGGGTGCTTGCCCGCATCACCGAGACGAAGGTGTTCCAGAGATATCCCCGTTGGAAGAAATCGGCGGCAACTTCCCGCGCCGGTTTTTCCAAGAAGCGGGCCACCCGCCGGACCCCCTTGATCCCATTGATTTCATCGATCGGTTCTCCGGGGGCGATCCATCCATACTCCACCTCGGGGCCGTCCGGGCGAATCCCAAGGAGGACGATCTGGTCGGGGTGATGATGGATCACCTCGTCGGCCATGCCGACGTAGCGCATGAACCGTTCTTCCTCATGGATAAAGTGATCGGCGGGGAAAAAGGCGACGCGGGCTTCCGGATCGAGCCGGGCGATATGGATCAGGGGGAGGAGCGCCCCCGGGGCGGTCTCCCGGTTATGGGGTTGGAAGAGAAGGGTCTCTTCCGGGAGATGCGAGAGCTGCGATCGGATCTCCCGGATATGTTTCGGATCGACCACGATCCGGGTCCGCTCGACAGGAATGAGGGGTGCGATCCGATGAAGCGTCTGTTGAAGGAGGGAGTGCTCGCCGGTGAAGGCGACATATTGTTTCGGAGAGGAGATGCCGTAGACCGAACGGATGAACGAGTCCATCCGTTTCCCTTCCCCTGCCGCCAAAACCACCCCCCATAACCCTTTCCGATCGATTTTTTTACACGGCATCGCCTTTTCCCTCCCGGCTTGTCGAACGATTGGCGAGTATTTGATGCGGTCTCGGGGTAAATCAACCCGACGATGGGGTCATTTTGCGGGAAAAGGAAAAGAGAGGCAACCCCACGAAAGGGGTGTTTTTTGATGGGAGGAGTGTTTCAGTAATATACTTACATATCCCGTTCACCCTGAGCCATGTCGAAGGGTGAACCACTTCACTGGGTTCCGTTCATGGTTCGACACGCCCACTACGAACGGGAGACACTACATTAAACCGCTTCCCGTCTTTCCTCGTCGTGAGACGCGAGAAGGCGGTTGACTTCTTTTTCATCGATCAGATATTCCCGATGGCCGCTTCGCATCGGGAGTTCGTACATGACGTCGAGGAGGAGCGCTTCCAGGATCGACCGAAGCCCCCTTGCCCCCGTGCCGAGGAGAATGGCCCGCCGGGCGACGGTTTGAAGGGCCTCCCCTGAAAAACGGAGGGTCACCCCTTCCAGGGAGAACAGTTTTTCATACTGCCGGATCAGGGCATTTTGGGGTTCTGTTAAAATGCGAATCAGATCGGTTTCACTCAACGCATCGAGGGTGGTGATGATCGGGAACCGTCCCAGAAACTCCGGAATCATCCCAAACCGAATCAGATCATCGGGAAGGATCATTGAGGAAGCGGATTCATTCATCGGCGCCTCCTTCCCGAAGCCGATCGCCTTCTTCTGAAGCCGCCGGCCGACGATCCGGTCGAGCCCCTCAAAGGCCCCGCCGCAGATGAAAAGGATATGGCGGGTGTTGATCGAAATATACTTCTCCTCCGGATGTTTCCGTCCCCCGTGCGGAGGAACGTTCACAACGCTCCCCTCCACCATCTTCAGGAGGGCCTGCTGTACCCCTTCCCCGGAGACATCCCTCGTGAGCGAGGGGGAGTCGCTCTTTCGGGCGATTTTGTCGATCTCATCGATGTAGACGATCCCCCGCTCGCAAGCCTCAATTTTTCCATCCGCCGCCTGAAGAAGCCGGAGGATCACATTCTCGACATCTTCGCCGACATAGCCGGCCTGGGTCAGCGTCGTTGCATCGGAGATCGAAAAGGGAACCCCGACCGTCCGGGCCAGGGTCTCCGCCAGAAATGTCTTCCCCGTCCCGGTCGGTCCGATCAACAAGATATTTCCTTTCTGCACCGTGACCTCCAGGGAATGGTTGTGACCTTCTGGGAATGGTTGAAGGTGAAAACGTAAACCGGAGGTAGCAACGGGAACCACGTTATTCGAGAGAAGAATCCGCTTGTAGTGGTTGTAGACGGCCACGGAGAGAACCTTCTTCGCCCGCTCCTGCCCGATCACATACTGGCCGAGTAAGGCCTTGATCTCATGCGGTTTCGGGAGAGGGGGTTTGGGCATCTCGGACCTCTATTTTTTAATCTTTGCAAAAATCTAAAACCGGCTTCCCTCTTGCTCCAATTCGAGGGGACACGAGAGGGCGGATCAGGTGCAGGAGCGCACTGCAATCACTCCTGCACCGGGATGTCAGTATGTCAACTTGTCAGGCCACCTTGCGCCACGGCCTCTCAGGCCGCTTTCCGAAAGACCACTGTTTCCATCTCTTTCTTCATCTCCTTGGCCTTTTCCGCCGAGGCCCGATCGAGATCGATCAGGGTGTATGAGAACATCGCCATCGCCCATGCAAAGCCAAGCAGGGAAGCGAGGGCGCCCCATCCCCTCCATTCGATCCGCGAATATTTGGAGACACCCGTTGCACTGGGCGCGACCGGCTCCGGGAGGAGACGTGTCAGCGGCGTTCCCTTTTCAGCTTCCATCAAGACCAGCGCCGTGCGAAGCGTCCCTTCCCCCTCGAACCCAACCGCTGAACGAAAGGGGTAGAGAACCTCGTTTGGAATCGGCCCGGAGACTTTTCCAGACAAAACGGCTGTTCCGACAGTCGCAACCACCTCTTCCTCCGCCCAACGGAATCGGGCGTTCTTTTGAATGATTTTCCCCTCTTCTTCCTGGAGCGATGCGACCTTGGCTGCGGCAAACGCCTTCGCCTCCTCGGAGGCGACCCATCCATGTCGGCCATCCGCCTGAATCATCGCCCCGGTCCGCTCCTGAATCGCTTCTTTCCCCAAAATCGCGGCATCTTTGGAAATGATCATGGCGGTATTCAGAAGGGCCGATCCCAGTTTCTCCTGGGAGAGGCCGGCCAGCCATTTGAAAGAAGCGGCCTCCGAAATTCCTTTTCCGAGCAGGGCTTGGTCGATGCTTCCTCCCGGACCGGCATCACGAATCACCTTTCCGAGCTGTTCCTGGATCCGGCCATCACTCCAAGCAAGCCGTCCTGATTCCATGATCGCGCTTCCCATCTCCTGCTGCGCGTTCAGCTGCTTGATCTTCAAAAATTTGACCTCACCCGCTTCGGAGAAAAGTCCCGTTAAAAAGAGGATCATTCCAAGGGTGATTCCTCCAATAAGCCGTTTTCCCATTTTTAACCGTTTCATTGTTAATCCCTCCCCTCATTTTTGGAAACGAACTGTTTCCGTGTAACTATTCAGGTCGCCCATCTTTTGCTCCATGGCGGCGTTGCTGCGGTGCTCGAATCCTCACGTATAGACACATCCGCTGCGGTTCTGCGCTCCTCGCCGGGGTCCCCGAAAAGCCTGCTTTTCGGGGTGGGCACCTTGCCCTGGAGCAAAATCTAGACAACCTGATATAGTTACGTTTCTGTTTCTCTCAGATAAATGGAGCAAAAGAGGGACCAACGGGGATGGTTGCGATTTTCTCAATGTTTTGAATCGATTTTCAAAATAGATGGCGGGGTGACGAGAGAAAGAGTGTGGCAAAAAATCCCCAACTGAGGAAAAAGGGGACAGTGTTTTGCGGCGGTCATTCGGTCGGCTATTTTGCCTTTTCGCGCAGCTTTCGGTAAAGGGTCTTCCGGTCGATCTGTAAGATTTGGGCCGCCTTCAACTTGTTTCCCCCCACCTGTTGAAGCACCCGTTGGACATATTCCCTTTCGAAATCGGCGAGGGAACCGATCTTGGAACCAATCTGGTTGAGGAGCCGTTGATCCTCGTCTCCCCCGGTCATGACCGGGGGAAGGTCTTCCAGGTCGATCCGGTTGCTCCGAGCAAGGGTGACCGCCCGTTCGACGGCATTCGCCAGTTCCCGGACGTTTCCCGGCCAAGGATATTCGAGGAGAAGATTCGTTGCCGCATCGGTGAAGCCGTTGATCTCTTTCCGCCGGGCACCGGCGATTCTTTTCAAAAAGTACCCCGCCAGAAGCGGGATATCCTCCCGGCGTTTCCGCAAGGGGGGGAGGGCGATCTCCAAGACGTTGATCCGGTAGTAAAGGTCATCCCGGAACCGTTTTGCCTTGACCTCTTCCATCAGACCCCGGTTGGTGGCGGAGAGGATCCGGATGTCGATTGGGACGGTCTTAGTCGAACCGACCCGCCGGACCGCCTTCTCCTCGATGGCGCGAAGGAGTTTCGGCTGAAGACCAAGGGGAATCTCGCCGATTTCGTCGAGGAGAAGGGTGCCGCCGTGGGCCTCCTCGAACATCCCCTTTTTGTCGATCCGGGCGTCGGTGAAGGCGCCCCGAACGTGGCCAAACAGTTCGCTTTCGAGGAGGGTTTCCGGGATGGCGGCGCAGTTGACCGCAATGAAGGGTTGGTCTCTTCGGGGGCTATTGTAGTGGATCGCCTTCGCCACCAGCTCCTTTCCGGTCCCGCTTTCCCCGGAGATGAGAATGTTCACGGTGCTGTCGGCGACCCGTCGGATCAATTCGAAGACCTCCCGCATCTCCTTGCTCTTGCCGACAATATTCGAAAACCGGTACTCCTTGAGGACCTCTTTCCTGAGACGGATCACCTCTTTCTGAAGCCGAATCCGGTCGAACGCCTTGTGGACGGTGACGATCAACTCTTCTTCCTTAAAAGGGAGGACGACGTAATCAAACGCCCCCGCCTTCTTGGCTGCGATTGCCGCCGCCCGGGATGCGGGTGGCGTGAGGATCAGAACCGCCTGCCGGGGATGGATCGTGCCGATCCGCTCAAGGAGCTCCTGCCAGGAGATCCCTTCCATCCTCGAATCAAAGATCAACAGATCGTATAAGCAGATGATCTCCCTTCCTTCCCACTGTTTGAGAAGTCGATCGCTGTCGTGGACCCCTTCAACGCCGTAACCTTCCTTCATCAACGTCTCTTTCAGGAAAGAGAAAAGGCGGCGTTCTTTGGTGATGATCAGAATGGTCCCTCTGAACATGGTGTCGTCCCTCCTAGAGCCTATCAGGAGGAGTTCATTATACTCCTGATCCGCCATCGAACATAGGGACGGCTGCGTCAATGCCTCAACGACGGGAGAGGATTGATTCACAGCCTCACACGCTCAGAGCGTCTTTCACCTCCGTCTCCACCAGATGAGAGGCCGCCCGATAGAATGGCGTCAGGGGTAATGCCGTGGGGGTCTAGGAAATTGGGGCATTCGAAATGAACAAGCACCGGTCTAAAGTCAATTTTATAGACCTGGCACCTTTTTTTCTCCGCTGCGGGAGAACCAGGGGCACGAAACCGACCGCTCGCTACGCTCGCGGCGGCTCAGCCCCGGCATTAGGCGGCAGATCAGGAGTGATGAGTAATGATTGAGGGTGGGTGCTTTTGCGGTGCAGTCCGCTACAAAATTGATGGAGCGCTTGATCGTGCGAGCGCATGTCACTGTTCGAACTGTCGTAAGGCATTCAGCGGCGCATCATCGGCCTACTCTGAGATCGCGGACGGTAGCAAGTTCATCTGGGTCATTGGCGAGGACGAACTAACTAAATACACTTCTGCGAAAGGCTGGGGCCTCGCGTTCTGTCGTATCTGTGGTTCTACTCTGTGCGGCATGTTTGACAACAAGGTGCATGGTGTAACACTCGGCACAGTCGACGGTGACCCTGGTGTTCAAATCGAAATGCACACATGGGTGTCGGACAAGGCGCCCTGGGACCACATCGGCGGAAGCGCTCCTCAGTTCATAGAGGAGGCTCCTAAGAAATCGAGACCAGGTCTATGAAATTCACTTTAGGGCCTGTTGAACAAAATTCTTGCAACGAGATAAGAACGGTGTCACAGAGGGACATCGGGTGGACGGACTACGGCAGATGGGCGTGGACGACGGCGGCGAGTAAAGCCGGGGCCAGGTCTATGGATTGGGTATTAGAAATTTGTCGCCACCGCTTGGACATCGATCTGGTACGGCCCGGTATCCACGATCCGTTACTTCAACAACTTCTGAAATTTTTCCACGGTGAGATCGGCATCTCGCAGAATATTTTTTAGGATCTTGGGATGGAGGATTTTCCCCGTGTGATAGGGAACGGTGGCTCTTCTTCCCGCTTTATTTTTGTATATCTTATGGCTTCCACTTTGCCGGGCAAGGGAAAATCCCGCTCTCTCCAGTACCCGGATGACTTCGGCAGCGGAGACCCGAGGGAACTTCTCAGTCATACTGCGACTTCGAGAGAGGTGAGGCTGACCGACTCCAATTGGGGAATCTCCTCGCCGGCCTCCAGTCGATCTTCCACATGGAGACGGATCGCATCTTTCATATTTTTCAATGCCTCCTCGTAACTCTCGCCTTGCGTATAACACCCCTGAAGCTCCGGACAGAAGGCAACATGGCCCTCTTGATCTTTTTCAATCACCACGGAGAACCGATAATTTTTCATCATTTCACTCCTGATACGATAAGATTTCTCCTGTCAGTCTGAATATATCAGAACGCTGGTGATGCGACAAGGTCCCGAATCGCGTCACATCAAATATAAGACCGGGGCCAGGTCTATGAAATTCACTTTAGGGCCTGTTGAACAAAATTGTTGTAACGAGATAAGAACGGTGTCACAGAAGGACATCGGGTGGACGCGCTACGGCAGATGGGCGTGAACGACGGCGGCGAGGGATTGAATAAACAGGGGGGAGGCGTTGAGTGATTCGGTTCGGCGGAGTTCGATCCCCTTTTCCTTGGCGGTCTGCTTGTAGAGGATGTCGATGTCGTAGAGGATCTCGACATGGTCGCAGACGAACCCGACGGGGGCGATCAGGAGATGCCGCTCTCCACGGGATGCCATCTCATTGAGGACCTCATCGACCTCCGGGCCGAGCCATTTGCCGGGGATCATCCCGCGGCTCTGATAGGCGAAGCGGTGATCGACCGGTCCCAGCCGTTGAACAATCCCGGCAACCGTCGCCGCAAGCTCTTTCGGATAAGGATCTCCTTCCGCCAGGATCCGCTCCGGGAGGGAGTGGGCGGTGAAAAGAATCGGAACCGACGCGCGGGTTGCTTCCGGATAGGCGGCAAGCGCCTCCTTTACCTTTTTCGCGAAGGCGTCGAGCAGCAGCGGTTGGTCGTACCAGGTTTCAACGAAGGTGGTCGGGAGATTGCTTCCGGCAGCGGAGAAATCATCGGTGATCATGACCTTCGGGAAATACTTGGAGGTAGGAACGGAAAGTACGCACAGGTCGGCAATCGCCGTTTTGAGCGCCTGGATGTAGGCCCCCACACTCAACTTGGAGTAGTGTGGGGCGAGGCTGATGGCGATCAGATGGGCCGGTTGATCTTGAAGAATCTGTTGGACGGTATCTTTTATAAACGGAGACCAATGGCGCATCCCGATGTAGACCTGGAAACGGGGGGCTCTTTTGTTTAGCTCGGCATCGAGTGCAGCGGCCTGTTGCCGGGTGATTTCCAGGAGCGGCGATTTCCCCCCGATCAACCGGTAGCGCTCCTTGATCTGGGCGACGACTTCGGGCGACGGCACCCGCTCTTTCATGATGTGGCGGAGGAACGGCTCAATGTCATCGAGCGAGTCGGGACCCCCGTGGGCCATCAGAAGGACGGCGATCTTTTGTTCGGAAGGAACCTTCATGTCGGCCTCTACCGGGAGCTCTTTCGATGCACCATCTCGATGACCGCCTCGACATGGTCGATCGGCGTCTCCGGGAGGATGCCATGCCCCAGGTTGAAGATATGGCCGGGACGGTTTGCCGCCCGCCGAAGAATATCATCGACCCGTTTTTCGATTTCCGGGAGGGGTGCGAAGAGGGTGACCGGGTCGAGGTTTCCTTGAACGGCGACGTCATATCCCAACCGCCTCCATCCCTCATCCAAATTGACCCGCCAGTCGAGGCCGATCACATCCCCTCCCGCCTCTTTCTGCATTTCAAGAAGGGTTGCCGTCCCGGTCCCAAAATGAATCAACGGAACTCCCGCACCCTGAAGCGCAGCGAAGAGGGCCTTCATATGGGGGAAGACGTACCGTCGATAATCTCCGGGGGAGAGGGCGCCGATCCAACTGTCAAAGATCTGAAGCGTCTGCGCCCCCGCCTTCACCTGCGCCAGAAGATAGTCAGAAAGAACCCGGACCAGCTTGGTCATTAACAGGTCCCAGACCTCGGGGGCGGCGTACATCATTTTTTTCGTGTCGATGTAGTTTCGGGAACTCCCTCCCTCGATCATATAACTCGCCAGTGTAAACGGCGCCCCGGCAAACCCGATCAGCGGGACCTTTAATTCCCGCCGCACCTGCCGGATCGCCTCCATCACATAGCCGAGGCTCTCCTCCGGAACCACCGGCCGGAGCGCTTCGACCCCTTTTTGATCCTTCACCCGATTATGAATGACGGGGCCCTCCCCCTTGACGAACTCCAGTTGAAGCCCCATCGGCTCCAGCGGGAGGAGGATGTCGGCGAAGATGATCGCGGCGTCGAAGTTGAAGCGGCGGATCGGTTGGAAGGTCACCTCGGCGGCGAGTTCTGGCGTTTTGCAGACCGTCAGAAGGGAGTGTTTCGCCCGGATCTCTCGAAACTCCTTCATGTAACGTCCCGCCTGACGCATGAACCAGACCGGGGTAAAATCGACCGGCTCCCGCCGGCAGGCTTTTAGAAATCGATCGTTCGTAGGAGACTCCTTTAATTAAAATAAAAAGGGGGGGGAATCAAAGCGGGCCGATTCTAGCATCCTGTCAAAGGGGTGTCAAATAAACGTCATGGTTCCCGGAGGGAGAACGCCACCGGCAGGCGGACCGATGCGACGACGGGTGTTTCCCCCCGCCGGGCCGGGGAAAAGGTCCATCGCGCAACCGCTTCGACGGCAGCCTGGTCGAGATCGGGATGACCGGAAGAGCGCTCGATCAGCGCCTCGCCGACCCGGCCGGTCGGAAGAACGGTCACCTTCAGGAGGGCCGTTCCCTCTTTTCCCTCGATCCGCGCCGCATCGGGATAACGCGGTTTTGGATTCGACTTTCCATCGGGTTGGGGCGGGATCAGACGAGAAGCGGTTCCCCCTTGGCCGATCGATTCCTCCCCCGAACCTCCGAACCCTCCGGAGCCTGCTCCAGTGGAGGTGCCTTCTCCAAAAGAGGTTCCTCCCGGGGAAGAGAGATCATCCGATCCTTCCGATTCCTGATTCGGGGAGAGAGGCCCTTCCGACCGGTCCGCTGCCGGATCTCCCGCCGGTTCCGCCGTCACCCCGGAGGGAGAGAGTACCCCTTCCGGCGGCGCCGGCGGCGTCTGTGGCGGTGCGGGACGATCGGCTCTCTTCTCCGCCTTCGTGGGGATCTTTCTTGTTTTTGGACGACGGGGGGGTACAAGCGGTCCGGCCGGTCCGCCGGCTCCGGGGGGTCCCCCTTTCCCAAGGGCCTCCCCGTTGGAAGCAATCAGATCAACGACGATCCCTTTCTCCTTGTTCTCCCCCGGATGAAGGGAAAGGGAGATCCCCCAGAGGAGTCCGGTGTGAAGCGTGATCGAAAAGAGGAGAAAGAGGAGCGGTTTCCGGCGCATCTATGACCTTTTATCTCCCTTCCGGGATGACCGAGACCACCCTGACGATCGGATATCCGTCGGCAGGATGGGTGGTGATTTCGACTTCAATGCCGTAGACCCGTCGGAGGTTTTCTTCCGTCAATACCGCCTGCGGCGGGCCGTCCGCAACGATTTCCCCCTGAGAGATCAAGACCAGCCGGCGGCAGTAACGGGCCGCCAGCGGGAGATCGTGCAGCGCCATCACCACCGACCGCTCTTCTTGGGCAAGGGAGGCGACCAGCTCCATGACGCCGAGCTGGTGCCGCGGATCGAGATTCGCCGTCGGCTCGTCCAGCAAAAGAAGCTTCGCCCCCTGCGCCACGGTTCGGGCAAGGAGGACCCGCTGAAGCTCTCCTCCCGAGAGGTGGGTGATCGACCGCTCCGCCAGGGGGGTCGTCGCCGTCCGCGCCATCGCCCCTTCGGCGGCTCGCCGGTCGTTCTCCGAGACCCTCTCGAACCGTCCCAGGTGGGCATATCGTCCGAGGAGGACTACCTCTCTGCAGGGGAAAGGGTCTTGGATCGACGGGCGTTGGGAGAGATAGGCCACTTTTTTCGCCAGTCCCCGCCGGTCCCAACCGTTGAGGTCTCGCCCCTCCAACAGAATCGTCCCCTGGGCCGGGATCAGGAGCTTGGCCAAGAGCTTGAGCAACGTCGATTTTCCGGCGCCGTTCGGTCCAATCAGGCCGATCAACTCGTTCGTTCCGACCGTCAGTTCGATCTCTTTTAAAACGGTCTTTCCCCCTCTTGAAAAGGAGACCTTCTTGACGGCGATAACGCCCGGCTCACTCCGCATATTGATGAATTCCCTTATGGAGAAGATAGAGAAAGAAAGGGACGCCGATCAGCGAAGTGATCGTTCCCAATCGGAGCTCCTCCGGCGCGATCGCCGTCCGGGCGAGGAGATCGGCCCCCACCAGAAAAGCCCCTCCCGCCAGAAATGCCGCCGGCAGAAGGATCCGGTGATCGGGACCGATCAGAAGCCGGATGACATGGGGAATAATCAGGCCGACGAAGGCGATCGTCCCGGTGAATGCGACCGCGGCGCCGGTGATGAGCGAGGAGAGGATCAAAAGCCATCGTTGAACCAAGCGGACCTCCATGCCGAGCGCCGCCGCCCCCTCCTCCCCGTCCAATGAAAGCAAATTGAGGTCCCGGGAGAAGAAGAGAAGGGCGCCGCTTCCGAAGAGGATCGGACCGGCGGCGACCTTGAGGTGAATCCATCCCCGCGCGTCGAGCCCTCCCATCAACCAAAAAAGAATCTCCCCGACCACCGCCACCGACGTCACCCGCGAAAGAACCAGCGACAGGAGCGAGACCATCAAGATCCCAACCGCCATCCCGGAGAGAAGAACGGTGGTGATCGGTGTCTTTCCGTGGCGTGTGGCGATCCGGTAGACCAGAACGGCCGTTCCGAATGCGCCGACGAAGGCGAACCCCGGAAGGATCAGCGGGTGACGGAAGGCAAGACCGGTCGCCAGGGAGATGACGGCGGCGAGCGCCGCTCCGGCGGAGAGGCCGATCACCCCCGGATCGGCCATCGGGTTCCGGAAGAGTCCCTGAAGCGCCGCCCCCGAGATCGCCAACCCGCCGCCGATCAACGCCGCCAGGAGGACACGGGGGAGCCGGATCGTCAAGATAATCGCCTCCTGCGACCGATCCCATCCTCCCAGGTCGAGGAACGGAAGCCGGCTGAGGATCAACCGGATCACCACCGGGAGCGGCACCGTCACCGCTCCGATCGCCACCGCCACGATCATGCTCCCGGCGAGCAAGAGAAGGAGAAGGCCTAAGAACCCGAGCCGGGCGACGAGAGCCGACCCGCCCCGTCGCAGCGTCATTGCCGAAACTTCTTGACTCATGGCGTTGTCATTTTTATATCGCCTTGCACGGGAGGGGCGAATCGCTCCGGGTGGATGACGCGGGCGATCTCCTCCACACCATTCACAATATACTGGGAAACGGTCGAGAGGTTTTTTTCCGGAACGATGACGACCCGCCGGTTCCGGACCGCCGACAGAGAGGCCAACGCCGGATCGCTGATCACCTTCCGGTCGAAATCGGGTTCTTCCGGGTTCCAGTCGCTGACCAGGATGATCTCCGGGTCGAGTTCGATCAGTCGCTCGGCCGAGATTTTTTGATGACCGACGATCCCGGCAACCGCCGCCAGATTTCTCGCCCCGGCGAAGGTGGCGATCTCGTCGAAGGTCGTCCCCTTTCCGGCAACGACGCCGGTCGGGCTGTAAAAGAGGACCGTCGGCCTGCGCGATCCGGCAACCCGTTCTGCGATTTGCCGGAGCCGGCGCTCCATCTCGGCGACGAGCGCCTCCGCCCGCTTCTCCTCTCCAACCGCTTTGCCGACCGCGCGGATATTCCGTTTGATCCCGTCGACGGAGGGGAAGAATTCGAGCCGCTCCACCGGAAGACCCGCCTCCTTCAGTTGATTCACCACATCGGCCGGGGTATAGCTGGCGGTGATCACTCGGTCGGGGCGGAGGGCCACCACCTGCTCCAGGCCCGCCTGAATCCGGTTTGGGATTGCCTTCGACGCCTCGGCGACATGGGAGACCTTCGGATCAACCGCCAGATGGGTGATGGCGACGATCCGTTTTGGGTCGACCAAGGAAAGGAGGATCTCGTCGCTTCCGAGGGTGAGCGAGACGATCCGCCGCGGGCTTTTCCCCTCCGGCGGATCATGCGTTTGACCGAGGATCGGCCTGACCCGGAGAAGGATCAGGGAAAAGAGGCAAAGGAACGCCGCGATCCTGCGCGAAGGTTGAAGGAAAGGCATCGGCTTCATCCGCTCCTTAATGGCAGTAGTTCGCGCTGGCCGAACCGAGGATCGTCACCGCCCAGGGGAAGCGGCCGACGTTGGCGATCTTCTTGACCTGGTCTGTCGTCGAATCGATGACATAAACCGAATCGTCGGTGGAGGAAGCGACGTAGACTTTCAGCCCATCGACTGTGGTTGCCGCGGTCTCCAATGCCAGGTTGGTTCCGAGCTTCATGCGGGTGACCTTCTTGAAGGTGGTTGTGTCATAGACATAAACCGCGCTGTCTCCCTGGCTAATGACGTAAGCCTTCTTACCTCCCTGGGCGAAATTCACCCCCGTCATCATCGCCCCTCCCTGCAGGGTGGTCACCACCTCCTGGGTCTTCGTGTTGATGACCGATACGGTTTCATCGCCATTGTTGGGAACCCACATGAAGAGGCCGTCCGGGGAGGCATAGGAGCGCCAGGGGGCCTCTCCGACCTTCAAGGTCTTCACAACCCGATCGGTCTGTGTATCGATGATCCCGACGACGCCGGCATCGCCGTCCGCCGCATAGATAAAACGGCCGTCGATCGTCGGCGTCGGATTGGCGATCCCCTTCAACTCGCTTTGATACCGCGCCGGGTCCCGGATCGCGGCGCGATGAACGTCGCCGACGGCCAGACGTTTCGCCATTTGCTGGGAGGGGATGTCGATCGCCCTCACCTCGTGCGCTCCGAAGTTGGAGACATAGACCTTCCCCCCGCCAGGGAGAACGCTGAAGCCGTGCGGCTCGAAAAATCCGGAGAACCGTTTGGTCTCTATCCCTTTTTCCAGGTCGATCACCGAGACGGTGGCATCCTCGATATTTCCGACATAAGCCAACCGGTTGTCCGGGGTGATATCGAAGTGGTCCGGCGCCCGGCCGGTCTGAACACTTTTTGTAATCTGCCGCGTCGCCAGATCGACCACCAGAAAGCGGTCTTGGCCGGTGGCGGTCACCAGGAGCTTCTTCCCGTCGCCGGTGAGCATCGCCATGTGGGGATTGGCGAACTCGCCGAGGGGAATCCGGGTCACCACCCGATCCTCTTTTGTGTCGATCACCGCAATGTCGCTGGAGTCCCGGTTGGCCACGAAGGCGAGGGTCTTCGGATCGTAGGCGGCCAGATTGACGGCGGCCGATTCCACCGCCCAGCCGGTATCAACGTTTACAAAAGCAAGAACGAGAAAGAAATACGTAAAACCGATCGCCATTTTTTTTATCAACATCTCTACTCCTCATCTTTGATTTAAAATTGGTTGTTTTGTACATTGTTTAAAATCCGATCGTGGTTCTGATCCCGGGAACCACAACATGCCGTTGCCTCTGACCGGTGGCCGAATGGATTCCAGAGAAAAGCCATTGCAAGTCGAATGCAACGGCAAGCCGGTCGCTCACAAAATGATGGTAATATCCCTCCGCGATGTTTTCAGAACCGCCCGGCTCCGCCTGCCGGCTGAATGCGACCCCCATCCGATCGCGAATCCAGGCCCGGAGGGGAGAGAGGAGGGCGAAGCCGGTCGACCAGGCATGGGCGGCCTCCCTCTCCCGTTCCGTCCTTCCGATCCCCGCCCGGGCAAAGAGGGTAACACGCGGGGTCACCTGCTGATCGACGCTGACGCCGGCCCCCCACGTCTTTGTCTCCAGCGATTCGGGGAGCCTTCCCGTTCTCCCCCAGAGGCGGACGTTCCCTGTTTTCGAGAAGAAAAGATGGGTGCGGAGGCCGAGTTCCGCGACGGCGTATACCTTTTCGGAGATGGCGGAGGCCGAATTGTTCGAAGATTGAATCGCGGCCCCGGCGGTGAACTCTCCCCGCGATTCAAACAGAAGGGCCAGCCCCGGCCCGTTTGGAGGCTGTTTCAACAATGGATTGTTCACGAAGGCGGTATTGAGGAATCGCGTCGTCTCATCGTTGGCGACCGCGTTCCGGTCGAAGTAATTGGTCAGATCGAGCTTTCCGCCGACGATTCGCAGCCGTTCGCTCAGAAGTTTAAAGTAAAGCCAGGCCTCTCTCACCTTCACCTGATCGGTGACCCCCACCCCCAGCGTCTCCGCGTCGGCATTGAGCCGCGAACGGCTGGCCACCGTCTCATCCGGGCCGCCCCCGCCGGTCGCCTCCAGGTCGAGGAAGAAGGTCGAGAAAACCATCGGCCTCGAAAGAAAGAAGAGATCGACCGACCCCGTGCTGAAAAGATGGTCGCTCTCCCGGCCGTGAAGGATCTGCTGCACGATTCCCCGCGCGGATCCCCCCACCGCTACCTTCTTAGACTCCGCCTCCAGGATGGCCGCTTCGATCCGCTCGCTGATCGATTCCCTGCGTGAAAAGGGGATCTTTCTGAAGGTGGCCCGTTCTTCCGGGATCGTCCCGTCGGGACAACGCCCGCCGGGGGGAAGGGTGTCGTAAACCTCCCCGTCCGGACAGACAGACTCCGTCACCTTTTTGATCACCTCCACCCGGTCGAGTTTGCCCAACCGCTCCTCCAATGCCCGGACCCGCTCGCGGAGCGATTTTTCTTCTTCTCCCGCCGCCGACGCGATTCCGGAAAACAACACCCCCATCAGTAATATCGACAGACCGATCCGATACCTCATTTTCCTCTCCTTTCCCCCTCGGAAAGTTCCGAGCATATGATGATCCATCCATCGGTCTCCTGACTCTCGGATCGCCCTACTCTCCCCCCTTCCCAGGGGATGATCACCCCCAGTGGGCTTGGGATTTCGTCCCCGATGACAGTTGCGGGGCAGTGGCGGACTTTCACCGCCTTCCCAAAAATATGGATGGACGTTGTTTTACGGTCGGATCAACCGACCCTGTGAAAAATATGTTCTTCCACCGGTTTTCCCTCCAAAAAATGTTCCTTGAGAATCCGCTCCAGCACTTCCGGGGTGACCCCGTAATACCAGATGCCGTCCGGGTGGACGACGACGATCGGTCCCCCTTTGCAGACGGCGAAACAGTGAGAGCGGGTCCGCTTCACCCGAAGTATCCCTTCGCTCAGGCCATGCGCTTGGAGCCGCTCCCCGATCATTTTGAAGAGGAGTTCCGCCTCCCCGGAAGTACATCGGGGCCCGGTGCAGACCAGCAGGTGTTTAGAATAAGGCTTGATCGACGGCTTCTCTGCTTTCAGAACCGGTTCCATCGTTTTTTCTCCTTCGAAATTGGGCGCACGCGGAGACCCACCGCGTTGGGATGTCGGGATTGGAAGCAAAGTGAAGATGAACATAACTGGCCAAGAGGTGACCGTCAGCAAAACCTTCTTCTCTGTATTCGGTCGTTTCTCCACCGCGAAAGAGACGATACGGTTTGTGAAGAAACCCCTCCCCCAGCCCCTCCCCGGCACGGGGAGGGGAGATCCATTCCGAATAGTGGAATTCATGGCCCCTTGCCCGCTCTCCCCTGCCGAGAAGGAGGGTGTCGTTCTGCGCCTCGATCTCTCGATATCCGAGCGCCTTCAACTTCTTGCCCATCCGGACCGAGCCGGAGAGGAGACCGGCCATCGGGAAAGATTTTCCCTCGATGGTCTCGATTCCGTTTGCGAGGTACATGAGGCCGCCGCATTCGGCGTAGATCGGCCCCCCTCGCGCTGCGAATTGCCGAATCGACGCGATCATCGACTCATTTTTTGACAACCGCTCCGCATGCACCTCCGGGTATCCCCCTCCCAGGTAGAGGCCGTCGAGGTCGGGCGGAATCTCCGCATCATCGATCGGGGAGAAGAAGCACAGCTCGGCCCCCGCTTTCTCCAGCAGGTCGAGGTTGTCCTGATAATAAAAGTGAAAGGCCGCATCCAGGGCAACCCCGATTCGGCATGTTTTTTTTCCTCCCCTCCCCGCGTCGGGGAGGGGCCGGGGGAGGGGTAACCGGACCGCATATTCCATCTTCACGATCTCGTCGAGATTCAAGAATCTCTCGGCCATCTCCGCCAGACGCCCGCGAATGTCGGAAGTCAGTGTCTCGCCTGCGCGAACCAAGCCGAGATGGCGTTCGGGAAAAGCGATCCTCTCCTCTTTCGGAAATCCACCCAAGACGCCGATACCACAAGTCGATTCAACCGCTTCCCTTAAAATATCGAGATGGTTCTTGCTCCCGATCCGGTTGAAGATCACGCCGCCGATCTTTAGTTCCGGATCAAGCGCCTGGCAACCGCGTACGATCGCCGCCGCGGTCCGGGCCAGCCCGGCGGCATCGATCACCAAGATCACCGGCATCGAGAGCCACTTCGCAATCTGGGCGGAACTTCCGTCCTCCGAACGTCCCCGCAGGCCGTCAAATAATCCCATCACCCCTTCAATGACGGAAAAATCGACATCAGACGAGGCCCGCGCGAAACAATTCAGAACCTCTGCGCGCCCCATCATCCAGCCGTCGAGATTCCGGGAAGACCGTCCGGTGACGATACGATGGAAGGTCGGGTCGAGATAATCGGGTCCTACCTTAAATGGCTGGACCGCCATCCCCCGCCGGGTCAACGCCTCCAAAATGGCGAGGGTCACCGTTGTTTTTCCAACCCCGCTGTGCGTCCCGGCGATCAAGAATCCGTTTTTGTTTGTCATGTACACTGAACCCCCAACCTAACCCCCGGCCCCTTCCCTGCGAGGGAAGGGGTGAAGGAAAACGAGCGGCCGGTTTATTCCCCTCTCCGCGTCGGGGAGGGGCCAGGGGAGAGGTTCCTCCCTTTAGAATTCGATCCCCTTTTGCGCCTTAATCCCTTTCTTGAATGGATGTTTGATCTCGCGCATCTCGGTGACCAGATCGGCGATCTCGATCAACTGCTCATGAGCCTCCCGCCCCGTCAGAAAAACATGGAGCGCCGGCGGCTTTGCCTTGAGAAACGCAACAACCTTTTCGACTTCGAGGTAGTTGTAGCGGATGGCATAGTTTATCTCGTCGAAGATAACCATCTGATATTTCCCGCTCAGCGCTTCTTTCACACCGAACTCCCACGCCTCCTGGACCTTCTGCCGGTCCCGTTCCGGATTTTTGGTGTCCCAGGTGAAGCCCTCTCCCATCGGGAGAATCTGAAACTGATCTCCGAACTTCTTCGCCGAATCGAGCTCCCCGTAATGCCAACTCCCCTTGATAAACTGAACCATCAGGATCTTCCAGCCGTAGCCAAGCGCGCGGAACGCGGTCCCGAGCGCGGCGGTGGTCTTCCCCTTGCCGGCGCCGGTATGGATCATGATCAGCCCTTTGGTTGGCA
>CAZOFJ010000043.1:0-30202 GCA_964579005.1 uncultured Nitrospirota bacterium
GAAGGCGTTGGTGACCGGAGAGAGTGTGGGCCAGGTGGCTTCCCAGACGCTGGACAACCTCGCCGCCATCGAGGAAGCGGCAACGCTTCCGATCTTGCGACCCCTGATCGGTTTCAATAAGGATGAGATCATCGCCTTGGCGCAGAAGATCGGGACCTATCCGATTTCAATCGAGCCGGACCAAGATTGTTGCCGCCTCTTCATCCCACCCCATCCCGCCACCCGTGCCCGGCTCGACGACCTGAAAAGGGCGGAGGCGAAACTCGATGTCGCCGGCCTGGTGAAACGGGGGGAGGATGGGGCGATCCTCCGGGAGTTTCGGTTCGGGGAGGGCTAATCGAGAATTGGAGAGGCGTGATGAACAAGCGGGCGGTCGATGTCGTCCTTCTTCCGTCGAAGGAGATGATGGGAGAGGCAATTCGACTCAGTGGAGAAATCGGAAAGCGTTTTTCCGGCGGGTTTGTCCTGAACGAGGTCGATTGTCTTCCGCACATCTCGTTGGCGATGGGATCTATCGCGGAGGAGGAGATTCCTGCCGTCCGACCCCTTCTGGAGGAGATCGCCTCCCGTTTCGTCCCGATCGAGACGCCGGTTCTCGGCCTTCAGGTCGGGACCCTTCCCAATGGAAAGAGCGTCTCCACCCTTCGGCTCGAGACGACCCCGCTCCTTCAGTTGCTCCATGAGACGGTGATGAATCGGGTCTTGCCTCTGATGACACACGATGCCCTTCCGGAATGGTTCGCGCCCCCCTTTCCGATCGAGCCGGGGGCGGTCGATTGGGTCAACCGCTATCCGGAGGAGGCGAGTTTCGAACGGTTTTCTCCACACATGACCCTCGGCCTGGGGCGGTTGGAGGAGGCTGTTTCTCTCCCGGCCCGCTGTCGGTCGTCCCGGTTGGCCCTTTGCCATCTTGGAAATCATTGCACCTGCCGGAGGATTTTGATCGACCTCCCGCTCGCGGGAAATGAGCGATAAAGGTGACCTCTTCAGTCGGACTTCATGCCCTCCCTGCTCCCAAAAGTAAAATACCTTCGGTGAAACTTGTCAGGGACAATCCCGGTTCGATTCGGGTCGCTCATCGACTTCGACGTGACCCTGGACGGAGAGAGGAGTATCCCACTGGGAAGACAAAAATCTTGACAATTTTTCCCCGCTTCTTCATGATGAACAAAGAACAGTCTTGTCCCTTGGTGGCCGCTCCTTCATCTGGGCCGTTCGCATTCGTCCTGAGGCGCGTATGTCTGAGAGAGAGCAACCGGATGTCACCTCCTTTTCGTACGATGCGTTTTGCGATTTTCTCGGAGGGGCGGGGTCGGATCAAGCCGACCGATCAGGACCATCCGATCAAGCACCTTCTTCCCTGTCCGCCGCCCCGGCGTTTCTCTTTTCAAACGATCCAACCCGTCTTCCCTTGGAGGTCTGCTGGCTTAAGTGGAATCTTTTTCTCGCCCTTTGCCGGCGCGTTCGGAAAAGATACTTCGAGGATCAGCGACCGCTTCTCTCGATTGAACCGGCCCGCATCCGGGTGACCCTCCTCCCGCCGCCGGAGCCGTTTTTCCCGGCGCGGTGGCTTTTTTCGGTTGATGCGGCGGGTGTCGAAACCACCGTCCCTTTCATCCCTCCCGGGATGCCTTCCAATTTTGCAGGCCGGCTTTTTCTTCCACCCGGCGAGCCCCATCCGATTTATGCCGCCCCGCCGCTGCATCAAAATCGGCTCCGCCGAGAGGGAGAAGGGACCGTCCTGATCCAGAAGATGGAACGGATTCGTGAATCGGAGGAAAGAGGGGTCCGCGGGCTGCTACAGGTTCATCTTGTTTCGGACGCGCTCCGGGATGAGGAGTCGGTGCCGGCGGATGTTTTTCTGGTGACGATTCATTCTCATCATTCTTACCCGGGAGAGGGGGAAGAGGCGGGTTTCCGGTTGTGGGCTTCGAAAAAAGGGAGATCCGAACGGGGACTTCTCCTGGAAGGGATGACCGACCCGCTCTCTCTTTCCGATTGGGAGGGGATCGAGAAGGTTCGGCAGAAGGTCTTCTCTTCTTCCCGCTTTACCCTCTACAAGAGTTGTCACCTCCCTTGTGATCTCTACAGCCTGGGGATGACTCTTTTGAGAGCCCTCTTGGTCAACGATCGCCATGAGATGTCGGAGATCGATCGGATGATCCGACGGACGATTCCAGAAGTCAGAGAAAAGGTCGAATGGCAGATCCGTGCGCTTCTTAAAAAGGGAGGAGATCTCTTTTCAAGCCGGTCGGTGCTTTATCATGAGAAAGATCGCCTCGTTGAAGGAGGGGGTATTCCCGAAGGAGTCTGGGGCGATCTCCTTCTTTTCGCGTTTCGGTTGATCATCTGGGCCCCCGGTTTCGGTTATTGCCGGGACCGAGGGGAGTTCGAGAGTGATCATCCCGATAGCCTTCTCGATCAGGTGATTGCGGAGGGGGAGGATCTTGGGGCGCGGATTGCCCTGGAACTTTTCGGCTCGCGCCGGCGGAACCGGGAAATTCTGGAAGTCTGCGACCTGATCCGAATGGAGTTGGATGGGGTGCGGGATCATGCCGTTTAAGTTGGTGGCGGAACGCCTGGTTGATCCCGACCCAAGCGAGCGGCTGGAATGGGCCTTTGACCAGGAGTTGGTTCGGATCGGACGGCAGGAATCGAACGAAGTTTCTCTTCGCGATCCGCGCCGGTTGGTTTCTGGACGGCATGCGGAGATCCGGCAACGGGAAGGGAAGTGCTGGCTGGCCGATGTCGGGAGTAAGAACGGGACCCGCCTCAATGAAGCATCGCTGCAAAAGGAAAAGGAATACCTTCTTTCCGATCAAGACCGGATCGCCATCGGCGATTTCCTGATCCATTTTTCCTTCATCGTCCCGGAGATCAAGCCGGAGGTCAAGGAACCGGAACTCGATCCTAATGCGACCCTCTATTTCCCGGCGGTGCCGGCGGAGGCGGAGACCCTTTTTGACGATCTGGCCCGCGTCTACCGGGAGCGAATGATGGCGACCCCTGACGAGAGGAAGGGGGCGCTGACGGAAGTCTTGAGGAAAACGATCGAGGGGCTTCCGCCGTTGATGGCAAAACGATTTCTCGATCTGGTCGAATCCCGCTTTCCGGAGCCGGACTACCAGCGCGAACGGATTCTTCGCCGGCCGCCGGAGGCCGCTGTTTCTTGTCCCTCCGATCGATACGAAACATATCTCGCCGCGTATGAAGGGACGCTTGATATCGTACGACGGTATCTCGATCGCCCAGAGGAATGGGACTCCGCCGAGGGGGTCCGGGCCTTGCTGACGCGGATCGACCGGGTTCTTGCGGTGATGCTGGATGGGTTGGCGGATGCGGTCAAAGGGAGACGGGAGTTCGAGGCGGGGTTTGACCTGTCGGCCACCCAGGTCTTCTCCTGGAAGGAAAACCCGATCAAGGCAGCGGAGGGAGGAAAGGAGATCGGCACCTGTCTCTTTGGGGGTATGGAAAAAGGAGCGCCGGAGAAGGCGATCTCCGACCTTGAGGAGATTTTTACCGATCTCGCTCTTCATCAGGTCGGAATCATGGCCGGTTTCAAGGAGTCCCTTCGGGGGTTGCTGAACGAATTGGATCCGGCCGAACTGGAGGCCGAAGGAAAGCGTCGGCCGGTGAAGATCGGGCCGTTTCGCATTTCGTTCCGGGTGGGTCCGCTGGCCGCGGCGGCGGCTTGGGATCGATTCTTGGAGAAACATCGTGCGCTTTCAGAAGAAGGAGTCAGGACATTTGAAACGATCTTGGGACCTTATTTCACAAAGGGGTATCTCTCCGTCCAAGGGAAGAAAAAACCTTCCTAGTGTTGTTTGGTGGCCGAACCTTTTTTTAGGTCATTTGTTGATTTTGTTCGTTGCCCTTTCCGGTTTGGCCGCTTGCGGCAAGAAGGAGATCCGTCTCTCTCTGACCGGAACCGCTTCACTGAATGCTGCCGACGACGGCGCTCCCCTGCCGGTCGTCGTCCGGGTTTATCAGTTGAAGGGGAAAGAGCGGATGGAAGGGGCCGATTTTGTCTCTCTTTGGAAAGAGGAAGGGAAAATCTTGGAGGAAGAGCTCCTCGAACGGCAGGAGGTGACCCTTTTCCCCGGCGTCCGGACGATGGTTCCCCTTCAACCGAAGGAAGAGGCGGCTTATCTTGGGATCATGGCGCTTTTTCGCAGGCCCGAAGGGGAGGGGTGGCGGCAGGTGATCCCGCTCAAGGAGTCGAAGGTTCGTTCCGTCGAGATCATCGTGGGGGAACGGACCGTGAAGGTCGGCAAGGTGGAGTGACACTTTCCGGCTCTGCCGGATTGAATTTTTGGTTATGGAGTGCGGGAACTTGCTCCCGCTTTGAAAGCGGCGGCAAGCCCCCGCACTCCATAGAGAGGCCAGAGGGGAATGGACAGAGATCAAAAGGTCGTTTGGAGCGAGGGGATGTTTCTCACTCCTCACCACTTTCAACAGTGGGACCGCTATTATGAAGAGGCCCTCACGCGGCGGATCGGCGCGCTGATGCCGTTCGGCTGGGGGGTCGCTCATCTCGACCTCGATGCCGACGGATTGGCCGGGGGGAACGTCACCCTTCTCGGATTCAAAGGGATTTTTCCCGACGGTTTGTCGATCGATCTTCCGGAGGTTGATCCCTCCCCGGAGATGCGGTCGGTGATCCCTTTGTTCCCCCCTTCTCGGGAGTCGATCGACGTCTACCTCGGCATCGCAGCGGAACGGGAAGGGGCTCCGAATTGCCGACTCGACGAGACGGTCGCGTCGCGCCCCACCCGTTACCGCGCGGCCTATCTGAAGATGCCTGATCGAAACACCGGGGAAAACGTCCGGGAAATCGCCGTGGCCCGGAAAGATCTCAGGCTTTTTTTCAGCGGGGAGGAGATGGCCGACGTCGTCTCGATCAAGATTGCGGAACTGGTCCGGACGCAGGCGGGGAACATCGTTCTCAAGGAGGGGTATATCCCGCCCGCCTTGGCGATTTCGGCCTCCCCCCTCCTGATGAGAATGGTCCGGGGGATCTTGGAGCTGTTGTCGGCCAAGAGCACCGCGTTGGCCGGCCGCCAGAACGCCGATCCCGGGGCGGCCCATCTTGCCCTGCTCCAGACGGTCAACGGCACGATTCCGCTCTTGTCCCATTTTCATCGGATCGGGAAGGTTCACCCGGAAACGCTCTTTCTTGCCCTCTCCCGGTTGGCGGCGGAGCTCTTTGCCTTTTCTCCGGGGGACCATCCCCGTGATCTCCCTCCGTATCACCATACCGATTTGTCCAAAAGCTTCGTGGCGTTGGAGCAGAAGATCCGAGGCTTGATCGAGGGGGTGACCCCGATCCGGCATGTCGTCATTCCGTTGGAGCGGAAGGGTGAAAATGTCCTGATCGGACGAGTGGCCGATCCCCGTCTGTTTCAAACCGCCCAATTTTACCTCGGTGTCGCCGGTGATTTTCCGGAGGAGCAGACCCGGGAATCGGTTCCACGGCGGATCAAGGTGGGGGCCCCCGGCGAACTCGATGCGTTGGTCAGCACGGCGCTCCCCGGCGTGACGGTCTCGCCGATCCTCCGTCTTCCTGGAGGACTTCCCGCGAAGGCCGGCCATCTCTATTTTCGTCTTGATCCGAGGGGAGCATTTTGGGATGCGATCTGCCGCGACGGGAGCGTGGCGTTCCATCTTCCTCCCGATATGAAGATGCTCCGGCTCGAACTCTTGGCGGTGAGCGAATAGAAGCCGAAATGAGAGAGATGATTTGATGTTGCCGATGTTGCCATAGAGGAGGTCTGAAACGCGATGTCCGCTTCCCACCGTCTCCCTGCGCGTGATCCCGTGGTTTATGCCGTGAAAGAACCACGCCTGCCCGATCTTTTTTCCGAGCTGTTTATTTTGGGAAGTCATTTGAGGGGGAGCCATGATTTTGGCAGCCCGGAGGCCCTGCGACGCCGTTTGATCGAGATGTTTCACTCGGTTGAGCGGGAGGGAAGACGCCTCGATGTTGCTGAGGAGAGGCTCCGGCAGGCCCGCTACGCCGCGGCCGCCTTTCTCGATGAAATGATCTTGAGTTCCCCGGCGCCGGCTCGTACGACCTGGTCGGCCCATCCCCTCCAGTACGAGTTTTTCGGCGAACATATCGCCGGTGTGGAATTTTTCAACCGTCTCAACACGATCCGCCGGGCCCTCCCCCTCGACCGGGAGCTGCTCGAAGTCTATTACCTTTGTCTTGTCTTTGGTTTCGAGGGGCAATACAAACTCCAAGGGCGCGAGAAGTTGCGGGAGTTGATCGATTCCCTCGCCCGGGAGATCTACCCAAAAGCGGGGAAGGTTCCTCCGCTTTCTCCCCATGGCGACCGGCCCGACGAATGGGTCGACATCGTCAAACGGGGACTGCCGGTTTGGGTGATTGGCGTCGTTGTCTTGGCCGTGGTCTTTTTCTCCTTCCTCGTCTTCTCGTTCTTGATCGGTCATGAAGCCGACGGAGTTGCCGAAGAGATCCGGGGATGGGCGGCGGTCGCTCCGGAAGGGGTGCCGGTGGGGGTGCAGGGAGGATTCAAATGAAGCGTCTGTCGGGCCTCTTCAAGCGCCTCTTGGCGGCGACGGTCCGATTTCCCCGGATCACCGTTGCCGTTGGCGTCTTTCTCCTGATCGCCCTGATCTGGATCGGCGGTCCGTTCGTCTCGATCGTGCGGGTGGAGACACGGCTTTTCCTGATCGTCGGGGTCCTCTTTTTCTGGTCGGTTTTTCTCCTCCTCGACCGTTATCGCGCCGAGCGGGGGGCGCGTCTTTTGGAAGAATCGCTTCACCGGCAAGTGCAGACCGCGGCCGTCCGGCCCGATCGGAGGGAAGAGATCGAGGCGCTCGGACGCCAATTCGAGAAGGCGGTCGCCTCCTTGAAACAGTCGAAACTTGGGCGGGGAGGGGGATGGGGAGGAAAAGGGAGCGCCGCCCTCTATGCCCTCCCCTGGTATATGCTGATCGGCCCCCCCGCCTCCGGAAAGAGTACCGCCCTTCAGCACTCCGGATTACAATTTCCCTCCCTGGGCCGAACGGGGAGAGGCGTGCAGGGGATCGGCGGAACGCGCAACTGCGACTGGTGGTTCACCAACGAGGCGGTCTTGCTCGATACCGCCGGGCGTTATGTGACCGAGGAAGAGGACCGGGAGGAGTGGTTCGGTTTTCTTGATTTGCTCCGAAAATACCGGAAGGGGAAGCCGATCAACGGCGTCCTCGTGATGATGAACCTGGCCGATCTGCTCGATGCGAGCGAGGAGAAGATCGAATGGCACGCCAAGACGATTCGCGAACGGATCGACGAGTTAACGGGGCGACTCGGGATCGTCTTTCCCGTCTATCTCGTTTTCACCAAGTGCGATCTGATCCGCGGCTTCGTCGAATTTTTCGAAGACTTGAGCCGGACCGAACGGGATCAGCTCTGGGGGGCGACCTTCCCCAAGGATCTCCCCGCCAAGTCCTCCCCCGGTGAATTGTTTGCATCGGAATTCGATCTGCTTCTGACCGCCCTGCAAGCGCGCCGGATCGACCGGCTTTCGGGAGCAAGGGGACCTCAAAAGGTGCGGGAGGTGTATGGCTTTCCCCTCCAGATGACCTCCGGCCGGGAAAAGCTGACCCGGTTCGTCGAGACCCTCTTTGAACGGAATGCCTATCATGAAAACCCGATCTTTCGCGGTTTTTATTTTACAAGCGGGACACAGGAGGGGACGCCGATCGATCGAATTCTCACCGCGGTTAGCGGCGCGTTGGGGCTTTCGGAGGCGATGGGCGAGTCATTCGGGGGGGCGAAGGAGACGAAGAGTTACTTCATTAAGAACCTGCTGACCGAGGTGATTTTTCCCGATCAAGCCCTCGCCGGCTTTTCGACGGCGATGACCCGGCGGAAAGACTATTTCCGCCTCGGGGTCTTTCTCGGAGCGATTGTTTTTCTCCTCATATCCCTCACCGGTTTCTCTTTCTCTTTCATTGGAAACAGGGTGCGGATCGGTTCCATTCAGAGCGCCGCGGAAAGCGCGGCGGAGATCGATCTCCGCGACGAACAGGCGTTCGCCAAAAACGTCGCGGCGTTGGAGCGATTGCGGGAGGAGGTGGAGCGGATGCGGAGCGACGAGGAGAAGGGGGTCCCCTTCCGGCTGCGCGGCGGCCTCTATCGGGGGGCCACCCTCTATCCTCCGGCGCGGGATCTCTATTTTCGGAAATTCGGTCAGGTCATTCTGGCGCCCGGCCGAACCGTCGTGGAGGCGGACCTGCGCCGATTTGTGATCAACCCGCGACGACTCCCGGAAGGACGGGATGACGATTACTACTATTCCCTGTTGAAGCTCTACCTGATGTTGTCCGATCCAACCCACTTCGATGCGGCCTTCGTCGAGACGCGGTTGGAGAAGATCTGGAAAGAGCGTCTTCTTGAGAAATACGGCGAAAAGAAGATCCCCTTGGGGCTTCCGGAGTGGGTCGTGAAGCAGATTTCTTTTTACAGCCGATATCCGCGCCGAGACGAGACGTTTCCTCCCTTGTTTGACCCAACGCTGGTGCGGCAGACGCGCGAGGTGCTGCGTGAGATTCCGGTCGCCGATCGTCTTTATGCCCGGATTCGCCGGGAGGGGCTTGAGAAATTGGAGGAGGTGTCGAGGCCCTACACCTTGAAGAGCGCCCTCGGCGGCGGGATGTCGGACCTCTTGACCGAGGGATATGCGATCCCCCCCCTCTTTACCGAGGCGGGATGGAAAGGGGCGTTTCGTCAGGCGTCCGAGCGGATCTTGAACGAGACCGCCACGGAAGAAGAGGAGTGGGTTCTGGGGGTGAGCGCGGCGAAGCGGGATCAAGTCGAGACGGAGATCGAGAAGCGGTACTTCGACGAATATGCCCGTTATTGGAGGAGTTTTCTCGATTCAACCCGGATTCGACCCGTTGAAGGATTGGCCGATGCGGAGCGGATCTTGAAGGCCCTCTCTCAAGAAGACTCCCCGGTCGGGATATTCCTGAGTGAGGTTGATAAGAACACGTATCTTAACAAGGAGATCGCACTGGAGACCGGTTTGGCGGAGAGCACACTCGAACGGGTGAAGAAAGGGCTCGGAATCCAACGGCCCGGGGAGAGTGCCGCGCCTTCCCTCCAGCCGACGCCGGTCGCCTTTCGCTTCCAATCGCTCCACCAATTCGTGGTGTCCAACGATCCGAAAAAAGAGACCCCGCTGGCTCATTATGTCGGCGAGGTGCGCCGGGTTCACGACGCCATCCGGACGATGATCGAGTCGGGGGGAGGAGCTGGAATTGATGCAAAGGCCGCCGCTGCGGGGAAAGGGGATATTTTTCAGGCGCAGCGGAATACGGAGCGGCTTCTTCAAACACTCGACCCGGAGCTGCGAACGGCGGTCGGTCCGATCTTGACCGAGCCTTTTCGGATCGCCTTATCCGGGGTGACGGGGAGTGCCTTGGCCGATCTGAACCGGCGCTGGAGAAAAGAGGTCTATGAACCTTGCCGGGAAGGGATCGTGGAGCGCTATCCCTTTCAGAAGGGAGGAGAGGATGCGATGCTGGCCGACGTGTCCGAGCTCCTCCACCCGCAGGAGGGGGTCTTGTGGAAGTTCTATGAAAAGAACGTCAAATCATTCGTGGAGGAGGGACCGGATCGGTGGGAGGTCCGCAAAGGGCCCGGAGCGCTCCCCCTCTCCGCCGAGTTTCTTGAGTCGCTTCGGAAGGCGAGGTTTATTTCCGAAAGCCTTTTCCCGCGCGGGAGCGCCGAGGTCAAGATTCCCTTCGAGTTGTATCCCTATCCCAGCCCCGGCGTGAGCGAGATCGTGATCACCGCCGACGGGAAAGAGCTTCGTTACCGGAATGAACCCCAGGAGTGGCGCGAGTGGGCCTGGCCGGGCGCTTCCGGAGCGGCGGCGGGGGCGTCGCTCCAGGTACAGGTCGGGGGGACGAAACAGGTGCAGCAATATTCGGGAAGATGGGGGTTCTTCAAACTCCTCGCGGCTGGACAGATCACCCCGATCAGCCCGACACTCTACCGGATCGAATGGGAGTTCGGCGGGGCGAAGGGGGAGGGCACGCACAGGACGGAGGGATCAGCGGTGGTCACGCAGAGGCGGGTGAAAATCCGTTTTGATCTTCGGGCGCAGAGCGTTAAAAACCCGTTTAAACCCGATCTTTTTTTGGAGTTTCGTTGCCCCAGCCGGGTCGGATAGGGTGAGCGCGGGGGGGGGCATGGTTCGACAGGCTCACCATGAACGTTCGTCCTGAGCTTGTCGAAGGACGAACGGGCCCCGGCATGAAATGGTTAGCCGCTACGAGGACTTCGCCGCTATGGGACTTTTGACCTTCAGCATCAACGTCACCCTCGACGGTTGCGTCGACCACCGCGAGGGAATCGCCGACGACGAGACACACGCATTCTTCACTCGCCTGATGGACGAGGGCGGGGGAATACTGTGGGGCCGCGTCACCTACGAGATGATGGAGAGCTTCTGGCCGGCGGTTGCTCGCGGCGACGTGGAGGCGTCGCCCGCGATCCGTGAGTGGGCGGTCAGGCTGGAGGCCAAGCCGAAGTACGTGGTGTCGTCGACGCGAAAGGACTTCCCGTGGACCAACAGCCACCATATCGTCGGCGACTTGCGCACGGCAGTACAGAAGCTGAAGGGCGAGACCCCGGCCGGCGTGCTCCTCGGTAGTGGCAAGCTCGCGACCGAGATGGACCGGCTGGATCTGATCGATGATTACAAGTTCCTCGTCCACCCCAGGATCGCTGGTCATGGCCCGACCCTGTACCAGAGCGGGTTGCCTAGCACGCGACGGCTCGAACTGGTTTCGGCTAAGCCTCTCCGCAACGGCGCGGTTGCGATGCACTACCGGCGTGCGAGCGGCTAACAACCGGTTGCAGCGGACGGTCCGCTGCGCGGCCCGCCGCTGAACCGGAACGATAGGAGAGAAACAGATGGGGGAGCCGACCTTCGCGACGCTCGGATGTTTTGGAAAACTTCCGATCCACGCCGATTTTATCGGCTACCGTGCCGCCGCGCCGGAGGTCCAGGCGCTCGATCAATGGTTTCAGGAGGGAATCCTTGCCGCCCGGTCCCGGCTGGGGAGAGGGTGGGAAAGCGACTTTTTGAAATCGCCTCCCTGGCGGTTCGTTTTTTATACGGCGGGGACGGCGTCGTTTTTGACGGGGGTGGCGATTCCAAGCCGGGATCAGAGCGGGCGCTGCTACCCCTTCTTCCTTTTTCTTAAAGTCGAACGGAAACGGTTTTCCCTCCCTCTTTGGTTCGCTCCGGTCGTCTATGCCGGCTTTTTGGGGGAGGCGACCTCCTTCGCGTGGAGCGCGTGGCAAGGCGCGCAGGAGGGTGTGCGGGAGAGAATGACCGCGAGAGTGTTTCTCGATCGATTGGAGCGGACCCCCTTTACGGTTCCCGGCGAGGGGGAAATCGCCGCCGTGGAAGAGGCCTATCGGCGGATGCTCGAAACGAAGCGGGTGCGGGATTTCCTGGAGGCGCTCTTCGGCACCTTCGAAGATCGGAGGAAATATCTTCTCGATCGGCGACTGGGAGAGATCGTTGAAATGAGGGGGAGCCGATTCCCGGCGGGATGGGGGGTGAGATTTCCCCTTTTCCCGTGTGACAGCGGTCCGGGGTATGATGTTCCTTTCTGGGTTGATCTGGTTGGCCGGTGGACCGCGCCGATTACCGCCGACCCGGTCCTCTTCTGGAGCCGGTCGAATGGCCTGGAGAATGGATCGGCCGCCGGGGGAGCGCTTCTCGCCTTTTTTGGCCCTCCTTCCCCGAAAGGATTTCTCTCCCTGATCCGTCCCGATCTTGACAACGATGCCTGTTACGATCTGGTTCCCCGGACCAGTGACCCGGGAAGCGGGGTGGCCACTGGCCGGCGGCCCCTCTTGGAAGAGGGAGAGCTCTCCCTGGCCGCCTGGTTGAATCGGATTGGATCATAAAAGGGAGTTTCGGTGGATCGCGATCTTTCAGGGTGGCGGGCGTTGGGAGCAAGGGCGATTCGGCCAGACCGTCCGGCGGGTGATCCGGCCCGATATGATCCCCTTTTCGAGCGGCTTCAGGCCGAGGTGAATAAACTGGAGGCCCTCTTCGGGGGAACGGTCGACTGGAAGGAGGTTGTCACCCTCGGCGAAAAGATCATCGCGGAGAAGTCGAAAGATCTCCTGGCGGCCGGTTATCTCTGCGTCGGATTGATCGAAGAAGAGGGTTATCCCGGTCTTCTGGGGGGGCTTTCCTGCATCGAGGGGATGGTTGAAACCTTCTGGGACCGCCTTTATCCGGAGGAGACGCGAAAGCGGGCCCGAGTCAACGCGATTGTTTGGCTTTCCGAAAAAGGGGGGGCGGCAATCTCACGTAAGCAGGGGATGCCTGCAGCCGGTGGCCTGGGGACAGGGGCGGCCACCAGAAAGACCGTTGTTGCCTGCGCCGAAAAAATCGAGGCGATCGAGCGGCTCTTTGCCGCCCGCTTGGGGATGGACTCTCCCGGGCTGGGCGATCTCCGCCGCGCGGTTGAAGCGGCGCTGATGGCCCAGAAACAGGATCGGCCACCCGAGGAGATCGCTTCTCCTGAACCAGGAACAGGAACGACCACCAGACTGATAGAGGGGGCCGGCTTCGATTCGATCGCATCGCCGGAAGGAGCCGAGCAAGCCTTTCGGGAAGGGGAGAGGCTGCTTCGTCGGGCGGCCGCCTTCGTCCGGGAGCGGGACCCGTCCGATCCGTGGCCCTACCGGTTCGCCCGCGCCCTGGTGTGGGGTCGGATCGAGACGCTCCCTCCTCATGTCGACAAGGTCACGAAGATCCCTCCTCCGCCGTTCCACCTTTCGGAACGTTTGGGCTTTTTGGCCGGAAAGAAGGGGGAGAAGAATACATTGATGGAACTTTTAAATCAGGTCGAAACGGTATTTCAGGAACATCCTTATTGGCTCGACCTGCAGCGTCTTTCGGTTGAGGCACTGGCCGATTTGGGGCCCGATTATGAAGGGGTCAGGAAGGGGGTGATCGGGGAGGTTCGAACCCTGCTTCGGCGTCTTCCGGAATGGCCGGAGTGCCGGTTTTCCGATGAGACCCCTTTTGCCGACGATCGGACCCGCGCCTGGATTGCGGCCGAGGGTTTTTTATCGGAGGTATCGGTCTCTCCGTCGCCGAAACTTCAATCGGAAGGTGAAAAGGGAGGGGAGGAGTCGGTTGAGGCGATCGGGAAGAAGGCCTTTCTTCTTTTGGCCGAGCGCGGCCTTCAAGAAGCGCTCGGTTTCTTTCAAGAGCGGATCGAAACGAGCCGTTCGCAACGGGAGCGATTTCTCTTGAAATGGGAGTCGGCCAAGCTCTCTCTTCAGGCCGACGAGGTGCGACTTGCCCATGCCCAGCTCGAAGATCTCGATCGGGAGACGAGGGAGCTCTCACTCGAAGTGTGGGAACCGGCGCTTGGCCTGGAGCTGCTCCGGTCCCGTTATCTGGTTCTGGCCCGGTTGTTGCAAATACCGTTATCGAAGAAAGAGGTTGCTTTAGAGTGGGCGCGTCAGTCTGAGGAGGTGTATCGTCGGATCTCTCGGATCGATCCGACTGCGGTCCTTGAAATCGATCAAAAAAGAAAGTAACGTTCAGATGACCTCCTGGGAATGCTTGCGGTCTTAGAGCGACCATTCCCACAGTCCGTCAGAGGTAGGAACGAAAACCATGACCTCCAGGGAATGGTTGGAGGTAGCAACGGAAACCAAAAGGAGAAAATCATGGCGAAAGAATCATCCGTGGCCCCAAAAGAGCGGGTCAATATCGTTTACAAGCCTGCCACCGGGGGGGCGCAGGCGGAGGTGGAGCTTCCCCTCAAACTGATGATGCTGGGCGATTATACGCAGCGGACCGACGAGACTCCGCTGGAGGAGCGCAAGCCGGTCAGCGTCGATAAGGATAATTTTCAAGATGTGATGCGGAGTCAGAAGCTTGAACTGACCTTGACGGTGCCGAATCGACTTTCGGAAAAGGAAGGGGAGGAGATGGCGGTGAAATTGAAGTTCGAAACGATGAAAGACTTTGGTCCCGATGCGATCGTCGAGCAGATCCCGGCGTTGAATCAACTTCTTCAGCTTCGAACCGCGTTGCAGGCGTTGAAGGGGCCGCTCGGCAACGTCCCCGCGTTCAGAAAAAAAATCGAGGGGTTGATCTCCGATCCGGCCGCGCGAGAGCGACTTCTCAAGGAGCTGCAACGATCTGAATGAAGGAGCGCCGAAAAAGGAGGGATTCACCGCGTCTCATCACACTTGAAGGAGAGAAAAAATGGCTGAGGAGAAGGAAAAACAGACTGCACCGGCGCCGGTGGCGACGGAGGGAGAAACGTCCCTGATCGATACGATACTACAGGAGACGAAGCTCAAACCGTCGGAGGAAGGATATGACGTTGCAAAGCGAGGGGTCGAGGCGTTCATCGAGGAGCTGCTGACCCCCGATCGGAAAGGGGCTCGTGTTCATCAGTCGGTGATCAATGAGATGATCGCCGAGATCGATCGAAAGCTTTCCGCCCAGGTCGATGCCATTCTCCATCAGGGTACCTTTCAGCGGTTGGAGTCGGCCTGGAGGGGATTGAAGTTCGTGATTGACCGGAGCAACTTTCGGGAAAACATCAAGGTCGAGCTCTTCAATGTGTCGAAGGACGATCTTTTGAAAGATTTCGAAGATGCGCCGGAGGTGACGAAATCGGGCCTCTACAAGTGGGTCTATACCCAGGAGTATGGGATGTTCGGTGGAAATCCGGTCGGCACGATGATCGCCAACTACGACTTCGGTCCGGGCCCCCAAGATGTCAAACTCCTGCAGTATGCGGCGAGTGTGGCGGCGATGGCCCATGCCCCGTTTATTGCGGCGGCGGGGCCGAAGTTCTTCGGGGAGGAGAGTTTTATCAACCTCCCGAACCTCAAAGACTTGAAATCAATCTTCGAGGGTCCCCAATTCGTGAAGTGGAACTCCTTCCGGGAGTCGGAGGATGCCCGTTATGTTGGCCTGACCCTCCCCCGGTTCCTGTTGCGGCTTCCGTATCATCCGGAGAACAACCCGGCGAAGTCGTTCCTCTATACCGAGAATGTCAGCGAGGGGCATGAGAAATATCTTTGGGGAAACACCGCCTTCGCCTTCGCCACCCGCCTGACCGACAGCTTCGCCAAATACCGCTGGTGTCCGAATGTCATCGGTCCCGCCAGCGGCGGGGCGGTCGAGGACCTTCCGGTTCATCAGTTCGAGGCGATGGGGGCGATCGAGAGCAAGATCCCGACGGAGGTGTTGATTTCCGAGCGGCGTGAGTTTGAACTGGCGGAGACTGGGTTCATCGCCCTGGCGATGCGGAAAGGGAGCGACAACGCCGCCTTCTTCTCGGCGAATTCGGCCCAGAAACCAAAATATTTTGGCCAAAGCAAGGAGGGGAAAGAGGCGGAGACGAACTACAAGCTGGGGACCCAGCTTCCCTATATGTTCATCATCAACCGTCTGGCGCACTATCTCAAGGTGCTTCAACGGGAGCAGATCGGGAGTTGGAAGGAGCGGGTCGACCTGGAGCGGGAGCTGAATCAGTGGATCGGCCAATATGTCTCCGATCAGGATGTGGTCGATCCAGGGGTTCGCGGGCGGCGGCCGTTGCGGCAGGCCGAGATCGTCGTCAGCGATGTGGCGGGCGATCCGGGATGGTACCGGGTCGAGCTGCGGGTCCGTCCCCACTTTAAATATATGGGATCGTTCTTTACCCTCTCGCTGGTCGGCAAGCTCGACAAGAAGTAGGTGGTATGGTGCAAGGTTCTTTTCAAGCGAGAGGGAAAATACGGATGGCTGTGTCAATGGAAAAACTGGAGGGGCTAAATCCAGTGTTTAAGAGGAAGGTTGAGAATGTGATAAAAAAGATGGAGGAACTAGGCTGGAGAATTCGGGTCGTCTGGGGAAAGAGAAGCCAGGATGAAAATGATGCCTTGGTCAAGAAAAAGGTTGCGAGTTCCAAGAGTAAGCATTTAATCGGAAAAGCGGTTGACTTAATCGATCGTCGTATCGGTTATGTTGATGACCCGGTACATCCATTTTACAAGGATCTCAGTAGAACAGCCAAAGAAGAAGGTTTAATTTGGGGGGGAGATTTCCATTCGAGGTGGGACCCATGCCATATAGAAATACCGTAGGGAAGACGATTGTATGCTTGTTCTGTTGTTTCTGGGTGCTCGCTTTTTTTGCTTTGATTGTCGAAGGTGGCTCCCCAAATGGAGGAGAGTCCCCAAATTGGGTACAGCTTTGGATGGCCAAGAGCGGTGGGGTATGGAAGATCCAGAAAAGGTATGGTTATTACAAGGTTTTAGTTTTTCGTGAAGGATTAGAGCATTCTCAGGATCGTGTTTTGATCCAGATCACAGAGGCGGATCCTCCGAAAAATACCCAGAGGATCATTCACAGCTATTGGTTGAAAAGCCCGGGGATAAAGGGATATATCGCCGATATCCAATTATCTATGATTGACTCCCAGCGCATGGCACTCAGTTTGGATATAGAAATGAAGGCCATGGATGGGATCATTCTCAAGGAGATTTACCTTTTATTTCCGGACGGTCGTCAGAAGCTGGTGAACGAAGCGAAGTATACAGATATTTATGATTAACCGTTGACTCATCATCAACATCAAACCAGGGAGGATACGACCATGCCGATGCCGGCGCATATGACGTTGGAAGGGGAAAAACAGGGAAAGATCGAGGGGTCTTGCGAGCAAAAAGGACGGGAAGGGACGATTTTGGTACAGGCCTTCGACCATGCGGTTAAAATTCCATCCGATCCGCAGACCGGTCTGGCGACCGGGAAGCGGGTTCACGGGGCCTACACCATCATCAAGGAGTACGACAAGTCGTCCCCGCTGCTCTATCAGGCCCTCTGCACCGGAGAGCATATGAAATTCATCGAGATCAAGCTCTATCGCATCTCGAAGACCGGGACGGAGGAGCACTATTTCACGACACGGTTTGAAGATGCCGTGATTGTTTCGATCAGTCCATCGATGCCGAATTGCCTTGACAAATCGATGGCCTCCTTTGGACACATGGAGGAAGTGTCGTTTACCTATCGGAAGGCGATCTGGCGGCACGAGGTTGATAAAAAAGAGGCCCAGGACGACTGGAAGATTCCATCAGCTTAGGAGTCACAAGGGATGGGACGCGAAAGAACCCTGCTGGAGCGGCTTTCCGCTCCGGCGGGGTCTCGGCCGTTGACGACGGCGGAAGACACCCAGGCGCTTGCCGATTCGGTGTTGGGTCATCTCCGGAAGATGCTCAATACCCGGCAAGGGCATGTCTTGATCCAACCGGAGTATGGGATGCCCGACGTCACCGAATTTGTCCAAAATCTGCCGGAGATGGTCGAGAGGGTCCAGCGGGCGATCCGAACCTCGATCGAGCGGTTTGAGCCGCGCCTTCGAAATGTCCGGGTAAAGCACCTTGTCTCTCCGGACGACCGGATGAGCCTGAAGTTCGAGATCACCGCCGAGTTGGTGACGGAGCGGGAAGAGGTCTCCGTCTGGTTTGAAACGGCCGTCGCCCCCTCCGGCCGGATCGAGGTCCGGGGATAGGTGTTTCTGATTAGACACCAGCGAACGAAGAGAGCGTTGAGGGGAAGGCTCCATTCGGCTTTGCCGGATGGAGGGGGCGACGCAAGCCCCCGCTTTCCGGCGAAGCCGGATTAGGAGGAGTTTCCGATGGCGATCTTGCGAATCAAAAGCGAGGCCGACTATACCTTCAAGATCGATCGACAGCCGGGCGATCTGCTGCAAGTCGTCCGCTTCACCGGCAGCGAGGCGATCTCGGAGCCGTTCCAGTTCGATCTCGATCTCGCCTCCACCGACGGGGAGATCGACTTCGAAAAAGTGATCGGTCAGCCCGGTCTCCTCACCCTCCACGGCTCGGCGGGGAAGCGGCATCTCCACGGCGTGGTGAATCGGTTCGACCAGACCGGGAGGGAAGGGAAGTGGAGCTTCTATCAGGCGCGGATCGTCCCCGATCTCTGGCTCCTCTCCCGCCGCGCCACCTGCCGGATCTTCCAAAATCAAAACATTCCCGACATTCTGAAAACGGTTCTGAAAGAGGGGGGTGTTCTCTCCGACCGGGTCCGTTTTTCCCTCAAGAAGGGCTACGCGCCGAGGGACTATACCGTTCAATACCGGGAGAGCGATCTTGCTTTTATCACCCGTCTGATGGAACAGTATGGGCTGTTCTATTTTTTCGAACACGCTTCCGACAAACATGTGATGGTGATTTCGGACGATCCGGTGGTCCATGTTCCCATTGCAGCGCCGGCCAATGTCATCTTTCGCCTCCCCGGAACCGGCGGGGTCTCCGATCAAGAGCATCTTTTTTCGTTCCGCTACCACCGGGAGATCCGGAGCGGGATGGTCCGGCTCCGGGATTTTGATTTCATCAAGCCCCGGGTCGACCTGGAGCAGCAGGCCGAAGCAGGGGGGGACGGAAAGCTGGAGGTGTACGACTATCCGGGGGAGTATGCCACCTCCGAGGAAGGGGCCGATCTCGCCAAAACGCGCCTGGAGGCGTTGCGCGGCACGGAGCAGGTCGGCGTCGGCCAAAGCGACTGCCGCCGGTTTCTCCCCGGTTACCGATTCACCCTGGCGCAGCATGACCGATCCGGTTTCAACCGGGAATACCTGCTTCTCAAGGTCACCCATACCGGCAGCCAGCCGCAACTCCTCGGGGCGGAGGCGGCTGGGCGGGGAACGGGGGAGACGGTCTATCAAAACGACTTCGAGTCGATCCCCTCGGAGATCCCCTTCCGTCCGACGCGGGTCACCCCCCGGCCGATGATTCCGGGTCCCCAGACGGCGATCGTTGTCGGCCCGCCGGGGGAGGAGATCTACACCGACGAATACGGCCGGGTCAAGGTCCAGTTCCACTGGGATCGCCAGGGAAAACAGGATGAGAAGAGCTCCTGCTGGGTCCGGGTGGCGCAGACGACGGCCGGGGCGGGATATGGTTCCCTTTTTATCCCTCGCATTGGCCATGAGGTGATTGTCAGCTTTCTGGAGGGGGACCCCGATTGTCCGCTGGTCATCGGCTCGGTCTATAACGGCGACAACCGGCCCCCCTGTGACCTCCCGGCACAGAAGGTGATGACCTCCATCAAATCAAACAGCAGTCCCGGGGGCGGCGGCTCCAACGAGATCCGGATGGACGATTCGAAGGGGAAGGAGGGGATGAATATCACGGCACAGTATGATTGCACCGTGAATGTGGGGAATGACCGCAACACGACGGTTGTGAACAACGATTCGCTCAATGTCAGCGTCAACCGGACCGCGTCGGTCGGGGTGAATGAGACGGAGTCTGTAGGGAGTAATCAAGAAGTCTCTATAGGTAGTAATCAGAAGCTCTCAGTCGGGAGCAATCAGGAGATTTCTGTCGGGGCCAAGCAGAGCCTTTCTGTGGGGGCGGACCAAACGGTCTCCGTCGGTGCGAAACGTAACCTGACCGTCGGAGGTAAATGTACGGAGACCATCGGCGGTTCACATACCATCATCAACCCAAAGATGATGATTGCCAGTGCGGCGACATATATGGTCACTGCGGGAGCAAAGATCACGAAGAGCTCTCCTAAGATCGATCTGAACGCAGGTTCTGCCTTTAAAGCGGTGTCAGGCGGGAAAGTGGATGTCAAAGCGAGCGGCAAGCTTACTCAGCAATCCGGGGCTGCGATGAACATCAAGTCTGGAGCGGCGATGAAGACACAATCCGGAGGGGCGATGAACTTGAAATCGGGCGCCGCGCTCAAAGCGCAGGCAAGCGGCAGTGTGAACCTCAAAGCCGGCGGAACGATTACCCAAAAGGGATCTAGCATCAAGCTCAACTCGCCGACGAAAATCAAAGGCACCACGCTGACGGTGAGCTGATCACCCGCTAAGGAAAATGGAAATGTCCGAAGTTTTGCAAATTCGACGCTCGCGAGAAGAGGTCATTCGGGCTGCGGGAGTTGGTGAACGCCTCGACGGATCGATCCTCGAAAGGCTTGAGCTGCGCAACTGTGCTCTCCGGGGCATGCAATTCCGCCGGACCGTCTGGATCGGTGTGGATCTCACGGAAGCGGATCTGACGGGGGCGGATTTGACCGGAGCACAATTCCGGGAGTGCCGCTTCAGCGGAGCGAGCCTTACCGGCGCGAACATGACCGGCGCTTTGTTTATCTCGTGCGAAGGTGACAGGGCGGACTTTTCTCGTTCCCGGTTAACCGAAGCGGCCTTCGTAGATTGCCTATTGCGCGGTGCATCTTTTGCCGGCGCCCACCTGAACCCATGTGCGATGCAGGCCACCGATTGTGAAGGTGCCAACTTCGAGGAGGCCGAGTGTGTCGGGTGGTATGCCGATATGGTCGCGTTTGTTCAGGCCCGCTTTGGCCGCAGCCGGTTGTCTCAAGTTCGCCTTCTGGAGTGTTCCTTCATCGGAGCCCGTTTTGCCGAATTGGAGGTTACCGCAAGCGCCCTGGAGAAATGTGACCTCTCTCAAACCTTCTTTACCGGAGTGACACTACAAGAAAGTTCCGCCACGGAGTGTTTATTTGCCGACGCTGATCTACGAGGGTTGACGCTGATCGCGGCGACATTGGATGCCTCGACCTTTACCGGACGGACCCGATTTCCTCCGAGCTTCGGCGGCGGATCGTTCGTAGGGGCCGATTTCACCGGCGCGGACCTGGGAGAACGCGATCTGACGGGAGTGGATTTGTCTCAAGCTCTCCTGGCGAGAACCCGCCTCATCGGTGTCAATCTGTCCGGCGCGACCCTGGCCGAGTCAAACCTGCAGGGCGCCGACTTGACCGGTGCCGTTTGCCGCGAAGCGGCCTTTGTCGAGGCCGATCTGGAGGGGGCGATTCTGGCAGGAGCGGACCTGACCGGAGCCGTGTTGGCGGGGGCGAAACTACGAACATCTGGCATCGCGGAAACCAAGCTTTTAAATGCGGACCTATCCGAAGCAGATCTGGTGAGGGTGGACTTTTCACAAAGAGACCTTGAAGGATGTGGTTTCGCCGGTGCGCGACTGAATGGAGCCTCCTTCCGAGGGGCCAAACTCATCGATGCAGATTTTTCTGAAGCCAACCTTCACGACGCCTGTTTTGCCGAAGCGGCGCTTCAGGGCGTGAGCCTTTCCGGTGCAAATTGTACCGCTGCCGATTTCACAGGCGCGACTGTGTCCAACAGCTACCTCGAAGCGACGAAACTCGATCAAGCAAATTTGCGCCAAACTGTTTTTCTTGAAACCGTGCTCGATGATGCCGATTTGCGGACCGTGCGCTTTGGACAGACAACACTCCAGAGTTGCAGCCTCACCAATGCCAGACTCAACGGGACGAACCTGATAGGTTGTACCCTGACCGACAGCGATTTTTCCAATGCCGATCTGGCAGACGCCAATCTGGAGCAAGCCAAGGCGCCGGGATGTAACTTCAGCGGCGCGAATCTCATCGGTGCGAGGTTAGCCGGGCTGGTCGCACCCCATGCTCGATTTGGGAAATGCAGGGCGGTGGGGGTGAGCTTTAAGAATGCCATGCTCGCCTCAAGCTCGTTTGAAGGGGCAAACCTGGCAGGGGCCGATTTGTCGGGCGCGGACTTGAAAGAAGCGATCTGTACCGGAATGCAAGCCCCGGATGCACGGTTCACTCGTTGCTGTCTTCACTATGCGGTCTTGACTCATGCAAATCTTGAGGGAGCCGATTTTACCTCCGCCGATCTGTTCTGGGCCGATATCCATGCTGCGCAAACAGAGCGGATGATATTAACGGGCGCAAACACACTCCATCTCCGAAAAACCGACCCGGAGCTGCTGGCCGCTGAGATTTGGAAGGGAGGGACGACGCCGCGATGGAGCTAATCAACGACACCGGCTTTGAGGCAGCTTGGCTGATCAGCAAGATCAACCCGCCGGCAGTTGCACTCACCGCCATCGTAAAGGGAACGTTTGAGATCCGCCACGGGGACGCCGCCGTGCCTGCGGAAGAGCAACTCCCACCGACAGGCGACGAATTCGAGGAAGACGATCCGGCAAAACCGCCTCGCTACGCCTTCGATTTTGCGCCCTTCAAGCCACGCACCGATCTGCTGCTGGCCGGACAATGCCATGCGCCCGATGGACGGCCGGTGACTAAATTACCTGTCTCTTTCCAGATCGGTCGGCTCACCAAATCGTTGGTCGTCTTCGGCGACCGGTACTGGCTGGGGCAGAACAGCATGACAGATCCGTTATCATTCGCCGCGATGCCGCTCGCCTGGGACCGTGGATTCGGTGGTCCGGGCTTCGGAAAAAATCCCTTGGGAAAAGGTCATAAGGAAATCGCAACGGCCGATGGATCGGTGATTCATCCCTTGCCGAATGTCGAGTTGCCCCGGAACCTCATTTCGTATCGGCGACAGCAGGTAGAGCCGGCCGGTTTCGGGCCGATTCCAGATTCCTGGCCGCAACGGATGAAGAAATTCGGCGCCATCTCCGATACCTACCTGAAAGAGCGCTGGCCCTGGTACCCGGAGAACTTTGACTGGGGGTTCTTCAATTATGCCCCGGAAGACCAACAAGTAGAAGGTTATCTTCGGGGAGACGAGGAACTCTTTTTTGAGAATCTCCATCCGACGACCGCTCAGTACCGCTCCCGGCTGCCGGGAGTCCGCGTCCGTTGTTTCCTCAACGAGCAGGTGCGTGCGCATTGGGAATTGCGCGAGGTTCCGATGCGGCTTGACACGCTCTGGGTTGATCCGGGAAAAGAGCGCCTGATTTTGCTATGGCGCGGGAATGCGACGGTGCGGTCCGAGAGGCTGCTTCAGGTCCACCATTTGTTCGCGATGATCGAACCGCTCAGCCAAACACCGTCGGACCGGGAGCGGGTGATCGCCCTCTTTCACGATGCCTTGGTCCGCCGGGAGGATCAGGACGAAGAATTAGAACCGGAAGAAGCGCCTGAGGAGGAGGCCGAAGAAGAAGTTGAGGATGAAGAGGATGAAGCGGAGGAACCTCAGAAAGAGGAATTTAATGTTTCCGCGGAAAGCGAGCCGGAGGAACAGGCCGAAACGGAGGAGGCCGAATCGGGCATCCCCGGTGAGGACACGACGCCGGTGTCGGCGGAGGTCGCTGCGTCGGATCCGGAACTTGAGGAAGTGGAATCAGAACAGGAAGAGGGTGTGCCGGATGACGAGGAGGATACCTTGACCGTCGAGCGGGTAAAGGAGAAGATTCTTCGAGGGGAGAGCTTTGAAGGGTGCGATCTCACCGGCCAGGTCCTGACCGGTGTGGACTTCAGCGGGCTGAACCTCCGAGAGGCTGTTCTGGAAGGTGCTGTTCTCATTCAAGCGAATCTGTCCGGCGCCGATTTGTCCGGCGCCGTTCTCGCGGGGGCCAATCTTCGTGAGGCCGACTGCGCTGGAGCGATTTTTGCCGGCGCAGATCTGACAGAAGCATGGCTTTTCCGAGCCAACCTCACCGGCGCCGATTTACGAGGGGCGGACCTCAGCAAAGCGGACTTGCGCCATGCGGCGCTCACAAACGCGCAAGCGGCCGAATCAATTTTTGAAGAGGCGGATCTTTCCGATGCCCGGCTTAATGGAGCAGGTCTGTCGGCGGCCGACCTCTGCAAAACCCGCCTGCACCGGACCGACTTTACCGGTGCGAACCTCGATGAAGTCGCGATCGAAGAGGCGTGGGGCCGTCATGTGAAAGCACAAGGGGCCAAAATGTATAAACTTCGCGGCGCGAAAGCGGTTCTCTGCGAAGCCAATCTTCAGGAAATTCACGCCGAGGAGTCCGTTTGGGAGTTCGCGCAATTATACGGGTCCAATTTCTCCCGCGCTCAACTGAACGCTGCAGAGTTCGCCCATGCCTACTTAGGCGAAACTGTTTTTGATGCCGCCGATTTGAAATCTGCGCGAATGGAGGAGGCGAATTTTAGAAAGGCCCGGCTCCACCGGTCCAACCTGTTCGAGGCCTCCCTCGCCAAGGCTGATTTAACCTGGGCCGACCTGACCGAGTCGAATCTCTACGGCGCGACGCTGATCGATTCGGTGTTGAACCAAACCAACTTTCGCGGCGCCAACCTGCGCCGCATCAAAAGCAAGGGAGAGGTGACATGATTACCGAAGCTGCTTCTTTATATCTCGGACCCGCGGAAGTACTCTCTGTGTCGGGCGAAACGGATCTTGTCCAGGTCCGGCTTGGGACGGACGAAACCCTCTGGGCCAAGCTCGCCTTGGCGGTGTCCTATCTGCCCGAACCGGGAGATGAGGTGCTGGTCATCCGTCGGGAGTCTTCGGAGGCCTATCTGATCGGCGTCTTAAAAGGCCGCGGCACAACGACCTTCCGGGTGCCCGGAGACATGACTCTTCACGCTCCCCAGGGGAACATTCGTCTTACAGCGGGAAAAAACGTTCAGATTCAAAGTGAGGATGCCGTCGAAATCGTCGCTCGGAAGGCGACGTTCCGGGTGAAACGGCTCAACGTGATGGCGACCGCCGTCGTGGAGCACATTGGAAACGTTTATTCGTGGGTGACGGGACTGGTGCAGATCAAGAGCCGGCGGATGAGAACCGTCACCGATGAAAGCTGGCTCGTACGCGCCGGACGCGGTCACGTGAAGACCTCCGGCAACATGTGTATCAACGGCAAAACAATTCATCTGGGGTGAATGATGTTCTCGGTTGCCACCGCTTCTTCTCAAGGGAAGTGCCTCACGACCGGCCCACTCGACTTTTGTAAAACACCGACGCCGGGAGGCCCGGTGCCGATGCCCTATCCCAATATTGCGAATACGAGCGATGGGAGGGGGTCGTCAAAGGTGAAAGTGAAATGCAAGCAAGCGCTCCGTAAGGGGGACAAGATCATGATGTCGACGGGGGACGAAGGAGGCGCGGCGATGGGGGCTGTTTCGAGCAAAATCAAAGGTCCGGCCGAGCTGATGCTGGGATCTCCCTTTGTGAAGGTGGAAGGTAAGATGTGGGCGCATCATACCGTCCCGACCAAGCAAAACGATGGAAATACAATAGGGTTACAGGCGGCTCCATGTTGTTGATGTTTTCCCCTCGCCAGGTATTGCCGGTGCCATATGCCTGTTAAAATTAAGAGTCCTGGGGGCGGTGGAACGGGCGCCCCAGGCGCTGGCGGTACTGGCGGCAAAAGCGGAGGAAAGGGAAAAGGGGGTAAAGGAAAGAGAGGCAAGAATAAAAAAAAGAAAAAGGACAAACTGAAGTGTGGTGAAAATGGAAAATATGGTGACCTGCAGAAAAAGACAGGAAACGGTAAGTTTGACCGTGACCATGTTCCTCAAAAATCTGCCCTGCTGGATCGTGCCCGGAAATACAACGGAGGTCGGCGTCTCTGCGGACCACAAAAAAGCGCTGTTATTAAAATGGCTCAGGCATGCGCTATTCCAAAGGGGGTCCACAAGAAGTATAGTAAAACTTATGGTGGTCGCGGCAAGAAGTTTCGCAAGGCCGACGCGAAGAGCCCTCAGAAGGCTGCGAAGCGTGATACGGCCGCCATTAAGAAAGGATTGGATAAGCAGAAGGTGAGCAAGGATTGTCAGAAGAAGTACGCAAAGTGGGCGACAAAAATGAATGCGATCACACCGCGCCAGTACGATGGAATGCTCAAGAAGGCGGTAGAAACAGCAAAGTAATGGATTGTACAGATTGCAAGGGGAGGCGTAAATATGAGTTCTGATGAAGTTATTCCTTTGCTGGGACTGACCTCTGAAGACGAAAGAGTGAAGAAATTTCTGGCTGCTTGTGGCATCACCAAGCTGCCAAAGCTGAAAAGCGACGAGACAGACATCATTGTCGCAAACAAGAAACTGGGCATCGAGATTACATTGGTAGACGAGGACGATCTTGATGTCAAATCTCAAGAGTATGAGGAAGGCTCCCTTGTCCTTTCGAACGTGCGCATGTATGGAGACGATCACCCGAGTTTCCATCGGTTCAAGGGGGAACTTCCGCACGGACTTAAGTTTGAAATAGACCGAAAGAAGGCTCAATCAAAACTGGGTAAAAAACCGGGATGGGATAATAAGGATCTTATCAGTGCGCGCTGGGATTTCAAGACGCACTGCGTGTTTTTGACCTTCGACGAGAAATATAGCAAAATCCGGGTCTGCGATATTCAATTGCCGGTAAAGTAATCGCTCAGTTTGTTGAAGGTTAATTTTATATAGTATCATGTGGACACGATGGATTCCGATCAGCTCCTAGCTTTAATGAAACGCCGAGACGATGATCCCGCCGTGGAGGCTGCCTTTGTCACGCTGCGCACCCGCCGCCGCCCCGTGCTCGATCCGGAAGATGATGAGGCGTTTTTGGATTGGGTATTGGTGCGCCGACAGGGGGTGGAACTCGGCTTTGCGGATGAAGTGTATTTTCAGGCGGGCGAAAAATCGAAACGTCGGCGTAAAGGCGCGCCGCTCATTCTTTTTCAAATTTACTTTTATACTCAACGGGACGATGACGATATAAAGGAGTTTACCGGCAGACTCCCCTTTGGTCTCCAGTGGTCCGATAACCGTGATCAGGCAAGGCAAAAGCTGTTCCGGCATGAGTCGACGCGCCGCTCACATCTCAAGGACGTATGGGAATTGCCGGGATACCGAATGACAGTGGGCTACAAAAAGGGAAATAAAGCGATCGACAGCATTGTCTGTGAGGTCGGCCTGAATCCCTGGCCGGAAAAGGGCCGGGTGCAGCCGACACTCGGCATTTCCGATTGGCCGCCCCTTTTTGGCCTCCCTTCCTCATCATCCACGCTGCGTGAACGGCTTCACCCGCTCGATCTCGACGAGAAGATAGAAGAGGATGAGCACGAACTCGATTTCCGGTATGAATGCGGACTTGAGCTTTATTTCACCCAATCGAAAAACCTGAAACTGGGAAGAAGGCGGGTATTGACCAAGGGCCAGGACCTGGTGTTCGGCGCCGTGCGGTTTTATCGAAGCCGGGAACTGGACGCCCGCCAGTGGATTGGGGAGCTGCCGTTTCAATTGTCTTTTGATGACACCCAGCAGAGAATGATTGAAAAAGTCGGTCGGCCGCCGGATGAGCAGGATGACGATGACCTTGAGGGGTTTGGGCTATGGTATTTCGAGGGATATAGTTTGCACGTCTATTACAGCAACATGGACAATCGTCTCTATCGGGTGACCCTCATGGCTCCCGGTTATTGAAAACAGGGGAGCTAAAACAGGAGTTCCAGCATGCAAATTCTTGACACCCATTCCGACCAACTGATTGACCGGGTGATCCACGAGGGCGATCCGGAGTTGTGGATCGGGCCACTTACGATACCCCCGGCCGATATTCCACTTGGATGGACGAAGGCGCTGACCGCGCGCGATCCGACAGATCAATGTGCGGCCGTGCTCCGCCTGTGGAAACCAATGGAAGACCGATTGCCCCGTGTCTGCCGCGCCCTGCGGGATCGGTTGCGCGGCGTGGGATTGCTCCGGACGGCGGCGGTCCCAGCCAGCCTTATCTATTTTTTCAGTGACGGGGACGACTGGTTTGAATTTCGCGGGCGCCTCCCGGTGGACGAGGACCGATTGTCATCGAGCCCCCTCCCTGCCGACTTCCTTGACTTCTACCGACTCCACGACGGATGGGTCCTCTACCATACCGAAGATGAAGGTCCGGTCCCCAGCGCCGAATGGGGGCCGGTGGAAGACTTATGGGAGGGGACGCCATTCGGCGCGACTCAATGGAATGTCCCTCCCGGGGAAGTGTCATTTGAGAGTTTCAGAGTCGTCTTTCGCGGCGATGAAGAGCTGACCTTCGGGTTCGATACATCGGTGGAGCCGGCATTGCCCCTCTTGTGCCGGGCGAACGGTACCGTGGAGATCCTCGGGGACATGTGGGCGGCGATTGACGACAGGACCGGCGCATTTCTGGAGACGCTGGATCAGGCCCGTGCGGAGAGCGCCTGGAACGCTCTGGAATTGGCGGAGTGCCGGCGAAAGGCAGAGCGCCGGTGCGAAGATCTTCTCAAACGATTTGGCGACGTGGAATCGGCCGCAATGCGTTTGGGGGGCGCCGCCTTTTACGAACAGTGGTGGAAACTGCTGGTACAACGAGCGCAAGGGGAAAGAGAAAGCGCAGGGAAACCGGAGACCATCGCCGATTATTACCGGCGGGCATTGCGGCAGTGGTGCAAGAGCATGGAATGCGGGGCCCTCTCGGAACCAAAAGAAGTGGTAGATTTTTTTGCCGTGGCCCACTCGGTGGGCGATGAGGGAGCGTCGCAGTTTATTGCCGCTCTCCCTCTAGGCACATGGACAGATGACTCACTCGATGGGATTCAAGCGCGTGTTCTGTTTCAGTGCCTTCTGGGTGATGTGGAAATGGCCGCCGCAGAACTGGAAATACTCACCGGGTTAACCGACCCCCTTGACCCCGGCTCGGAAATCACCCTGCGGCTGCTGGAGAGCTTATGCCATAAGAACCGTTCGGCCTATGCAGCATACCGACGCCGGTTTATCGAGCACGACTTACGCGGCTCCATAGACAATGCCCTCCTGATTCCGAGAGACACCCGGCTCGTTGCCTACGAAGCCGTCGCCTTTCGGCTCGGCCTCGTCGATAAAGTGACGTATTCTCTGTAGCTTGTTGATGAGTCAAGGCGCGCGGGAAAGTCGCACGGGGTCTATGAATTGGGTATTAGAAACCCGCGATTGCATGTTCTAAAGTAAAACGTGGGAACACAGGGTCTATAGTTGGTTTTGAAAGTGGTGACACTTCCACCGGGACGGAGTAAAATAGGGCCGTGGTAGGGGCGTGGCTGATGGGGCCCGTCTCTCCCTTCGGGGAGGTGACTCGACCTGAACTGCCGCCCCCCCCACTTTCTCAACCGCCCATAGGTCTGTTGGGATGATGCCGAAGTGGTGGCCTGCTTTAGACGTGACCGGGGAGGTTGATTCGCTTCTCTTCCCCGGAGGCCCCTCACGTGAACATGGGGTCACCCATTAGCAGGCGATGTCAAGGGGAAAAAGAGCCCCCCCTCTCTGTTTTTAGGTTTTAACAGAGTACCCAGTAATAGATATTCGGGATTACTCTTTGATCTTCGCGCCCGTGGTTGGTTCGCTTCGCTCACGATGCGCAAGGAAGCAAGATACGCGATATAAGGTGCCGCATTCGTCAGTTCAAAGTCGTCTCATTCTTAAGATGATCCGCTTCAGTCACCCATCCGGAGAGAAGGAACGTGGGGTCAGGTCTATGAATTGTGTATTAGAAATTTGCAACCGCAGATTCTAAAGTGAATTAATTGGCCCTGCTTGCGATGTTTGTTATCGCTCGATTAAGGTATTTATTCCCTTCCGTCGCCTGATTCGATATAATCCGGTCTGAACGAAAGATGGCCGATTTTCACCAACAGGGAGCACCCATCGCATGAATCCACCGGCGCACAAATTATCGAAAAGTTTCCTCATCGACATGGACGGGGTGCTGGTTCGAGGGCCGAACCTGATACCGGGGGCCGATCTGTTCATCGAGCGGTTGAAAGAGCAGGGGAGGAAGTTTTTGGTTCTGACCAACAACTCGCAGCGCACCCCAAAGGACCTGGAGCACCGATTAAAAAAGATCGGCCTCAACGTCGGGCCGGATCATATCTATACCTCCGCCCTGGCGACGGCGCGGTTTCTCAACAGCCAGCGGCCGAAGGGGACGGCGTTCGTCATCGGCGAGTCGGGTCTGATGGAAGCGCTCCACGATGTGGGGTACGTGGTGACCGATTTGCAGCCGGACTATGTCGTCGTGGGGGACACCGAAAACTACGACCACCGGCGAATCACCCAGGCGGTCCGTTTGATTGTGAATGGAGCGCGATTCATCGCCACGAACCCCGACGCGACCGGCCCCACCGACGCCGGGATTGAGCCCGCCACCGGGGCGCTGGTTGCGCTGATGGAAAAGGCGACCGGCCGCCAGGCCTACTTCGTCGGCAAGCCGAACCCGCTGATGATGCGGACCGCCCTTCACCAGCTTCAGGAACATTCAGAGAACGCCGTGATGGTGGGAGACCGGATGGACACCGACATGGTCGCCGGGATCGAGAGCGGGCTGGAGACCATCCTTGTCTTGACCGGGGTGACGCGGCGCGAAGATATCGACCGGTATCCCTATCGTCCCACCCGAATTCTGGAGTCGGTCAGCGCCATCGCGTTGTGAAGCCGCAATT
>CAZOFJ010000044.1:0-29229 GCA_964579005.1 uncultured Nitrospirota bacterium
GAATCGGAAGCTCAAAGAGGTCGTGCTCAATCAGTCCCTGATCATCTGCGAGTTACTGAGTCGACCATCAAATAGTGCGTAGTTTTTTAGGATGCATAGCGAACCCCCCCTGTGTCAGGGTTGCGAGCAAAAGCCTCTCTGCACAACGAGTCAAGATCCGAGGCGGATCACCCGTTGCCCGGAAGAAGACGCCATTGATCGGATGCAAGCCCGTATGAAGGAACATCCGGAAATCATGAAGAAGCGAAAATAGATCGTCGAACACCCCTTTGGAACGATCAAATTCTGGAACCATCAAAACGCATTTTTAATGAAAGGGCTTGAGAAAGTGAGGGCCGAATTCAGCCTCGCAACCCTTGCCTATAATATAAAACGGGTGATCAATATCGTCGGGGTAGAAAAGATGATCGAAGCCCTGGTGTGAGGGATTTTTCCCCTAATCGTAATCTGGGGGGGAGAGATTGTACCTACAGCATCGATAAGCGTTTATTCCGAATCAGCGGGGTAATCATCAGAATGACGCAGGAAAATTTATCATCTCAATGCGTGAGGATTAAACAGAAAAATAGTTTTCACACAGTCTGACGCCATGTTAGACCGTGCGTTGATAAATCTCAGAGTCATTGGTTTCCATGAACCACTCAGGTTTTTGTAATGGGACGAAACCATGTTGCTCATACAACCGGTGAGCATCCAAGGTAGCCAGCATCCAGCGACGCAAACCCTGAAGCTCAGGGTGGCTGAGGATACACGAAACCAACAATTTTCCGAGGCCACGTCCTCTGTAGGCGGGCACCACAAAGACATCAGCAAGATATGCGAACGTAGCGCGATCGCTGACTGCGCGCCCAAAACCAACCTGCTTTGAATTGTGGTACAGGCCGAAACACAGGGAGTTTTCTGTAGCCTTTTCCACGATTGGTCTTGGGATGCTCTTTGCCCAGTACGACTCGCGAAGGAAACTATGGATGGTGTCAATATCCAGGTCTTCGCGTCTGTCCGTTACTGTGAACTCACCCTGTTTCCATTCCATGTTCAGTGCCTTTGTGAGGTATAATGCCGGGGCTGAGCCGCCGCGAGCGTAGCGAGCGGTCGGTTTCGTGCCCCTGGTTCTCCCGCAGCGGAGCGGAGGGAAGGGGCACCGGCTCAGCCCCGGCATTCTCCCTGAGCGAAGCGAAGGGAGAACGCAAAGTTGAGGGGCGCGCCGTTTTTGGCGCGTCCCTCTCGAACGCCATGTTAGCCATGATTTATTTGCCTTCAGGCAGTAGCCCTAGTTGCCGCATCATTCCCAGATCATCTGTCTGCCGCCAGTGCTCGACGATCTTTCCGTTCTCAATTCGTTCAATTTGAAACTGATTGACGGTTACTCGTTTTCCTGTAGGAGCAATTCCAAAAAAGTCGCCCGTGTGCGTACCAGTCATAACCACTCGAACAGCAACCTTATCGGGGGCAACAACCATGTCTTGAATCGTGTACTTCACGTCCGGAATCCCCTTGCGGATTGCCTCTACGATTGGCTTAAGACCCTCGGGTCCAGGTTTAGGGTTTGGGGCACCTGGACTGTGATTAATGTAGTTGGGAGCAATTAACTCATTGAGAACTTCTAACTTGCCTTGGTTCCACACCTCATCGAAGTAACGGGTAACGAGGCGTTTATTTTGTTCAATGGCTGACATTTTTGATTTCTCTCCTGCAAAAGTCGGGGCGACAAAAAGTGACATGATAACTGGAAAAATTAATACGCAATATTTCATTGATGTTCCCGTCTGTGTAATGGCTAATGCCGGGGCTGAGCCGCCGCGAGCGTAGCGAGCGGTCGGTCTCGTGTCCCTGGTTCTCCCTTCGCTTCGCGAAGGGAGAACCAGGGATTATCCGAACGGCCATGCCGAGAATTAGCACAGGCTGAATGTGAATGCAAGTAAAAATTTGGCTTGACTTAACGTAGACATACGCGATTATTTTCATTACATATTCTTGGGGACTAATATGCAAAAATACATACTCGCTGTGAGGGGGGGCTGTGATGAAAATGATTCCGGCCGACATCGTAAAGCAATTTTCAGACATCCTGAAAAAGAGAGCGGTGCCGGTCTCTCTTCACGTTGATTACAGGAAGTGGCTTCGATATTTCCTCGATTTCGAAGCAAGGGGGGCTATATTTTTGAATTTAGATTTTCTTCTATGTAAAAATAAAATTCAATCTTCTAGACCTGGCCCCACTGGTTCCAGTCACGTTTTTAGGAAAAATGGGGCCGATGTTTAGAACCTATCTAAAAACCTCATTCTCAAGAAAAACGCAAGAGACGGCTTCTGCGGCGGTCGATCAGGCCGGTCAAGGGGCTCTTGTATCCGCCAAACCGTTGGATCTCCCGGAGGAGTGGAACATGTTCGATCGGCTCATCGTCTTTCCGTCCCCAGGAGAGGGTGCAGCGGACAGCCGCCTGTTTTAATGTTTCGACGAGCGAAACCCCGCCCCGGAAACCGGAAGCATCGGAGAAGGAGCAATGAAAGAGAACACGTTTTTCCAAATCGGTTTCATGGAACAGGATCTCTTTCAACGCCGTAGCCGACCAGCGGCGGGGAGCATCGAGGACGATCCGGATCCGTTCCCGCTCCGATTCGTTCTTCAGAAGAAAGAGATGAATTTTCTCCTGCTGGAGCAAGGAGCGGATCTGGTCGAGAACCTGCTGAATCAGAACCCCGGGGGGGAGGGAGACAATCGCCAGACGGGTTCGCGCCCCTTCCATCTCGGTCTGAATCTCTCCCCGCAAAACCAACTCCCCTTTTCCGTCTGCATAAATGGCGCGGATCGCCGCGGGATCGCCGACCACTCCGGCGGAGGCAAAGTCCGGTCCGGGAAGATATTCCATCAGGTCATCGAGCGAAATATCGGGGTCTTGGCGGACATGCTCAAACGCGGCCCAGAGTTCTTCCAGAGGATGAGAAGGAATCGCCGTCCCATCGGGTAGACTTGCCCCATTCAGGAGCGACAAAGGCAAAAGCGGAGGCTTTCCAACCGGCATGACGATCTGGGCAAAACGAGAGAGCCTCAGTTCGACATATTCCGGTCCCTGCGGAATCTCGTCGTGTGGATCGCCAACCATCCCGCGGAGGTCAAAATAGGGATAACGGCAACGCCACGGAAGGCCCATCCGAAGCAGGGTTCGATAGGCATAACCGACGCTGCCGGGAGAATATGCCTCGATCGGTTCAACATGGGAACTGAGGGCCTCGCAATCATACTCGAACTCCCCCTCGTCCATCTTCCAATCCTGAAGGGCCACGACTTTGAGGAGATCTTTCGCATTGATCAACACCTGGTCATCTTCCGCCTCCGCCCGGCAGAGATCGATCAACCGCCGCTCCAGCGGCGTCAACCCGTCTAAAAAGAAAAGATCATTCATCTGATCCCCTTTCCCCATCTCTTTCCTTCCAAACCTGCCTGAAGGAGCGATTCTATCTCACTCTCTTTCCCCTTGTCATTTCCTTTCTGTCAAAAGGGGATTTATGGTATAAAAGAGCGATGATCCAGGCCAATCTTGGCTGATCTTACGGAACCGATCTTGAACTTCTGGAAACAAATCCCCAAACCAATGATTGCCCTCTCTCCGATGGACGGGGTCACCGATCCCTGTTTCCGGCGGATCGTGGCGACCCACGGGAAACCCGACCTGATCGTGACCGAATTCACAAGTGTGGAGGGACTCCTCCGCGGCGCGGCAAGCGAACTCGGCGGACTGATCTTCGATGAGATCGAGCGCCCGATCATCGCCCAGATCTATGGCGCCAACCCGGACTCCTTCTTTCATATTGCCCAACTGGTCTGCGAGCTTGGATTTGACGGCATCGACATCAACATGGGCTGTCCGGCCAAGGCGGTTTCATCACGGGGATGCGGGGCGGGACTGATCAACGACCCGCCGCGGGCAAAGGGGATCATCCAGGCGACACGGGAGGGAATCGAGGCATGGATGGCGGGCGTTTCGCTTGACCTTGCTCCTTTTCATCCGATCATCGCGTCATGGCTGGCCGGAAGAAAAGAGGCGGGACAACGGGCCCTGCCCGAACGGCTGCCTCTTCCGATTTCGGTGAAAACCCGGCTCGGCGTCGACCGTGTCGTCATCAAGGAATGGGTCGGACATCTCTTGGAAGAAAAACCGGCCGCCATCTCCATCCACGGCCGGACCTTGAACCAGGGCTATCGCGGCGGCGCCGACTGGAAGGCGATTGCCGAGGCGGCGTCGGTTGCGCGCGGCTCCGGGACGTTGATCCTCGGTAACGGCGACATTCGGTCGCTTAACGAAGCGGCGCAACGTATCCGAGAGAGCGAAGTGGATGGGGTTCTCATCGGCCGGGCCGCACTTGGAAATCCGTGGATCTTCCGGAACAAAACCGCCTTCCGGGACCTCTTTTTGGAACAGACACCGTCGTCTTTGTCGGAAGAGATCATCCCCTGCGTCGAACACCTTCGGGTCGCCCTCGAACATGCCCGCCTCTTTGAACAAACCCGCGGTCTCCCCCGTTTCGCCGAAATGAGAAAACATCTCGGCTGGTATTGCAAGGGCTTCCCCGGCGCAAGCCGGTTGAGAGAGCAACTCGTCCGTGTGCGCAACGTGAAGGAAGTCGAAACCCTCCTGATCCCCTTCCTCGACGCAACCGAAAAAGCGGCCGACTTTTCGCAGGCCCCCACCGAGGTCCCCTGCCGGTGAAGCCCGGAGACCGATCCCACTCGATCACCCGCACAATCGTCCTCGTCTCTACGTCGGCCCGACGAAGGGAAATCCTCTCCCTGCTCGGCCTCCCCTTCCAGATTGTTGCCCCCCGTTTTGAAGAGATCTTGAGCGATGAAAGATCAATCCGGGAAGAGGTCTCTCTCTTTGCCGAAGAAAAGGCCCGCTCGGTCCTGGCCGAATTTCCAGAAAGCATTCTGATCGGAAGCGATACCCTGATCGAATGCGAGGGGGAAAAAATCGGAAAGCCGCGCGATCCATCGGATGCCCGGCGGATTCTCCGCCAACTCGGCGGCCGCCGGCATCGGATCTGGACCGCCGTTTTCCTGATCGATTCACCGGCGTCCCTCTCGGAAACGGTCATAGAGAAGGTCGATGTCCTCTTTAAAAAAATGGAAGAGACGGAAATCGAGTCTTACGTCGCCACCGGAGAACCGCTTGACAAAGCGGGGGCTTACTCCCTCCAAGGAGAAGGTCGGCGATGGATTGCACGATTGGAGGGGGACTACCTTGCCGCGGTTGGGCTCCCCTTAAAACCGATCGCCGGTTTCCTGCAAAGAGGGGGAATCGCTGTTCCACGCGATATCAATCGACTCTATCGGGAAAAGGCGTTCATGAACTGGAAAACGTTTTAAAAAGATGCAACCGTGTGATATATTATTCAACGAGGAGAGGCAACACACCTCTCCCAGTCTCCGCGGTTTTAAGGAGTCGGAGGCGGCCCTCCGGGCGACGATCGGCGCGTCGATTTGGAGGGAGGCAGGGTCGGGGCCCTGCCGCAACGCTCCTGCGCCGGCGGAAGGAGGTGGTCCAGTGGGCAGTACGAATCCTACGGCATGTGAGGTGGCAGCGTCCTGAGCGGCGCGTCACGAGAATAAACCGGTGTCAATGCTCGGGGAAATCGTCCCGATGCCACCGAAACCCGGAAGCGCGGTTGCTGTAGCCGCTTTAAGATCGATTTCGATCTGCTTCCGGGTTTTTATTTCTCATCGACGCTTTCTTCGTGCCAATGAAGGGACGCTTCGGATATAATGGAGCAGGACGGTTTTAAAGCTTTAGAAACTCTCTCGGAGGAACGAATGGAAAACAAACAGAGTCAATCAGAAAAAAAACCGGAAGAAAAAAAGAAAGAGACAACCCACATCCCTCTCCGATTTATTCGGAACGAAGGGGAAGAGATCGGCGAGGAAATGGAGGAGATTTTCAACGAGGACAAGGTGGTTCATCGCCAGGGATCGAGCGAGCCGGAAGCCGATTAACCGATGAAGGGCCGGTCTAATCCGGCGGAGCCGGAAAGCGGGGGCTTGCGTCGCCCCCTCCATCCAGCAAAGCCGGATGGAGCCTCCCCTTCACGCTCTCTTCGTTCGCTGGTGTTTAAAAGATCTACGCAAAAAACGTAGATCTTTTAAACACAGAATCTAAATCACCCACTCCCCGAAGATATAGGCGGAAAAAACCGAGACGAGCGGCCAGACATAGTGCCGCATCATTCCAAAGGGATCGATAAAGACAAGGATCATTAGCAAGAACATGCCGTACGGCTCGAGTTGGCCGATGAACCGAGACTGCCGATCTGGAAGAAGCCCGACCAAGACCCGTCCCCCATCCAGCGGCGGGATTGGAATCATGTTGAAAACCATCAAGACGATATTGATGTCGACCGAGAAACGAAGCATCAACAGGACCGGAACAAAAAAAGCGGAGAGCAAACCGTCCCCGCCCCCCAGCATTTCCCGCCCCCCAAAACCAAAAAGCTGCGGGTAGAGCATCAGGATCGCCCGATAGAGAAGGCCGCTGATCACCGCAAGGAGAAGATTCATGCCCGGCCCCGCCGCCGCCACCCATCCCATATCCTGCTTGGGCCGGCGGAGATTGAGGGCATTGACCGGAACCGGTTTCGCATAACCGAAAATAAAGCCGGTCGTGGTGAAGAGAAGGAGCGGAATAAGAATCGTCCCAAAAAGATCGGTATGAACCCACGGATTGAGTGTGATCCTTCCGAGCAACCGGGCGGTCGAATCTCCTTTCCGGTCGGCCACCCAGGCATGGGCCGCCTCATGAAGCGTCACCGCGAAAAGAAGCGGCAACGCCATGACGGCAATCTGTTGAATGATCTGGTTCACTTCTCCGGCTCCACTTCTCGTATCTCCACCAACACCTCGTCGGGATTGACGCGATCCCCTTCCGAAACGTAAATCGCCTTCACAATACCGGTGATCGGGGTGTGGACCTCACTCTGCATCTTCATCGCCTCGACGATCAACACCGTTTGTCCCGCCTTCACCCGATCGTCTCGCCGAACCTTGATCGCAACCACCACCCCCGGCATCGGGGTGGTCACGTCCCCTTCATGGGCCGCCTTTGGCCGGGTCGATCGCCCCCCCGCTTTTGCGTCAATTTTTCCCTCGGTGCTCGGGACCACCTCCACAAGCGACTCGACCATCACTTCTTCCAGTTGCCCGTCGATGTAGATGAAATAGGGGCGTCCTCCCTCCCCCGGATGTCCCATTCCACCCACCTTGACGGAGAAGGTCTCTCCATGAACCTTGATATTGAATTCACTCGGAGCAAGCAGCGGGGAGGGAGAGACGGAAGTGGAATCGATCTCTTTCGGTTTGGAGGACTTCTCGGAGTGGTTATTATTAATAAGATCGTTCTTCTTGGCGAAAAAGTCAAGGGCCACTTTTGGGAAAAGGGTGTAGGTGATCAGGTCTTCGACCTTTTCGGAAACCCCTTTCAACTCAGCTTTGGTACGCTCCAGCTCCGGCGCGATCAGATCGGCCGGCCGGACGGTCACCACCTCTTCGTCCCCGATCGCCCTTTTCCGGACCTGCTCGTTGATCGTCCCGGAGGGCTTCCCGTAAAGCCCCTTGAGGTAGTTTTTCGTCTCGGTGGTGATGACCTTATAACGTTCTCCGGTCAGGATGTTTAAGGTCGCCTGTGTCCCAACGATCTGGCTGGTCGGTGTGACCAGCGGCGGATAACCGAAATCTTCCCGTACCTTGGGAACCTCTTGAAGCACCTCGTTCATCCGGTGAAGCGCCTTCTGCTCCGAAAGCTGGATCGCCATATTGGAAAGCATCCCACCGGGAACCTGGTATATCAAGACATGCGGGTCAACCCCGGTATATTCCGACTCAAACTCCTTATACTTTTTGCGGACCCCTTTAAAATAATCGGCAATCTCGGCCAGGAGACCGAGATCGAAGCCGGGATCAAAGTCGCTCCCCCGAAGGACGTTGACAACCGTCTCTACCGGCGGGTGGGAGGTACCGGAGGCCATCGAGGAGATCGCCGTGTCGATCACATCGACCCCCGCCTCGATCGCCTTGAGATAGGTTGAAAGTGCCATTGCGCTCGTGTCGTGGCTGTGAAGATGAATCGGAACAGTGACCGCTTTCTTCATCTTGCCGACCAGGTCGTAGGCGGCGTAAGGGGAGAGGAGCCCCGCCATGTCTTTGATGCAGATCGAGTCGGACCCCATGTCCTCCAGCCGCTTTGCCATCTCGACAAAAAGGTCGTTCTGATGAACCGGGCTGACGGTGTAACAAAGTGTCCCTTCGACCTTTCCGCCATATTTGGAGGTTGCTTTGACCGCCATCTTGATGTTCCGGAGATCGTTCAGGGCATCGAAGATCCGGAGGATGTTGATCCCGTTGACGATCGCCCGTTCGACGAACCGCTCGACAACGTCATCGGCATAATGGCGATAACCGACCAGGTTCTGTCCCCGAAGGAGCATCTGAAAAGGGGTCTTCGGCATCAACTTCTTTAACTGCCGGATCCGTTCCCATGGATCTTCCCGCAAATAACGGATCGCGGTGTCGAATGTCGCCCCCCCCCACATTTCGATGGAGGCATACCCGACCTGATCGATCTTCGAGGCGATCGGCAACATGTCTTCGGTTCGAAGACGTGTTGCAATCAACGACTGATGACCGTCGCGCAGGGTGGTATCCATGATCCGGATCGGTTTCCGTTTCTGTTTTGAATTTGAATGGGAGGGCATCGATCTCCTTCTTGTCTTTCCTTTATCTCCTTGAATGGGCGGCGATCACGGCGGCAATCGCAATCACCTTATCCATCCGGTCATCCTCGGTCCGTATATTTAGTTTTTCGAGGTGGGAATCGATGTAGGTCGTATCGAAAGCCCCCGTCTGAAAATCAGGATCTTCCATGATCTGCTTGTAGAAGGGAATCGTTGTTTTCACTCCCCGGATCACATACTCGTCGAGGGCGCGGCGCATCCGCTGGACGGCGCCGTTCCAGGTCCGCGCCCGGACGGTCAACTTCGCCAGGAGCGAGTCATAATAGGGAGGAACAACATAGCCCGGATAAACATTTCCATCGATCCGGACGCCGATCCCGCCGGGCGAATAATAAGCGGTGATCTTTCCCGGTGTCGGGATAAAATTCTTTTGCGGATCTTCGGCGTTGATTCGACATTCGATGGCATGTCCCCTCAGAAAAACCTGCGCTTGAGGGATAGAGATCGGCTGTCCCGCCGCGATCCGGATCATCTCCTTCACGAGATCGACACCGGTGATCTCCTCGGTGACCGTGTGCTCCACCTGAATTCGGGTGTTCATCTCCAGGAAATAGAACCGCCGGTTTGAATCAACCAGGAATTCAATCGTCCCGGCGCTGGTATAATCGACCGACCGGGCGGCGGCGACTGCCGCCTCTCCCATCTCCTGCCGCAGCCGTTCGTCCAACAAGAGCGACGGGGCAATTTCGATCAACTTTTGATGGCGCCGCTGAATGGAACAGTCACGCTCCCCAAGATGAATTACATTCCCCTGCCGGTCGGCGAGAATTTGAAATTCGATATGGTGAGGGGCATGGATGTATTTTTCGAGATAGACCGCCTCTTTTCCGAAAGCCGCCTTGGCCTCCGCTTGGGCGATCTGGAAATATTTTTTTAGCTCGTCCGGTTCCTTGCAGATCCGAAGCCCTCTTCCCCCCCCGCCGGCGGAGGCCTTGAGCATCACCGGATAGCCGATCTGATCGGCAAAATGGAGCGCCTCCTCCAGGGATGAAATCGGTTCGGTCAGGCCGGGAACGATCGGCACGCCAATCGACTTCATCTTCTGCCGCGCCGCGACCTTGTCTCCCATCGCCCGGATCGCGGAGGCCGGCGGCCCGATGAAGGTCAGTCCGCTGTCCTGGCAGGCCTGCGCGAATTCCGCATTTTCAGCGAGGAAACCATATCCGGGGTGAATCGCATCGACCGCCATCTGTTTCGCCAGATCAATGATTCTGTAAATATTAAGATACCCCTCGATCGGCCCCGGACCAACGAGGCAAGACTCATCCGCCTTCTTGACATAGAGGGTGGTCGCGTCGGCCTCCGAATGGATCGCCACCGTCGGAATCGAAAGCTCCTTACACGCCCGAATGATCCGAAGGGCAATCTCGCCCCGATTGGCAATCAAGACTTTTCTAAACACCAAAACCTCTCCCCCTACCCCCTCCCCGATGCGGGGAGGGGAGGAAACCAGCCCCTCACTTCTTTTAGCCCCTTCCCTCGCAGGGAAGGGGTGAGGGGTTAGGTCTCGTCTTCTAATCCGGCTCCGCCGGAAAGCGGGGGCTTGCGTCGCCCCCTCCATCCGGCCTGTGCGTGCTCTCCGCCAAAGCCGGATGGAGCCTCCCCCTCAACGCTCTCTTCGTTCGCTAATTCACCTGAACCAGTTTTCCCTTTTGCACTTGAATGAAAAACGGTTTCTTCACCGCTTCTCCCTCGCGGACTTCGATGATTCCCCCCGAAACACCGGGAAAGTCTCTTGTCTTCGCAACCGCTCCCTTCACCTCCCGGCCGGTCGAAGCCCCCTTTTCCAAGGCGGCGAGAACCCACCGCGCCGAATCGAACGCCTGGGCGGCAAGAAGGTCGGGCTCCTGCTGATACTTTGCCCGGTATTGGGTGACGAACTTCCGAATCATCGGATCGGAACTCCCGGCGAAAAAGCCGTCGACGAAAACCGCCCCTTCGGCATACGGCCCGACCAACTTCAAAAACTCCGGGGTGTTCCAACCGTTCGTCCCCAATAAGGGAATCTCCTTGATGTTGTGGAAAACCAACTGCGGGATGATCAACCCCACCTCATCGGCATCTCCCGGCAAAAAAAGGGCATCGAAGGTGGGAGTATAAGAAATCTCCTTCTTTTTCCTCCCCTGCTGCTCAAACTCCGCCACCCCCCCCTTCTTCAGATCGGCCTCCTTCAGGCGCCGGATCGACGCCGTGAAATCGGTCTCACCAACCGGATACGATTCGACATGAACGACCTCCCCACCGAGACCGGTGATCTCTTGGGTAAAACACTGGACCCACTCGGTCCCGAAATGATCCTTCGGATAGAGGATGGCGAACCGCTTGAGATTCAATCGCGTCACCGCATGCTCCGCAATCGCACGACACTGGAAACGGGCGGTCAAAACGTTCCGGAAAACCGCCTTTCCGAGGGAAGCGAGTCTTGCGGAGGTCGCCCCGGGGGTGATCAAAACCAGGTCGGCCTTCTCCGCGATCGGGGAGACCCGGTCGACCTCTTTGCTCAAGAGCGGCCCGACAACGGCAATCGGACGATACTCATCCAGCCAGGCCGGCAGCGTCTCCGACAAACGGGACCGCTCTTCTTCGATATCCTTGACAACCAGACCGACCGATGCCCCCGGCAGCGATTCCTTAAATTGTTGAACGGCCAATTGGATCGCGTTCAAAGCGCTGTTTCCAAATGAGGCAAGCTTTCCGGATAAAGGGAGAATCACGGCAATGAGGTAGCGATTTCCCTTGATCTTCTCTTTGATCTGGCCGGAGAGGCGCTTCGCTTCGGTGGAATAAGCATGGTTCGGGAAGACCGTCAGGAACCGCTTGACCTCTTTTTCCTCTCGGAAGTAATCGAATCGGCCATCGTAAAGGGTCATCAAACGGATCAACGCTTCATCCGCCGGAAAGACGGCCCCGTACTGCTTCGCCACTGTTTGTAGATCTTTTTCCTGAAGCTTGTCCTTTACGACCGAAACGATCGACTCCCGAACCGTCCCGCTCATTTCCGGATCGACCACCAATTCCCGTTTCCGCATTAATAACTGAAGCGCCTCCAACGGCTCGTTTCGGCTCAAGTAACCCTGAGCCGCCCGCTCATATACGGAGATCTTTGTCGCCTCCTCATTTGGAAGATCGGCCCAGAGGTCGATCGCCTCGCGCAAATCGCCGAGATTCAGATGAAGATCGCTCAATTGAAAACGCGCGTCGCCCGCCCGCGGATGAGAGGGATACCGATCGAGGATTGTTTTAAAGGCTTCGATCGCCCGCCTCGTCTCCCCCCGCTTTAAGTAAACTCCCGCCAGATCCAGATAAACATCGGGGAGGAGACCGCTGTCGGGGAACTTTAAAATAAACTGTTCCAGCGTTGCTTGGGCCGCGTCGAATTTTTCGGCAGCCGAAGCGGCTTTGGCCCGGTCAAAAAGCGTTTTTTCCTGGGGCGAGATCAAAGGGGAAACCGCTTCGGGAGGGCCGGTATTGGCTGTCTGCAAACTCTCTCCCCACCCGATCGACGCAAACGCGAGCAGGATGAAGATCCCCCCCCTTAAAAACCATTTCAGCAACGAGAAGCCCGCTCCAAATCGGCAATAAACTGTAAATTTTCTGATGATAAAGAACTCCTTACTCCTTGTCAAGAAAAGGCTTTTTCGTTAGGATGTAACCAATGGATCTTTGGGTCGACCGATTCCTTGCTTATCTTTCCGTTGAAAAAGGGCTCTCTTCCAACACCCTTTCGGCTTATGCGCAAGACCTCCGGAAATTCACTTCTTTTCTCGAACGGCGGCGTCTCGAAGAGATCGGCAGGCTTCAACGGAAAGAGCTCCTCCTCTTTCTTTCCGAGCTGCGGGCCGCCTCCTTCTCCCCCTCCACCCTCGCCCGGACTCTCTCGACCCTTCGGACCTTCTTCCGCTTTCTGATTTCCGAAAAACAGATTGACCACGATCCACTGGAATATATCCATTCTCCGAAGCCGTCGCTCCGACTTCCGAAGGTCCTGCAACCGAAAGAGGTCGCAGCGCTCCTCGACCTTCCGAAGGGAGAAGATCCGGTCGGCCGGCGAAACGATGCGATGATCGAACTTCTTTACGCCACCGGCTTGCGGGTTTCAGAACTGGTCTCTCTTCCGGTCAACGCGATCAATCTCGAAACCGGTTTTCTGATCACCCGCGGAAAGGGGTCAAAAGAACGGATCGTTCCGATTGGAAGATGCGCCCGGGAGAAAGTGGAACGCTATCTTGCCGGGTCGCGTCCCCTCCTTCTCAAAACGAAGCATTCACCGGTGCTCTTTATCAATCGATCGGGAAAAGGGATCAGTCGGCAGGCTTTTTGGATGCAGTTGAAAGGATATGCGCGGAAGGCCGGAATCCGGAGGGCGATTACGCCGCATATGCTCCGGCATTCATTCGCAAGCCACCTCCTGGAGGGAGGGGCCGATCTTCGGTCGGTACAGATGCTACTCGGCCACGCCGACATCTCGACGACCCAGATCTATACCCATGTTGCGCGGGAACAGTTGAAGAAGGTCCATCGGAAAAACCATCCGAGGGGGTAAGGCAGGATTCCGAGACCAGATTTTAAATAGTGATGTTCAACACCAATTCCCCAGCACCAGAAGAAGTTCCAACACTGCATGCGGTTGAATTACTCGTCACCGTGAGGGTGGTGGAGTTGGGGATCGTGATCCCACAGGTCACATCGACGGTTTGGGTATTCGGGTCGGTTACTCTCACGGTGAAGGTTCCTCCGATCGGAATACCTGAGATGGCGTAGCGCCCTCCATCTGTTTGTGTGATCTCATCGCTTTTGTTTAACTCGGGGATTGTCACTGTTGCGGAGGGAACCGGATTTCCCTGTCCCCCTGAAACAGCCCCTTGACTCACCGTTCCTGTCAAGGTGATGCCGATCTCATTGTTCCCTCTCCCCCCCCCTCCGCATCCGGAAAGGAGGAGTATAAGAAATAGAATAAGGGCCGATTTCTTCATTTTCTTTCCCCTGATTGAACTTCTTAAAAGGATAGCACAAAAGCGAAAACAGCGCGGCGCAATGAACTTAATAGACGATGAGCGTGGTGATTGGAATACCGTTCAGCCTCTCTCGGCCTTTTAATCCTAAAAGTTCGACGACGAAGGCAAGTCCCTCGATCTCCCCTTGAAGTTGCCGGACGAGATTGACGGTGGTCTCCATCGTCCCGCCGGTGGCCAAAAGATCGTCGACAATCAAGACCCGTTCCCCCGGTGAGATGGCATCTCGATGAATCGCCAGGCTGTCGGAGCCATACTCAAGATTGTACTTCTGCTCGATTTTCTCGGAGGGCAGTTTTCCCGGTTTCCGCACCGGGATCAGTCCGGCATGAAGACGCTCGGCGAGCGGCGCACCAAAGATAAATCCGCGTGATTCGATCGCCACCACTTTATCGATCTTCTTGTCGACAAAAGGATCGGCGAGGCGACGGATGACTTCGCGGAACGCGGGGGGCTCCATCAAAAGGGTAGTGATGTCGTAGAAGAGAATCCCCTCCTTCGGGAAGTTGGGAACCTCTCGGATTTTCGACTTCAGATCCATTGGACTGACACTCCTTTATCCCTTACAGTATTTCGTCCGGGCGAATCGTCTTCTCGGCGATGATTGCGCGAAGCTTTCGAAGGGCGCTTGACTCGATCTGTCGAACCCGTTCGCGGGTGAGTCCGAAGACCCTCCCGATCTCTTCGAGGGTATACGGCTCATCCCCATCCAGCCCAAACCGAAGCTTGAGCACCTGCTGTTCATTGTCCTTTAACTTTGATATCCATTCGAGGATATCTTCCCGCCGACGAACCCCTTCCGCCTTCACCATGGGAGAAACCTGACTGGTATCTTCGATCACGTCCCGGAGAGAGGTTTCTTTATTTGCCGCGATCGGACTGTCGAGCGAATAGGTCTTTCGGAGAAGCTGCTGGATCTGGTCGACATCCTCCCCTTGGATCTTCATTTTTTGGGCAATCTCCCCCCCTTCCGGCTCACGGCCCAGTTCCTGAACAAGATCTTCGACGTGGGAGAGGTAATGATTGACCCGTTCAACAACGTGAACCGGCAGACGGATCAGCTTGCTTTGATTGATGATCGCCCGTTCGATCGACTGCCGAATCCACCAGGAGGCGTAGGTGGAAAAACGGAATCCCTTCCGGTAATTGTATTTCTCGACCGCTTTGATGAGGCCGATATTTCCCTCTTCGATAATATCGGAAAAGGGAAGCCCTCGGTTCATATATCGTTTGCCGATACTGACCACCAACCGAAGGTTGGACTCGATCATCCGCTGCCGCGCCGCCTCGTCCCCTTTTCCGATCCGCTTCGCAAGCATCACCTCTTCTTTAAACGTCAAGAGGGTGGAGCGCCGAATATCCCGGAGGTAGGTCTTGACCGCGTCGGCCGGTTGCGCGTAACGATCTTCTTTCTCTTCGACTTCCTCGACAGCGGGTTCCTCCCCTTCGACAAGAACCTCCCCTTCCCGCTCTTCAGACTCCTCCGATTCTTCGTCCCCCTCCTCTTTTTCTCCTCCCAACCACTCTTCGCTCATGGGCCGCCCTCGACGTTTTTTTCAATTATAGACAAAAGCAAAGAGAAAACAAGGAACTTTTAAAACCGAACCGAAAACCCATGAAACCGTCCGGAGAAGGAACCCCAAACGGTTTCAACCGCTGCAACCTTCGCCCGAGGAGGACCCTGCCAAAGGGCCTGAATCAGGAGATCGACTTTTGCCCGTTCCCCTTCGACCTCGATTTCGACCCGACCATCTTCCAGGTTGCGGGCATATCCCTCCAACTGGAGATCGGTGGCGCATCGTTGGGTGAAATTGCGGTAGCCGACCCCTTGAACCGTTCCGGCCACAAGAATGCGGCTGAATACCATCTCGGATAAGGACATCAAGAGGAATTGTGTTAGAAATAGACGGTGATGATTTGAAACTGGTCGGGGCGAGAGGATTTGAACCTCCGACCCCACGGTCCCGAACCGTGTGCGCTACCAGGCTGCGCTACGCCCCGATGATTGCCTGAAAATGACTTTTTAATTGATCTGCTCGTGTTTCACCCCAAAAGCCTTGGCGACCCCCGGATGAATGACCTTCCCATCATAGGTATTCACCCCCCGTGCCAACGCGGGATCGGCGTCGACCGCCCCCTTCAGACCAAGCCTGGCAAGCTCTTCCAGATAGGGAAAAGTCACGCCGGTCAAGGCGAACGTCGACGTCCGCGGGACCGCCCCCGGCATGTTGGGGACACAATAATGGAGAACGCCATCGACCTCATAAATCGGTTCTGAATGGCTCGTCGGTCTCGATGTCTCAAAACATCCCCCTTGATCAATCGAGACATCAACAATGACCGCCCCCTTTTTCATCTTCGAAACCATTCGACGTGTCACCAAATGGGGCGCCTTTTCCGCCGACCGCGCCACCGCACCGATGACGAGATCGGCCTGTTCCACCTGCTTTGCAATTTCATCCTGATGAGAAGGGAGGGTCACAACCTCTCCGCGAAAAAAATCATCCAGATAGACCCGCCGCGTGGCGCTCTCCTCGATCACGGTGACGCTCGCCCCCAATGCCAAGGCAACCTGCGCCGCGCTTTTTCCAACCACCCCACCCCCGATCACGGTCACCCGTCCCTTCTCCACGCCGGAAACGGCTGAAAGGAGAAGCCCCATCCCGCCTTCGGGCTTCCGAAGATAATGGGCGCCAACCAATGTCGCGGACCGACCGGCAACCTCGCTCATCGGCTGTAGAAGAGGACGCGATCCGTCGGCAAGTTCAACCGTTTCGTAGGCAATGGCGGTCACTTTTCTCTTCAGCAGCATCTTAAACAAAAACGGATCTGCCGCCAGGTGAAGATAGGTAAAGAGTATCTGGCCGGGAAAAAAGAGGTTAAATTCGCTCGGCAACGGCTCTTTTACCTTGACGATCAGCTCGGCCTGATCGAAAAGCGCTTTTTTTGAGGAAACGATTCGAGCCCCCGCTTTTCGATAAGCGGTATCGGAGATCCCGCTCCCCTCTCCGGCCCCGGCTTCCACCAGAACCGGATGACCCTGTCGGCGAAGCATGTTGGCGCCGGCGGGGGTCACGCTCACCCGATACTCGTGATCCTTCACCTCCTTTGGGACGCCGATTCTCATCTTCCGGGGCGGAACGGTAACAGTTTCGTCCTCAAAAGTCAATTCAGGTTCACCTTGGCCCCTTTGTCTGGCGTCTCTCCCGGCGTGGACGCCTTGATCGAAAGAGCATGGATCTCTTTTCCCATCTCTTCTTTTAAAAGAGAGAAAACCATGCGGTTCCTGTTCAGCAGCGAGACCCCTTCAAAGTGATCTGAAACGACATGAAGAATAAAATGTCCTCCACCGGAGGCGGACCCGGCATGACCGGCATGTTTCCAACTCTCGTCGATGATTTCGACAAAAGTCGCCTTTAATTCCTCTTTCACTTTGCGTTCGATCTTTTGTCCCGTTGTTTCCACTCCTTCTCTTGCCTCCTCTCCGTTGATCTCAAATGCTCCGCCAGATCATATCAGATCTTCCGGTCACCTTCATCCTGATTTTTATAGCCCTTGCGGGGGGCAATTGTGCTAAAATCCTCCACATTCCGGTTTTCGGCATCCAGGCCGATACCGGCTTGATGAGGAGAAGAGATCATGTCCGCATCGGTCTCGCAGGAAAGAGTTCATGCTCGTCAACCGGTCCCTGCGGATATTATTTTCTTCGGCGTATTGATGATTTTCTCCGGGATCATGGATACCTATATCATCGTTGCAAATCCGGAGTATCGACTCCCCGTCTTCGGGATGAAGCTGACCGGGCCGATCGGCTGGTTCTTTAAATTTCTCTCCCCTGCGCTCCACTTCGCTTCCGGCTACGGCGCGATTCTCGGCCGGAGATGGGCCTACCCCCTTTTTATCGTTTATTCTCTTTACGGTCTGGCCAGCGCCATCGTCAGTCGTTTCGTTCTCCCGCCCCCTCACCGGATTCGGACGGTCTTCATGATTGTCCTCGTCGCCTTCATGGTCTATCTTTACCTGAGAAGAAACGCCTTCCGGAATTAAGGACCCGCGACAAAAAAAATCCCCCGGCCTGTTGCCGCCGGGGGAGAGGGGTCGGTTATTCGACCTGGACAGTGATGTTTTTCGGTTTGGTCTCCTCCCGCTTCGGCAGGGTGATGATCAAAAGACCGCGGTCATATTTGGCCTTGATCTTCTCCTGATCCACCATGTCGGGAAGCCGGAACGACCGGGCAAATCGCCCAAAAACCCGCTCAATCCGGCGATAATTTTCCTTCACATGCAGTGTCCCATCCTGTTTCTCGGCTATCTCGATCTTCTTTTCCCCCTTCAACTCAAGGGTTTGGTTCGCTACTTTGACCTCGATCTCCTTCATCTCCATGCCGGGCAACTCCGCATACAACCGGATCTCCTCAGCATCTTCATAAATATCGACCGCCGGAATCCAATCCTGCGCCACCCTTCCGTTTTGAATCTCAACCGACTTGAGCGTGTCGGTTAAAAATCGATTCATTTGATCCTGCAGGGTCACAAACTCTCTCAACGGTTCCCATTTTACAGTTGGCATAGATCCTCCTTTATTAGTACAATCCGCCTTTATATAGATCGCGCACTCGCTTTGTGAAATAATCCTTTCTCCGGGGAGGTCAAGGGGGACGACGTTGGAATCGTACTTTTTTCTTCACTTCGGTTTCTGTTATACTTTTTTTCTGCAAATCTCAAAGGGACAATGGAAGAATCGCATCTCGAAGAAGAAGTCGCATCTCCTGCCGAAATCGAGGTAGAGGAGGTCGGGCCGGAGGAGCAAGGCCTGACCGTTTATGATCCGCTTCAACGGTATTTGGCCGAAATTCGGAGATACCCTTTCCTAACCCGTGAGGAAGAAAAACGCCTTGCGATCCAATTCAAAGAGAGAGGCGACCTTCAGGCGGTCACGCAACTGGTCCTTTCCCATCTTCGCCTCGTCGTCTCCATCGCGCGGGAGTACAAACATCTCCCCTTCAATACGATGGATTTGATCCAAGAAGGAAATGTGGGACTCATGCAGGGGATTAAAAAATTCGATCCGTATAGGGACATTCGAGTCTCGACCTATGTCTCCTGGTGGATCCGGGCATACATCCTCAAATATATCCTTCACAACTGGCGACTGGTGAAGATCGGAACAACCGAGGCCCAACGGAAACTCTTTTATCGTCTTTCCAAGGAGCGGGAGCAGTTGGAAAAGATGGGGTATCAGGTCGGCCCGAAACTGCTGGCGGAACGGCTCGATGTCGAAGAAAAAGAGGTTGTCGAAATGGAGCAGCGTCTCGGCCGATGGGAATATTCCCTTGACGAACCGGCCGGCCCCGACTCGGACGAGTCGCTGGCCAATACCCTCCCTTCGAGTCAAAAACCGGCCGATGAACATTTGGCCGATGAAGAATTGAAGGCGCTTTTCCATGAAAAATTAAACGCATTTTCAAAGACCCTCAAACCACGCGAATTGGACATCCTGACCCACCGGATCTTATCGGAACATCCGAAGACCCTCGAGGCGTTTGGAGAAAAATACCAGGTCTCCAAGGAGCGGGTCCGTCAGCTCGAAGAAAACCTAATTAAAAAGCTCAAGAAGTTTATGAAGGAAGAAATCAAAGACTTTAGCGACATTGGGCCGGGTTAGCAAGCCGTTTACTTTTTCCAGACGGGTATGATATAAGCGCCTATCTCATCCGAAATTCGATCAGGAGCCGTCGTGTTCCATCATCTTTTTATCTGCACCGGTGTGACCTGTACCCAACAGGGAGCGGAAGAAACCGTTCAAACCCTCCAAAAAAACCTGGAGAAAAACCGCCTCCGGAAAAACGTCCGGCTCACCCTTTGCCGATGCTTGGGTCAGTGCGGCAACGGACCCAATCTGGTGATCTATCCGGAAGGAGTCTGGTATGGCCATGTCGAGGAAAAAGAGATTCCCCTCCTGATTCAGTCTCATTTTATCGAGGGGAAAATCGTCACCCGACTCGCACAGACCCCTGTCGATTAAAAGTCACTGCACTCGCGACTCTTTCTATCTCTTTTCTTGGGCCCCCATATTATCCATGGACAAGTTGACCCTCTTTCAGATCGAATTTCATGGCCATTGCGGCGTCACGGAGGCCGAACGGATCACCGGCCAACGCCTTTCGGTCGACATTGAGATCGAATATGATGTGAAAAAAGCGGCGGAGTCAGACCGGATTGAAGATACGGTCGATTACAACCGTCTCTCCAAGGAAATCGTCCGGCTCGGACGAGAGACCAAGGTCCATTTGATCGAAACCCTCGCCGAACGGATCGCCGGAAAGGTATTGGAAGACCTGGGGATCAGCTCAGCCAGGGTCTGTTTAAAGAAGTGTCTTCCCCCCGTCGAGGAAATCCGAGGGGGGGTCATGATCGAAATCTACCGCACTCGGATGAAAGGGCCTGTCTAAATTCATGTGGGGGCCTGTCCGGCGGGGAAGAAGAAAGGTCCTCCAATGCCCCCACACCCCACGCTCTGACCGGCAAAACCGGTCTCTCGCTCTCTAAAGCGCCTCTTCCCCGCTTTCCGACGTTCGGATTCGGATCGCCCCTTCCAGATCAGCGATAAAGACCTTCCCGTCGCCGATGCTTCCGGTTTTCGCGGAGGCAAGGATCGTCGCCACCGCCTTCTCGACCTCTCCATCCGGAAGGGCGATCTCGATCTTGAGTTTCGGAACAAACTCGATCGTATATTCCGCGCCACGATAGAGCTCCTTGTGTCCCTTCTGTCGTCCATACCCCTTCACCTCGGTAACGGTCATGCCGACAATCCCAACGTCGTTCAAGGCCTTCTTCACCTCCTCCAACTTAAACGGCTTGATGATCGCCTCGATCTTCTTCATGGTCCCTCCTCCCACAATCTTCCTATTTTATTCCCGTTGCCGAAAAGAGCTGTTCGATCCGGTTCACCAGCCGTTCTTGAATGAGGTGCGCCTGTTGCGGATCGGTGATCTTTCCCTGATCGGGGCCTTGCACATAAAAGACATCCTGAATCTGGTCGAGCCGGGTGGCGATCTTCGCCGAATGGACCGACAGGCCAAGATCGAAAAGGGTTCGGGCGATGGTATAGAGAAGCCCGCGACGGTCCGGCGCGAAGACATCGATGATCGTGAATCGATGCGAACTGTCGTTGTCCAACTCCACCCGCACCGGCCCGGCAACGCGGTTTCCTTTTTGAAGCGAAAAACGCCGACCCCGCGCGAAAAGGTTTTCAATTGTTTCCTTGCCGGTCAGGACGCTCCGGACCTCCCGCGTCATCGTATCAATCCGTTCACGTGGAACCGGCCCGGTATAGTCTGGATCAATGACACGGAAGGTGTCGACAACCATCCCATTCGATTGCGTGAAGACCTGGGCCGCCATGATTTGAAGCCCCTTCGCCGCCAGCACCCCCGTCATCTTGGAAAAAAGGCCCGGCGTAATATTGTCGAAAGTATAAAGGGTGTATTCTGTCATTCCCGAATCGGGAAGATGATGGGCCTCGACATGGATCGGATCGATCAGAAGATGAAAGAAGGCCGACAGATCGGCCATGATCTTCTCAAAGGGGGTCACGAGGAGATAGCGGGGGATCAACGCCTCAATCGTTTCCTCCCGCCAAACTTCGGGATATTTCCCCTTCGCTTCCTGACGGAGCCGCGCCCGAATCGCCTCGACCCGTTGCTCTTCCGGATCGGACTCTTCCCCCGCCAAAACCGCCAAAGACTCCCGATAGAGTTGGAGAAGAAGACCTTCCTTCCAACTCGTCCATGCGCCGGGACCCACGGCGCGGATGTCGGCGCAGGTGAGGATGAAAAGTTTTTTCAAGGTTTCCGGACGGGCCACCTCTTGAGAGAATTGCAGGAGGACCGGCTCGTTTGAGAAGTCGCGGTAGAGGGCGACTTGAGAAAGAATCAAATGGCGACGCACGAGAAAAACGAGGAGCGATTTTTCTTCCTCGGTATACCCCAGTAGGTCCGCGGCCTCCACTGCAACCCGCGCCCCGACCTCACTGTGGTCTTCTTCACGCCCCTTGCCAACATCATGAAGGAGGAGGCCCAGATGGAGGAGGTCTTTCCGGTGGATTCCAGCATAGATCTTCCCGATCGGCCCCGGATCGGCGGCCAGGCGTTCCGCTTCCTCCACCGCCACAAAGCTGTGTTCATCGACGGTGAAGAAATGGGACCGGCTCTCCTGAACCAGACGATGGACTCGCGCAAACTCTGGAACGACCCTCCAGAGGACTTGAGTCCGATGGAGCAGCCGCAGGGTATCGGCAACCCCCCCCGGTTTGGCAAGGATCTTCCGGAAGAGGGCCGCCCCCTCCGGAGAAATCGGTTGATCCCGTTTCCGCTCGGCAACCTGATGAAGAACCTCCAGTACCGGGCCGGCGATACGTGCCCCCTTCTCCTTGGCCAACAGGAAGACCTGAAGAAGGTTTTCATCTTTTTCAAAAAACCGGTGGAGGTGATCGCCTTGCGGCACGATCTCTCCGGCGGTGAGTTGAAAGCCCGGAGCAATCTCTTTCGTTCGCCAGGCCCGTCGCCACCGCTCCCATCGGTTGACGGGAAAGGCATCGCGCATAAATCGATCGACGATCTCGATGATCCATCCGGTGAGAATGTAGTATTGCCGCATCAACTCGCGCCGATTTTCAAAATGGAAAAAAGGGGCAAGTTCCTCCTGCAGTTCCATTGTCAAATGGTCGGAGGGCTTCCCCGCCTTGAAGTGGAGCTGGTTGCGAATTTTCCAGAGAAAGTCGAGGGCGGTGGTCAAGCTGGAATATTCCGCGTTGGAGAGGAGTCCCCACTGAAAAAGTTGCGCTAAGGAATTGGTCCGATAACGGGCGAGGGCCACCCACCGGAGATGATGAATATCGCGAAGACCACCGGGACTTTGCTTGAGGTTTGGCTCCAGAAGATAGGGGGTGGTGCCGAACTCCTTCCGTCCCGCCTCCCTCCCTTCGTTCAGGTGGGCCAAAAACCCCTTGAGGTTTTTCCCGACGACCTTCGAGAAAAAGGCCTCGTGAAACTGCTGGAACAGAGCGCGATCACCGGTAAGGAGGCGCGATTCGAGAAGGGAGGTGGCAATGAGGGTATCTTGCTTTGCCGCCGCAATGCAATCGTCGACGCTCCGGAAACTGTGACCGACCTTGTATCCCAGATCCCAAAAGAGACAGAGCAGCTCCGAAGCGACCTTTTCAGCCTCCTTGACCCGACCGGAGGGGTAGAGAAACATCAGATCGATGTCCGATCGGGGGGAGAGTTCCCGGCGACCATACCCGCCGATCGCTACCAGCACCCCTCCCCATTCCCGCGTCAGCACGGGAGAAATCGATTGAAATCCCCGCAACAAGAGATGATCCGCCAAGTCGGAGAGGGCTTCAACGACTCGGAGACCGGTCCCCCCCTGAGTATGGAGGGTTCGAATTTCCTCTTGTTTTTTCTCTAGGAGGGTTCGGAGATCATCGAGTATACGGGAGGGGGATCGTTCCATTTTTTAATCGTCTATATTGATATGGGGGCCTGTCCGGCGGAGAAGAAATAAAGGTCCTCCAATGCCCCCACACCCCGCGCTTATACCGGCAAAGCCGGTCTTTCGCTTTCCAACCAAGGGATCGAATCGTTTGCATCTTACGTCGATTCAAGGGGAAAGGCAAGCTGCTCACAAAACGGGGCCGGGGAAATATCCGATCCCCGGCCCCTCGCCATTTCGAATGACTCGCTCAATGATCCGCAGCAACCACGGAACTACAACGCCGCCTCTCCCGACTCTCCGGTCCGAATCCGGACCGCATCGGAAAGCGGGGTCACGAAGATCTTCCCATCGCCAATATTCCCGGTTTTGGCGGCGGCCATGATCGTTGCAATCGCTTTTTCTTCGTCCTCGTCGGAGATGACAATCTCCAACTTGATCTTTGGAACAAAATCGATCGTATACTCGGCCCCCCGGTACTGCTCTTTGTGCCCCTTTTGACGGCCGAACCCCTTCACCTCCGATATCGTCATCCCGTGAATACCGATATCCGAGAGGGCCTTCTTGACCTCTTCCAATTTAAACGGCTTGATGATCGCCTCGATCTTCTTCATGGCTTTCCTCCCTTATCGCAAGACTTTTTCGGTGCTCTTCCCCTGGCCCGATTTTGATGGAGATGGAGTAGCGGTATATCCACCGGAAAACGACCCGGTGCTAGAGATCACGAAGTCGGGATAGGCAATGTTGCCATGTTCTCCAAAGTCGAGCCCCTCCATCTCCTCCTGCTCGCTGACCCGGACGCCAAGAGCCGCCTTGATGATCACCCAAAAAACGTAAGACAGGCCAAACGTGAAGATCGCCACCGCGGCAATCCCGGTCAACTGGCTGATCAGGAGTTTTGCGCCCCCCCCGAAAAGAAGGCCGTTTCCGGTGGTATTCGGCATGATCGCATCCTCGGCAAAGAGGCCGACCGCCAAGGTTCCGAAGACGCCGCAGCAGAGGTGTACCGCCAATGCCCCGACCGGATCGTCGATCTTCAGTTTGTCGAACATCAAGACCGCAAAAACGACGATCACTCCGGCGATCGCTCCGATGATCGCCGAGCTTCCAACCGAAATATAGGCGCAAGGAGCGGTGACCCCAACCAGACCGGCCAGGAGGCCGTTGATCGACATCCCGATATCGGGTTTTCCCATCACCTTCCAGGCGACGGCGGTCGCAACCAGGAGGCCGACCGCCCCGGCGGTGTTGGTGGTGATGACGATCCGCGAGATGTCGTTGACCGCAACGGCCATCGTGCTGCCGGGGTTAAACCCGAACCAGCCGAGCCAGAGCACAATCGCCCCGAGGGTGGCCGAGGTCATGTTATGCCCCAGAATCGGGTTCACCTTTCCATCCCTGTACTTTCCAAGCCGAGGTCCTAAAACCAACACCCCGGCCAGCGCCGCCCATCCCCCGACCGAATGAACCACGGTGGAACCGGCAAAGTCCCACATTCCGAGCTTCGCCAACCATCCTCCCCCCCAAATCCAGTGACCGACGATCGGATAAATGATCGCCACCAGAAAGAAGGAAAAGACAATGAACGAGACATATTTGATCCGCTCGGCCACCGCCCCGGAGACAATCGTCGCCGCCGTTCCGGCAAAGACCAATTGGAAGAAGAACTTGGCGAGCAAGGGGACGGTTGCCCAAGAGATCGCCGAATAGACCCCCTTGTAGAGATCTCCGGTCATCGGAGAGTTGTCCTCTCCTCCAATGAAGAAGAGGCCGCTGGTGCCGATGAACCCGCTGCCGTCGCCAAACATCATCCCCCATCCGATCACCCAAAAAGCAAGCGAGGAGACGGCGAAGACGATGAAATTCTTCGAGAGGATATTCACCGTGTTCTTGCTCCGGCAGAAGCCCGACTCAACCATGGCAAAGCCGAGGTTCATAAAGAAAACCAGCATCGCCGTAACCAGGGTCCAGACCGTGTCGAGCGCCACCTTGGTTTCGGAGGGACCGGCCGCCGGCGCCGCCTCTTGTCCCCATGCGGGGAAAGCCGCAACCAACACGGCAATGATTCCAAGCCAACCCCCAAGCCAACCCCAATGTTTTATCCCTTTCATTTTCATTTTTTTCTCCTTAATCTTACAAGTATTACAAATGATTTTAGAAGGTGTAGACCACCCCGGCGATCAACCGGTTTTGGGTATCGGTCTTATTGCCCCCTTTTTCTTCAAAAATCTTTTTATCCGCACGGTCGTGACGGTATTCCACCCGGAGGAGAAGGCTCCCCGCCACCTTATGCTCACCGGTGAGGGTCACCTCTTGGACTTTAGGCTGCTGGCCGCTCACAAACAGGATGTCGTCCTTATCGTTCACATTCTCATATCGGACGGCGAGGGCACACGAATCGGTCGCCGCCCATCGGGCATACGCCGCGACACCGGAATATCTTTGGCGATCCCCGGTGGGAACCGCATCCTGTGTTCCGTAATCGTAGTTGACCATGAAGGCCAACGAATCGGTCGCGTTATAGGTTGCGACCAGGTCGTAGACCTGTTTGCTCTTAAAAGAGGAAGAACCTCCGATGATAGAATCGGTCGGGCCCCCTTCCGGTCCAATCCAGTTGAAAACAATCGGAAGCCGTTTCACCGGCGTGAATCCGATCTGGGCGCCGAAAGTTTTTTGATTGTTCGTTTCAATGACGTTGTTCCAGCCGTTATAGAGATAGCCGGTGACATAAAGCATCTCGGAAATGACATAGTTCGCCCGGAGCCCGCTATGGTAATAGGGGATCGCGCAGCAGAAAAGAAGGCTTCGGGTGTAGTTCCAGTTGTCCTTGCTCTCGATCACCTCCGCCCCCATATGGGTAACGAACTTCCCCATCTCGAGGGTGATACCGGTCGGGGTCGCCCAGGTGACATAGGCCTGCTGGATGTTTTTAAAGGTCTCTGCCTCCGTCGTACTCGGATGGGCTTGAGGGTGCTTTCCAAAGGGCCCTCCATGAACAAAATCGGTCGTCGGACCGAAATTGAGGTCGACCCGAAATCCGACCGGGTCGGACGAATCGGCCGTTTTCTGGAAAACCAATTCCGCCAGATTCAGGCTGAACGTATTATGGTTGAAGTCAAAATTGCTATCCGTATTTCCGATCGTATTTTTGTTCGAATCGGGCCGATTGAAATTGAAGCTATAATAGGTATCGACGAATCCGCTGATTTTGACGGATGATTTGGCCGGTTCCTCCGCACGAACGGAACCAACCGTCATGATCAGAAACAAAATGACCCAAACCGATTTCATTTTTTGCTTCATCTCTGGCTTCATCTCTGATTGTTCCTCCTTTTTATTTGTTTTGTTTATATAAAAAATGCCGCGGGATCGAACTTGATCCGGCGGCATCCTTGCCTGCCTCACACGATTACATCGGTGTAATCGCTTCGTTTAAATTTACCGTTACTTCGGTTCTTCCGGGGCAAGCCGATATTTCCTCACCTTATATGCGACCTGTCGCGGGGTGATCCCTAAAAGTCGGGCCGCCTTGGCCTGAACCCATCCCGATCGCTCCAAAGCCTCCTTCAGCGCGTCTTGCTCAATTCCCTGCAACCTCTCCGTAAAGGAAGGACGCTTGGGCGATTTCAGGGGAGGAGTCACCGTTTTGATGTCGTTGAAGTAGTTTTGAATGGCGGGGGGAATGGTTTTAAAGGTGACCGACTCTTCCTCCGCCAGGACCACCAGCCGCTCGATGCAGTTCTCCAACTCACGGACATTCCCCGGCCAGTCATAATTGATCAGCAGACGGATCACCTCGCTCGAAAGATGGACCTTCTTATTGTTCTCTCGGTTGAATTTTTCCAGGAAATGATCGACCAGAAGGGGGATATCTTCCCGTCGCTCCCGCAGGGGGGGGAGATCGATCGGAACGACGTTCAGACGATAGTAGAGATCCTGCCGAAAGGTTCTTTCGAGGATGGCATTCTCGAGCTGGCGGTGGGTGGCGGCGATCACGCGGACATCGACCGAAATGGTTTCAACCCCGCCGACCCGCTCAAACTCCATCTCTTGAAGTACCCGAAGCAGCTTCACCTGGACGGAAAGGGGAATGTCGCCGATCTCGTCGAGAAAGATCGTCCCGCCGTTGGCCAACTCGAACCGCCCCTTTCGCAATTGGATTGCTCCAGTGAAGGCCCCTTTTTCATGGCCGAAGAGTTCGCTCTCCAGAAGGGTCTCCGACAGGGCGGCGCAATTGACTTTAATGAACGGTCTCTGGGCGCGCGGACTGCTCTCGTGGATCAGCTTTGCGATCAACTCCTTCCCGGTCCCGCTCTCCCCCCGCAGCAGAACCGTCGCCTTGCTCTGGCTGACCCGGATCAGCTCTTTATAGATATCCCGCATCACGGAACTGCGTCCAATCAGGGCGGTTGAAAGCCGTAATTCAATCGCCATTCCATTCACTCCCAAGTGAGTGCGCCCTGCCGGCGCATCAAAAAAAAGTCCCACCCCGAAATAGAAACGGAGTGGGACGTCTTCGTCGGAACACATCCTCGTGTTTCGGCAGATGCTACCCGAATCAAACCGCTCTGTCAAGCGCTTTTAACGAAGAAGATAGTGAAGGGCGAAATCGGCGGCGATGGCAAGAAGGGCGACCCCGTTGAGCCAGGCGATCTCCTTCCGTCCCTTTCGGGCGAAGTGAACCAGATTGTACAAGATCAAAAGCTCGGCGATGTTCGACATCGGCATATGAAGCCACCGCCACCGCCCCAGTGCGAAGGTCAGGAAATAGAACAGAAGCGCCAGAGAGAGGGTGATCCGCTCCGACCGGGATATCCCTCCGGCACGCTCCGCGCGGACAAACGCGGCGATCAGACAGGTCAGGACGATGAAAAAAAGGAGTGGAAAAAGGGGCCACCAGACGGCTGCCGACATCCGTTCTCCTCATGAAGCCGCATCGCGGGCCGCATTCTCCCCAGCTTGATGGGGGGTTCTTCAATACTTTAAGAAACTATTAAAACCCTTCCAGGAGGTCATGGAGTATCTTGCTCACGTCGGCCGCTCGATATGGCTTGGTGATCACCCCCTTGAAACCGTATTTTGAATATTCCGCCATGATCGGATCGTTGGAGTAACCGCTCGACACAACCACTTTGGCGTTCGGATCAATCTCAAGCAGCTTACGGATCGCCTCTTTCCCCCCCATTTTTCCGGGCACGGTCAGATCCATCAGAACGAGATCGAACGGCCGACCCGACCGCTTCGCTTCTTCATAGCGGGCAACCGCCGCGCCCCCGTCCTCGACCGCATCGACCTCATATCCGAGATAGGCGAGGATCTGACCGGCCACTTTTCGGACTGCTTCTTCATCGTCCATGACAAGCACCCTCCCCCGGCCTTGGATCACCATCTCCTGTTTTTTTTCAGAGGCGGCCACCCGCAGGGAAACAGGTAAATAGACGGAGAAGGTCGCCCCCTTCCCCGATTCGGAGTCAACGGTCATGATCCCGCCGTGCTTTTTGACGATCGAAAACGAGGTCGAGAGCCCCAACCCGCTTCCCTTCTGTTTGGTGGTGAAGTAGGGATCGAAGACCTTGGAAAGGTGTTCCTTCGGAATCCCGACCCCGAAATCCCGGATCGAAATCTTCACATACCCTCCCAAGGGAAGGAGTAGATCGTTCTCTCGCTCCGAAACAAAATGATTCTCAGCGGAGATATAAATCGTCCCCCCTTCCGGCATCGCCTGCCGGGCGTTGATGGCGAGATTATGGAGCACCTGCGTGATCTGACCTTCGTCGATCTCGACCGGTCGAAGGTCGTCCGTAAGGAAGAACACGGCATTCACATTTGATCCCCGCAGAACGAACGGAATCGTCTCCTCCAAGAGGGGCGCGATCGCCCTGCTTTTCTTGATCGGCGCGCCCCCTTTGGCGAAAGTCAAAAGTTGCTGGGCGAGATCGCGGGC
>CAZOFJ010000045.1:0-28945 GCA_964579005.1 uncultured Nitrospirota bacterium
GGGAAAAGCGGGTCGGACACTTTCTCGACATGGTTGGTCTGAGCGAGGCGGCGGGGAAGCGGCCAGCCGAACTCTCCGGCGGGATGCGACAACGGGTCGGGATCGCCCGGGCGCTGGCGATGCGGCCCAAAGTACTCTTGCTCGACGAGCCGTTCGGTGCGCTCGACGCCCTGACGCGGGGACATCTCCAGGACGAATTGCTCCGGATCTGGGAAAAATTTCAAATCACCGTTCTGATGGTCACGCACGATGTCGATGAGGCGATCCTCCTCTCCGACCGGGTGGTCATGATGACGCGGGGCCCCGCCGCCACCATCGGCGGGATCGTTTCGATTCCGTTTCGACGCCCCCGCTCGCGGATCGAGCTGGTTCGCCAGCCGGGATACCAGCATTGGAAATCGGAGATCCTGGAATTTCTTTACGGCGGCGAGCGGACCGCTTCATAAACATCGAAGAATCCTCCCATCAAGCTGGGAAGAAAGCAGAACGCTATGCGTGTTCGCCCCGGTTCACCCAAACACTCAAACATCACGCAGGAGGAATAATGCAAAAGATCATGAAGACCCTTTACGGAATACTTCTTCTCATTTTGGTGACAAACCCGCTTTATGCCGAAGAGGTGGTTGAACTCCCTCCGATCAAAACCGCCGCCAAACAGATTACCCTCGGCGGCCAGGGGCGCATCCGGTATCAACCCTCTCCCGCGCCGGCGCGGGAAGAGACCGATTTCTTCACCAACTACCGCTTCCGATTGAATGTCGACATCAAGGTGATCGAAGGGGTCTCCATTTTCCTCCAGCCTCAGAAGGTGGGGGTCTTCGGAAACGGCGAGACCGGGGCCGGAACCGATACAAGCATCAGCCAGGTCGATGCCGCCACCGGAACCGCCGGTGGGAACCTGACCTTCCATCAGGCCTATCTCGACTTCAAACAGATCGGCGGCATGCCGCTGAACCTCCGGCTCGGGCGGTTTGAATATATCATCGGAGGCCATCGGCTCATTGGAAACTTTGACTGGAGCCAACGGGCGCGGTCGTTCGACGGTGCCCTCGTCAGCACCGACATTTCGAAGGCCGGCACCCTCTCCCTCTTCTCCTTTCGCCTCGCCGGCGAGAAAGAGAGCGGCCCGCTTCCCGCCGGAGACACCAACGCCGACACCGACCTTTTGGGGATTCATTTCGCCACCCCCTTGCTTCCCCGGAGCCTGACCGAGCTGACCCTCCTCAACGACCGGAAACTGGCGAATCTCCCCGATTCCAATCGACTCACCGCCGGGGTGAAGATTGAGCAAACCCCGGCGGTCCCCCCGCTCGCCTTCGTCTCTCCCCTCACCGGGCCGCTCTGGCGGGTGGAATATTACAAGCAGTCGGGGGATCGGACCGCCACCCAGGAGATCGACGCATTTATGTCTGCCGCCCGCCTCGGATACCGATCTGATCTCTCTCTCAAGCCAATGCTGATGGTCGGTTATGAACGCCTCTCCGGGGACGACAACTTCACGACCGGCGACTATCAGGCTTTCGACACCCTCTATCCGACGAATCATATCTACTACGGTTACATGGATTACTTCACGAATATCCCGGTCGACACACAAGGACGGGGACTTCGGGACGCCTTCGCCCGGGTTCATCTGACCCCGTGGGAAAAAGGAGGGATCGCGGTCGACTATCACCGCTTTTCGCTCGATAAAAAAATCTCCGGGGAGGGGACGCTTGGAAGCGAGATCGACCTGACCCTCCTCGCACAGGTCAATCCGGTGACGTCGTTATTGGTCGGTTATTCTAAATTTTTCACCGACAAAGGGATGGAACTGCTGGGGCGGATCGCGCCGGGGCAAGATCCCGCCTGGGGCTATGCTATGGTCAATGTTATTTTTTAATCGTAACGACTCCGGTCCCCCATCTTTTGCTCCATGGCGGCGTTGCTGCGGTGCTCGAATCCTCACGTATAGACACATACGTTGCGGTTCTCCGCTCCTCGCGCCTTGCCCTGAAGCAAAATCTAGACAACCTGAGTCGTTACTTTTAATCGATGGGGGAGGGGACCGGTTTCCAGGGCTTGTGAGGAAATCCCAGCGCGAAGCGAGAGCGTCGCTGGGTGTGTCTGGCAAGGTGCCCACCCCGAAAAGCAGGCTTTTCGGGGACCCCGGTGGGGAGCTTCAATCGTAGGTGCGAATTTATTCGCACGTTATTGGCTCATAAACAATGCGAATAAATTCGCACCTACACACCGTGATCTTGGGGGCCCCGCAACGCAGCCAGGCGCGCCCAGAGGCGGTCGCAGCCGTGGGGGGATTCCCTCACAAGCTCTCAGCCGATTTGTGCCGAACAACCGTTTGGTACGCTTCAAGCAAGAGAAGGAAGGTAATCCCCATCAAGGTCAGCGCCACGACGGGAATGACGTCGAACTGGAATGGTCCCTTTCCCCATTTCGCCAGCCAGGGCTTCACAAAAAGGCCGAGCGACCAGAGGGTCATCGTCAGAACGAATGCCATCGGAAGAAGGGTATAGATCGGATTTCGCCGCGTCTTGATCAGCCAGACCGAGATTCCCAACAGGCTGAGGGCAGCCAGCAGTTGGTTGCTCGCCCCGAAGATCGGCCAGAATTTCAAGTAGGCCGCTTCCTGGGTCGTCATCAAAAAGAAGAGCGGGACAGCCAAGGTCGCCAGGGTTGCTCCGATCCGCCCCGCCGCATCGTGCCGGCCGGTCAACTCCTGTAGGATGTAACGCCCCAACCGGGTCGCGACATCCAAGGTGTCGTAGACAAAGGTCGCGAAGGCGAGCAGGCCGAAGCGGATCGCGGTCTCCATCGGAACCCCCAAAATATTGGCGAAGCGGGCCAGCCCGCCGGCATAGATCTCGGTCGGCCCTTTTTGCAGGGCCGGGTCCCCGGCCGGAAACATCATCACGGTCGCCAGGGCGATCACCGCGACCAACCCTTCCAGAAGCATCCCCCCATATCCGACCGGATGGGCATGTTCCTCCCGGTCCAACTGTTTCGAGGAGGTTCCGCTGCAGACGAGACCGTGGAATCCGGAGCAGGCCCCGCACGCCACCGTGATGAAGAGGATCGGGAAAAGCGGGGCCCCTTTCGGATTATAAAATCCGATAAAAGCCGGATATTCGATCGCGTAGCCGCCGAAAAGAAGGCCGACCAGCCCGACCACGAGCGAGACGTAGAGAAAATACCCTCCCAGATAGCCGCGCGGCTGGAGCAAGACCCACATCGGGAGGGTTGAGGCGAAATAACAGTAGACCAGAATGATCAGATCCCAGCCCTTGGCCGGATTCGATGCGGCCCAGGCCGGAATGGAAAAAGGGATATATTGCCCCACCCAGATGATCAGGACGAGCAACGGCATCGAAACGGCGGTTGCCCATCCCAACGACCATCCCCACCGGGTGAGGGCCAGCCCCAGGAAAATGCCCAAGAGGAGATAGAGGAGTGAGGAACTGGCCACGCCGGGTCCGTACGCTTCGGAAACGAAGGTCGATGCGGTCAGATCAGTGAAGGCGACGATCACATAGACCAGGGAAATCCAAATGAAAAATAGAAAAAGAAGATAAGCCCGCCGGCTCATATTCTCCTTGATCACCTCGGCGATGGAACCGGCCTTGTGCCGCAGGGAGGCGGTGAGGTTGGCGAAATCGTGCATCGAGCCGATGAAGATATTTCCGAGGATGATCCAGAGAAGGGCCGGCAACCAACCGAACCAAAGCCCGGCCAAGATCGGGCCGACGATCGGACCGGCGGCGGCAATCGAGGAAAAATGCTGCGCCAGGAGGATCGGGAGGCGGGTCGGGACATAATCGACCCCGTCGTTGAGGGTGTGCGCGGGGGTCGGTTGTCGGTTGTCGAGCCGGAACTCCCGTTTCAAAAAACCGCCGTAGAGGCGATAGGCGATGGAGAAGAGGGCGATGACAATCAGCGCAACCGTGAGAATATTCATGGCGGGGGATGATATCACACTGCTTTTATTTTATCGAGTTTCCCCAAAATCCTAAATCGGACTTTGGGAGTGGAGCGACTCGAAGACCTTCTTCGCAACCGGCTTGTTCATCGAGGGGGCCGATTCCAACGCTTCAAGGGGGGCCTCCCGGATCTTCGAAAGAGTCCCGAAGTGTTTCAGCAGCGCCAGCCGCCGCTTCCGGCCGATCCCTTCGATCTCTTCCAGCGGGGAGGCGAGCATCCTCTTGTCGCGGACCTTTTGATGATAGGCGACGGCGAAGCGGTGGGCCTCGTCCCGGACCTGCTGAAGCAGATGGGTGGCAGAGGAGCCCACCGGGAGTTCGATTGGCGCCGCAAGATCGGGCAGGTAGACCCGTTCGCCCTTCTCCTCCCGCTCTTTCGCCAGTCCAAGAATGTCGATCTCTCCGAAGCCGACTTGTAACAACACCTCGCGCGCCGCCGAAAGCTGCCCCTTGCCGCCGTCGATCAGAATCAGGTCGGGCGGCGGCTCTTTCTTCTCTTTCAAAGAGGTGAATCTTCGGGTGAGCACTTCGGCGATCATCGCGAAGTCGTTCGCCCCCTCGATCGTCTTGATCCGGAAATGGCGATAATCGGATCGCTTCGATTTGCCCTCCTCGAAGACGACCATCGAACCGACCGCATCGGTTCCCATGATGTTCGAGATGTCGTACCCCTCGATCCGTCTCGGCAGGGCGGCCAGATGGAGAAGCGTTTGGAGCCTTTGCAGCGTCTCCTCGCTTCCTTCCCGGAGATGAAGGCGATCGGCCAAAGCGGTCCGGGCGTTCTCGATCGCCAGGTCGAGGAGGCGAACCTTTTTCCCGCGCATCGGGGCGGCCAGACGGACCGCGCCACCGCGCCGTTCCGAAAGCCACTCTTCGAGCACCGCCCCCTCTCCCAACGCCATCGGAAGAAGAATCTCCCGTGGAATGATTCCGTCCTTGTGATAAAACTGCTGAAGGAAGGTGGTATAGAGCTCCTCGTCCGATGTCTCCCCGACCCGCTCGAAGAAAAAATTCTTCCGGCCGACCATCATCCCCCCCCGGACAAAGAAGATCTGTAGATCGGCCGCCTCTTCTTCCCGGGCCAGCGCGATCACATCCTGATCTTCCATTTGGGTAGAAGTGACCCGTTGCCGCTCCAGCGCCTTCCCAATCTTGGCGATCTGATCCCGAAGATGGGCCGCCGCTTCGAAGTGAAGCTCCCCCGCTCGCTTTTCCATCAACGCCCGCATCGTCTTCAACAAAACCTTGTCCTTCCCCTCCAGAAAAAGCCGGACCTGACCGATCATCTGCCGATAAGCCTCTTTGGATTGGTTCCCGGTACAAGGGGCGAGACATCGCTTGATTTCAAATTCGATACAAGCCCGCTCGGCTTTTCCATCGATCTCAATCGTACAATTTGGAAGGGGAAAGATCCGCCGGAGCAGCCGGAGCATGTCATAGAGTCCCCCCGTTGGAACGTAGGGGCCAAAGTATAACGCGCCATCTCGTTTCACACGGCGAACCATCGAAAGACGGGGATAGTCGTCGTTCATGTTCAGACGGAGGAGCGGGTAGTTTTTGTCGTCGCGAAGGACGACATTGTACTTCGGCCGGTGCTTTTTAACGAGGTTGCTTTCGAGGATCAGCGCTTCAAGATTGCTGACGGTGACGATATATTCCAGGTCGGCCACCTGCGAGACCATCGATAGACTCTTCGGAGTCAGGTCGGCGCCCGGCCGGAAATAGCTCCGAACCCGGTCGGCCAGATCGTTCGCCTTGCCGATGTAGAGCGTCTCCCCCCGCTGCCCTTTCATCAGATAGACGCCGGGGGTATGGGGAAGGGCTTCGATCTTTTGCTTGAGATCCATTGGGGTTGATTTTAGCATAAAAAAGCCCCCCGGTAGAAGACCGGAGGGCTTTTTTATAAGCAGGCTCAGTCGGTTAGAACATATAGTTCAGGAAAATAACCCCTTTCACCTGGTTGTGGGCATTGTTATTGACATTAGTGGATTTCCAAGCATCCCCGGAAACAAGGTAACCGAGGTTCACCCCAATGGAGAGATTATCGTCGATCTTGTGCTTGTGGTTGAGATCGACCTCGATCCCGAGATCTTTCTTGGCGCCCGAAGCAATTTCTTTCGTTGTCTGCGCCCAGATCACCGCCGCCTCGGTATAACAATTCTCGGTCACCAAACCGGGGAGGCCAAACGAAGCCTTCACCGCCGTGATTCCGGCGCCGCCGACGCAACCGCGGCTTCCTGTTCCGATCCGGCTGCCGTTGATGCTGGCGCACTGTCCCTCCCGGTCGCTGTTGATATTGTCGTTGACGAGGATGTTGGCAAGGACGAAATTCCCGGAGATGCCGTTGATGTTCGCTTTGTCGCTTTTATTTTTATCACCAGAGGTATAAAGAAGGGTCAAACCGGCGTCCGCCGAGGCGACTTTCGCTCCCCCCTTGAGCAAAACGTTCATCCCCTCCAGATCGACATCGGGACCGCCACCGACCTTCTCCATTTTACCGGTCAGATAATTGAACTCGGCGCCGAGATTCACCGGGCCGAAGGTTCCATCGGCCGTCAGACCAAGGGTCCAGAGGGTGTTCTTGTCCGGCGCCCCCGTTGTTATAAGCAGGGCGTCGCGGTCGTTTAGATAGGTGATAAACGCCCCCACCTCGTGCATATCGCCATGCTTGAAGCCGGCCTTGGCGATATAGAGATCGGTGTCGCTCCCGCTTCCCGGTTTTTTCAGAGGATCAGTCACTGTTGGGGCTTGGGGCTCCTTCAGTTTGGCATTCGCCAGCATCACATCGAACGGCCCAGCCGCCAACTTGGCGGCGACGGTATCGGCGGTGTCATGCAGGATGAGGCTATGCCCCAAGACAACCAGTTTCCGGCCCAAAACGAGCTTGACCATATTCAGGTCGAGCTTCAGATAGGCTTCCCGAACGCCGATGATGTTGTAGCTTCCGCCAAGGTTGACATCCCCGAGACGGTAGTTCCCAGTTCGACACCCGGTGTCATTGCACGCGGAGTTATCCGGATCCCTGAAGACGTTGGTAAAATCAACCACGACAACGCCGGTTGTGATCCCCGCCGTCGCGGTGGTTCTCAGCCTAAAGCGAGCGTCGTTGAACGCCTGCCGGTCTTCCGCACCTTTACTGGCATCGAGATTGTTCGAATAAACGCCCCGAACCCGAAAATCCCCTTCGAATTTAATATCCGCTGCGTAGAGTGACACGGTCTGCAGAAGAAACGCCGCACTTGCCAAAGCTGCAACCCATACCTTTTTCATCCCAAACCTCCTTTTCCGAATGGACCAGAGTGGCACTGAAGTGGCCGAAAAAAGATCCTTCCCTTTCCAGGATCATTCCTACTTGGAGATAAAAAACGAGATACCGACTTTGGTGGCAAAATGGCGATCGTCACTTACTATTGATGAAGCGATCACCCGCCTATCGTGTTCAGAATAAGGAATGACTGTAGATATTCTTGGACGGTTTATCCTTTCAGCCCCAACTGGAAAAAACCGGCCCGACTATAACAGTCAAATATTCGAGTTGTCAAGGTTTTTTTACGACAATGTTGTCGGAGAGTCGGCTTGAACCGACTCGGTGAGGAGAATCACTTCGTTTTTGAAAACATCGAGGAAGCCGGGGCCGATCTGATAAGAGGTCCTATTCCCATCGGCCGATGTGACAATAAACCGGCCCGGCTGGAGGGTGGTGATCAACGGGGCATGATTGACCAAGACGCCGAGGCTGCCGGAACCTCCCGGCGCCACGATTGAACGGACCGAACCGTCGAAGAAGACCCGGTCCGGCGTGATGACCGTCAGATGATATGTCTTTTCATCCATCGATGTTATCCTTCGCTACCCTTTTAACTTCTCCGCTTTTTCCTGGGCCTCTTCGATCGTTCCGACCATGTAGAAAGCCTGTTCGGGGAGGTGATCGAATTTCCCGTCGACGATCATCTGAAATGCCTTAATCGAGTCGGCGAGTTTGACATATTTTCCCGGCGTTCCGGTAAACGCCTCGGCCACGAAGAACGGCTGCGACAGGAATCGCTGGATCTTTCGGGCGCGTTGAACCGTCACCCGGTCTTCTTCCGACAATTCGTCCATACCGAGGATGGCGATGATGTCCTGGAGGTCCTTGTATCGCTGAAGGGTCCGCTGGACCGCCCGAGCCGTCTGATAGTGTTGATCCCCGATGATCCGGGGATCCATCAGCCGCGAGGTTGAATCAAGCGGATCGACGGCCGGATAGATTCCGAGTTCGGCGATCTGCCTGGAAAGCACGGTCGTCGCATCGAGATGGGTAAAAGTGGTGGCGGGCGCAGGATCGGTGATGTCGTCGGCGGGGACATAGATCGCCTGAACCGATGTGATCGAGCCTTTGGTCGTGGAAGTAATCCGCTCCTGAAGTTCCCCCATCTCGGTGCCAAGGCTCGGCTGATAGCCGACGGCGGAGGGCATTCTCCCCAAAAGCGCGGAAACCTCCGATCCGGCTTGGACGAACCGGAAGATGTTGTCGATAAAAAGGAGCACATCCTGCCCCCGCTCGTCACGGAAATATTCAGCCATCGTCAGGGCCGAGAGGCCGATCCGTTGCCGCGCACCGGGTGGCTCGTTCATCTGGCCAAAGACCAGCACAGTTTTGTCGAGGACCCCCGACCCGCTCATCTCCAGGTAGAGCTCGTTCCCCTCGCGGGTCCGCTCTCCCACTCCGGCGAAGACGGAGAAACCGCCATGCTCCGTGGCAATGTTCCGGATCAACTCCATGATGATGACCGTCTTGCCAACCCCCGCGCCCCCAAAGAGACCCACCTTCCCCCCCTTTGCATACGGGGCCAAGAGGTCGACCACCTTGATTCCGGTCTCCAGGATCGACGTCACCGGAACCTGCTCTTCAAAAGATGGGCTTGCCCGATGGATCGGCCAAACTGCTTCGGGATGCGCGACCGGCCCTTTTCCGTCGATCGGCTCTCCCAGGACGTTGAAAATCCTTCCTAGCGACTGCTCCCCCACCGGAACCGAGATCGGCGACCCCAGATCGTCCGCCTTCATCCCTCGAACCAGTCCGTCGGTCTGCCCCATCGACACACAACGGACGATGTCGTTGCCAATATGCTGCGCCACTTCAACAATCAGGTTTACCCCCAACTTGGTATCTTCGATCCGAACGGCATTTAAGATTGGGGGAAGCTGCTCCGCCGGAAAACGGATGTCGACCGTCGGACCGATCACCTGAATCACTTGACCTATTGCCATCACTCAACTCCTTTTTCTGAATTTAGAGGAGGAGGGGCCGCGATCCCGCAGGAGCCACCTCTCTTTAAAACTTGATTATGCTTTTAATGCCTCTCCCGCCGTCACAATCTCGAGGATTTCCTTTGTGATCGCCGCCTGGCGCGCCTTGTTTCGCATGAGGGTCAGCCGATCGATCATCTCCTTGGCATTGTCGGTCGCCGTCTTCATGGCGATCATTCTCGCCGAGTTCTCCGCCGTGAAGGCCTCCACGAGTGAAATATACATCTTAGAAGCAATGTATTGCGGCAGGAATTTTTCAAGGATCTGATCGAGATTCGGCTCCAGGATCGTTTGAGCCGGGTCGCTCACCTCTGCCTGCTGAAAATTGAGGAATTTCACCGTCGTCGGCTTGATCGATATCGCGGAAACATATTTGGTATAGACCAGATAGACCTCGTCCACTTCCCCTGAAAGATAAAACTCGATCACCTGTTGTGTGATTTGCGAAATCTTCTGGTAATCGGGTTTGCCGGCGATATCGAGATTCTTCATCAGAATCGGCCATTCCCGCTTCCTGAAATAGTCGAAGCCCTTTTTCCCGATCAACATTAACTTGACCGCGCCTCCTTGACGTTGGGAGAGGACTCCTTCCGCATGGGCAATGATATTCGCATTGTAGGCGCCGCAGAGGCCTCGGTCGGAAGTGACCACCACCAGCCCCGTCGACCGAACCTCCCTTGACTGGAAGAAAGGGTGGGCGATCTCCCCCACCGATTGCCGGAGATGGGAGAGAACCTTCTCCATTTTCTCGGCATATGGCTTTGCCTGGCGGAGCCGCTCTTCCGACTTCTTCAAGCGGGATGCGGCGACCATCTGCATCGTCTTGGTAATCTGTCTCGTCTTCTGAGAGCCACGGATCCGTTTACGGATCTCGCGGAGGGTCAGAACCGGCATCTCTAATGCCCCCCCTCCAAACGCCACACCTTCTTGAAGGCGGTGATCGCTTCGTCAATCTTTCGAGTCAGATCGTCGGTTAACGCTTTATTCTTTTCGATCTCCAGGCCGACCTCCGGGTAGCGCTCATCCATCATCTTGAGATAGGCCTTTTCGAACCGGCGGATCTCGGTGACTTCGATATCGTCGAGGTGTCCCGTGGTTCCCGCATAGACCGACATCACCTGATGCGACAGGGAGCTCGGCTGGTACTGATCCTGCTTGAGCAGTTCCACCATCCGCTCCCCCCGGCGAAGCTGGGCAAGGGTCGCTTTATCAAGATCCGATCCGAACTGGGCGAAGGCGGCCAACTCTCGATATTGGGCCAGATCAAGCCGAAGGCGCCCTGCGACTTTTTTCATTGCCTTGGTCTGCGCGCTCCCACCGACGCGGGAGACCGAAATCCCGACGTTGATCGCCGGACGGACACCGGCATAAAAAAGGTCGGTTTCCAAAAAGATCTGCCCATCGGTAATTGAAATCACATTGGTTGGAACGTAAGCCGAAACGTCCCCCGCCTGGGTCTCGATGATCGGGAGGGCGGTGAGTGACCCCGCCCCCAGGTCATCATGCAGTTTGGCGGCCCGTTCAAGGAGTCGGGAATGAAGGAAAAAGAGGTCACCCGGATAGGCCTCGCGTCCCGGCGGACGACGGAGCAGCAGCGAAAGCTGGCGATAGGCCGCCGCATGTTTGGAAAGGTCATCGTAGACAACGAGGGCATGTTTCCCGTTGTACATGAACTCTTCACCGATGGAGCAACCGGTATAGGGGGCAATGTATTGCAGCGATGCGGCCTCGTTGGCCGTGGCGGAAACGACCGTCGTGTATCCCATTGCACCCTGTTTTTCAAGGATTTTCACCACCGCCGCGACGTTGGATGATTTTTGTCCAACCGCGACATAAATGCAATAGACGCCGCTCCCTTTTTGATTGATGATCGTATCGAGGGCGATGGCGGTCTTTCCGGTCTGGCGGTCTCCGATGATCAACTCCCGCTGGCCGCGGCCGATCGGGATCATCGCATCGATCGCCTTCAAGCCGGTCTGAACCGGCTCTTTTACCGACTGGCGCTGGACCACGTTCGGAGAACGCCCCTCGATCGGTCGGGTCCGGTCGGTCACAATCGGGCCTTTCCCGTCGATCGGACGACCCAAGGCGTCGACCACACGACCGACGAGGGCCTCACCGACAGGGACCTGCGCAATTTTCCCGGTCCGCTTGACCATATCCCCTTCCTTGATATGGCCGGCGGAACCAAAGAGGATGACGCCGACATTGTCCTCTTCCAAGTTCAGAACCATCCCCATTACCTCTCCGGGAAAAGCGACCAGCTCCCCCGCCATCACATCGTCGAGGCCGTAGACCCGCGCGATTCCATCCCCAACCTGGAGAACGGTCCCGATGCTCTCCATATGGAGTTCGCTTTCATATTGAGCGAGTTCCGTCTTGATGATCGAGGTCACCTCTTCCGGCTTGAGCGCCATACCTCCTTCTCCTTCACGATAGTTTCGAAATGGTCGGTTATATACAATCGGGATTGGTGGGGAATCTCCTCCCAATCCTCAAGGCAAGACCGCGTACTCTAAACTTTTTTTCAATCCCTTGTCAAGAATGATGCGCGTTTGATCTTGATTTTCACTTTTTATCTTACCTCTTTGTTCTTTATCCTTCATTGATTGACATCATTTTCATGCGTAGGATCGACTATCTCCCGTAATGAATCACGCTGATTCTATTTTTTTCGCGGTTTCCCAAAAGGGAAAGGCCTGGTATCCCTCGCCGAGTTCAAGTAGAATAGGACCTAAACCAATCCCGACAAAATCAACGAAAATGACTTCCAAAAAGGGGGAATTCATGGAGAGGAAATGGAATGCTCAAGGAGAGGTCACGGTCGAATTTCCCCTGAGCGCGGTGATGGAGATCTATTCTTTTTTTGAAGGGGTGAAAGAAAAATGGGGCGATGACCCCGAGTTCCATGACGCCCTCACCCACTTCGAGCTTGCGATCAAGAAGGATGATTTTCACTACCGCATGGGAAAAATCTCCATGAGAGATTTCATTAGAGACTACAAGGTCGATGATTTGTATCATCAGGCAAAAGCGGAACTCTCTCTCCGGGAAGCCTTTCGCCTTTTTACCTCTTTTATCGAATTGGAACAGCGGCTTCCTCAGAAGATCGTCAAAGATGTCGACTACCAAAACAAGCGGGCCTGCTTCATCATGGCATTGGGGGAAAATAAACTCAGGGCGCCCGAGTGGAAGGAGATGCGCCCTTTCCCGTTGATTCGGCTGAATTTCGATGTCGAAAAAGAGTGCCATGCCGACGTCATTCCAATTCGACAGGGAAGCCAGACCCATTTGCGGCAGAAACGAAAGTAAGGCCTTCTCGCCCTCCGATTTATCCCTGACAGAACGGTTCCAACTCTTTTGGCTCGATCCCGGCCAAGCTCCCGACCACCCGGTCGGCCTTCCCTTCCAACTCCTCTTTTGAATAAGAATTGGTCACCGCCAAGCAGTGCATTCCGGCAAGACGCGCCGCCTCGACCCCATGAAGAGAGTCTTCGATCACCACACACTCTTTTGGCTGAATCGGCGGATTCGGGACCGGCGGCCGCTCGTTCAGCTTCGCCAGCGCCGTGAGGAACGCCTCCGGATGGGGCTTTCCATTCTTTACATCCTGCGCGCTGACGATCACCGGAAAGGCCGACCGCATTCCCCCTTTATCGAGGGCAAACTTGATCTCCCCCCGAAAGGCCCCCGATGCAATCGCCAATCGGTAGTGTCCCTCCGCCTTCTTCACAAACTCGACCACCCCTGGATAGAGATAGAGTTCTTGCTGAGAAAGGGTCCGGTAGAGGGCCATCTTTCGGATGATCAGCGCTTTGAGAATTTTATTATTGATCGGACGCTGATGGGCGGCGAGTGCCGTCTCGAAACATCCCTTGTCATCCATCGCGAGATACTTCGAGAAGTATTCCTCCTTTGTCAGGAGAATCCCCTCTTCCTGCAACACCTGTTGCAGCGCCTTCATATGATGCGGCTCGCTGTCGACGATCACCCCGTCGCAATCGAAAATAATCGCTTTTAACATGAGACTCCTCAAAAAAAGTCATCTTAGCATAAAGAAAGACGATAAGCAGATCAAGCTCATTTGATATATCGGAAAGTTTAGGACTGTTAGGTGACGTGTCCTGGATGAAACGCTTGCATTGCCCGCCGGATCGCCCGGATCCGCTGCAGGATCGGGGGATGAGAGTCGTTGAGAATCACGTGGAGGGGATGCGGGGTGAGGTTCGCGAGATGATCGACGGCCAATTTCTTTAAGGCACTCACCATCGCCTCCGGTTGTTCAAAAGTCTCGACGGCAAAGCGGTCGGCTTCGTATTCATTCTTTCGGGAGAAGGCATGGAGAAAGATCGAGAGGACCGACTCGACCGGCGTGAAGAGAAGGCCGAAGAAGACCAGCCCCGCATAAATCGACGGCTGCACCAGATAGAAGGCCTGATAGAGGCCGGGTTGACGGAGGAAGAGCGACAGGAGGAAGAACATCACCCCCATATGTGCGATCGAGAAGGCCATCCCCAGCAGAATATGTTTTTTCTTGTAATGGCCGATCTCATGCGCCAGGATCGCGACCAACTCCGGGACCGTCTGTTTGGCGATCAGCGTGTCGAAGAGGGCGATCCGTTTGTGCCGGCCGAAGCCGGAAAAGAACGCATTCGCCTTGGTGGAGCGGCGTGAGCCGTCGATCAGATAGATCTGCTCCACCGGGAAGTCGACCGAGCCGGCATACGAGAGAATCCGCTCCTTGAGCGCTCCCTCTCCGAGCGGGGTGAATTTGTTGAAGATCGGCATGATCCAGGTGGGGGCGATGAACTGAACGAAGAGAATAAAGAGGGTGAAGGCAATCCAACCATAAAGCCAGGCAAGCTCCCCCGCAAACTGGAAGAAAAAGAGAATGCCGGCAAGGAGTGGTACCCCCAGCAGCAGGCCGAGCAGTGTCCCTTTGACCAGATCGGAGAGAAAGGTCACCGGCGTCATCCTATTGAAGCCAAACCGCTGCTCGATCACGAAGAGGTCATAAATTCGGAAAGGAAGCGAGAGGAGGCTTTTTAAAAGGATCAAAATGCCGATATAGGCAAGCCCGGTCGGGATCGGACCGAATCCAAAGCGACGGACCGATAAATCGAGGAGATTGAATCCGCCGCCAAACCAGAAGGCAAAGATTGCGATCAAGCCGACCGTCGCGGTGACGATCCCAAACTGCGTCTTTACCCGGGTATACTCTTGCGATTTACGGTAAGACTCCGCATCATAGACCCCCGTAAACTCTTCCGGTAGATCGGATCGCATCGCCGTGAGATTCAGAAAATCGGCGACGAGATCCAGGAGATTATCGAGGAGGAGGGCTACAAGGATGATGATGCCATACAGATTCATCGAATCACCGTTTCCACAAAACTGGAGCGACCGGTCAAAAACAATCGGACGATTTTTCCCTCCTCCCGATGATCAGTTTCTCCTTTTCTTTCCGAGAGAGCGCCTTGACCGCCCCTTCCCTGATTAAGGCTTCGGAACGGCTGACGCAGGATTCTTCATAAATGATCCGGACCGGCCTCCGGCCACGGGTATAGCGGGAGGCCCGTCCGCTGTTGTGTTTGTCGAGGCGGCGGGGAAGATCGTTCGTGATTCCAGTGTAGAAGGTCCCGTCGCTGCATTCAACGACATAGACGGTCCAGGTCCGTTCTTCTTCTTTATTGATACCAGCGATAGGGCGGTCTCCTAAGCAAAACGGTCCTGGATCAGGGGCGTTTGGTATGAGACGGCGTCACGGCCGGTCGAAATGGGTTTAGCGGATGAAGGTTCCTTCACGCAGTTCGCGGAGCGTCTCTTCGATCTCTTCTCGGGTATTCATGACGAAGGGGCCATAGCGAGCAATCGGTTCGTTCAGGGGCCGGCCGGAGACCAAAAGAAATCGGGCACCCCTTTCGCCCGCTTGGGCGGTGATGAAGTCGCCGTCGTCGGCCACCAACAATCTCGGCGCCGATGCGGCGGTGCCGTTGGATCGATCGCTTCCTCCGAACATCCCTGAACCCTCGAAGAGGTAAATAAAAGCGGTGTGGCCCCGCGGAACCGGCCGGCGAAAATCGCCGTTCCGCGGAATCGAGATATCCAGATAGGTCGGGTCGGCGGCGATCTCGGTGACCGCTCCGCGGACCCCGCCGGCTTCTCCGGCAATGACCCGGATTGTTACCCCGTTCTCTCCCGTCCAAACCGGGATTTTTGCCGCAGCAATGTCCTGGTAGCGGGGCGCGGTCATCTTCAGCCGCGCCGGAAGATTGACCCAAAGCTGGAAGCCGTCGAGCTTGGCGCTCGGTTGGGGCATCTCCTCGTGCAGGATTCCCCGTCCCGATGTCATCCATTGGATGTCGCCCGCCCCGATTGTCCCGGCATTTCCAAGGGTGTCGCGGTGCCGGACCGTCCCGGCGAGCATGTAGGTGACCGTTTCGATCCCCCGGTGAGGGTGCATCGGGAATCCGGCGAGGTAATCGTCCGGATTGTCCGATCCGAAGTGGTCGAACAACAAGAACGGGTCGAGATCGCTCAGCGTGCGGGTGGCGATGCTCCGTTTCAACCGGACCCCGGCCCCTTCGATCACCGGCTCTGGGGTAATGACCGTCTTGATCATTCTCGCTCGATCCATTTCAGGGTCTCCTTATCTGCTCTCGACCGTCACCTGCGCGGTGACCGAGTTGGCGATGAAGCAGCCGCGATGGGCGCGATCGTGAAGCATTTTCACCTCCTCCGGCGTCGGTTGCTTTTCTCCGGAAAAGGTGACCTTTGGCCGCAATGTGACCCGGGTGACGGCAAGGCGTCCCTGCGCATCCTTCTCCAAAACGCCGACGGCATCGTCATGGTAAGAGTCGATCACAAATTGCTTCCGGGCGGCGACGGCGAGAAAGGTCAACATGTGGCAGCTCGACAGCGCCGCCACCAACGCCTCTTCCGGATTTACATAGGATGGATTTCCCTGATAATCGGGGGCGGCCGATGCCGAAACCCGCACTCCGCCGGAAAAGGTCCAGAGGTGATCGCGGCTGTAAGACTCATAAGAAAAAGAGTCGGTTTCCCGCTCCCAATCGATTGCAACCTGATATTCTGACATTTTTTTCCTGTTTGTATGTGGGAGCCTGTCCATCCTTCGACAAACTCAGGATCACCGTTCATGGTGAGCCTGTCGAACCCTGCCCCTCCGGAGAAGGCGGCGCGGCCTCGGTTGTGACTGTTTCTGGGGCCGGTTCGGTCTCTACCAGTTCAGGCGCCTTCTCCAAAAATGCCTTTGCCTCCGCCAATTCCATTGGGCGACCGGTGGCCTCCCCGGCCAGCGCCACCAGCTTCTCGTAATAGATTCGCGCCGTTTTGAAATCCTCCGCGCGTTCGGCGGCGCGCGCGGCGCCATAGAGGCCGTTGAACCGGTTGGGAGAGGTCTGGAGCGACTTCTCGAATTCAACCAGCGCCTCCTTCGGCTCCCCCACCTCTAACAAGAGGTCGGCCAGCATCTCCCGCGCCGGAACGATGGGACCTGGGGTGACCGGGTGTTTTTCGAGCGAGTCCTCCAAATCGGCGGCGGTTCGCATCTGCATCACCGCTCGTTCGTGTTTTCCATCGGCATATTCAGTCCAGGCCGCGGCAGCCTGGAGGAGCACTTCGACCTGATCGGCCCAATATTGACTTTTTGATTCCACCAAACGGTCCCGGACCGACTTCAGAACCTCCAGCTCCTCGCGCGCCTCGATGAGGCGATGACTTCGGGCAGCCCCGACGGCGCGGCTGAAATAGGTGATCGCCTCGGTATAGGGGTAGCGGCTTGGATGGGCCGAAAGAGTCAGCGCCTCCACCCAGCGTCGGCGCTCGATCGCATTGCGGGCTGGGATGGCGGCCATCGCGTAGGCGGCGATCATGCTCTCCTCCTTTGTCTTGGGAAGCGAGGAGAGCTCGTTCACGACCCCCTTGGCCTGGAGATCCTCTCCTCTCTGGAGATAGGCGTAGACCAGGTAGTCCATCGTATGAAGCCACTCGCTGGGGCTTCCCTTCATCTTGGCCTTGGCCGCCGCTTTGGCGGCGAGGTTGGAATCGATCGCCTCTTGCCAGAGCCCGAGACGAATGAAAATATGGGAAGGCATGTGAAGGGCGTGCGGAACCGATGGGGCGATCTTCGCATAGGCTCGCGCGGCGTTCAGCCCCTCCGAAGCGAGCGCCGGCGAATCGGTCGCGTGGATCAGATAATGGATCACGCCGGGATGTTCGGGCGCCTCGGCCAAGATCGGGTTGAGGATCTCCGCCGCCTTCTTCTGGTTCGCATAGGTCTGGTCGGCCGGGGAGGCGGTTCCCAGAAGCGCGAGGGCATAGAAGATCGCCCCTTCCCGGTCGTCCGGATGTTTTTGGTGAAGCTGCTCCATCGCCTTTTCATACGCGAGGGCGCGGGTCGCATGATCGACCTTGTCGGAATTACGATAGAAGGTTTCGAGAGCGCCCAGATAATCCCTCTCCCGTTCGCTCTTGCTCCCGAGCTTCTTCGCCCGGGCGGAAAAGGTCCATCCTCTCCTCAGTTCGGTGGTGTTCGGCGCCTCCCAGAGGGGATGATAAAAGCTCATCGCGATCCCCCAATATCCCATGGCGCAGTTCGGATCGGTCTGTATGACAGAGGTGAAGGCCCGCTCCGCTTCCTGATACCAGAAGGAATGGAGAAGAGCGATCCCCCGGTCGAACGATTTCTGAACCGTCTTTTTACAGGAGACCGGAAACGCGGCCTGACCGATCTCCTCCGCCGGCGCCGCCGGTTTCTTCCCCTTCTTTTGCGCATCGGCGATGGATGCCGAGAAGAGGGCGATGAGGATGACAAAAATAAAAAGAGAAGCACGTTTGATCATGATCTGATCCTTTATATGCAAAGCAGTGGATTATTCCTATTCGCTGCTTTTCAGATCCGGATCGGCTCCCGCCGCCTCTTTCTTCGGGAACCGTTTCACCCGCCGCGCCGTCGTGATGAATCCGGAGTGGGCGATCATCCGAAGATCGGGCCGGACGCTGCGGCCGTCGATGTTCCAGGTACGGAGCAGCGTCTCGAAGGTTTCGATCTCGATGAATCCCGGCTCCCGTTGGAGCGCCGCGACGACCAACTCGATTTGAGGGACCGTCGGCACGAAAGAAAGAAAGATCCCGCCCGGGCGAAGCTTTATCGCGGCGTGCGGAACCACCCGGTGCGGCTCCGGAAGATCGAGGACGATCCGGTCAACCTCCTCTTCCTCGATCCCCTCGTAGATGTCTTGCCGGCGGACCCGCAACCGGTCGGTTGTAATCGCCTCCCCCAGATAGCTCTCGATATTCACCGCCGCCCGCCGGGCAAAGTCTTCGCGAATCTCGTAGCTGATAACGCGCCCTTTCTCCCCGACCGCATTCAGCATCGTCATCGTCAACGCTCCCGACCCGATGCCGGCCTCAACCACCATCGCTCCGGGGTAAATATCGGCCCACATGCAGATCAGTGCAAGATCCTTCGGGTAAAGGATCTGCGCACCGCGCGGCATGTGGAGGGTATACTCCGCGAGGGTCGGACGAAACACCCAAAAGCGGGCCCCGCGCGAGAGGGTAATCTCGCTCCCGTCTTCCAGGCCGATGATCGCATCGTGAGGGATCGTCTCACCGCTGAACTGGAAGGTGGCGCCGGCTTTCAACGTCAGCGGATAACGGTCTCCCTTTTTGTTTACCAGGTGAATTCCCTGGCCGGAAGCGAGCGGCTTCATGGCGTCACCCGTTCCATCAACCGGCAGAAGCTGCAGAGCTCCCCTTGCGTCGGTTGACCGCAGGTGAAACAGGCTCGGAGATCGCGTTCCTCCTGAAGGGCCGGAGAGGCCTTCCGCCTTGACAAGAAACCGAGGTAAAATTTGTGCTTCGTCCCGGGGGAGGCTTCTTCCAGCCGGTTGAGGACGTCCTTATACAACAACATCTTGGCCCCTTTCGACATCGGGCACTCTTCGACAATGTAATCGATCCGGGAGATCACCGCGTAAGCGGCGATCTCCCGCTCGGCCAAACGATAAAGCGGTTTGACCTTTCTTGCCCACGTTCCCTCTTCATCCGAGAGTGTGGGGGATTGCTTCTCCAGATACGCTTCTTGCCACTGCAATACATTTCCCAAAAGACGCGAGGCCTCGTCATCGAGGTTATGTCCGGTTGCCACCACCGGGAAACCACGCTCCATCGCAATTCGATTGAAGTGATATCGCTTCATCGTCCCGCAGGCGGAGCAGGGGGGGCGGGCCGTTTCCCCCGCGATCTCGATCACACCAAGGCCATAGGTCTCTTGATAATCATGGATGATCAACTCGACGCCCCGATCCTCCGCGAATCGTTCGACCTTCGTCTGCGAAATCACAGAATAATCCCCAATTCCGAGGTTGAGGTGAAGTCCGGTGGTCCGATAACCGAGCCGGATCAGGATCTCCCAGAGGGCGAGGGAATCCTTCCCACCGGAGACGGCGACCATCACCGGCTCCTCCCGGCGGAACATCTTCCCCTCCTCGATCGCCTTCTCCACCTGGCCGAGGGTATATTCCTTAAAGCAGACGGCGCAGAGGGCGCTGTTATGGCGAGGCATCTTGATGACGGCCGGTTTCTGACACTGGCGGCACTTCATCGGATGACGCTCCGAATCACGCTCCTCCCCCCGAAATCACCGGGCGGATCTCGACGACCTGATCATCTGGAATCATACGATCCTCTGTGACAAGCTCATCTCCGCAAATCACCAGATGGGCCTCTCTCGGCAGATTCAACTCCCGGAGCAGAACCCCCACCTGTTTGGGACCTCTGAGTGTGATTTCACGCGTGGGATGATAGAGTTTGATTTTCATGCGGCGTATCATAGTCAAATCGGTTCAGAAATGCAATTTAGCCTGAGATCCCAGCACAGAGAGGGTAATGAAGAAGCGAAAACAGATCGTCGAACACCCCTTTGGAACGATCAAGTTTTGGAACCATCAAAACGCATTTTTAATGAAAGGGCTTGAGAAAGTCAGGGCGGAGTTCAGCCTCTCCACCCTTGCCTATAATATAAAACGGGTAATCAATATTGTCGGAGTAGAAAAGATGATCGAAGCCCTGGTGTGAGGGATTTTTCCCCTAATCGTAATCTGGGGGGGAGAGATTGTACCTACAGCATCGATAAGCGTTTATTCCGAATCAGCGGGGTAATCATCAGAATGACGCAGGAAAATTTATCATCTCAATGCGTGAGGATTAAACAGAAAAATAGTTTTCACACAGTCTGGCGGCGTGTTGGGCAAGTAATTAGCTATGAGCGGCTTCAGCATGCAACTTCAATCCTAGAGCTGCGACTACTTTGAGGATGGTATCAAAGCCGGGGCTGCGCTCGCCGGAAAGCGCCTTGTAAAGACTCTCTCGGGAGAGGCCCGCATCGCGCGCGACCTGTGCCATGCCCTTCGCGCGCGCAATGTCCCCCAGCGCCTTGGCAATGAAGGCTGCATCCCCATTGGCTTCTTCAAGACAAGCTTCAAGGTAGGCGGCCATTTCCTCTGGGGTTCGGAGATGCTCGGCGACGTCATAACGACTGGTCGTGTTTTTTTTCATTGTATGCTCCTACAATTTTCTTGCGAGACACAAGGCGGTTTTGATATCGCTGCTTTGAGCGCTCTTGTCACCGCCCGCCAGAAGAATAACCACCTCACGCCCGCGTTTCGTAAAGTACACCCGGTATCCCGGTCCGTAATCAATCCGCAATTCCGAGACGCCTTCGCCAACCGGTTTGACATCCCCCGCGTTTCCCGCCGCCAGTCGTTCAATCCTGGCCTGGACGCGCGCCCTTGCATGAATGTCGCGCAGGCCGTCGAGCCATCGGGCGAAAACTTCGGTCTTGCGAATTTCGATCATGGGAAGAGTGTAGCCTATTGGCTACATATTGTCAATGCAAGAATAGATAACGTGACGTGAGAGGCCCAATGCCGGGGCTGAGCGCAAGCGAGGTCCGGCGCCCGGCCTTGCGGGCGCGAACTCCATGCGGTGGTTATGTTTCCTCTCTCAGAAGAAGTGGCGAGCAATAAAGCCTCTTTCGAAACGGCCACTTATTTCAGTGGAGAAGGTGTCGTGTAAGTCTTCAAAAAGTTTGACGTCAACCTTGAACATTTCTTGCTCGTTCTCGCTTAGTTGCAGGTAGTGCTGAATGATGGGCCCGCCCAATTCGTTGATCTTCTGCGCTAAGGCGGTCTTTTGCTCTTGGCTGTCAAAATTAAGTTGAAGGAAATTTCGAAGTATTCCCATCAATTCTTTGGCATCGTAGTTCTTCAGTGTTTTCTCGGCGAAGGATTTTCTCTCAGCATACAGACTGTTAATTCTTGATGCTCGATCTGTGGAGAGATTCGTGAATCTTTTGTAGGTGCCTGTCACCAAGGCTAACTCTCCGTACTGTCGGAAGAGTTTGGTTCTGCAAAGCTCAAGCTTACCCTCCAACTCCCTTGCGTCAGCATTAGCCTTTGTTTCAGTTGAAAGAACAGATTCCAGAAGAATCTGATAGTCCTTGGTCATTTTGGACAGGTCTGTTGTTGTGAGGTGCTTGAACTCAGCTAACATTAGCTGGTACGAGCCAGCAACTTCTCCGTATTTCAAGAACAGATTGTTGTGTGTTCTCTGGCATTCAGATTGCGTTTCTCGCATCGGCCGGTAGAAGTCATTCATTATCTCCTTGCGGGCTGAAGCGTCGTTTTTGTAGGACTCCAGAATACCCGCGAACAGTAGTGATCCGAAAAACAGTGGAACGATTGCGACTACAAGACCTCTCCATATTGATTCTTTTGTACTTTGGCTCATATGTGCTCAGAAAACATAATGCCGGGGCTGAGCCGCCGCGAGCGTAGCGAGCGGTCGGTCTCGTGCCCCTGGTTCTCCCGCAGCGGAGCGGAGGGAAGGGGCACCGGCTCAGCCCCGGCATTCTCCCTGAGCGAAGCGAAGGGAGAACGACAAAGCTAACCGGCGCGCGCTTTTTGCGCGTCCGTGTTCAGCGATTTGTTAGGCCAGCATGTGTTATTGCAAGACCTGGCACCGTTCATATTCGTTAGGCAGCGCGTGCGGATGCTGGAAGCTGCCCATGACTATTGTGATACGTCTTGCCTGGCTTGGGACGCGTGAACTTTAACCCTGACCAAGTGGAGTCGACACTGAGGCAAATGCTCTCCACAAGTCCATGACTGTAGCCAATCCGAATGACATGTGGCAAAGAGAGATCGGTGTCGAGTTGCTTGGCTTTAGGCCACGAAACCCACAACATCCCAGTTTGTTTTAGGTGTCGCATGAGTTCCGGAAATACCTTGTCCATCTCAGCTTGAGAGGTGGTGAATAAATGGAGATAGTCGAATTCTCCGCGCAATGTCTGACTGGCATTGAGCTCAGGAAGCTTCATGGCCCTCAACGCTGAAGCCGGAGCATTCTGAAAGAAGGCGCGCATTCCTTCCTTCAACCCCATCTTCTGCGACACAGTTTTCGACATGATTGTTCTCAGATCGCCGCAAAGTCTAGTGTGGTGCCTAACCATTTATTGATCAGTTTTCTGGACTTTATCGGAGTTTTACGAACGGATCAAGAAAAATATAAGTTCAAGTTGATGCAACTGTCTATTTTGATGATAGTGACGCAGTTGGATAACATTTCATTTTACATATTGGACGGTTTTCTGCTCAACATCCCATGCTTCTTATCCCGGATGACATATGGTTTCCGTTTCTCCTTCAACCATTCCCCGGAGGTCATTGACACACGATGTGGCCGTCCTCAAAAAACGGTCGATTCCTGATTCCAACCACGCGGAGTATAAGCGGAGTATAAAAAGTGGCTCAGGTATTATCTTGACTTTTGCGACAAGTACCCGATTCCGGATTCCAAGTCGGAACGTGTGAAGCTGTTTATCAACAAATTGCGGGAAAAGAAGCAAACACCGGAACAGCAAAAGCATGCCGCACATGCCGTCTTGCTCTTCTTTGAGATACAAATAAAGAAGGAGATCTCTCCATCGCCGCGTATGGCGCCACCGATAGCGTCATCCCCCAAACCTTCGCCGCGTCAGCCGCAACGTCTGTGGGAAGAGGGCGATGCGGAGACATCCGAATCTCCGGAATGGGACAAGGTCATCAGTGATCTGGCGGCGGAGATCAAGACGCGGCACTACTCCCGAAAAACACTGAAGACCTACTCCCTGTGGGCGCGGCAGTATCAGCGCTTTCTACGTCATAAACCGCCTCTTGACCTTTCATCAACGGACGTATAAGGAATATCTCACCTAATCCGGCGAAGCCGGAAAGCGGGGGCTTGCGTCGCCCCCTTCATCCAGCAAAGCTGGATGAAGCCTCCCCCCTCACGCTCTCTTCGTTCGCTGGTGTTTAAAAGATCTACGCAAAAAACGTAGATCTTTTAAACACAGAATCTATCTCGCAGTGAAATGTCATGTTGCCGCCTCGACCCAGAACCAGGCGTTCAATGCCTTGCTGTTCCTCTTCCGGCATGTTTCTTCGGAAGGATTTCGGCGAACAGAGGGACATCCCCCGTGCAAAGAAGTCGAGATATATCCCCGTGGTTCTTTCCCGACAGGAGATAGATGCCGTTCTGAAGCTTCTCTCTCATCCCTATGACATCGTGGTCAAGATGTTGTATGGCTGCGGACTCCGTTTGTTTGAATGCCTGAAGCTTCGGCTGCATAATTTCAATTTCGATGCCGGAATCCTCACCATCCACGACGGCAAAGAGAAGAAGGACCGGACCGTTCCCATCCCACAGTCGATTCTGCCGGAATTGAAGGCTCAACTTGAGCGGGTGATGGAACTCCATGACCAGGACGTTGCAGCAGGGTACGCGGGCGTGTTCATGGATGATCTACTCGAAAAGAAATATCCTGCCAGCCCAAGGGAACGGGTCTGGCAGTGGTTCTTTCCGGCAAAGACGCTGACCCTGGTTCCTGAATCCGGGGAGCATCGAAGATATCATCTCCACGAGACGCATGTGCAGAAGGCGATCAGGGCCGCGGTCAGAAAAGCGAAGATGATGAAACGGGTCTCGGCTCATACCTTCCGACACAGTTTTGCAACCCATCTCTTGCAGGCCAATGACGACATCCGCACGATTCAGGAACTGCTCGGACACTCGGATGTCAGGACGACGATGATTTACACTCATTGCGTGCCAAGCAGGACGGTGAAGGAGGCAAAGAGTCCGCTGGATTTTTCAATGACAGTGAGCGATATTTTGGTGTGACAGGCCTTGCCTTTCTCCCGTTCTTCCGCTATCTTATCCTCCGTTCGTTGAGAGAGCGGAACCACACGCGACCGCCCTGGTCAACCACCGATGGGGATCGAGAATGGATATTACACGGGCCACCTATTTTGTCATTGCAACGGAAGATCGTCCGGGTCAACTTGCCCGATTCTCAAAAAGCATGTCCGAACATGAAATCAACCTGGCGGGGGTCTGGAGCTTCGGCACCGGGCGGGGGAACGCGGAGATCATCGCAATCCCGCGCGATCCACACGCCTTCAAAGAGGCAGTGCGCGAAGCGAACTGGAAGATACGGGAAGGGAGCTGCTTTCACCTCACCGGCGAAGACCGTGCCGGGGCGCTGGCCGATACCCTTGACCGAATCGCGCAGGAAGGGATCAACCTCCATGCCGTCGACGCGATGGGGTTTGAGAAGCGTTATTCGGCTTATGTTTGGTGTGATGAGCAAGATGTCGAGAAGCTTCGGAAAGTATTGAAAGGGTGGTAGGTGTCGGGGCCGTTTGCGAATCGTCCCTGCGAAACGACAGGCCCGGCATAAAAAAGAAAAGACTCGGAGGCAAAGATGGCGAAGATGATTTCAGATTCATGGGTCATGGCGGGCGCACGCGACATAAAGAAATCGATCGCCTTTTATGCGAAGCTGGGTCTAAAGCCGGCGATCAATCAGCCTTATTATGTCGAGCTAAACCTTCCCGGAGGGACCGTCCTCGGCCTCCATTCGATTGGCAAGGAGCGGAGAGCCAAACGGCCCGTGGCCAAACGGATGTCCGACGGTGGATGGGGAATCATGCTCCGGGTGAAAAACATCGAGAAAGTCGTCGCCGAGCTCAAACGCAAACGGATCCTCTGCAGTAAGGTTGAGACCGCTCCCGGCGGCGCCGATTTTACCTCCCTCCACGACCCCGACGGCAACCGGCTGATTCTGGTGGAAATGAAGGAGGCTTAATCGCTTCTTTTCACCTGCTTTTCACATCCAACCGATCGCGGAGGGCCTCTCCGAGGAGATGAAAAGCGATCACCACCCCCATGATTGCAAGGCCCGGCACCGCGGTCAGATGGGGGGCGAGTAACAGGAACGATCGCCCTTCACTCAGCATCGCCCCCCAACTCGGCGTCGGGGGAGACGCCCCCAACCCCAAAAATGAAAGGCTCGCCTCGCTGACGATGGCTCCGGCAATCCCAAACGTTCCCTCGACGATTAAGGGGGCCGCGATATTGGGAAGGAGGTGCCGGACCACCATCCGCACCGGCCCGCAGCCGATCGACCGTGCCGCCGCGATATAGTCGAGCTCACGGACCACGAGGATCTGCCCCCGGACCAATCGGGCGTGGCCGACCCATCCCATCACCGAAAGGGCGATGACAACGTTCCGAAGGCTCGGCCCCAACACCGCCGCCAGCGCGATGGCGAGAAGAATTCCGGGAAAAGCAAGAAAAACATCGACCAACCGCATCAAGAATTCGTCGATCTTCCCTCCGAAAAGACCGGCGACCGATCCGACGAAAAAGCCGATCGTCATCGAAATCGCCACCGTCGTTACCCCCACCCCCAGCGAAATCCGCGCCCCGTAAAGAATCCTGCTCAAAAGATCCCGTCCCAGCTTGTCTTGTCCCAAGGGATGCGCCAACGAGGGAGCGGCCAGCCCCTCCTTGAGGTCGAGATCGAACGGATCGTACGGCGCGAGAAACGACGCAAAGAGGGCGGCCACCAAAAAGAGGGTCAAGAGAAAAAGGCCGATGGTGATCCGTTTGTCTTTCGTTTTCCCGTTATTCATACCGCACTCTTGGATCAACAAACGCATAGAGCAGATCGATGCCCAGGTTGACCAAAAGATAGGTCAGGGCGATCATGAAGACACACCCCTGCACAAGCGGATAATCCCGGCTTTGGATTGCTTGAATCGTCAGCCGCCCCAGACCGGGCCAGGAAAAAATCGTCTCGGTGATGATCGATCCGGTCAGCAACGCGCCGACCTGAAGCCCCGCCACCGTCAGGAGGGGAATCAGGGCGTTTCGAAAGGCATGTTTTAAGAGAACCTTCCTTTCCGGGAGCCCTTTTGCCCGGGCGGTCAAGACAAACTCCTTGCGAATCACCTCCAGGAGAGAAGACCGGGTCATCCGGACGAGAATCGCCGACATCCCCAACCCAAGGGTGAGCGCCGGGAGGATCAATGACGCCACCCCCTGTCGTCCGGAAACGGGAAGCCAATCAAGTTTGAGCGAGAAAAGGAGCATCAGGAGAGGGCCGAGCCAGAAAGTCGGCATGGAAATGCCCACAAGGGAAAAAAGAAGACCCCCTGTATCGACCGCCGAACGAGGATGGAGTGCGGAGAGGATTCCCAGAGGGAGCGCAATCGCAAAGGCGGTCAGTAGGGCAGCGGCGGCCAGTTGGAGGGTTGCAGGGAAACGAGTCAGGATGGTTTCGAGAACGGGACGATGGGTGCTGAGAGATCGGCCAAGATCACCCCGGAGGGCGCCGCCAAGGAAGCGGCCGTATTGGGCGAGGATCGGTTCGTCAAGATGAAGTGCCGCCCGGAGGGAGGCACGATCGGCTTCGGCCGCCCTCTCTCCCAACATGACATCGACCGGGTCGCCGGGAATAAAGTGGATCAGGAAAAAGACCCCTGTCAGGACGCCCAGGAGAACCGGCCCTGCCCAGAGAAGTCGGCGGATCAAATAGCGAGGCATCCCTTGACCCTTGGCGAACCAAAAGGGAGGTCAATCTCCTCCGGTCATATCGCTTCTGATCAATCGAAAACCGAAAAAAATAACAATCCCGACGAGCGCAACGATGTATGCACTAAAGATGAAAAAAATCTTGATCCGATTTTGAAAAAGCTGATACCCGAGGAAAATGGCGACAATCGCGCCGATGATACATCCCGCGGTGAAGAGGGCGAGAATGATTTTTTTCCGCTGTGGCGTCATTTCTTCCCATCCGAGTGATCCGGCCGGGATTATTCCACAACTTCTTACCGGTTTTCAAGCCGAAAATCGGTTATTTGATGCCGAGGAGTTCGACTTCGAAGAGAAGGGTGGCATCCGGAGGGATGACACTTCCCGCACCCCGCTTTCCATATCCGAGGTCGGGCGGGATGGTCAGTTTCCGTTTGCCGCCGACCTTCATTGTGGCCACCCCTTCATCCCATCCCCGAATGACCCGGCCGGTACCGATCGGAAATTGGAACGGTTCGTTTCGATCGACCGAGCTGTCAAACTTCTTCCCATTTGTAAGCCAGCCGGTATAGTGAACAATCACAAGATCCCCTTTTTTGGGGCTGACCCCTTTCCCCTCAACCAAATCGACATACTCCAAACCGGATTCCGTCTTCACCACTTTCTCTCCCTGAAAGGGGCCGTTTTGACCCGTTTTTCCTTCATCGGCGGCTTTGACGAGTTCCGAGTTTAATAAAACAAGATGGAACACCAGAAACAACAACAATCTCCGTCGCATCGCCCTTCCCCTTTATGCTTTGTAATGGATGACACCTATTCGTGCGAAGGAGCTTACCCGGAACAGGGGAGAGAATCAAGGCCATTTTTCGAAACTATTTTTTCCCCTTCCAGAGGGCAAAGGCGTCGACCGCGCTCCAAAGGGCGAGGGCAATTAACACCACACGGAGGGAAAGCAACCCACTCCCGCCAAGGGTCTCTCGCCGCGCTACGCCGCTCAAGACCATCGCCGTCCCCAAAAAGAGACCGCCCTTCACCCACCGGTGTTGGACCATCTGTCCCGATCCGGGCAAAACGGTCGAAAGAATTGTCGTCAGAACACGTTCAATCATCTCTTCCTCCTTCGAATAAGTTTGTTTAAAGTATACCGCAAAAAGAGAATCGAAGACGGGGCAAAACCTCTAAATCGGGGAGAGGGTTGCCCTGTAGAATTCCCCCCTCCTGACGCAGCGACATGAGCATCGTATGACCGTTTTTTACCCTAAAATAGCGATAGAGAAATAACTTGGGCGTAAAAAACCTTGTCTGCCACATGGATAGCGGATATAAAGGTTGTGAGCGATCACACAGACCTTAACCGACAAGGTGAGCAATGGACTGCCACCTCCCTCTAAGGTAGGAGGCGTTGACCTCCCGACTTGCTGAAATATAGAGGGGCCGGCCTTAAAAATACCAACAACCCCCTTCAAGAGGGCCCACAACCCATTCCTACCTCTGTTCTTGGGAGAGTCCTGTCAAGCAATTTAAGAATGTAACTTTGGAGGAGATCATCGAGCAATTTAAAATGTAACCTTGTCTATGGTTCTTTCAGATGTTTTGTTTTTTGGGTTTTAACATTTACTCTTTATTGTTTGATTCTTTGTTTTCAGTGGAAGAGACCACCGGACTCCTCTGCGGGTGGGCCATTTTGTAGATGCGATCCAGCTTCTGTTCGATGGTTTTGGAGAGCAGAAAAGGGTCCA
>CAZOFJ010000046.1:0-28167 GCA_964579005.1 uncultured Nitrospirota bacterium
GCCCAGAGAGATTCGAACTCCCGACCCCTTGGTTCGAAGCCAAGTGCTCTATCCAACTGAGCTATGGGCGCAAAGAGTAGTTATTTACCAGATGTGTGGTTGGGAAGCAAGGAGTTTCCTCGGTGGCTCGGCGTGCGCGATACGTCCCTCCTGTCAAGCCATATAAGAATATCACTTTCGAGGGAATGTGGTGGGTGGGTTACATGATCATTTGAGTGACGATACCCTCTCGGGTTACATTTAGATGGCGTGATTCGCCTTGAAAAAGCCGTCGTAAATCGGCTATACTCCAAGAATTTCCTGTCAACGGAGGTTTCTTTCACTTGTCCGAAACAGATCCCCTGGTTCCGCTTCGCCAAAAAATCGATGAGATCGATGATCGGATTTTGGCGCTTTTGAACGACCGTGCGCGGATCGTTCTGGAGATTGGAGAGATTAAAAAGAGGGGAGACATCCCTTCCTTCAACCCTTCTCGGGAACAGGCGATTTATGATCGGCTGGTCGGGAAAAATACGGGACCTTTTCCGAATGAGGCCCTCCGGAGTGTTTTCCGTGAGATTATTTCCGCCTCCCTCTCCCTGGAGGGCCCGATCAAGGTGGCCTATCTCGGACCTCAAACGACTTTCAGCCATCTTGCCTGTATCCGGCGTTTTGGTTCTTCCGTTACAGGTCTTCCGGTCAACACCATCAAAGAGGTTTTCAATGAGGTCGAACGGGGACGCGCCGATTATGGGGTGGTGCCGATCGAGAATTCGACCGAGGGGGTGGTCAATTACACCCTTGATCTTTTCGTCGACTCTCCGTTGAAAATATTCGGGGAGATTTTATTGGAAGTGTCTCACCATCTCATGTCGAAGAGCGGCCGGATCGGGGAGATCCGGAAGGTCTATTCCCACTCGCAGGCGATCGCTCAATGTCGATATTGGCTGGAAAAACATCTTCCTCAGATTCCGTTGGTGGAGGTGTCGAGCACGGCTCAAGCGGCGGAAATCGCGGCCCAGGATCCGACGGTCGGCGTGATTGCGTCGGAACTGGCGGCTCAACTCCATGGTTTGACGATCATCGAGCGTCGGATCCAGGATAACGCCAATAACGTCACCCGCTTCCTCATTGTTTCGCAAAAGTCGGCGGCCCAGACCGGCCGGGATAAGACCTCGATCCTGTTTTTGATCAAGGACCGGGTCGGCGCCCTCCATGAGATGCTTCGCCCTTTTTCCGAGCAGAAGATCAATCTGACTCAGATCGAGTCCCGGCCTTCCCGAAAGAAGGCGTGGGAATATATTTTCTACGTCGATATGATCGGTCATCTGGATGAAGAGAAGATCCAAACGGCTTTGGAACAATTGGAGAGAGAGGCGGTTTTCCTCAAGGTGCTTGGCTCCTACCCGATTGCCGAAGAAACAAAGCATTGAGCCGATCGCGAAGTCCCGGTGGGATGTCTCGATGAACTGTATGGATGAAACGTGATCAAGGTTAGCTCCGATATCGCAAGCATCATTCCGTATCCTCCCGGCAAACCGATGGAGGATCTTGAGCGGGAGCTTGGAATTACCGGATCGATCAAGCTTGCCTCGAATGAAAATCCGCTGGGGCCCTCCCCCAAGGCGATGGCGGCAATCCGGAAAGGGCTGAAGAAGATTCAACGTTATCCCGATGGGGCCGGTTATTACCTGAAAGAAGCGTTGGCTGAGAAGTGGAAGGTCGATCCGGCTCAGGTGATGATCGGGAATGGGTCGAACGAGATCATCGAGCTTCTCGTCCGGACCTTCATCCTCCCCGAAGACGAGGCGGTCATGGCCCAGCCGAGCTTCTCGCTCTATCGACTGGTCATTACATCGGGTCACGGCAGGGCGGTTCAGGTTCCCTTAAAAGAGGGGCGGCACGACCTGATCGGGATGACAAAAGCGGTGACGCCGAAGACCCGGCTGATCTTCGTTTGCAATCCGAATAACCCAACTGGAACCATTGTTCGGAGAGGAGAGGTCGAACGTTTTCTTTCAAAGATCCCGAAACGAATCCTGGTTGTTTTCGACGAGGCCTATGCCGAATATGTGACCGATCCCGATTTTCCTCAGACGATCGACTTTGTCAGGGAAGGGGCGCCGGTGATCTTTCTCCGGACCTTCTCCAAGATTTATGGTTTGGCCGGCCTTCGGATCGGTTATGGGATCGGCCGGCCGGAGGTGATCGATTATATGAATCGGGTCAGGCAGCCTTTTAATACCAATCTGCCGGCCCAGCAGGCGGCATTGGCGGCCCTGGGAGACGAAGCCCATGTTTCCAGATCGCTAAAGACAAATCGGGAGGGAAAAGCCTATCTCTATCGGCAATTCGATGCGATGGGGATTTCATATCTTCCTTCCGAAACCAACTTCATCTATTTCAGCCTCGGCGGGGCCGACCCGGCCGTTGGAAAAGAGGTTTATGCGGCCCTCCTTCGTCAAGGAGTGATCATCCGCCACTTGGAGGGGGTGCATCTCCGGGTCACGATCGGGTTGCCGGCGGAAAACCGGCGATTCATCCGGTCGTTGAAAGAGGTCTTGTCTCGTATCTTTAAAGCAGCAGGGAGCAAAAAATGATTATCGTTTTAAAGTCCACCGCCAGTGAACAGGAGATTGAACATATCGTCGCCAAGGTCAAGGAGGCCGGTCTGAAGCCGTTCATTACCAAAGGGGAAGAACGGACGATCATCGGCATTATCGGGGATGAACGGAAGCTTCAGGGCCACCAGTTTCTCGCCTTTCCCGGTGTGGAGGAGGCCCTTCCGATCCTGGCCCCGTACAAAATGGTGAGCCGCGAATTCAAGAAAGAGGATACGATCGTCGATGTTCAGGGGATCAAGATTGGCGGAAAGAAGCTTGTCGTGATGGCCGGTCCCTGCTCGGTCGAGAAGCAGCATCTCCTCACCTCGATCGCCGAGGAGGTGAAGGAAGCGGGGGCGCTTATCCTCAGGGGGGGTGCCTTCAAGCCGCGGACTTCTCCTTACTCCTTTCAGGGATTGGGAGAAGAGGGGCTTGAATATTTAACCGAGGCGAAGAAAAAGACCGGTCTGATCGTCATCACCGAAATCATGGATCCGCGCGACATGCCGATGATGCTGAAACATGCCGACATCCTTCAGATCGGCGCTCGGAACATGCAAAACTTCCGGCTTCTGGCCGAGGTCGGTTCATATCATAAGCCGGTGATGCTCAAGCGGGGGTTGTCCGCGACGATTAAAGAGTTTCTCCTTTCGGCGGAGTATATACTTGCCGCGGGGAACCCCGATGTGATCCTCTGCGAGCGGGGGATTCGAACGTTCGAGACCGCGACCCGGAACACGCTCGATCTTTCGGCCGTCCCGGTGATCCGCCAGCTTTCACACCTTCCGATTATTGTCGATCCGAGCCACGCGGTCGGAAAGACCTCTCTCGTTGCTCCGATGGCAAAGGCGGCGGTGGCGGTGGGGGCCGACGGACTGATGATCGAGGTCCACTCCAATCCGGAAGAGGCCTACTGCGACGGCGAACAGGCGATGCTCCCGAAAGACTTCAAGAGGTTGATGGGAGAACTGAAAAAGATCGCTGTGGCGGTCGATCGGGAGTTATGACATTGTTATTCAAGCAGATGACGGTGATCGGGGTCGGTTTGATTGGCGGTTCCATTGCGCTGGTCTCGAAACGAAAAAAACTGGCTGGAACGGTGGTCGGTTACGGAAAAAAACGGGGAGGCCTCCAAAAGGCGGCTGCCATGGGGGTGGTGGACCGATATGTCTTGACCCTCCCAAAGGCGGTTGAAGATGCTGATCTGGTGATACTGGCGACGCCGGTTGGAACCTTTGAACGGATTTGTCAGGCGATCGCTCCTCACCTGAAAGAAGGGGCGATCGTGACCGATGTCGGGAGCGTGAAGGGGGAATGGGTCGGCCGGATGGAAGCGCTTCTCCCCCGCCATGCCCGCTTCGTCGGAGGACATCCGGTTGCAGGACGGGAAAAGTCGGGGGTCGAAGCGGCCGACCCCGATCTCTTTCAGGGAAGCCGATGTATTCTTACCCCGACTCCACGAACCGATCGAAAGGCTCTTAGACAGGTCGCGGCCCTCTGGGAAAAAGCCGGAGCCTGTGTCTCCGAGATGGATCCATTCGACCACGATCGGATTCTGGCGGCGGTCAGCCATCTTCCGCATTTCGTCGCTTACGCCTTGATGGAGACGCTGACCCATCCCAAGATCTCGAAGAGGAATTCGGTTGAGTATTCCGCCGGTGGATTGCGCGATTTTACCCGGATCGCGGCAAGCTCTCCGGAGATGTGGCGCGATATATTCCTTTTCAACAAGAAAGCCTTGATCGAGACCGTTGACCTTTACCAGGAGACGATCGAAAAGATTAAAAAGAAGATCATGGAGGGAGATGGGCCGGGGCTGGTAGAAATCTTCGAACGGGCGAAACTCATTCGTCAAAAGGCGGTCTTGTGAACGGACTTTCAACGGATATTTTCAAAAGGGGTCGCCTGCGTGGAACGATCCACGTTCCGGGAGACAAGTCGATCACTCATCGGGCGGTGATCTTCGCGTCGCTTGCCGATGGCCCGAGCGAGGTGATCGGTTATCTCCCTTCGGATGATTGTCTCCGGACCGTCGATGCCTTTCGGGCGATGGGCATTGCCATCTCTGCGGGGGTGTCGAACGGGGTCCCGACTCTTCATGTGGAGGGGAAAGGGCTTTGGGGCCTTTCCGAACCGAAAGAGGTCATCAACTGTGGCAACTCCGGAACGACCCTTCGGCTGTTGACCGGTCTCTTGGCCGGTCAGTCATTCTTCTCGGTCCTCACGGGGGATGCGTCGCTTCGGAGTCGGCCGATGCGGCGGGTTGTCGAACCACTCCGGTTGATGGGAGGGGAGATCTTGGGGCGGTCGGGCGGCAACCTGGCGCCCCTTGCAATTTCGGGGAAAAAGCTGACCGCCGTCGATCATCGCCTTACCATTGCAAGCGCACAAGTGAAATCGGCAATCTTGTTGGCGGGGCTGACCGCTTCGGGGGTAACGACCCTTTCCGAGCCGAGCCGGTCGCGTGATCACACGGAGCGGATGCTTCGCACGCTCGGTGTCAAGTTCGCGGAAAAAGAAGGACAACTTTCGATCGTCGGGGGTGCGTCGTACCTTGGCAAGCGGATTGAGGTGCCGGGAGACCTTTCGTCCGCGGCCTTTTTTTTGGTGGCGGGGTCGATTGTCGAGGGTTCCGAAATCACCCTGCAGCGGGTCGGTGTCAACCCGACGCGGACCGGTCTCTTGGAGGTCTTGAAAAAAATGGGGGCGGAGATCACCGTGACGCCGTCTGATCCGCTGGGGAATGAGCCGGTGGCCGATCTGACCGTCCGTTCCGCTTCTTTACATGGGACCGTGATTCGCGGAGAGTTGATTCCGAGGATGATCGACGAATTCCCGATCCTGTGCATCGCTGCAGCCGCGGCGGAGGGGGAGACTTTGATTCGGGATGCCCAGGAACTCCGGGTGAAGGAGAGCGACCGGATTGCCGTGATGGCGAAGGCGTTGAAGGGGATGGGAGTCGTCGTGGAGGAGTTTCCGGACGGGATCCGGATCGAAGGGAAAAAAGGGTGGAAGGGGACGGCCTGTGAGACGCGCAGGGATCATCGGGTCGCGATGGCGATGACCGTGGCCGGTCTTCTCACGGAAGAAGGGAACCTTATCGATGACATCGCGTGTATCGATACTTCCTTCCCCGGTTTTCTCGATCGGTTGTCGTCGCTGACCGAGGCGTCTCCCGCCGCCGGCCATCACCCCACGATGGGCGGAGGGTGAGAGTCTTGATCGTTGCGATCGACGGACCGGCCGCGGCCGGGAAGAGCACCGCGGCAAAGATGCTGGCAAAACGGCTTGGATATCTTTATCTTGATTCGGGGGCGCTTTATCGGGCGGTTTCATGGAAGATCCTTCAGGAAAAAGTCGATCCAACATCCCAGAAGAATGTCGAAACGATCTGTGAATCGATCACAATCGCCCTTTCCCATGAGAAGGGAGCCCAAGCCGAAGTCCGGGTCGATGGGATCGACGTTACCCCTTCCCTTCGGCTTCCGGAGGTGACCCGCATTTCTTCCGTGATTTCGGCTTATCCGGGGGTTCGAGAAAAACTTTTGATCCTCCAACGGTCGATCGGAGAGGGCAGCGGCGGAGTGGTGATGGAGGGGCGGGATATCGGCACCGTCGTTTTCCCGAATGCCGATGTCAAATTCTATCTCGATGCCACGGCGCCGATTCGAGGACAACGGCGACATGAAGAGCTTCAGGCAAAGGGGATCGTTTCCGATTTGGATAAAACCACCCAGGAGATCGAAGAACGCGACTTGAAGGACAGCCGGCGGGAGATTGCTCCTTTACGGAAGAGTGAGGATGCGATCATCATCGATTCGACTCCGTTGAGCTTGGATCAGGTAATTGAGCGAATGATTCGAGAGGTCGAAAAGAAGACCAACACTGCGGCCTTCCGGAACGAGGAGGTCAACGAGGAGGCCAGAAAGAAGTGACTTCCACTTGGCCCCATAGAGAGTGATGTTCTACCGAATTGCCCATGTTGTTGTTTGGATCCTGGCAAAAATTTTATTCCGACTCAAAGTCATCGATGAAATTCATGTCCCGCGGGAAGGGGGGGTGGTCGTTGCGGCCAACCATAACAGTTACTTTGATATTCCCCTTCTCGGTTGCGCCCTCTCCCGTCGGGCCGATAACATGGCCAAGAGTGAGCTGTTTCGAAACCGGTTCATCGCCTTCTTCTTTAGGCTTTTGGGCGGTTTTCCGGTTCGGCGCGGAACGATCGACCGTCGAGCGATCGATGAAGCGGTTCAGAGATTGAGAAAAGGGCATCTGCTCGCCATTTATCCGGAAGGAACCCGGAGCAAAGACGGCCGACTTCAGTCCCCCAAGCCGGGGATCGGGATGATTATCGCCCGGTCGGAAGCGAAAGTTGTTCCGGTCTATATCCGTGGGACCTCTGGTATCCGTCTTTTTCAGCCGGTGACAATCATTTTTGGAAAACCGCTTGATTTTAAGGGGGAGACCGACGAAAGCCGTCAGCCTGAAAAAGAGGGTATCCATTCCAAAGCGCTTTATGCTAGAATTTCACAGGAAATTATGACCCAAATTGCAGTGCTAGAAAGACAGGTCATGGAGAGGGATCGCTAAAGAGGGGACAAGATGGAAATTCTCATTGCTGAAAACGCGGGGTTCTGTTTCGGCGTCAAGCGCGCGGTGAAGATGGCGTTTGACGCAGCGGACGGTGATTCCGAAAAGGTGTATAGCTTGGGCCCGTTGATTCATAATCCCCAGGTTGTTCAGCGGTTGGCGGAAAAAGGGGTCCGGAAGGTCGAACACCTTGACCAGGTTGGGGAAGGAGTGGTTATTCTTCGATCTCATGGGGTTTCTTCGCCCCAAGTGATTTTAGAGGCCGAGAAAAAGGGGTTGCAAGTTGTCGATGCAACCTGTCCTTTTGTGACCAATGCACAACGGTATGCAAAACAGCTTGTTGATGAAGGATACCAGGTGGTCATGGTTGGTGACCGGAATCATCCCGAGGCTCAGAGCGTCATCGGACATGCCGGAGGCGAGATCTTGGTTACAGAGAATTTTGACGAGATCAAGCAGTTGATCAATCGATTTACCCGAAAGCGGCTCGGGGTGATTTCCCAGACGACCCAAACCTATGGAAAGTTTTCAGAGATTGTAGTAAAATGCCTCCAAATTTGTGAGGAAGTCAAAGTTTTTAACACCATCTGCTACGCCACAGAAGATCGTCAAACCGAGGCGCAGAGTCTCTCGGAAAAGGTCGATCTGATGCTTGTGGTCGGCGGAAAAAACTCGGCGAATACGACCCACCTCGCTGATATTTGTCGGGAAAAAGGGGTTCAAGTCTATCATGTCGAAACGGCTTTAGAAATCGACCCCCTCTGGTTTGAGGGGGTGCATCGGACCGGGGTAACGGCGGGGGCGTCCACGCCGGACTGGGTGATCCAGGAGGTCATCGACCGTCTCCGTCAGTTTTAAAGAACAATAAGCGGTCCGGTTGACCGCCGGTTGACCGGTTTGAAAGGAGAGAGAATCGTTTTTATGGCTAAACTAAAAAGAACAGTTTTCGAAAGTGACGAAACAATCGACGCCGAGACAGATCGCGAACGGAAGGAGCTTGAATCGCTTTATGCCGAAACCTTCAAGAATCTTCAAGAAGGAAGTGTCATAGAAGGCGTGATCCTCTCCATTCAAGGAGACGGCGTGCTGGTTGACATCGGATACAAGTCGGAGGGGGTGATTCCCAAACAGGAGTTTACCGCCGACGATTTTAAGAAGCTTCAGCCGGGAGGTAAAGTACTTGTTTACCTCGAAGAAAGGGAGGATCCCGATGGGAATATCATCCTCTCGAAAGAAAAAGCCGACCGGATGAAAATCTGGAAGGAGATCGAAGAGGTTCACCAGAAAGAGTCGGTGATTGAAGGGAAGATCCTCTCCAGGATCAAGGGGGGAATGATCGTCGATATTGGCGTCAAGGCCTTCTTGCCCGGGTCTCAAATCGACCTCCGTCCTGTGCGCGATCTCGATCACCTCATCGGGAAAACTTTTCCGATGAAGATCATTAAAATGAATCATCGGCGCGGGAATATCGTTGTCTCTCGGCGGGTTCTCTTGGAGGAATCCCGCGATAAGAAACGGCAGACGACCCTTGCCGCCCTCCGAGAAGGACAACTGGTGGAAGGAGTCGTGAAGAACATCACGGAATACGGCGCCTTCATCGATTTGGGCGGTATCGACGGTCTCTTGCATATTACCGATATGTCGTGGGGCCGTGTCGGTCATCCTTCCGAGCTCTTCATGGTGGGGGACAAAGTCTCGGTCGTGGTATTGAAATACGACAAAGAGACCGGGCGGGTTTCGCTTGGCTACAAACAAAAGTCGCCCGATCCTTGGACCCGGGTGGAAGAAAAGTATCCGGTTACCACACGGATCAATGGTAAGGTGATCAGTCTCACCGATTACGGCGCGTTCATCGAACTGGAACCTGGGATCGAAGGATTGGTTCATGTCTCGGAGATGTCCTGGGCACATGAAGCGAAACACCCTTCCAAGATCGTCTCTGTCGGGGATCAGGTCAATGCTGTTGTCTTGAACGTCGATCGGAAAGGAAGAAAGATTTCCCTTGGAATGAAGCAAGTCGAGCAAAATCCATGGGATGTCGCGGAGCAGAAGTATCCTTCCGGCACGAAGATCAGCGGAAAGGTTCGGAGCATCACCGATTTCGGCATCTTCGTCGGCTTGGAGGAAGGGATCGACGGTCTGATCCATATTTCCGATATTTCTTGGACCCGCCATGTGAAACATCCCTCGGAGGTTTTTAAAAAAGGGCAAGCGATCGAGGCGGTGGTTCTCAAAGTGGACCGTGAGAAGGAACGGATCTCCCTCGGCTATAAGCAACTCACTCCCGATCCTTGGGAGGGAGAAATTCCGCAAAAGTACAGAGTCGGCACTTCGGTGCGGGGGAAGGTCACCAAGATCACCGATTTTGGCATCTTCGCTGAACTAGAGGAGAACATCGAAGGGTTGATTCATGTCAGCGAAACCGGCGTGGAGCCTCCCGCCCGGCCGGAAGAGGTCTACCATATCGGCGACATGATCGAAGCGAAGGTGATCCGGATCGATACGACCGAGCGGAAGATTGCGCTTTCCATCCGTGAACTTCGGCGCGAATCAGAAAAGCAGGCGCTGGATCAGTATCACAACACCCAAGGGAAACTCGATCAATCGCTGGGGGCCGTCGCCAGTAAAATCACACGCCGACAGAAAAAGGGAGAAGAAGAGAAGGAATCGTAAGCAGTTTTGTAACTGCTCAGGTTGCCTGGATTTTGCTTCAGGGCAAGACATGGGGATCGCAGAACTGCAGCGACGCCGTCATGGAGCAAAAGATGAGGGACCTGAGTGGTTACACCGCTTTGTTTTCAAGGTTCAATCATCGAGGCCACGACGTATCTCATGGACCGGAAGTCTTTCATGGTCGGCGGGATCTATTTTTTGATTTTTCTTTTCGTTTTCTTCGCATTTACCTTCTGGACCGCACGCCTGATGGGTGGAGGGAAGAAAAGGGGAAGAGGGGGGGATCGTGTCGCGATTGTTCGAATCGAAGGGCTGATTGCTGATTCGAAAGAAATCATCGAAGAATTACACGGATATCAGGATGACGATGATATCAAAGCGATTCTCCTTCGAATCGATAGCCCGGGGGGTGCTGTTGTCCCGTCCCAGGAAATCTATGATGCCGTTAAAGAGATTCGGGAGGCGGGTAAAAAAAAGATCCTGACATCGATGGGGACGGTTGCTGCATCGGGCGGGTATTATATCGCCAGCGCCTCCGAAAAAATCATTGCGAATCCGGGAACGCTCACAGGAAGCATCGGCGTGATCATGGAACTGACCAACCTGGAGGGGCTTCTTAAAAAGATTGGTGTTGAAGGGATGGTCATAAAGAGTGGGGCGAATAAAGATATCGGTTCTCCTTTTCGAAAGATGACCGATAAGGAAAGAGCCATCCTCCAAAATGTCATGGACGACGTTCATACACAGTTCATTCAAGCGGTCGCGAACGGACGTTCCCTGGAGATAGAGAAGGTCCGTTCTTTGGCCGATGGCCGGATTTTTACCGGCCACCAGGCAAAAGAGGTCGGCCTCGTGGACGAGTTGGGAAACTTCCAAGATGCAATCAAACGGACGGCCGAGCTTGCCGGGATCGAGGGAGAGCCGGAGACTGTGGAAAAAGAGCGGCGGCCGCTCTTTTTTGAATTGCTCTGGAATCGGTTTTTAGGAAAATGGGAATCGTCTCATTTCCCATTTGCTTCGGTTCGGCTAAGCTATCTCTTTTCCGTTCAATAGTCGGTCGAACCGTCCTGTCGACTTCATTCATCACCCGATGGATGTTCCACCAAGCGAGGGGTAAGGCGAGGGAAAAGGAATGACCAAAGCGGAGCTGATCGAAAAAGTCTCGGGCCAATATCCCGTTCTTACAAAGCGCCAAACAGAAATGTTGGTCAATACCTTTTTCGATAGCATCAAGGAGGCGCTTGCAAACGGGGATAAAATTGAGATTCGTGGTTTCGGGAGTTTTCGGGTTCGGCACCGAAGAATGCGGGAAGGGCGCAACCCCAAGACCGGCGAGTTGGTTGCCGTCCCTGCCAAACGTGTTCCCTTTTTCAAGGCCGGAAAAGAACTGAAGGAACTGGTGGATAAGGGCTAAGCCACTCTTCCCTCGATGGCAGAATGTTTCCCTCCCCCTGTCCCCGATCCTCCGGCAAGTTCTTCGAGTACAATCCCAATAGAAATAAAAATCGCCCCCATATGCTTGGGCTCTATTCCCGCCAGATTGACAGGTGATCCAGCGAGAGACCGGCTTTGCCGGGCGCGCCTGTACCCGGAGGGTGAGCGCGGGGGGGGGCAGTGGAGGACTTTTCTCTGCCTCATCCGCACAGGCCCCTACATCTAACAGAGCCTTGCATGGAGGGTTTCAGTGAGAGTTGACAACGGGATCTCTTCTTGGGTTTTGGTCGACATGTTGCGAAGGATCGCCGTCCCCCGCTTTATCTCTTCGTCCCCCACGATCAGGACATACGATGCCCCAAGGCGATCGGCCCGTTTCATCTGACTTTTAAGGCCAAGGCGTTCGTTTCCCATTTCGCCTCGGATTTTTTTTTGGCGGAGGGAGAAGAGAATGGGAAAAAGAAGTCGAACGGGCGCTTCTCCCAGTGGGACAATATATAGAGGAAGGTCTGATTTCTGAATCAAAGCCGAATCAATCAACTGCACCAGCCGCTCCATCCCAATCGCGAACCCAATGGCGGGGGTTGAAGGTCCACCCAACGCCTCTACCAAACCGTCATATCGTCCCCCGGCAGCGACCGCGTTTTGAGACCCCAGGTGACGGGTCGTCATTTCGAAGGCGGTCTTGGTGTAGTAGTCGAGACCTCTGACCAGATGTGGCTGGAGTTGATACGAGATTTTCAATAAATCGAGCCCTTCTTGAACCGACTTGAAATGCACAGCACATTCGGCGCAAAGAGAATCGACCGGGGCAGGGGCGTTTTGCGCGATCGCTTTACATGAATCTTGCTTGCAATCGAGGATTCGAAGCGGGTTGGTTTTGAACCGACGGCGGCAGTCTTCACAAAGCGACTCTAAGAATCCTTCAAAGTATTTTTGCAGCACGGCACGATACGCCGGGCGACAAATCGGGCAGCCGAGGCTATTGATCTCCAGTGTCAGGTCGCTGACCTGTAACCTCTCGAAGAAATGGGTTAAAAGAGAGAGGATCTCTACATCATGCCGGGGATCGATCTCCCCGATCGTCTCCGCACCGATCTGATGGAATTGGCGAAGCCGTCCGGCCTGCGGCCGTTCATGTCGGAACATCGGTCCGATATAGTAGAGTTTACAAAGGGGAGATTGGGTTCCCAAATGGTGTTCAAGGTAGGCCCGGATCGCCGGTGCGGTTCCTTCCGGTCTTAGGCTGATCTTTTTCCCGTCCCAATCTTGAAAAGTATACATCTCCTTCTCGACGATGTCGGTTGTTTCGCCGATGCTCCGGGTGAAAAGTTCGGTTCCTTCGAGGATCGGAGTTCGGATGGGCGAGAAGCCGAAGGCGGGAAAGGTTTCATGAGCGATCGATTCCATCCAGCGCCATCGCTGCGACTCTTCCGGAAGGAGATCTTTGAACCCTTTTAATAATTTAAATTCAGACATTTGCCCCTTCAGAAAAAAGATGAACCACTATATCTCCGGGATTTTTTGAAGTCAAGGAGTATGGCAAACGAAAAAGGGGTTGACTCGCTTGGAGGAACAGGATACGATTTTGGAGGAAAGGGGGTGACAGCGATGCGAAAAAAAAGATGGATATGGGGAGCGATGGTATTTTCTCTTGTCTTCTTGGCGGGCAAGGCGGGGTTGCTTTTGGCTTGTTCCTCGATGGGTCCGGACAAGCATGTCGGCGTCGTGAAGGCGATCAATCAACCGGAGGGATCGCTGGTTTTAATCGATGCAGAGACCGGAAAGCCGATTCAGTTTATCGCCTCGGCGAAGCTCTTGGAAGGAGTGAAAGTCGATGGCAAGGCGATCGTTACTTTCAAGGCCGAAGGGGACCGGCTCTTGGCGAAGGAAGTCATGGTCCGGTAGGTGAATATGAGACCGATATCGGCGGGTAGGGGTGAATCTCTACCCGCCTTTTTTTGTTTCAGAAAACCGTTGTTCCAAATCAATGATCCCTTCCTGAATTCCTTTGATCGCCGCTTCGGTCCGATCGTAGACCTGCATTTTATGGAAAATGTTCCGAAGGTGATTCTTGATCGTTTTTTCACTTAACTTCAATTCCACAGCGATTTCCTTGTTTGATTTCCCTTTGGCAACCCGCCGTAAAACATCGATCTCCCGCGTGCTCAGATGATACGCTTGCTGCAGTGCCGCTTTTTCCGGTTCCCGACTCGCGGGTGCCATCCGAGAAAACTCCTCCAGTATTTTTCTGGCAATGGAAGGGTGAATCGATGACTCGCCCCGGTAGATCGTTTGAATCGCTTTCACCACCTCGGCGGAATCGGCCTCTTTTAAAAGATAGCCATGAACGCCGGCCCGGATCAGATTGAATATCGTCGCATCGTCATCGTGCATCGTCAAAACGACGATGCCGATGTGTGGAAACATCTTGCGGATCGCCCGAGTCGCCTCCACCCCATTCATCTGCGGCATCGAGACGTCCATGAGGATGACATCCGGCTGGAGCGTCTTGGCCTTCTCGATCGCCTCCAACCCGTTGGTCGCTTCGCCGATCACGTCCATATCTTCTTGGCTCTTGAGGATCGCCGCGATTCCCTCTCGAACCACCCGGTGGTCGTCCGCGATCAGGATTCGGATCTTGCTCATCCTTCTTCCTCCTGAGTGAGTGGGATATCGATATCGATCCGGGTTCCTTCTCCCGTGCGACTCCGGATGACCGCCCCGCCTCCCAGGAGTCGCGCCCGTTCCATGATCGATTTCAGCCCGAAAGAGTCGGTTGTCGCTGTGTCGACCTCGTTTCCCTTGAAATCAAAACCGATTCCGTCGTCGGCAATGAAGGCGGTGAGGTGTTCGGGGCGGATGTCAAGACCGATCCGGACTTTTTCTGCGCGGGAATGTTTTTGAACGTTGGCGAGTGCTTCTTGAATAATGCGGAAAATAAAAACCCTTGCCTCCGAGGGAACCTGCGTCTCGTCCCCGGAGGTCTCCAGACGGGTGTCGATTTGATACTGGCTCTCGTAAGTCTTGAGATAATTCTTCAAGGAAAGGATCAAGCCGGTACGATCGAGGTAAGCTGGCCGGAGATTGAAGATCACTTCCCGTGCCTCGGAGATCGCCTCCTTCAGAAGCGACTTGGTTTCCTGTATCGAGCCGAGGGCGACATCGGACTCTTTCTTGATCTGGTCGGCGCAATAGTCGAGCCGATAGTTTAATCCCACAAGGGTTTGGACCAGGCCGTCATGAATATCGCAGGCGATCCGTGTCCGCTCCTCGGCAATCGCCAGCCCCATTTCTTTGACGTAGAGCCGGTAAAGAGATTGGTATTCGTGAAGGTGATGTTCGGTTTCTTCTTTGCTTTTGATCCTCTTTTCGATTAATTGCCACATAAATTTGGCTGACGGGCCCCCGATCATCGCGATTCCGGGCCGTCGAGAGTCCTGGAGCGCCTCTTCGACAACTTTGCTTCCTGTTACGTCGATGACCAGGTCTACTTTTTTCGATCGGAGGAGTTTCCGGAAGTCCGATACGACGGGGATGTCGAGCTGTTTTGCCAATCGAACCCCCGGCGCATTCTTATCGATATCGGCGATTCCGACGATCTGGACCAATGGATCGTCATAGAAGATTTCGATGAGGGAAGTTCCTCCCCGTCCCCCCCCGATGATTGCCACGTTCGTGATCGTTTGTTGCTTCATTTTTTATCTGATCCGGCGAAGCCGGAAAACGGGGGCTTGCGTCGCCCCCTCCATCCGGCCTGTGCGTGCCCTCCGCTAAAGCTGGACGGAGCCTCCCCCTTAACGCTCTCTTCGTTCGCTCGTCTGCCTTGGACCGGTTCATTCTAGCCGAACTGATCTCGGCTCGCAAGCCGACGGGATTGAAAGGGTTCTTCGGGAGGCGCGAAGGGAGAGGGGAAGCCAAAGCGGGAGGACAAGAGATGTTGTTTGCCTTGCGGATCGGCCGCTCCAAGCGCTAAGATGGTGTCAATGGGGGATAGATTGATGCGAATCTTGGTGGTGGAGGATGATTCCAAAATCGCCTCATTCATTAAGAAGGGGCTCCAGGAGGTGGGGTTCGCCGTCGATTGCGCCGCGGACGGCGAGGAAGGACTGGATCTGGGACAGAGCGAGCCGTACGATACCGCGATCGTCGATGTGATGCTGCCGAAGCGCGACGGTCTCTCCCTGATCGAAGCGCTCCGGAAGGAGAAGGTGAAGATGCCGATTCTGGTGCTCAGTGCCAAGCGCTCGGTCGATGATCGGATCAAGGGACTTCAAGTCGGCGGGGATGACTACTTGGTCAAACCGTTCGCCTTCTCGGAGCTGTTGGCGCGGGTGCAGGCGCTGATTCGCCGCGCCAGTGGCGCGACCGAGCCGACCCGACTGATCGCCGGAGAGCTGACGTTCGACCTCCTGACGCGCGAAGTGACGCGCGGAGGCCGAAAAATCGAGCTCCAAGCAAAGGAACTTTCCCTGCTCGAATATCTGATGCGAAACAGCGGTCGGATTGTTTCAAAGACGATGATCCTGGAGCATATCTGGAACTACAGTTTTGATCCTCAAACCAACGTGGTCGATGTATTGGTTCATCGCCTGCGCAACAAGATCGACCGCGATTTTCCAGCCAAGATGATCCACACCCTCCGGGGGGTCGGGTATGTTCTTAAGTCGTCTTAATCGCTTTCGAAAAACCATCGGGGCTCGGCTTTCCCTTTGGTATGCAGTTTTCTTTGCCCTCAGCTCATTGACCCTTTTCGGCCTTGCCTATTTCCTGATGTCGAAATCAATTGAACGGAGAGATCATGACGACATTCGTCTCACCCTCCAAGCGCTCACAAAAGAATACCAATCCGGGGAGTTGGAATCGATCGAAGAAGAAGTCGCTCTGGAGGAGAGTGCGCGGCAGACAGGGCCGCTCTTCATTCGAATCGTCGGGCTCGATCGAAAAACCCTTTTTTTGAATCACCCCCGCGAGTGGGCCGCTTATGATCTGACGCCGCTCGAAGCGGGACCGACGCCGAAGGGAGAGGAGCGGATCATCCTTCGAGAGAAGGAGGGTGACCACCCTCTGGAGGTCGCTTCTGTCCAAATGGCGGATGGGGTCGTTCTTCAGGTTGGGAAAAGTACAAAAGAGCGGGAAGAGCTCCTGGAGCGATTTCGTGGGATCTTCCTCGCGGTGACCTTTCCGATCGTCGTCCTTGGCGCCCTCGGTGGAACCCTCTTTGCCGTCCGCGCGCTCCGGCCGGTCCGTGATATCATCGCCACCGTACAGTCGATCGAGCGGGGGCAGATGGAGGCGCGTGTGCCGATCAGTCCCACCGGCGACGAGCTCGATGAATTGGGACGGCTGTTTAATCAAATGCTTGCCAAAATCGAGACGTTGATCGGTGGGATGAGAAATGCCCTCGATAACGTTGCGCACGACCTACGGACTCCGATGACCCGGTTGCGCGGTGTTGCCGAAATGGCGCTTCGAAAGGAAGAAGACGGGGAGACCTACCGGGAGGCGCTGATTGAATGTATCGAGGAATCGGAACGGATTTTGACGATGCTGAATGCGCTGATGGATATCTCCGAAGCCGAGACCGGAACGATGCCGCTACGACGTCGGCCGATGAATCTTGTTCCGTTGATGGAAGAGGTGGTTGATCTCTATCGCCATGTCGCGGAAGAGAAGGGGATTATGATCGATATGAAGACTCCTTCCGCGCTGACGTCGGCGGTTGATCCAACCCGGATGCGTCAGGTCCTCGCCAATTTGATCGACAATGCCGTCAAATATACTGCCGCAGGCGGGAGGGTCCATCTGGAGGCATCGCAAGAGGGGGAGGTGATTTTGATTCATGTAAAGGATACGGGGATTGGTATTACATCGGAGGAGATCGACAAGATCTGGGACCGCCTTTATCGGGGCGACAGAAGCCGATCCGAACGGGGGCTTGGCCTTGGATTGAGCCTGGTGAAAGCGATCGTCACGGCCCACCAGGGAAAGATCAGCGTATCGAGCCAGCCCGGCGTGGGGTCGATTTTCACCCTCTCTCTTCCGGCTTCACCCTTTCCCGATCGATCACCCGCCGCCCCCTCGATTACATAAATGTCATCTTCCGGCCATGTTCCCGTAAGGTTCCCCTGATAGAGTGAGGTTGTCACTAAAAAGAGTGACCCAACCCCATCACAGGAGGAATGCCATGAAGTACATCCTATCGATCCTTTCCATTTTCTTGGTCAGTGGATTAACGATGGCCGCATACGCCCGCGCCGACCAGGAGACCCACAAAAAAGAGAAAACAGAACTTGCTTCCGCCAAACAGGAAGAGAACGAATCCGAGGAGGAGATTCCCTCGGGATCGGCCAAGATCACCCTTCAGGAGGCGACCCAGACGGCGCTGGCCCGTGTCCCTGGAACGGTCCGGAAAGCCGAACTCGACGATGAAGACGGCGCGTTGATCTATGAGGTCGCCATCGTCGGCGCGGACCACTCTCGGACCGAGGTAAAGGTCGATGCCCAATCCGGCCAGATTCTCAAAGTCGGAAAAGGAGAGGGTGAAGAGGAGCACGAAGAAGGAAGCGAAGGTTAACCCGACAGCCTGTCCGGGGCGCGAAACCGTCCCGGACAGGCCTGAACAAGGAGGAAACAGAGATGAATCATCCATTGCATCCGATGCTGGTCCACTTTCCGATCGCCCTTTTATTCACCTCGGTTTTTTTCGACTTCCTCGCCATGATTACAAAGCGGGATTCGTTCCGCCAGAGCGGATTCTGGCTTTTGATTTTAGGATGGGCCGGTGGACTGGCTGCAACCCTGTCAGGGTCCTGGGGCGAGGATGCCGCCGAAAAGATCGGAGTCTCGGAAACAGCCATCGAACTCCACGAATCTTTCGCAATCGCCACCTTGGTTGTTTTCGCGGTTCTGCTGTTAATCCGATGGTGGAGAGATGTTCGCCCCTCACTCCAGAAAAACGTCGTTTACACCGTCGTCGCGGTCATCGGTCTGGGGCTGCTGGCAACAACCGGATTTCTGGGAGGCGACCTGGTGTATCGCTACGGAGCCGGGGTCCTTAAGGTGGAGAGACCGACGGTAAGCGCCCCGCCTCCCACGGACTGAAGCGGATAGAGATATTTACGGACAGTGACTCTCCCCCGGCATTTTTGTTGCCAGGGAGAGCCTTCCCCCTCGTTGAACCGAACCCTCCGTTTTTCTTCTAAACCCCCCGTTCTCTTTTCAAGAGACTTTTTTCTTCGGCATTCTAATATCTTTAATCAGACGAATAAAACTATCCGGATCTTTCGATATGACTTGAAGTAACCGCCTTGCCGTACCGGATGGGTGCTTTGATCCCTGCTCCCAACTCCGAAGCGCTGCTAGACTGACACCCAGATAAGAAGCAAACACCGGTTGGCTCACCCCCAAAATATCTTTTCTCAGACGAATAATCTGTTTATGAGTCCATTCAGGGGGTTTTTCAGGTAATTCGACCTCGCTCACATTCAACGTTTTTCGTCCCTGCTCAAATTCAAGAACTTCTTTGAGGCTTTTTATCAGTTTCTGTCCCATGCTTGTTTTTTTCATCGCGCTTCCTTTTTTATCATAGAAACAAGTTCCCGGATCTCCTTTTTTTCGTCCGGAGAAATGTCTTCACTCTCGTTTTTTCCGTAGATCCATAATAAATAAGTTTTTCTCTTTTGGGGTAAATCCAAGTATAGCACCCGAAAACCACCGCGTTTTCCTTTCCCGCGTGAGGAATCTCGAATCCTCAGCTTTCGAACTCCCCCAGTCCCAGGGATGATGTCGCCCGAGGAAGGGTTCGCAAGAATACTCTTCTGAATATCGAGGAGAACAAAACGGTCCTCTAATCCGGCGGAGCCGGAAAGCGGGGGCTTGCGTCGCCCCCTCCATCCAGCAAAGCCGGATGGAGCCTCCCCTTCACGCTCTCTTCGTTCGCTGGTGTTTAAAAGATCTACGCAAAAAACGTAGATCTTTTAAACACAGAATCTAAGCCCTCGATATAAGCCTGAAACGAGGAGGTCTCAACGAATATCCGATACATGCTACCAAGTAGTATCCCCTTTCCGGGCTTCCAGATCAAATTATTTCATTGAAATCGGGAATAAAAGGTTCGGGGGCCAGATCGATGAACTTCATTTTAGGATCTGCTATTGCGAATTTTTAATACCCAATTTATAGACCTGGCCCCGCTCTCTTTTCTTGAACGTGCCCTCCTTTGAAGTTCATTTCCGCTAGCTCATGCGCGGCGAAAGCAAGGGTTGTTTCACCGGTTTGAAGTTCACCGTAGGTTCCCGATTCGTGAAAGAAGCGGCGAGAAAACCCAAACGCACTCTCGAAGAAGGAGAGTGAGGCAGAGACATCAGGAACATAGATGATCGTGTATCCGAATTTCATGGGCGGTTCTCGCTTAGTGTTGGGGCATAATGCCGGGGCTGAGCCGCTGCGAGCGTAGCGAGCGGTCGGTTTCGTGCCCCTGGTTCTCCCGTAGCGGAGCGGAGGGAAGGGGCACCGGCTCAGCCCCGGCATTCTCCCTGAGCGAAGCGAAGGGAGAACGTAAAGTTGAGGGGCGCGCCGCTTTTGGCGCGTCCCTCTCGAACGCAATGTTAGAACTCTGCATGGATTACCCCAGACATGAGTTTTGCAACTGCGACCTCAGTTTGATTGCTTGATTGACTCAACTTCTCAACCACGCTCTGCTGGTCTTCAAGCTGGCGGTTTTGGCTGAGTTTAAACTTGCCTTGAATGTCCGAGACTTCGATTTCAAAGCCCACAATCATGTTGAGAAGTTTTGTGCGCCGTTCACCCGCAAGGTTTGGTTTCCACGGGCTTGGCATGTGAGATTCATAAACATGGGTTAGCCGTTCAACCAAGGCTTCAAGCTCGGACTCGCTTTCGATGAGCCGGGGTTTTCCGCGCAGGTGAACCACTGCGTAATTCCATGTTGGGACGCCAGGCGACGAATACCACGAAGGGGAAACATAAGCATGTGGCCCTTGGAACACAGCCAGAACCTCACCGCACGATGAAAAGTGCTGCCATTGCGGATTTGCCCGCGCCATGTGGCAGAGCAGTTTGCCTTTGGAACCTGCGGCGTGGTCAAAGATGAAGGGCAAGTGACTAACGAAAGGCACACCATCAGGAGTCGTGACCAGCATTCCAAAGGAATTGCCCTTGATGAGTGCCGAGATACGTTCTGAATTTGTTTCCTTGAAATGCTCGGGAATGTACATGTTGGTTCCTGAGTTCTAACGTTTGAATTAAGGGGCGCGCCAATGATGAAGCTGGAACAACGCCCATGAACCGGATGACACCTTCACGCCCACAATGCCCCGACAAGGCGTGTCCCTCTTGAATGAAATGTTAGACCATGGAGGGATGCCACGCAAGACGCGCCCACCGCCCAAAAACACCTGAAGACAACGTGACCTGATGGATGATGCCCGTAAAGCGTTACCCGTAACGTGCGTTAACTGTTAACGCGTGGGATCTCCTTTGCACTCTCCCGGCTTGCGCCGCGCAGGGTTGGGATGACACCTGACCGTCGGGTGACATTAAAGGCTGGAGAACCCCCCATCACCCGCACCCTGGGCGTGGCGCAAACGGATAAAAGGCCAGAAAAATGCCTGATGCCGAAGGGTGCCCCCGCGCTGACCGATGCCTGACGTTTTGGTGCCACCGACATAACACGTGATGCGATCTCATGTCAGCGTGCAACGAAGCCAGCACTTTCAGGTATCCTTGCGCCCGCTTTCTGGATGCTACCCACGCACCAAAAAATAGATGTTCTTTTTCGTGATGTCTAACGTGTGAGTTAAGGGGCGCACCCACGATGAAGCCGGAACAACGCGCTACCCGTGATGAGACCCGTGACCTTGCGATGCCCCGACAAGGCGTGTCCCTCTTGAACGTAATGTTAGACCATGGATGGATGCCGCACAAGACGCGCCCACCCGCCCAAAAACACCTGAAGACAGCGTCACCTGCTGGATGATGCCCGTAAAGCGTTACCCGTAACGGGCGTTAACTGTTAACGCGTGGGGTCTTCTTTGCGCTCTCCCGGCTTGCGCCGCGCACGGCTGGGATGACACCTGACGGGGAGGGCACCATCGAAGGTTGGAGAACTCCCCATCACCCGCACCTTGAGCGTGGCGCAAACGGATAAAAGGCCAGAAAAGTGCCTGATGCTGAAGGATGCCTCCGCCCTGACCAATGCTTGGCGCTTTGGTGCCACAGACTTAACACGTGATGCGACCTCATGTCAGCGCGCAACGAAGCCAGCACTTTCAGATATTCTTTCACTCGCTTTCTGGATGCTACCCATGCACTGAAAAATAATGTTCTTTTTCGTGATGTCTAACGTTTGAGTTAAGAGGCACGCCAACAATGAAGCCGGAACAACGCGCCACCGGTGATGAGACCCGTGACCTTGCGATGCCCCGACAAGGCGCGTCCCTCTTGAATGAAATGTTAGACCATGGGGGGATGCCGCACAAGACGCGCCCCCGCCCAAAAACACCTGAAGACAGCGTCACCTGCTGGATGATGCCCGTAAAGCGTTACCCGTAACGGGCGTTAACTGTTAACGCGTGGGGTCTCCTTTGCACTTTCCCGGCTTGCGCCGCGCAGGGTTGGGATGACCCCTGACCGGAGGGCGACATCGAAGGTTGGAGAACCCCCCATCACCCGCACCCTGGGCGTGGCGCAAACGGATAAAAAGCCAGAAAAGTGCCTGATACCGAAGGGTGTTGCCGCCCTGACCGATGCCTGACGCTTTGGTGCCACCGACTTAACACGTGAGGCGACTTCCTGTTTCTGGATGCTACCCACGCACCGAAAAATAACTGTTCTTTTTCGTGATGTCTAATGCCGGGGCTGAGCCGCCGCGAGCGTAGCGAGCGGTCGGTTTCGTGCCCCTGGTTCTCCCGTAGCGGAGCGGAGGGAAGGGGCACCGGCTCAGCCCCGGCATTCTCCCTTCGCTCCGCGAAGGGAGAACGTAAAGTTGAGGGGCGCGCCGCTTTTGGCGCGTCCCTCTCGAACGCCATGTTAGGCCGTTTCTGCGTCACAGAGAAAGCGAACCCCAGTAAATGAGAGCGGAACAGCCAAACCAAAAAACCCAATGGCCGAGTAGCAGGTAGTCTATTGCTTTTCGCCTCAGGGTAAAAAGCTGCACCAGCCACGAGCAGCCCCACAAAAAATAGAATGCAGCAAGCGCGAAGCCCATGAGCTGCTTTTGTAGGAAAACGTCAGTGAAGGCAAGGAAGAACAGCAAGGCAGACAGGGCCAGAAGATCAACCGTGACCAACTGGAACGCGCACATTGACTGCACCCAATTACGCTCAAGCGTTTCAAAGTTCGCCAACTTCTCTTTGTCGGTCAATTTGGCGGGCTCAACACTGAGTGATTGGCGAATGCCCCCAAAGACGTGAGCGAAGAGAGCAAGAACGGTTAGCCCTCCGACAGTAGCAAGTTGATAGTTCACCAGTTGATCTCCTTGTGAAGGCCTAATGCCGGGGCTGAGCCGCTGCGAGCGTAGCGAGCGGTCGGTTTCGTGCCCCTGGTTCTCCCGTAGCGGAGCGGAGGGAAGGGGCACCGGCTCAGCCCCGGCATTCTCCCTGAGCGAAGCGAAGGGAGAACGCCGCAAATAACCGGCGCAGTACGAGCGCAAGCGAGTATTGCGTCCGAGTTGATTTGCCTTGTTATCCGTCATGGAACGTTTTCTCCAAAAGTTCGTAGCCTGACCGCTCAACGTATTCGTGACAATGATAGAAAGATCGCGCAGAATTGTTGTCGCGCGACAGCTGAAGTGAAACGTTCGAGCAACCAACCTTCCGAAATTCTGACTCGGCGGCATTGAGAAGCTTTGCGCCAATGCCCCGACCCCGTTGCGAGGGCAGTACGAAAAGTTCGTCAATCTCCGCCGTGATGCCCAAGTGCTCAAGACTGAAAACGTAAACCGCAAGCAAGTAACCTACCGCAACACCATTCGTAGTCGAGATCCATCCAGCTCCAAGCCGTGGCTCAGAGAGAACATGCTCAAGTTGTGTGGTCACCTGAGCCGACTCGAAGCCAGATATTGATTCGAACCGCCAGTATTCTTCCACTAAGGGAAGTAGAGCGGGCACATCCGTTACCTCAGCTTTTCTGATTTCTGCCATGTGCTTTTTTCTGACGGATAATGCCGGGGCTGAGCCGCCGCGAGCGTAGCGAGCGGTCGGTTTCGTGCCCCTGGTTCTCCCGTAGCGGAGCGGAGGGAAGGGGCACCGGCTCAGCCCCGGCATTCTCCCTTCGCTCCGCGAAGGGAGAACGTTTGCGCTAAGCGGCCCGAAGCAAGCGGGCGAAGACCGCTTGCGAAGGGTCCGTCTTCAGCGCGGGGTTATGCGTCATTCTCTGGCGGGACCTTTCTTGTTCATTGACGCGATCACCTCCTCGAATAGCTGCTTCTGCTGCCACTTGCGCATTTCCTTAGCACGGCCAGCGTATCTCTCGACTGTTGCTTTGACTGTTCGCGGCATGGAGACAAGCGCGAGCTTGACCACGTCTCGAACAGGCGTCGCCATTTGACCGAGTTGCTTGAAGCGCTGATGTAGAGCATAGCGTTGAAGCATGGCCTCGCAAATTGGGTCGACTGCCTCAGGGATGGCGAGGCGACCCGCAATTGCGGTCAACAGACGAAACTTCATTGGATCATTAGTCCCCCGAATTGCGACGGCAATGCCTTGTGGATCGACCCCCCATATCTGCAAGAGGGACACAATCATTTCTAAGTACTCACGGTCGAACGTCAACGTCCCATTCAGCACGCCGAAGTCGCCACGGCACAAGGCAGACGCCACGTACCCGGCGGATGCAGCCTGTGCTACGCGATGGTCGGCAAACGCGATGCCGCCTTCAAGCTGAACAAACAATCCGGTGATTCCGGCTAGCGTCTGCTCGCGGAGACCGATGGTGTACCCGGCTTGAAGAAGCAATTCGGGCACCCGATTCACCATGGATTCGACAACTCTACTTACCGCTTTCTTGGGTTTCAGATATCGCACCAAATCGAGACCTATTTTTACGGCCAAATCGGGCGCGCTTTCGAAGCGCGTGCAGGTATGGCGCTTTCGTAGTTGATCTTTTAGGGCCGCTAGTCGCTGAGCGCTTTCTCCGCGATCAACATGCACCGGTGCGACAAGATGAAGCTCCTCATCGATCAGGTATATGTGTATCGCCTTTTTCCCGGCTACCGCTCGCTCGTACTCGCGCTGCGTAATGGAAATACCATCCTCATCTGTGGAACCGTAACGGGTGCCAACTACGCCGATGTAAAGGTCAGAGCGATCAACGGCATCAAGACAAACGTGCAACGGCATGTCGGTCTCCGAACCGAAGTACTCCATGGCTTCAACCAAAGCTTGCATGCGCTGAAGCACGTAGAGCACAGCCTTCCTATGCTCGACTAGATCGCCGAAGGTTGAACTCAAGAAGACGCGGCTAGCCATCGTAGATGTCACTTCATGACGCATAATGCCGGGGCTGAGCCGCCGCGAGCGTAGCGAGCGGTCGGTTTCGTGCCCCTGGTTCTCCCGTAGCGGAGCGGAGGGAAGGGGCACCGGCTCAGCCCCGGCATTCTCCCTTCGCTCCGCGAAGGGAGAACGTAAAGTTGAGGGGCGCGCCGCTTTTGGCGCGTCCCGCTCGAACGCCATGTTAGGTTTTTTATAATTTACACTAACTTACAAAGAATATGCTTTTAATCATTTAACCAAGAGTTCGTAAAATGACAATGAATTACCAAAAGGGTCTTTAAAGTCAAAATAGCTTACTACTTCTGGTACAGATTCAATTTCTGTAACCTCTTTACCAATTTTCGAAGCCAAGTCATGGCTCGCATTAATGTTGTTTGATTCAAAGCGCACGACTGTTGGATTAGGCTGGCTGGTTTTGACTTCAGATAGCTGTAGCCAAGTTGTTGGGGTTAGACGAAATTCCCAAACTCCTGGAGCAGGCTCCATTTCCTCTACTTTGCCTAGCAGGCTGCGATACCACTTTATTGCTTTATCCATATTTGTGACGGGTATACCGATAGTAACACTTTTTATTTCACTCATTTCTGTTGTACCTCCATGGTTCGATGTCTGTTTTTCTGGCTTATCGCTACAAGATGAAACGGATATTAGAGCTAAAAAAATAATTAGAAAAATATGTAACTTCATTTTTGTTTCTCTTTCAAATTATGATGTTCTAGATAATGTTATAGCACCCCCCCACTTTTACACGCTTTTGTATGAGGATAAAGGTTCTGTAAATGCTTGTACTTTATGCTTTTGCGTCGCAGACACCTAATGCCGGGGCTGAGCCGCCGCGAGCGTAGCGAGCGGTCGGTTTCGTGCCCCTGGTTCTCCCGTAGCGGAGCGGAGGGAAGGGGCACCGGCTCAGCCCCGGCATTCTCCCTTCGCTCCGCGAAGGGAGAACGTGAAGCTAAGGGGCTGCGCGCTTTTGCGCAGTCCCGCTTGAGCGTAGGGTTAGGCATTTTGTGAATTAGCATGTGCCAAACATTCCTTGAGATAGCTTACAACAACCGCATTGTTCAGACCACTTGCCTGTGGAAGTAGAACGTAGCCTTTCTTGACCGGTGATTTCTCGAAGTACCGCAAGGGTGAAGCCTTTTCGGACGCTATTAGCTCGGAGCAACGCTGCTCTGGAAGTTTGAAAGCGAACCCGGCTGGTGTTAATGAGGCGCAAATTGTCATGTTCGAGTACAACGCTGCGCCGCTAAAAAAATGCTTGCACTCTAAACCAGAAATACCCGGCAGCTCGCGAGCGACCAGTTCTTCCAAAGCGCTCAAGTACGGTTCTGCCACGGCTGCTCCTGTATAAATGCCTAATGCCGGGGCTGAGCCGCCGCGAGCGTAGCGAGCGGTCGGTTTCGTGCCCCTGGTTCTCCCGTAGCGGAGCGGAGGGAAGGGGCACCGGCTCAGCCCCGGCATTCTCCCTTCGCTCCGCGAAGGGAGAACCAGTTATTAGATGGACGGATATGATGTAGCACGGATTTTTATACACGGTCAAGATGAAAAAATAGCTTGACGTAAACAATAGGATTTCATTACATTTAGAAAATGACTAACATGCAATTCACGGAATATCTCATTTGAAATGCCTAATATGCGATCCGCGGGTTAGTTACTGTCAATTCGTTGCCATATGCTGAGTATTCCACCCGATATTTTAAAACAGTTTGACGCCGACCTGGAAAAAAAGGCGGTTCCTTTACCTATCCGCGCCGATTACAGGAAGTGGCTGCGGTATTATCTTGATTTTCGCGCCAAATATCAACTTCCGGATTCCCGGTCTGAACAGGTGCGTCTGTTCGTTGAAAAGCTGCGGGAAAAGAATCAAACCTCAAAACAGCAGGAACAGGCCGCACATGCCCTGTCGCTCTTTTTTGCGTCACAACGACAAAAGAAGCGCGTTTCTTCGTCATCGGATGAGGCGATGCCGTCGCAGCGTTTATCTGTGACGGCTGCTCCAAATCCGGCCCGCGAACGGGAAGCTCAAAGCACTGTGGGGATTTTCTCGGTTTCGTCGGCGCCATCACTCCCGCCCGCTCCTCGTTCAACAGGAGGCAAGCGCTTTGGTGAATGGCGTTGCCTGGAGAAATCCGAATCTCCGGCTTGGGACAAAATCATCGACAATCTGGCTGCAGAGATTAAGACGCGGCACTATTCCAGAAAAACACTCAAAGCCTATGCGGATTGGAGCCGCAAATTCCAGGGCTACCTGCGAAACAAGCCGCCTGATGCCCTTTCTTCGGCGGATGTGAAGGCATATCTCACGTATCTGGCGGTGAAATGCAAGGTATCCGCGTCAACGCAAAACCAGGCGTTCAACGCGTTGCTGTTTCTGTTCCGGCACATTTTGAAACAAGACTTTGGCGATCACAAGGACATTCCCCGCGCCAAGAAATCAAGCTATATCCCCGTTGTTCTTTCCCGTAAGGAAATCGACGCCGTCGTAAAACACCTTGAATATCCCTACGATCTTGCGGTCAAACTGTTATACGGCTGCGGGCTTCGTCTCTTTGAATGCGTGAAATTACGGGTGAAGAATTTTAATTTCGACGCCGGAATCCTTACGGTCCATGGAAAGGGGAATAAAGACCGGACCGTGCCGATCCCGCGGACGATCATGCCGGAGTTAACGGCACAGTTTGAGGCAATAAAGAAAATTCACGATGAGGATCTTGCGGCAGGCTACGCCGGTGTGTTTCTTGAAGATCAGCTCGAAAAAAAATATTCGAATGCAGGTAAGGATTTCATCTGGCAATGGTTTTTCCCTCAGCCGTCTTTGACCTACGTGCCGGATGCGAAGGAGCTGCGGCGGTATCATCTTCATGAAACACACGTCCAACTGGCGCTTTACGAGGCCGTCCGGCGGGCCAAGCTCGCCAAGCGCGTCACCTCCCACACCTTCCGCCACAGCTTTGCGACGCACCTGCTTCAGGCAAATTACGACATTCGGACGATCCAGGGACTCCTTGGACACAGTGATATCAGAACAACGATGATCTATACGCATTGCGTGCCAAGCAGGACACTCAAGGAGATGAAGAGCCCGCTGGATTTCTGATCCCGATGTCGATGTTTCAGAATCTTTTTTTTGACACCGATAATGGTCTGAGAGCTTGTGAATTAATCCCATCACGGCTACGGCCGCCTCTGGGCGCGCCTGGCTGCGTTGCGGGGTCCCCGAAAGGGCAGATACAATCGAGCAAAGCTTCCTCTCCCTTCTCGGTTTTGCTGATCAGCTCAAAGGCGACCGGAATCGAAACGCCCTGAGCATGATAAAGCGCGGTCATGAAGTTGATCCCTTTGACGTTGCGATCCTTGCTGTGATCATCGTGCCA
>CAZOFJ010000047.1:0-26561 GCA_964579005.1 uncultured Nitrospirota bacterium
CCCCCCTTTCGAGGACGACCCGCGCGCTGTCGGCGTTGCACTGCAACATTTACTGGACTTGGGGATGGAACGATTTTATATGGGACACGGCGGTCCGTTGGGGGCGCGGGAAGTCCGACGCCATGCCGACACGCTCATGGCGATCAAATAAGGTCGGCGGCGCGCAAACCGACTCGGTCTACAGAAAGGTCGGAGTCGAAGGCTGCGGGCCGCTGATTGCGCGAATCTTCAGGCAGGCCGGCGCTCTCTGAAGCGCCGGCCCGACAAGGGTTTATTCACACACAACCTCTTTGCTTACATCCCGTAGCGGGCGGCGGTGTTGAAAAAGCCCCGCCACCGGGTGACCTTTCCGTTTTTCACCGTGAACAGATGGACCCATTCGCTCTCAAACTTCTTTTGGGTGTCGCGTGCGGTGCAGTTTTCCCAGCCAAGCACGGTGACATGTTCGTTGGCTTCGATAAATTCGCGCGGCTCGAAGGTATGAATCTCGTCTGCGCGTGATACCTCCGTGAAAAAGTCGGCGACCCCTTTTTTATCTTTCCGCCTTCCGGCATAAGGCAGACTCGCCGAACCGGCGAACTCCCAATCGACCTCGTCGGCGACGAGATTCAAAATCGCCGGGATATCGCCACGGCCGTAGGCCTCATAAGCTTGTTGTATGATCGCAGTCGTTGTACCCATTTCCCTTCCTCCTATTGTTGGTTGTTGAACCGTTTGAATTTGAATTACCTTGGCCACCGGCTCGAAAACCATCCAGCGGTTTTTTTCTCTCGGGTTGCATCTTCTCCGAAGCTTGCTGCGGAGAAGATGCAACCCAGATCTTTTTATGACAGGATCGGCTCCACGAAGGGGGCACTTCCGATGCAGCAGGTTTTGATTGCATCGGCGCCGCACTGCTTCAAACAGTTTGTATCGGACCGACAGAAAATGGCGCAACCGATTCCCCAGGAAGCCAGGCAGACTGAATTGCAAATCAGCATTGCTGGAGAGACGCTGTTTTGAGAAGGGAGCCCGCCTGCAAATCCGAAATAGCGGCCTCCCCGATAAAGAGACACCTCTGCTGTCATCTTCGGCATTCTCATTTTTATTCCTCCTTATTGAACTACCTTTCTAAAGAGCGGGGACACACGCCTCTGCGCAGAAGCTTGCCACATCGGCCAAGGGAGCCCTGTTTTTGTTCCGTTGGATGCAGTTGTAGACGCAGGTTGCATAGGCATCCAAGTTCGGCTTCTTCTTCGCATAGAGGATCTCTCCATCCTCTCCAACAACGATTCCACCTTCAAGCCCTACCGGATCTGGCCTGATCATCAAGGCCGGTCGGTAAAGCGACGTTTCTGCGTTGAATCCTGGCATCTTCATTTTTGTATTCTCCTTTTGATGTTTGGTTTATCGATCGTAGTACGGTGACAGTTTCGTGACCAGGAACGGGAACTCCTCGGTCACGTCGACACGGACGAAATATTTCTCCGTGACATCGCTCTCCCGGTGGGTGTAGGAGAAGATCACATCGAGAATCTTCCGGACCCCGGAGAGGCGCGAGGGGCGCACCTCCACCCCGGTGAGGGAACAGTTTCTTGCGTGGCATTCGGAGGCGGTGGCATAGATGGCCGGGTAGCGGACCGCCAGGTAGTTGAGCGCCCGGTGTTCGTCGGTTGCCCCGGCGTTGTCGGCCAGTTGAATGATCCGCTCGAAGAGCTCGTTCGCGGACGCCCGGAAGAGCCCCTCCTGTTTCTCTGGAATTTCCTTCGGCCTCGGGATCGATTTGACCAACCCCTCCCGGTCGAACGAATAGAGCTGGTCGAAGAGGACGATCGGGACCATCAGCCCGTTGCACATCTGGGGCGGGGCGAGGGGACCTTTGAGCCCGACGACGACGTCGAGATCGATCGGGCTGGGCGCGGGACGGATCGCCTCGATCAGCAGATCGTAGCCGCTCTCTTCCCTCGGCTGGAGAAGGTAGGTCTCCAGCCCCTCGACCGTGAAGACCCAGCAGAGCCGATGAACCAGATAACGGTTCTGTTTCTGTGAGAGGACCGTATGGAATGCCTGCCGGTCGGTCTGCTGGCCGCCGGTTTTCTCCCTTCCGATCGCCTGTGCAAACTCCTTCTCCACCGCCAGGCTCGGAAAGCGGGCTTCGATCTTTCCGATGGCATAAACCGGGGAAGGGGGAATATTTTTCGTCGAGGCCCCTTGGCAGCCACATCCTCCCCCGCCTCCTTGTGGTTGGATCGCTCCGGCTACCGTCTCCTGTGAGTGCTCTAATCCTTCCTTCACTTCTGTCTGTTCCATGACGTTTTCTCCTCTATATGAATGATTGTGGGTGGTGATGGTTATGATGCGCGCTGGGTGGCCGATCTATTTTCTGGGCCACGGGTGGCCGTCTCATTCTTTAGGCCATGAGAACGCCCCCCGGTCATGATCCGATAAGACTCCTCCGCGTTAAGTAGCGGAGGAACAACCGCCCCCCGCCGCGAGAGGCTGGAGCGGGTGACCGCCCGGCGGATCGCTTCGGCCGTGGCGTGGGGAAAAAGCGACCAGAGAAGGGCGACCGTCCCGGTCACGAAAGGGGCCGCGACACTGGTCCCCGCCGAGATCATTGTCCCGCCACCGGCCAGCAGACTCCGGACCCCCTCACCGGGGGCAGAAAGGCCACTCCTTCCCAAAGAAGCCCCCAGGTTTGACTGCGAAATCGGTCTTCCCCGAAGATCCGATGCGACAACCGGGATCACCCAGGGATGGCGGGTGATCGCCGAGCCGCCCAGGGCTCCTTGATTGCCCGCCGCCGCCACGACGATCACCCCCTTCCGGGCGGCGTAGTCGAGCACCTCCTCTAAGGGCCAGCGGGCATCGGAGAGGGAATCGGCGACCGCCAGGCTTAGATTGATGATCCGCGCTTTCGCGTCAACACAGTCGAGAATCGCCGCGGCGAGTTCCGCGGGAGAAGCGCCCGGTGCTTCCGATGCCTCCCGAAAGACGGGACGGATAAGCAAGGTGCAACCGGGAGAGATCGCCGGGGCGACCGATCCCCTTCTGGCCGAGAGAATGCCGGCCCCGAAGGTTCCATGCAGGCAGGCGACGCTATCGGCACGTGCGCAGCGTCCCTTGGATCGCCTCGGGATCTCGCGAATGCTCTCCCGGGTTAAATCAGGGTGATCGAACTGAACCGGCCCGTCGATGAAGCCAATGGTGATCTCGGGCCGTCCGGCGGTTCGTTCCATCAATGAGGTTAAGTTCACCAAAGCCAGCCTGTGCGTGTTCTCCGCCGGGTTCATCTCCCCTCCTCCAGTTTGTTGATAGACTTCACTCTAAAATGAAACCGGCAAAGCGCCAATCCCCCCACATCGGGGGATGGGGGGTATCAAGACCTTAAACCGGATCAATTGAAAGAAGGCGTTGAGAGCGACAGGCCGATGAAGCGATCATGTCGAGGTATCTTGAGGTATGAGGTGTTTTTGTGAGGAATAGGGCGGCCCTCGTGAAGGACGCGATTGGGCCACGGGCAGAATAGGACATCCTGCCCGTGGCCAATCGGGAAGTGATTACTCGATCATCTTGGGATACCATACCGGCCCTTAAAGGGGCCCTTGTCCTCCTCGGACAGACCAAACATTCATTCCATTCGCCTTATGATCGGTATTGACGTTGCCCGAACCAAGAATCAGAACCCACCCCTGACTAGGAAAGCCATTAAAAGCGCTCGGGGCCATGGTTGACGACCAATACTCCCCAGTCGGGGTCGGAAGGATAAAGGGATGGCCGCTCGGCAACGCGGGGGAACTCCGAGTGGGGTCGACCAAGCTTGCCAGCTCTTCGATGGTGGGAAGCCGCCATCCCTTGCGTCCGCCGATCGCCTTTTGTCGGCAATGCACAATGGCGTCACCCCAGTTTTTTACCGTGTTCGGGGAACGTTCCCAGACAAGACCGGTTTCTTTGTCCAGCACCGCTTCGCCGTCTAAAACCAATTTAAAGCGCTTCGCCGCGGGAAGCTTTTTGCTCCATAAGTAGCAGCAATCCTCTGAAAGCCCACCATTCTGTTTTGTTGCTGTTTTTTTCTTCTCTTTCATCATTTTCTCTCCCCGTTTCAGCAATCGATTTGGATACACTGTATCTTCACTCACTGCCTGTTGTTCGGCACTATCTTCCGGCACGATCTTCCGGCGCTATCCTCAGAAAAACCATCGAGGCAAACAATTTCTGTTTCTGTTTCTGTTTCCCTTTCCCTGGTTCATCTCGGCCCCATTACCGACGGTCCGAAAAAAAGCAAACGTCGTGCCGTTGTGCCGAAGGCGCTGGATTGCGCTCGCTGTGCGTGTTCGATGGCTTGAATCAGAGAAATGACATACGATATGATCATTGCGAGATCGATCGAGCGCCATGTGTGAGAGCCGCCATGACCGAGAACCACCATGCCAATCAATGAAAATGCCCCCCTCTCCGGAAACGCGATCACCGTTTTGGAACGGCGGTATCTGAAGAAAGGTCCGGAAGGAGACCTGATCGAGACCCCCGATCAGATGTTCCGCCGGGTGGCGAACGACATCGCCGAGGCCGACCGGCGGTATCGATCCGAGGCGGCGGTGGCGGAGACGGCGGAGGTTTTCTATCGCCTGATGGCCTCCCTCGAATTCCTTCCGAACTCACCGACGCTGATGAACGCCGGGCGGGAGTTGCAGCAGCTTTCGGCCTGCTTCGTGATCCCGATCGAGGATTCACTCGAATCGATCTTCGAGGCGGTCAAAGACACCGCCCTGATCCATCAAAGCGGCGGGGGAACCGGCTTTTCCTTCTCCCGGCTTCGTCCCAAGAACGATCCGGTCCTCTCGACCTCCGGGATCGCCTCCGGCCCGGTCTCCTTCATGCGGGTCTTCAACATGGCGACCGACGTGATCAAACAGGGAGGGGCCCGGCGGGGAGCCAACATGGGAATCCTCCGGGTCGATCACCCCGATATCCTCGAATTCATCACCGTCAAAAACGACCCCAAAGAGATGGCCAACTTCAACCTCTCGGTCGCGGTGACCGACCTCTTCATGGAAGCGCTCCAGAAAGACCAAGCCTATCCGCTCATCAACCCCCGGACCGGGAAGGAGGTAAAGCGACTTCCAGCCCGGTTTATCTTCAATCAGATTATTCAATCAGCCTGGAAAACGGGTGATCCGGGAATCATTTTCATCGATCGGATCAACCGGGACAATCCCACCCCCGACCTCGGATCGTTCGAGGCGACGAATCCCTGCGGCGAACAACCGCTCCTTCCGTATGAATCGTGCAACTTGGGATCGATCAACCTCGCCCGGATACTTTCGAAGGATGGTCGTGAAATCGACCATCCCAAGCTCCGGGAGACGGTTTGGAAGGGGGTCCATTTTCTCGAGAATGTGATTGACCGGAACCGATACCCGCTCCCACAGATCGCCGAGGCAACCTACCGGACCCGCAAGATCGGCCTCGGCGTCATGGGTTTCGCCGATCTCTTGACCGCGCTTGAGATCCCGTATGACAGCGAAGAGGCATTGGCCCTGGCGGAGAAGATCATGGGGTTCATCCGGAAAGAGGCGCGGGAGGCATCGGCGGCCCTTGCGGAAGAACGCGGACTCTTCCCCGCCTATGATCAGAGCATCTACCCCTCACGGGGCCTCCGGCTTCGGAACGCGACCACCACGACGATCGCCCCGACCGGGACGTTGAGCGTCATTGCCGACTGCTCCAGCGGGATCGAGCCGCTTTATGCCCTTTCGTTTTATCGGCGGGTTCTCGGCGGTTTGCGGCTTCCGGAATTAAACGCGCGGTTTATTCAGACGGCGAAAGAAAGAGGATTTTATTCAGAGGGGTTGATTAAAAAGGTGGCGGCGGTCGGGTCGGTCCGAGGGATGAAAGAAGTTCCGGAAGAGATCCGGCGGCGCTTTCCCACCGCCCACGATATCTCCCCCGAATTTCATCTGAAAATTGAGGCGGCGTTTCAACGGCATACGGACAACGCCGTTTCAAAGACGGTGAACTTCCCGAAAGAGGCGACTCCCCAAGATGTCGAGAAGGTTTTTCTTCTCGCCGACCGGGAGGGGTGCAAGGGGGTGACGATCTATCGCGACCTCAGCCGGGAAGAGCAGGTCCTCGCCTGCTCCCAAACCGAGTATTGCTAATGTCGTGTCTCGATATTCACGGTCGGCTCCATCGGCAGTTGGGCGAGCGTTTACTCCAGGACTAGAAATGCACCCTTTGCGTCTTGTTCAAACCACTGTAGATTGGCATGATGCTCCCGCAAAATCGCTTCGATGTCAGATGTCGAACAGTTCCCACGCCGGACCCAGATCACTTTCGGAGGAGGTCCGAAGAGAAAACTCCGCTGGTGAAAGTCGGCATCTTTGGAGACGATGGACAAGCCATGGCGGGCAGCATACTCCCAGACCGCTTCGTCCAAGGCATCGTGCAAGCCGACATCCCGAACATGAACAGAGCCAGGGTAAAGATCGACAAGTGTCTTTACCAATCGTGGGGAAAGGTTTTGATCGAAGAGAAGCTTCACTTTGTCGGAATCGAGACCAACCTGCGCTCCCGGTCCGCGGCAAACGCAAGGCAGGCCCGAATATCTTCACGGGTGAGATCGGGAAAGTCTCTGAGAATCTCATCTTCGGACATACCGGAGGCGAGATAGTCGAGCACGTCAGAGACGGTAATACGCAATCCACGGATGCACGGTTTACCGCCGCGCTTGCCTGGCTCAATTGTGATGATGTGTTGGTAATCCACCATCTTAGCCTAGCCTTTCCCATTCAAAAAATCAAGATATACTATATCGAAATAAGAAGCCCAATGCCGGGGCTGAGCCGCCGCGAGCGTAGCGAGCGGTCGGTTTCGTGCCCCTGGTTCTCCCGCAGCGGAGCGGAGGGAAGGGGCACCGGCTCAGCCCCGGCATTCTCCCTGAGCGAAGCGAAGGGAGAACCATTGATTAACTTGCCATTTTGCCCTGATAATGTGATATTGGCGGGGTTTTCTGGCAGTTTCGCCCAATCCCTATTATCAGGGCGCCCGTACGGAGACCTTATATGCCTGACGCGATGAGAAGTCAACGACCAACACTTCTCGACGAAGTCCGCCAGGTGCTCCGCAATATCCCACCGCCGCCAAGGAATGGCGTTTGATCTCCGGTCTGCCTAATACTTCCGTTCCCCCAGCGGGACCCGCGTGATTGTCACCGGGCGGTAATCGAGGCGGGGACCGGTTTCGGTGCTGTAGGCGAGGGTGTGCTTGAGCCAGTTCAGATCGTCCCGCTTGGGAAAATCGGGCCGGGCATGGGCGCCCCGCGATTCCTCCCGAACGGTTGCTCCGGCGGCGATACACTCCGCCAGGTCGATCATCGAGAAAAGCTGCAGGGCATCGATCAGTTCGAGGTTAAAGGTCTTCCCGTGATCGTGAAGGGCGATCTCCTCCAGCCGGGGCCGGATCGCCGCCAGTTTCCGTTTCCCTTCCTCCATCCGATCGCGTGTTCGAAGAATGCCGAAATGGTCGGCCATCACCTTGCCGACCTCCTCACGGAGCAGTCCGGCCCGTTCCCCCTCCTTCCGGGAAAGGAGTCTGCCGATCCGCTCCCGTTCCCGCTCCAGGGTCCGGTCCGAGCCGTGGACCGCTTTCCTTCCCTCCGCGTATTCGGCGGCGCGCGATCCGGTTCTGCGGCCATAGACGATCGTCTCCATCAAGGCGTTTCCCCCCAAACGGTTGGCCCCATGGACCGAGACACAGGCGCACTCTCCGGCGGCGAAAAGACCGGGGATCGGCGTCTCCCCGTGAACATTCGTCAGAATCCCCCCCATCGAGTAGTGGACGCCAGGGGTTACCGGGATCGGCGCCTCGATCGGATCGACCCCCGCATAGGTGATCGACAGTTCCCAGATCTGCGGGAGCTTTTCCATGATCTTCGCCTTTCCAAGATGGCGGAGATCGAGCATCACACAGCCATCAACCCCTCGCCCCTCCAAGATCTCCTGGTATTCGGCCCGGGAAACGACGTCGCGGCTCGCCAGCTCCATCATCTTCGGTGCATACTTTTCCATGAAGCGTTCGCCGCGTGAATTGAAGAGAAATCCCCCCTCTCCGCGCGCCCCTTCGGTAATCAGAATGCCGGTCTCCTTCAACGTCGTCGGATGGAACTGAACGAACTCCATGTCCTGAAGCGGGACGCCGGCGCGATAGGCGAGCGCCATCCCGTCTCCGGTGTTGATCAGGCCGTTCGTCGAGATGAGATAAACCCGGCCGTAGCCGCCGGTCGCCAAGATAACCGCCTTGGCCCGAATGGGAACCAACTCCCCGTTGAAGATATTCAGCGCCACCACCCCGCAGCAAACCCCTTCTTCCACGATGAGCGAGGTGACATACCACTCTTCGTAAACCTGCGCGGCCCGTTTGACAAGCTGCTCATAGAGAAGATGGACCAGCGCATGCCCGGTTCGATCGGCGACATAACAGGTCCGGGGAAAGCCCAAGCCGCCGAAGTTGCGCTGGTCGATCCCCCCCTGCGGATCGCGCGAGAAGAGGGCCCCCATCCGTTCCAGGGTCATGATATCCTCAGGGGCTTCTCGGCAGAGGATTTCGATGGCGTCCTGGTCGCCGAGCCAGTCGCTCCCCTTCACCGTGTCGTACATGTGCGATTCCCAGGAGTCTCCGGGACGGATCGCCGCGTTGATCCCCCCCTCCGCCGCCACCGAGTGGCTTCGAACCGGATGAACTTTCGAGAGGATCCCGACATTGAGATGTGGGGGAACGGCAATTGCCGCCCGCATTCCCGCCAACCCGGCGCCGACAATCAAGACATCATGCTCAAACGGCATCGATTCTCCTATTTTTGATATCGAACATCCAACCGCTTCGCCGCTTGGACCTCATCCATCCGTCCGACCGGCCGGGTGTGCGGCGCGCCGCTGACCTTCGAAGGATCGTCGTCGATCTCCTTCCGGATCAACCGCATCGTCTCGGCAAAGGCGTCAAGAACCTCGCGCGGTTCGCTCTCGGGGGTCTCAATCATCAAGGCCTCCTCGATGACGAGCGGGAAGTTCACGGTCGGCGGGTAGAAACCATAATCGATCAACCGCTTGGCGATATCCCAGGCATGAATTCCCTTCTCCCGGAACTTCTTCGCCGACAGGACAAACTCATGCATACAGGGACGATTAAACGGGATCGGATAATCGGCCTCCAACTGCTTCTTGAGATAATTGGCGTTGAGAATGGCGTTCCTGCTGATCGCCGAAAGCCCTGGAGCTCCCAGCCGCCGGATGTAGGTATAGGCACGGGCGAGGATGCCGAAGTTGCCATAAAAACCATGAATCCGCCCGACCGATTGGGGCCGCTTGCCGTCGAGAAAATATTCCTCTCCTTTCTTTTCAACCATCGGCGAGGGGAGATAGGGGACCAGCGCCTCCGCCACCCCGACCGGTCCGGCCCCCGGCCCGCCGCCGCCATGCGGTGTGGAAAAAGTCTTATGGAGATTGAAGTGGACAATGTCAAATCCCATGTCGCCGGGACGGGTCAGCCCGAGGAGAGCGTTGAGGTTCGCGCCGTCGAGATACATCAGCGCGCCGGCCTCATGGACGATCTCAACGATCTTCTCGATCTCCCGTTCGAAGAGACCCAAGGTGTTCGGATTGGTCAACATGAAGGCGGCGGTCTCTTGATCAACCACTTTTCGGAGTTCATCGACATCGACCAACCCATCCGCATTGGAATGGACCGTCTGGATGGTATAGCCTGCGAGGGCCGCGCTGGCCGGATTGGTTCCGTGCGCCGAATCGGGGATGATCACCTTCTTCCGCTGCCGTCCCTGTCGCTGGTGGTAGGCGCGCGTGATCAGCATCCCCACCAACTCTCCCTGCGCCCCTGCGACCGGTTGAAGGGAGACCCGCGCCATCCCGGCGATCTCGGCCAGCATCCGCTCCAATTCGTACATCAACTGTAGCGCCCCCTGGACCGTCTCGGCCGGTTGAAGCGGATGGATCTGGGCAAAGCCGGGAAACCGGGCCACCTCTTCATGAATCTTGGGGTTGTACTTCATCGTACAGGAACCGAGGGGATAGAAACCGGTATCGACGCCATAGCTTTGATAGGAAAGCCGGGTGTAATGACGCATCAATTCGTTCTCGCTGATCTCCGGAAGCGGAAGGGGAATCTCCCGTTGATATTTTTTCGGCAACACCCGATCGACCGAAAAGCCTTCCAGCGCCTCGACCGGAAAGGTCGCCCCGCGCCGTCCCGGAACACTCTTTTCGAAAATCAATTTCTCCGACACCCCTGTTCCTCCTTCAACAACAGTGATTCGCTTATTATTTAAATCCACCCCCGCTTTTTCGCGCGGCGATACGCCAGCTCCAATGCCACGATGCTCTTCGCGTCGCGGATCGTCCGGTCTTCGATCTTTCGCATCACTTCCTCAAACGGCATCTCGACGACCTCCAACACCTCGTCTTCGCCGAGCGCCTGGCCGGTGCGGATGAGACCGGTGGCGAGGAAGAGGTGGATCTGCTCGTCACAGAAACCGGGGGCGGTGAAGATCGTCGTCAGCAGTTCGAATTTCCCGGCGCGATAACCGATCTCCTCCTCCATTTCCCGCGCCGCGCACGATTCGGGGGCCTCTCCTGCTGAAAGCTTTCCCGCCGGGACCTCATAGATATATCCACCTGCGGCATGTCGATATTGGTGAATAAGAATCACCTTTCCGTCTTCCCGGAGCGGAACGACCGCCGACGCCCCCGGATGCCGGACCACCTCCAGATCAAATGTCTTCCCGTTCGGCAAGGTGGCCGACTCGACGAAGAGATGGACGACTTTGCCCCGATAGATCTCGCGCGTCATTACTTAGCCGTCCTTGCCTTTATTCGTCTTCTTTTTCGGTAAAGCTTTACCCACCCGATCATGTTCGATTGCAATGACCACGATTGGGAATGTCATCGCTTCCTTAAATTCCTGCTCGATGTATCGCACAGCGTCGCGAAAGCTGGGCGTACGATCAGGCAGGAAAGTCTGAAAGCGGTCGTCAGGTACGACAATCACTCCGACATCAATATGGCTTTCCTGGAGGCTGTTACGAAGATGAACAACATCACGAATAAGCAGGTCACTTCGAGCCGAAACCTGAATCTCTACACCGAGCCTGGCCATAAATGTCGCGTTGTAACGTATTCGCTTAACCCAATCGACGCCCCCGGCCGTCGTTTTGATCCAGTCGGTTCCGGTTTCAAATCGCTTATCCAATGCTTCACGAACAACGGCTGCGCCGTTCGCTTTGGGTTCTTCGGCGATCTCGATCCGAGTATCGAAAATGATCTCCTGAAGTTCAAGAAAGAGGTCAGCCAAGCCGAGCCGACAAACTTTCTCCCTTGCCCCGCCGTAAAAGCGCATCGTCGTGATTTTCATTGAATAGCTCTCTCCAGTTGTATTGCGGGGATTGCCGCGCCGAAATGGGGAAGGCTTCTTCCATCCGAGTTTTAATGGGGAGACAATCATGAAGTTCGGTTCCGAACCAATGCCGGTGGTGCATCTCGGCCGCTTGGTATGTCGAACCGCCGCCACCGAACGGATCAAGCACCAAATCTCCCGGGTTTGTCGATACAAGTATCGCGCGTTCGGGGATAACAAGCTTCAACTCATTCACGCCGTGTCTGACCTTGAATTTCTTATGTCGGTTGGGAGAGGTGTCCTCCCAAAAATCGGTCAGATTCAGCCCTTCCGGATTCAGCTTGTTACGGTGACCGCCATAATCCTTGATCTCGCCCCCACAGTGACGGCATGTGGGAATGGGCAGTCTGACTTTATTGAATGTCTTGGGATTGCCTCTGGTAAAATAAAGCAAGGCATAGTGGGCAGGGTAGAGTTTCTTCCCTCTTGGGAAAGTCCCTTTCATCGAGAGCGCGATCCAATGGCGAAAGGTAAGACGCTCGCTCATGTAGGAACCAAAACAGAGCGCAAGTTCAGGAAGCGCATATAAGAAGAACGCCCCTCCCGGCTTCAATACCCTGGCACACTCAAAAATCCACTTCCCGCACCATGCAAAATATTCTTCCCGACTGACGTCATCATTAAAACCGTTCTTGTAGTCTTTTCCGATATTGAAAGGCGGGTCTGCAAAGATCGTATCGACTGTCTCTGAACGCAGTTGACCCAGCACGGCCAAGCAGTCTGTCTGGAAAAGAACACCGTGGGAAGTGCTCAGGAACGGCTCCATTTTCGATCTCCTACAGGGATAGAATTGAAATTACTCACGGCATTTGCGTTGTTACAGCAGCAGCGATCATCTTGTTATGAATTCTCCTTCACTCGGTTCAACTCCGCCAAGTCGATGACGGCCGCCACGAGGGCGCGCGCCACCTGCGTGATGAAAGAGAGGTCGAGCGTTTCGATCTGGTCGGTCTCGCGGTGATAGTGTGGATTGCGAAGGTTCGCCGTGTCGGTCAACATCACCGCCCGATAACCTCGATCCCAGAAAGGGACGTGGTCGGAGCGCCGGGCGTCGGGAAGGGCCTCCCCCTTGCCGGGGAGCAACAGGCTGACACACCGGAGCGGAGAAGCATAGGCCGCCACCGCCGCTTCATAGGCCTTTTGAATCGGTTCCGCCGGGGTATTTCCAACCAGTCCGATGAAATCGCCTTGATCGGGGAGAGGAATCGGGAGACCGGCCGGGACCTGTTGAGAACCGGGCCGTTGGTTGGTATATCCGACACATTCCAAAATAATCGCCCCCCAAAGAGGAACCTTGTTCCGCCGGACCTGTCGCACATAGTGGTCGCTCCCAAGGAACCCTTCTTCCTCAAGAGAGAAGGCGACGAACTGGAGGGTCATCTTCCCCCGGAGGGAAGCCAAGACACGGGCCACCTCGAGGAGGACGGCCAACCCACTGGCGTTGTCGTCGGCGCCGGGAGAATGGGGTACGGTATCGTAATGCGCCCCGATCAAAAGGATTTTCTTTTCGGTTCGACCGCCGCCGTCCATCCGGCCGATCAGATTGACAAATTGCTCGTCTTGCCCCCCTTCGATCACCTCTTCCAGCAGATCGAGGCCGGACAGTTTCATCTGTTCGGCGATATATTCTTTCGCGGCCCGGAGCCCCTCCGGCGCGGTCACCGGGTGCCGAATCCCGACGACGGCTTCGAGGTGCGCGCGGATCTCTTTCTCGGAAATCTGAGTGATGACCGATTCGATAAATGCCGCCCGTTCCGGGAGGGGATCGGCTTCGTTTTCCCGCATTCTGTTCATGCTTGAAAGAACCGTAACTGCTCGACCAACCGCGCAAGATCGAAGGCATTGTGTTTTTCGGTCACACAGATCAAGAGGTGGTTTTTGAAGGTGCGATCATACACTCCAAGATCAATCCCGGCCAAGATGCCGGCCCGCAGCGCCTTTTTTAAAACACGGGAAGCCGGAACCGGAAGTTGAACAACGAACTCTTTAAAGAAGGGGGTAGTGAACGGGATACGAAAACCCGGAATCGCCGCGACCTTTTCTTGCGCTGCGTGCGATTGGGCCAGGCAGAGCATCGCGATCTCCCGCAACCCTTCTTTACCCACGGTGGCGAGATAGACCGCCGCGGCCAAGGCATTTAATGCCTGATTGGTGCAGATGTTCGAGGTCGCCCGCTCCCGGCGGATATGCTGTTCTCGGGTTTGAAGGGTGAGGCAGAAACCGGGCCTCCCCTCTTTATCGGTCGTCGCCCCGACCACCCTCCCCGGCATCTGACGGATATAGTCGCGGCGGGTGGCGAAGAACCCGACGTATGGCCCGCCATAACTCATGGCGTTCCCCATCGATTGTCCCTCACCGACGGCGATATCGGCGTTGAATTCTCCGGGAGTTTTCAGAATGCCAAGGGAGATCGGATCAACCGCCATGACCAGGAGCGCCCCATGCGCATGGGCAAGCCGCTCGATCTCCTCGACCTCCTCCAGTTGCCCGAAGAAGTTCGGATGTTGAATCAGAACGGCAGCGGTCTGGTTGTCGATCGACTCTCCGAGTCGATCGAATGATGTTGTTCCCGCATCGAAGGGGATCTCTTTCACTCGAGCCGAAGGGAGACCGGAGAGATAGGTTTTCACCACCTCCCGGTAGTGCGGATGAACCGTCCGGGCGATCAGCACTTTTCCTCGCTTGGTGACCCGCATCGCCATCAACGCCCCTTCCGCCATCGCCGAGGCGCCGTCATAAACCGAGGCGTTGGCGACCTCCATGCCGGTCAGTTGGCAGATCATCGTTTGATATTCGTAAATCGTTTGAAGGAGCCCCTGGCTCATCTCCGCCTGGTAAGGAGTATAAGCGGTATAGAATTCCGGTTTAGAAAGGACCTGCCCGACCGTGCTCGGAATGTAGTGGTCATAACTTCCGCCGCCGAGAAAGGAGAGGGTCTTCTCGTGGTCGAGGTTCTTTCGGGCCATCTCCGAAAGCGCTCTCTTCAATTCCATCTGACTCAGTGGCGGAGGAAGGTGAAGCGGCCGGTTTAGCCGAAGGGAGGGGGGAATATCGAGGAGTTGTTCGAACGAGGCCACCCCGATCGCCTCGATCATCGCCGCCTCTTCGGCCGCCGTCTTGGGAATGTATTCCATGAAACCTCCGTTCATTTTTCTGAAGCCCTTGGTCTGTCATTCCCGAATATTTAATCGGGAATCCGGAAGTCTTTGATGCAAAGAAACTGGATTCCCGATTTCGCGGGAATGACACCGTAATCGACTATTTCTTCTTCTTATTATAAAATGGTCTCTTCACGATCACCGCCGGAGTTGCTTTTCCCCGGATATCGATCAGAATTTCGCTTCCCTCTTCGCTGTAGCGAATATCGACATATCCCATGCCGATCCCTTTCCGGAGGGAGGGGGAGAAATTTCCGGAGGCGACTTTTCCAATCTCTTTTTGATCGGAGTAAATCATATGTCCCTCGCGAGGGACCCCGCCGGTCAACAATTCAAAGCCGATCAGTTTCCGGTGAAGCCCCTTCTCCTGTTGCCGGACAAGCCCCTCTTTTCCGATGAACTCTTTCTCAAAATCGATGAAGCGGGCGAGGTCGGCTTCGAGGGGGGTCGTCTCCTCGTTCATGTCGTGTCCATAGAGGGGGTATCCCATCTCAAGACGGAGCGTGTCCCTCGCCCCCAGCCCAACCGGTTTGATCTTCTCCTCTTTTCCGGCCATCAAGAGCGCGTCCCATACCGCCTGCGCCGCTTCCGCGGGGACGACCAACTCGTATCCCTTCTCGCCGGTATATCCGGTCCGGGCGATCAGTGCTTTCGCGTCGCGCGCCGGGATCAACTCACTCTCGATAAAATTACGCAGACTGATCTCGCTCTTGCCGAAGGGGATGATTTGGAGGAGGACTTCCCAAGACTTTGGGCCTTGCAATGCCAGCATCGCCGTTGCCGCGCTGACATCTTGGAAGGAGAGGCCGGCCGGAAGATGCCGCGTCATCCACTTAAAATCTTTTTCCCGATTCGCGGCATTCACAACGATGTAAAAACGGTCGACCCCCCTCTTATAAATATAGATGTCATCCAGGATTCCCCCCGTCTCGTTCAGAAGCATCGAGTATTGGGCGCTTCCCCGCTGCATCTTCGAGACGGGACCAGGGGTCAACCGATCAAGAGCGGCTTCGGCCCCTTTCCCCGAAAGTTCGAACCGCCCCATATGGCTGATATCAAAAAGCCCGGCCGACATCCGGACCGCCTGATGTTCGTCGGTGACACCCGAATAAGAGAGGGGCATTTCCCAGCCGGAGAAGGGAACGATTTTGGCGCCGGCTTTTACATGTGTCTCAAAAAGAGGGGTTCTTTTCATCATTCACCTTTTTTAAAGCCTTCTCAAAATTCAATAGCCGCCCAAATAGGCCAAGCGCACCATCGGATTTGTCAAAAGTCGCGAAGCCTGATCTTCCAGAACGATCCGGCCGGTTTCCATCACATAACCCCGACCGGCAAGATTCAAGGCGGCATGGGCGTTCTGCTCTACTAAGAGGATCGTCTTCCCTTGCCGGCGAATCGCCTCAATCATCTCAAAAATCTTCTCCGCCATCAAGGGGGAAAGGCCGAGGGAAGGCTCATCCAAGAGAAGCAGTTTGGGGTGGGACATCAACGCACGGCCGATCGCCAACATCTGCTGTTCCCCCCCACTCAGAGTTCCTCCCCTTTGAAATCGGCGCTCCTTCAAAATCGGAAAAAGACAGAAGACCTCTTCCAGATCGGCTTCGATCTTTTTCCGGTCGGTCTGAAGATACCCTCCCATCTCCAGGTTCTCCAGGACCGATAACTTCGGGAAAATCCGCCTCCCCTCCGGGACCTGGCAGATTCCCCTTTCAACGATCCGGTGCGGGGGAAGCCCGACAATCTCCTCGGAGCAAAAGGTGATGCTCCCGGAGCGGTTTGGAACCATCCCGCAGATCACCATCAGGGTTGTCGATTTCCCGGCGCCGTTCGGGCCGATGAGGGCAACCACCTCGCCCGCCTGAATCTCGAAGGAGATCGCTTTTAAAACCGATACGGAACCGTATGCGGCGGATAAATCTCTGACGGAGAGCATTCCAGGATCCGAAATGTCAGGCGGTCTTCGCTGTTCCCAGGTAGGCCTCGATCACCCTCGGATGTTGCCGGATCTCTTCGGCGGTTCCTTCGGCAATCTTCATGCCGTGATCAAAAACGATGACCCGATCGGAAACATTCATCACCATCTTCATATTATGTTCGATCAGGAAGGGGGTGATCCCCTGATCGCGGATCCGGCCGATCAGGACCATCAGCGCTTCGGTTTCCCGCGGATTCATTCCGGCCGCCGGCTCATCCAAAAGAAGGAGGCTCGGTTCCGAGGCAAGCGCCCTGGCGATTTCGAGGCGCCGCCGGTCTCCATAAGAGAGATGCCGCGCCGGAAGATCACGCCGGTCGGCCAGGCCGACGAACTCCAAAAAGTCATTCCCCTCTTCCCGGAGCCGCCGTTCTTTCTCGCGGAAAGAGCGGCTCCCAAGGAGGGCGCCGAAAAAGCTCCCCGTCAGGGGGAGGGCACTTCGCAGATACCGTCCAACCATCACATTCTCCAGGAGCGTCATCTCCGAAAAGAGGCGGATGTTTTGAAAGGTCCGCGCCACGCCGAAACGGGTGATCTCATGCGCGGGGAGGGAAGCGATCGATCTTCCCTGAAGGAGAATCACACCGGAGGTCGGAGAAATCAGACCGGTCACACAGTTGAAAAAGGTCGTTTTCCCCGCGCCGTTCGGGCCGATGAGGCTGGTGACCTTCCCCGCCTCGATTGATAGTTCAATCCCTTCCAGCGCCCTCAGTCCGTCAAAGGTCTTGGTCAGCCCCTCGATCTTCAAAAAGAGCGGTTGAGGCATGATCCTCCCCGTTTAATAATGAAGCGGCCAAAACGGAGGAACCTTACCATAGGCCGCCGGACCGGTCAAGAAAGAACACGCACCTGCGCCCGATATCGATATGCCACTTGCTTTTGATAGATATGTGCGGGCGGATCACGGAGCGGTGATCTCCCGCAGTGGATGATGCACCTTTTTTTTGTTCTCAACAGCTTCTTTTCAAAACCTGTTCAAAATGAGGAGGAAGACCAAAAATGAGTCGATACCGGTTCATGCGAAGCTTGGTTTTATCAGGGTCGATCACACTGCTTGCTTCACTACCTATTTTCCATCCCTCCGGCGCCCACGCGGGGGCGACGATCAAGATCGATGAGGTCCGTTCCCTCAACATCGGCATGGGGTTGCGCAGCAGCTTTAACATGGAGGAAGATGCCGCCCCCAGCGAGAAGGATCGGTCGAAAGAGTTCGCGGTCGACAACTTCCGTTTTTATCTCAGCGGCCAGCTTCACGAAGGAATCACCTTCGAGTTTAACACCGATTACAACAATCGTACGAGTAATACGCCGAATGAGAGCGTCCGTCTCCTCGATGGCGTCATCAAGTTCGGGTTTAACGATTACATCAACCTCTGGGTCGGCCGTTTTCTTCCCCCGAGCGACCGGTCGAACCTGAGCGGCCCTTATTATCTCAACGCCTGGGATTTCCCCTTCGTTCAGATGTATCCGAACGTCTTCTCAGGGCGCGACGATGGGGCCTCCCTTTGGGGACAGGTCGGCGGGGGAAAATTCAAGTATCAGGTCGGCACCTTTAACGGACGAGGGGTGGGTCGAATCAAAAAGACGATCTCCTCTACGCCGGCCGGTTGACCCTGAATCTCTGGGATCCGGAGCCGGGTTATTACAACAGCAGCACTTAGCTCGACTTTATCCAATCACGCTGCATAACAAAGCGTGTCAGTCAAGCGTTTGAACAGTGAGTGCGGTATTTTCACACCCTCATCCTTTGTATACGACATCGAAAAATGGGCATGCTGCCACAAAGACTGTCTTACAATGGCAAGGGCATCCGAGAAGGTCGGCTGACTCTTCTGGTACCAGGCTGCTTGGCGGACGGGAAACGCGCTTGGCCCGATCCGTTGATCGGCCAGCAGGGTGACGAGAGAAAACAGTCCCAGCAGCGCCGGCGTCGTGCGTGCAATTGCCAAGTCACTCCACTGTCGCTGCGTCTCCATCCCCAGATGCACCCGCCTGTGCGTGATCTTCACCGACTCCTCAGCGGCAAGGCGGGCGCATACAGCCCCGCATCCAATCGCAGCCGCGTAATCACACAAACGGCTTCCTTGACACTGTGGAGCAGTTCGATCGCAGCAAAACGGCTGTCTGCAACAACAATCTTTACTCTCTGGGGCACCCATCACGAAAGTTGCAGCAACATCTGCCGCGCCCAGTCGGTCAACCTCTGATGCGGCCTCTTCCGCTGCTTCGAATAACGCTCGGAGGGGGCCAGAGCGGTGAGTACTGGCAAGGCCCAGATTCGGCCGGCCCAGGGAATCTTGACCAGCCTGTGCGTGCTCTCCGCCAGCATCAAACTCAACCAACGCAATCCGCCCGTCTTCACAAAATGGCTGTGACTCGACCGAACGGGATCACGGTAGATCCCCTTGGCCCGGATCGCAGCCCCCCGGCGTCGCTCGATGGTATCATCCAACCCAAAGACAAGCGGACCGGATACAGCAAACACGCGCAGCAGCAAACCCAGCAGCAAGCCAGAGGCTTTCAGGCTTCCCCAAACAGCACGATTGAGCACGCGATGGTAATTCTGGAAATGTTCCTCACCGCTCAAGCCGCAGACACGCAAGGCTTGAGTGACGGTGCGTTTGCCGATGGCAAGAATGCCGCCCACAACCAAGACCTGCACGTGTTGGAAGACACGCTTGGAGAAAACGGGCGCAAATGCCATCATCAAGTTCACAAACTCCGTGGGTCGTATATGCATGGCGAACCTCTCCTCATCAGAATAAGTCGCCAGCTTATACTCCCTTCTGTTTCCTGTCTCAAATGGATAAAGTCGAGCTGAGAAACGCTGTCCTTTTCTTCTTACGGTCACTCTTTTTTCTCCGTCTGGGCGGTCAGGCGGGAGAAGAGTTCCGGGTCTTGTCTTCCAAGGCTCCAAAAAATGATCCGCTCATAACCGAGGGCATGGAGCGTCGAAACCTTCTCCAGAAGGCTGACGGCATCTTCGTAAAATACCGTGTGGCGCTCTCCCTCTTTTGTATACGAAAAGTAGGGTGTCTTTCCGTTTGGATCGCGATCTATTTCTGCTTCGTACATCCGCGCCAATGCGACGGCCCGATCATACTGGATTCCTTCGGCACCGGAAGGCCCCCAGTCCATTCCGCTCACTTTTAAAATAGGAACAACTCGTTCGCGGGGACATTTCGTCTCGGCAAACCGAAGGATTTCCTTGATCCAAGCTGGTGTCGCCATCGGCCCCGGACCGCTCTTCCCGCTGTGAAGGTTATAGAGCATGATCTGCATCCGATCGGCCGAGCGGCAAAGCTCCGCCCAATCGGCCGCTCCAGGTCCGTTGGAACGACTCTCCCGGACCTTTTGCTGGACCGTGACCGACAACAACATCCCCTCCCGTTTCAAATCGGCTGCAAGTTCGCGAATAAACACTGTAAAGAGATCGCGGTCGGCAGCCCGGAGGTTTTCATAGTCGATGTCGACCCCTGCAAAGCGATGTTTCATCGCCAGCGCCACGATCTCCTCCCGGTGGCGACGCTGCCGGTCGGGATCGCTTAACAGATGATGGCTCACTTGAGGGTCCTTCAGGGCAACGGTTCCTCCGGGCGGCTTGACATCGTTTACAACAGTCATCCAAGGAACACCCCGACGCCGTTTGATCTCGTCGCTTTCTGCCCCATAGTCGATCAACGGGTTGACGAAAACCGGCTTCCCTTCCGGGTCGAGGTGAACGACAAAAAAATAGACATCTTCCAGGGAAGGCGATAAACGGCGGACCGAATCAATCCCTTGAGGGTAATCCCAGTAGGTGACCCAGGCACCGAATCGGATCGGACCCGACGCCGCAGCCGTGCAGGAAAGGATAAAAAGAAGAATTAAAAGTAAAGCGGCTTTTCGGATCAATCGACATCCCGTGTGGAGCGACGACCTCGGAGACTCTCATGCCATCAAAAGAGCGACCACGCCACAAATAAGATTCAGCGTCATCAAGCGAATGGAGAGATGATGAAGACGATTAAAGTCGGAAATGGAGATCGCGTTCGCAGAAGCGGGAGAGCCGGTCCAGCTTCGGAGTTTTGGCGAAACCGCGAAGGCCGAATAGAGTCCAGCCCCCGACATGACGAGAATAGAGAGATATCGGCTCAGGTTCCAAGGGGTTAAGTTCTCCCAGGTCCAATATTTGATCACACCGGTGATGGCCAATGCAGCGATACAGGCAAGGGAAACGATATCAAACTTCCTCAAAATTTCCCCCATCAATTCACCCCCGGTCTGCCGTGATCTTCCTTTTTGAAAGAGTGTCGGCGCAACAATCATACCGATACTAACGATCCCCCCAACCCAAACAGAAAGGGCCAAGAGATGGATAAACTGAACCGCCATGAAATAAAAATTAGGAATCGGGACTTCCATGTTTTTAAAAATCCGGGAAAATAGATAAAAAATAAGGGGAGATCCCCTTCGTTTCATTTCCTATCGGAAATAGGCAAAAACGCAAGGGGAAGGAAGAAAAGAGATACCCTGAAGAAAAATGGCAATTATGACCGGCGTTCCTTCTTCTCTTCCTTTTCGATCCAGACATTGATGATTTTTTTTTGGTCGGGTGGAAGGTCGACGAAACGGACGCCGACCCCTTCGGAAACAACACCTTTCACGTCATATTTCTTTTTCCAGGCCACCTCGCAGGTGCAACGAACCGTGGTCTTATTGTCGGGAAGAACGAATTCAATTGGAAAGCGATCGCCGATCTTTAAAGGTTTGGAAGAAGAAAGGAACAACCCCCCTCGGCTGATATTTTCCGCCGTTGCCACAAAAATTCGATTAGAATGCTTCCCCTTGACCTCCAAGATAAAAAATGGAATTCTTGGAGATTGTCGTCGATTCGCCTTTGTCGTCCCGCCTGAAACCGGCATCCTCTCTCCACTGATCGAACTGAATCAAGTTGAGGTAGACTATACCAAATTGTCTGGAGATCCGTCAACCGATCTACGGGGCCCGCTTAAAACCCGGAACGCCTGACGACCGATCCGCTGTTATCGTTCTTCTGCGAAGGCCAAAAAGGCGATGTTGCGTGCACGCTTGATGGCCGCCGTTAAATCTCTCTGGTGTGCGGAACAGTTCCCGGAGATCCGCCTCGGAATAATTTTTCCCCGCTCCGTCAGAAACCCCCTGAGCGTCTGCACCTCCTTATAGTCAATCCCTTCCTTCTTTTCCACGCAAAAACGGCAGACCCGTCTTCGCTGAAAATACCGCTTTTCCACAGATTCCCCCATTTTTCCCCTGTCTCTTCAGTTAGGAGAAGTTCCTCTCCTCTGCGGGAGGGAACTCCATTATTGTTTATATTAGAATCTTGATCACCTGGTTAAAACGGGACCTCTTCTCCTCCGTCGTCCCCGGCCAGATCCCCTCGCAAAGGACCTTCGCCTCCTTCTTGACGTTTCGGAAGGAAGCGGACCGATTGCGCCACAACCTCGTGTTTGTTTCTCTTCTGTCCGTCATCCGTCTCCCACCGACGTTGCTGTAATCGGCCATCAACGATGACTCCTTGTCCCTTTGAAAGATACTGTCCGGTATTTTCGGCCTGTTTTCCAAAGACAACGACATCGATGAAACAGACATCGTCCTTGACCTCTTCCCCTGCCTTGTAACGGTGATTGACGGCAAGGCCAAAATTGGCAACGGCCATCCCACTCGGCGTGTAACGGACTTCGGGATCTTTGGTAAGATTCCCCATCAAAATCACTTTGTTAAAACTAACCATTTTGCCCACTCCCGGCTCCGCGGCAAACGGACTTATTTCCCAATTAAAAAACAAAACACCCGCGGAACGCTCCAGATTATGTAAACTTTTTCTCTCCTCCCCATCGCCCTTCTCTTTCCCGGTGGAAAACGGGCTTTTCATCTTTTACAGGAAGCGCCTTCCCCAGGTTTTCGGGCGAGATGGTGACTGTCATAAACTTGATGATTGACTCATCCAGCCGATAGGTCCGTTCCACTTCAGAAACCGTCTGGCCGCCCCCTTTGAAATGGGAGATGATATAGTTGCCTTTTTTTTCTTTTTGAACTTCGTAAGCAAGCTTCCGCTTGCCCCAGTTCTCCATCATCACCACTTCTCCGCCAGCCTTCTGGATCGCCCCATTGACCTTTTCCATGATTTTAGCGACCTCCTCCTCGGAAAGGGTCGGCTTGACGATAAAAATTGTTTCATATCCGTTCATAAATCCTCCTCATGGATTTTATCAGCCCTAAAACAAGTTTAGAGCGAGGGTGGTTTTTCTTCCCTACCGATCGACCCGACCGGTTTTAACATACTTCATTTTTCGAAGTCAATCGAACCGCTCAAACGTTGAACCGGAAATAGACACAGTCGCCATCCTGTACGACATATTCTTTCCCTTCGAGCCGGAGTAACCCTTTCTCCTTAATCGCCTGCGCGCTTCCCAGGCGAATCAGGTCGGCATAGGAAAAAATCTCGGCACGGATGAAACCACGTTTAATGTCGGAATGAATCTCCCCCGCCGCCTCGACTGCGGGGGTTCCATTTCGAATCGTCCAAGCCTTGACCTCGTCTTCTCCAACGGTAAAAAAAGTCATCAAACCGAGTAACCGATAGGAAGCACGAATAAGGCGAGCCAATCCCGGCTCTGAAAGACCGAGATCTCTCAAGAACAATACCGCCTCTTCCTGGGAGAGAGAAGCAATCTCCGATTCAATCTTCCCGCTGATGACAACACACTCGGTCCCCTCACTTTGGGCGATCTCAGCAACCCGCTCCGAATAGTGATTCCCTTTTTCGATATCCCCTTCTGGAACGTTGGCAACGTAGAGAATCGGTTTCCCCGTCAAAAGAGTCAGTTCCTTCCGGATCAGGCCGTCCTCCTCCGAGAAAGGAAATCGCCGTGCGGAATGCCCCCCTGAAAGATGGTCTTTCAAACGCGTCAAGAGAGCGACTTCACGGACAGACTCCTTCTCGCCCGATTTCGCCTTCTTTTCGCCCCGTATCAGCCGCTTCTCAACCGTATCCAAGTCTTTTAGGATCAACTCGGTATCGATGATCTCGACGTCGCGACGGGGATCAACCGCTCCCGCGACATGAACAATTTCAGGGTCATCAAAACAACGGACGACATGGACCAACGCATCGACCTCCCGGATATGGGCGAGGAATTGATTTCCAAGCCCCTCTCCCCGGCTGGCGCCAGCCACCAAGCCGGCGATATCGACAAACTCCATGTGGGTGGAGGTCCGCTTTTTAGGCCGATAGATCTCGGCCAAGCGAACCACCCGCTCATCCGGAACCTCAACAATTCCGACGTTTGGTTCAACGGTGCAAAACGGATAGTTGGCAACCGCCGCGGAAGCAGCGGTCAACGCATTAAAAAGGGTCGATTTCCCGACATTGGGAAGCCCGATAATCCCGCAGTTGACAGACATAAAAATGACCTCGACTTCAGTGATACCGGTTCATCGCTTCGGTCGTCTTTCCTTCCAGGAGAAGGGGAAGGGCTTCGATCCCCCGATCGATCGTCGCATGAACCAGTTTCAATGTATCTGGAGAAAAGGGGATTAAGACGTAATCGGCCGGATCTCGACTCGGATCACGACCGATCCCGATTCGAATTCGAATAAAGCGATCGGTCTCGATCGCTTCGATAATGGACGCCACGCCTCGATGTCCGCCGGAACTCCCTTGGGTTCGTATACGAAGACGCCCACAAGGAAGATCGAGATCGTCGTAGACAACAACGAGATCGGAAAAAGAGATCCCAGTTCTCTGGAGAAGGCCTCGAACCGACCGGCCACTTCGGTTCATGAAGGTTTGCGGTTCGGCGAGGAGAAAGTCGACCCGGCCGGAAGGAGTGGGCAGGGAACCATATCCAACCTTGGCCTCTCCCTCCTTTTTGGAAAGGGAAACCCCGTACTTATTTGCGAAGGTATCGATAAACCAGAACCCGACATTGTGCTTGGTCCGCTCATATTGCGGACCTGGATTTCCCAAACCAACGATTAATTTCATGCCGGGTGCATGAAACATGAGAAGCAGAACGGATTAGACGTGCCGCCTCACTATTTCTTGGCCTCCTTCTTCTCTTCCTTTCCCTTCCCCTCGGTCTTTCCTTTGGCTTCACCCCCCTTGGCCTCTCCTTTGGCCTCGGTCTTGGCTCCTTCCCCTTCCTTCTCTTTCTTGGTAAGGACTTCAGGCTCTTTGATTTCCTTCGGAGTGCTCAGTAACGCCTCGAGTTTCTCCTCGGAAATCGGGGTGGCAACCATGACGACCGACTGATCGGAAACGGCCATCAACTCAATTCCCTCTCCCAACGGAATCTGCTTGGCATGGATCGATTGTCCAATCTCCAGCGCGGAGGCATCGACCCGAATCTGATCCGGGATGAGGGCGGGGAGGCAACGGATCTCCAGTTCACGGACATTGTGCTGAAGAACCCCTCCGGCTTTCACGCCAACCGGAACGGAGCCAATGACCTCGACCGGAACTTTAATGACAATCGGCTCGTTCATATTGATTTCAAAGAGATCGGCATGCAACACGGCCCCGGTAATCGGGTCTCGCTGGAAATCGCGCAAGATCGCGACGCGGGTATCCCCTTCCGATCCCCCCGTAATACGCAGCGTAATCAAGGTGTTTTCGCCCGAGACCGAATGGAGAACCTTCCCAATATCTTCTGGATCCATCGTCAACAAGGAAGAGGTGCCGGCCCCATAGAGAACGGCGGGAATTCGGCCGCGCATCCTTAACTGTCGAGCCACTCCTTTTCCAGCCTCTTTTCGATACTCACTTTGAATTTCTATCTTTTGCATTATTCCTCCTAAATCCCCATCTCTTTCTCTTCACCGTTTTTGGTGATGAAAAAACGCAACGAGGGGGCCCTTAACAATTTAAAACTTCATCGCCATCATGATTCAGACGAAGAGAGAACTGACGGAAGCCTCTTCATGAATCCGCTTGATTGCCTCTCCCAAGAGGGAGGCGACGGAAAGAACGGTCACCTTTCCGCAAAGCGCTTCCTTTCCTTTGAGCGGGATCGAATTGGTCACCACCACCTCATCGATGGGAGCCTCGTTGAGGCGTTGCAAGGCGGGACCCGAAAGGACCGGATGGGTACAGCTGGCGACAATTCGCCCCGCCCCTTTCGCCTTGATCGCCATTGCCGCCTGGGCGATCGTCCCTGCGGTATCAATCATGTCATCCAGGATCAAGATGTCTCGTCCGGCCACCTCGCCGATAATATTCATGATCTTTGTCCGATTCGGCCCTTCCCGGCGCTTATCGATAATGGCCAGTCCCACGTTTAAACGTTTCGCAAAGGCCCGCGCCCGTTCAACTCCCCCGGCATCCGGGGAAACGACAACCAGATCATTGAATTTCTTTTTCCTAAAATAATCGAGGAGGACCGGCGTCGCATAAAGATGATCGACCGGAATATTAAAAAATCCCTGAATTTGGCCGGCATGGAGGTCCATCGTCAGAACCCGATGGGTTCCCGCCGTCGCGATCAGATCGGCAACCAGTTTGGCGGTAATAGGAACCCTCGGTTGATCTTTCCGGTCCTGCCGGGCATATCCGTAGTAGGGAATCACCGCCGTGATCTTTTCCGCCGAGGCCCGCTTCAGCGCATCGATCAAAATCAGAAGCTCCATGATATTGTTATTGACCGGCTCGGAGGTCGATTGAACGACAAAGACGTCGCTTCCCCGAACGTTTTCATCCACCTTGACGAAGGCCTCTCCATCACTGAAGGTGGAAACGGTGGCATTCCCCAGCGACGTACCAAGATAATCACAGATTTCCTTGGCAAGGATGGGATTTGCATTCCCCGAAAAAAGCTTTAACCTTCGCATCGCAAACAACCCCGGTCACCTCTCTATAAAAGGGAGAGGATCCTCATTAAAGAGACCTGACTTGACCCTTCTCTAATGGAGAGAATTTGGCTGGGGCGCCAGGGATCGAACCTGGGCTGCGAGATCCAAAATCTCGTGAC
>CAZOFJ010000048.1:0-25874 GCA_964579005.1 uncultured Nitrospirota bacterium
ACGTCGACGCCGTTTCGTTTACCGGCTCCAACACGGTCGGGGAATATCTCGCCGGGATCTGCGGCAGCACCCACAAACACTTCACGATGGAGACCGGAGGCAAAAACCCGATCCTCATCATGGACGACGCCGATCTGGATCTGGCGGTCGACGGGGCGCTCTGGGGAGGGTTTGGAACAAGCGGCCAACGCTGCACCGCGGCCAGCCGCCTGATTGTTCATGAAGCGGTTCACGACCGGTTCGTCGAGATGTTCAAGGCGCGGGCGGCGCGACTGACGGTCGGCCCTGGGTCAAATCAGAAAACCGAGATCGGCCCCGTGATCAGCGAAGCGCAATATCAAAAGATCTTGGGCTATATCGAAATCGGGAAGAAAGAGGGGGCCCGGCTGATCCTCGGCGGAACCCCGCTCACCACCGGAGAAGATGCCCATGGCCATTTCATCACCCCGACGATCTTCGTTGACGTGACCCGTTCGATGCGGATCGCCCGGGAAGAGATCTTCGGTCCCGTCGTCGCCGTCCTTCGGGCGCGCAATTTAGACGAGGCGATCGACATCGCCAACGACACCCCCTACGGGCTTTCCGCCGCGATCTATTCGCAAGACGTCAACAAAACCGCCGTCGCCGAACGGGATCTCGATACCGGACTGGTTTACATCAACGCCTCGACGATCGGCGCGGAAATCCAGTTGCCGTTCGGCGGAACCAAGCGGACCGGCTTGGGCCCTCGCGAGGCGGGGGGCCGGGGGGGCGCCCTCGACCTCTACACCAAGTGGAAAGTGATCTACCGCGATTTTTCCGGCCGCCTTCAAAAAGCACAAATCGATAAGGAATGAGAATGGGGGTTGGGGGTCAGCGGTCGCAGATCGGGAAGGGAATCAGGTTCATCGCTATTCTTTTCCTCATCTTCCCCGCCTGCCGGGGGGAGAATGCCGCCGCGCCTCCCCGTCTTCCAACCGGAGCGATCAACATCTCGAAGAGCGAGACCCTTTCGATCGCCGCTCAGACCGCCGCTTCCGGGAGTACCGTCTATGCCGTCTGGCAAGAACAGGCCGGGGGACAAAACATGGAGGTCTTACTCGCAAGATCGACCGACGGGGGGGCAACCTTTGAAGGTCCGATCAATGTTTCACAATCGTCCCCCTTTTCCGGCAGCCCGAAGATCGCCGTTGCTGGCAACCTGATCTACGTCGTCTGGGAAGAATCCGTTCCGGAACGGGATGAAAAAGATATCTTTTTTCGGCAGGGGGAGGATCAAAACGGCTCCCTGGCCTGGTCTCCCCCTCTGAGCGGTCCCGGGAAAAATCTCTCTCTCTCCAACCCGAATCTCTGCAAAAAAAACAACGGCAGCCCGGCCCCTTGTCCTTCTCAGGAACCGTCGATCACCGCCTTTGGCGACCATGTTTTTGTCGCCTGGGGAGAATCGACCGAATATTTGGTCTCGCCGATCACCGGCGGCCAGACCGCGACGCAATTCACCCTCCTGAACTCCGAAATCCAATTGGTTCAATCGTCGAACCGGGGGATCGACTTCTCCACCCCCCTCACCCTCTCCGGCCCCAAGCCGAATCCCTTCTGTGGATCGAACGCCCCGCTGACCACGTCACTCGTCCCGACCCTCGCCTCCGGAAATGGTTCTGTTTATATCGCCTGGGAAGATTGTGTGAAACCGAATTCCAAAATTCTCTTTCGGAGATGGCCCGATCCGTCGAACGGACTCTTCGATCCCCCTTTGAACCAAAACCCCGCCCTCCTCTCCGGTTCGATCAAAGGATCGAACCGGCCCGAACTGGCGGCAGACGGAGACCGGGTTTTCCTCCTCTGGCAGGGGTTTCCCTTTCTGGAAGAACCAAACACCTGTTCTGCAGGATCGGCGCCGAACGCGGAGATCCTCTTCATCCGCTCGGAGAACCAGGGAGTCCTTTTCACCTCCGCCGACAACCTTATTCAAAGCAACCTTTCCAACACCCCCTGTGGTTCCGGGAGCGGGCGGATCGCCTCGTCCGGTTCGTTCGTCGATGTTGTCTGGATGGAAACAACCCCCGGATCGGCCGGCCTGCGTTTCCGGCAATCGGAGAATGGCGGCATCACCTTTGCCCCGGCGGGAGAGATCGTCGAACCGACCGGATCGATGGCAAACCCCGCCGTCAGCGCTTCGGGCGGAGGCCTCTTCACCTTCTGGGAAGACGCCACCCTCGGCAACCTGGAAATCGTCTTTCTCAAAAGATAGGTATTGGAGTTTCGAATTTACTCGTACGATTCCGCTTCGGTGGGAAACAGGCCAAGCTCGACATCCGATTTATAACGACCGACGGCGTCGGCGACCGTCGCCGAAAGATCGGCGTAGCGGCGGACAAACTTGGGGTGGAATCGGGTGAAGAGACCCAAAAGATCGTGGAGGACCAGCACCTGGCCGTCGCAGTGAGGCCCGGCGCCGATCCCGATCGTCGGGATGCCGACCGATTCGGTGATCTCCTTTGCGAGCAAACGGGGAATCCCTTCCAAGATCATCGAGAAGGCCCCCGCCGACTCGACCCGTTTCGCGTCGGCCAACAGTTCCCTTGCCTGAACCTCCCCCTTCCCCTGAACCTTATATCCCCCCATCCGGTGGACCGACTGGGGGGTCAATCCGATGTGGGCCATCACCGGGATATCGTACCGGGCCAACGCCTCGATCCGGTCGGCCATCCTCGCCCCTCCTTCCAGCTTCACGGCAGCGGCCCCCCCCTCTTTTAAAAACCGCCCGGCGCTCCGGATCGTATCGTCAATACTCACTTGATAAGAGAGAAACGGCATGTCGCCGATCACGAGCGCCCGATTGGCGGCGCGGGAAACCATTCTGGTATGGTAGATCATCTGGTCGAGGGTGACCGGAAGGGTGCTCTCCTCCCCTTGAACGACGATCCCAACCGTATCCCCAACCAGGAGAATATCGATCCCTGCTTGGTCGAGCAAACCGGCGAAGGGATAGTCGTAAGCGGTGAGGACCGCGATCTTCTCCCCCTTCCGTTTTTTCTCGACCATCTGGGGGACGGTCATCTTACGAGGGGCCGCATTTTTTTCCAAGCCATCTGTCACTTTTGGCCCCTTTCTCGCCTCTCCCGCTCCCATTTCGCCGACTGGACCGTATTGGAGAGGAGCATGGCGATCGTCATCGGGCCGACCCCGCCGGGGACCGGGGTGATGGCGGAGGCACGATCCTGAACCGGATCGAAATCGACATCCCCGACAATCCGGCCATCGGGAAGGCGGTTGATCCCGACATCAATCACGATCGCCCCCTCTTTCACCATCTCTTTCTTGACGAATTGCGGTTTGCCGATGGCGGCGACCAGGATATCGGCCTGCCGGCAGACTTCGTCCAAATTCTTTGTCTTCGAATGGCAGATCGTGACGGTCGCATGTTGATGCAGAAGGAGAAGCGCCGCCGGTTTTCCGACGATGTTACTCCGGCCGATAATCACCGCATGGGCCCCGGCCATCTCGACACCGGTCGCGCGGAGCAGTTCGATGATCCCCAACGGCGTGCAGGGGACGAACCCTTTTTCGTTCGCCACCAACTTGCCGACGTTGATATAATGGAATCCGTCGACATCTTTTTCCGGGATGACGGCATCGAGGATCTTCCGTTCGTCGATCTGCTTCGGCAACGGAAGCTGAACCAGGATACCGTGGATCTTCGGATCGGCATTCAACTGCCGGATCAAGTCCAACACTGTTTCCTCCGTTGCTGATTCGGGGAGGGGATGCTCCTCCGAGTAGATCCCCGCCTCTTCACACGCCTTTCTCTTGTTTCGGACGTAGATCTTCGACGCGGGGTTTTCCCCCACCAAGACCGCCGCGAGGCCTGGCCGATCCTCCGCTGGAAGTCGCGCCACCTCCGCCGCAATCCGTCCCCGGATCTCTTGCGCGATCGCTTTTCCGTCAATCCGTTTTGCCGACACGTCCCTCTCCTTTTTGACAATGAATGATCGTTGCCTCGGTGATCACCTGATCGACCGGATGGTCGTTTTCCTCAATCGGAAGCCGGTCGAGCAGTTGGAATTCGAACGCCACGCCGATTTTCTCCCCCTTCAGACCGGAAAGAAGCCGGTCATAATAACCGCCGCCGAACCCGAGTCGATTCCCCAGCCGATCGAATGCCACCCCCGGGATCACCCAGAGATCGACCTCCCCCGCATCGACCTCCTTCCGGAAGTCGGGTCGGAGCTCCGGGATACCGTAGGGACCAGGACGGAAAAAATCGGCCTGAAAATCGCTTAACTCCGAAAGGGTCAACAAACCGGTTTCGGGATGGGCGATCGGGACAACCACCCGTTTTTTCCTCCGAAGCGCTTCGGCGATCATCTCCTCCGTCTGGACCTCGGCCGGAGCCGCCAGATAGAAGTGAACCGTTTTCGCCGTGTCAAATGCGGGGGAGGCGAACAACCGCGCTGCGATCATCCGGCTCTTGAGGCGGCATTCCTCCGGAGCATGGGCTTTCCTTTGCCGGAGCAGCCGGAACCGGATCTTTTTTTTGCTCTCCGAACTTTCCAACGTGGGTCGGCCTCCGTCGGATTTTGAGGTTAGCAGGTTGTCGTTTTCATTGTCAAGAAAAGGAGCTTCGGTCCTGGACCGAAGGAACAACGGTGAGAGAAAAATGTTTATGAACAGGTTTTGAAAAAAGCATTTTGATGGGAAGGGTCGGGATCACCCGTCTCCAGGGAGAGGAGGTGATGAATCACCTCATGACGCCAGACGGAGAAACTGCCGACTTTTAACAGATTCGGCTCGACATATTCACCGCCGCAGCCGTTGGGGTAATACTTGCAGGGAAAGACCGGCGGCATCAGCACAACCGAGATCGCTTCGAACTTCCCTTTTTCGATCCGGGTGCATTCCTTCACCTCGTCGAAGCTCTTTCGAAGAAATTCCTCTGTTGCGGTATCAACATACACCCCCGCCGGCGCCGCGGAGAGCTTCTCCCCGCAACCGCTCGCCAAAATGCAAAAAGGGAGAATGAACAGAAAAAAGTAAATACCGGAATGAATTTGTCTCTTTTGAACAATTCGCATTATTGCAAATTCGATCAGGAGAAAAACGGTTAAGGGCTTCCCAAATCGGTCAACAAATACCATCTATGTATTAGCAAAAATGATACCATCCCGCCGATACGAACCCCTTGGTAGAAAATCAATGGTTTAGAGCGATGGCTCCCGATCGATCGACCTTGAAAGGAAAAAAAGAAACCAAATTTCGGCAGCGAGCGGAAGGCGATTTCCCACACTGCCGATTTGGCGGCAAGAAATGATCTCAAAAGTACTTTTTGAACGGAGAGAAACGTCCGCCTTTGCATCTCTGTACTGTTTTAGCATGCACTCGGAGGGTGTGAGAAGAGTTGAGGGGGGGGTCTATCTCTCTTCATCCCTCCTTTTAAAGGAGGGATGAAGAGAGCATCTTTAACCCCAGAATGCTTGTCCAAGGGAAAGAGAAGGGCAACGAAACATGGGAGGGAAAAGAGAATCTGATTATCTCATCGAATAAATCACGGCTAACACTTCTTGATGGTATAGGTCGCCGTCCAGAGTTTACTCGAGACGCCGACGGTCGCCAGAACCGAGCCGGTCATGGTCTGATCTTCCGTCTTGCAATTAGGAAGAAGGGTAAAATAGGACGCTCTGGCCAGACCACGATCATCTGTTTTTGTCTTAAAATAGGTTGGATCGTTCGGGTTGAGGAGGTTATTTCCGGAAAGATCAGTCAAAACTCCGCCTCCCCCAGCGAAGATCTCAATCTCGACCCCAGGCACGGCAGCCCCCGCCTTGTTTAATACCCGAAACTCAAGTGGGGTTACCAGGCTAGAAGCGATCCCCTGTCCCGGAGGGGGGGTCTCCTTAGTAAATGTACCGTCCTCCGGACCGCTGACTGTCGCGTCGAGCGGGGCGCTCGGATCGCCGCCGCATCCGGCAAGGAGAAGCGATAATAAGGACAGAGATAAAAAGACCGATCTTTTCATTTCGACACCTCTAATATTTTTTAGACAGTTCCTCGGCCAAAAACCCTTTCAATGTCTGCCTCGGAACGGGACAGATCCGAACCTTCCCGATCTTCTCCGGCAGGATGAAGACAATCTCTCCCGCCGCGACTTTCTTGTCCCGCTCCATCATCTCCAGTATACTTCCAGGGTTTAATTTCGGCAACGCGGTCGGAAGGCCGAACGCCTTCAGGAGGGTGACGAGCCGCGATAGATCGCCCTGTCCGAAGAGGCCGAGGGCGGCGGCCAACCGCCCGGCGACCACCATGCCGACGGCGACCGCCTCGCCATGCCTGTAACGGCGATACCCGGTCAGCGTCTCGATGGCGTGACCGATCGTGTGGCCGAAATTCAACACCTTTCTCAACCCCGACTCCCGTTCGTCGGCGGCCACGACCCCCGCTTTCAACGCCGCCGAGCGGGTGATACAGTGGAGAAGCCGCCTCGGATCGCGCGCCAGGATGGTTTCCGAATGGGTCTCCAGATATCGGAAGAAGTCGGCGTCGAGGATCACCCCATACTTCACCACCTCTGCAAGACCGGCGATGAATTCCCTGCCGGACAATGTCGAAAGGGTCCCCAAGTCGGCCAAGACGAGACGCGGCTGATGGAAGGCGCCGATCAGGTTCTTTCCGAGCGGGTGATCGACCCCCGTCTTTCCGCCGATGCTCGCATCGACCTGGGCGACGATCGTGGTCGGAACCTGAATCACCGGAACCCCGCGGAGAAATGTCGCCGCGGCGAAACCGGCCATATCCCCGATCACCCCGCCCCCCAAGGCGACTACCGAAGAGCGCCGTTCGAACCGGTGGCGGATCAACTGGTCGTATATCCGGCCGACCTCTTCGACTGTTTTATACTGCTCCCCTTCCCGAACCCGGATCGTGACCGGGTTAAAATAGAATGCCTTGAGGCTTTTACGGATCTCCGCCCCATAGAGCCGGTCGATCCTCGCGTTGGTCACCAGCGCCACCTTTTCCCCAATGGAGAGCCGCCGAAGATAGCGGCCCAAGCGGTGGCGAATACCGGCGCCGATCACAACATCGTAACTCTCCGCCCCCAGACTCAGATGAACTTTTTCAACCTTCAATCTCTACAACCTTTCTTTTAATCTGTTCGACCACTTCGTCCAATGCCATCTCCGACGTGTCGAAAACGGCGTCGGCCCGTTGATAATAAGGATCCCGCTCAGCCAGGAGCCGTTTGATCTCCGAGAGCGGGTCGGGCCCTTGTAAAAGCGGCCTCTGCCCCGCACGCTTTTGAACCCTTTTAAAAATCACTTCCGGACGGGACTTGAGGAGAATGAGAACCCCGTTTTTTCCGAGAAGATCGAGGTTCTTCGAATTCAAGACCACCCCCCCTCCGGTGGCGATAATCGATCCTTTTTTATCGGACAACTCGGCAACCGCCTCCGTTTCGAGCCGCCTGAATTCCGCCTCCCCCCGATCGGCGAAGATCTCCGAAACCGGCTTCCCCGCCTTCTCCTCGATGACCCGATCGGAATCGACGAAAGGACGACCGAGCGCCGCCGCCAGGCGTCTCCCAACCACGCTTTTTCCGGTTCCCATAAAACCGAGTAGAACGATATTCTTCATCCTATTTAAGAACACGCGGAGTCAGAAAGACGAGTAGCTCCGAGGTATCCTCCCGTTTCGTCGTCGTTTTGAAAAACCAGCCGAGAATCGGAATGTCCTTTAAGAACGGCACACCGCTGACCGATTCGGTCTTGCTGGTTTCATAGATGCCGCCGATCACCGTCGTCTCACCGTCCCTCAGCAAAACGTTCGTTGTCGCTTCTTTTTTCGAAATGCTGGGGCCCGCGGCACCCACCCGCGTCTCTCCAGGAGCGTTCTTGGTCACCTTGATCTTCATCATCACCCCGCCATCGGGGGAGATATGAGGGGTCACCAACAAGGTTAAAGTCGCATCGACAAAGGTGGTCTGCGTCCCCTGGGCGGAGGTGGTGGCATACGGAATCGATTCCCCCTGCGCGATCTTCGCCTCCTGATTGTCGAGGACGGAAATCTTGGGGGTCGAGATAATCCGGGTCAACCCCCGCGCCTCCCCCGCAGAAAGCCTTAAATCGAGATTCAAGGGGTTATTGGTTAAACGGCCGAAGGTGAACCCGATCCCTCCGAAATTTGGGGCGGCCGGAAGATTGACCGCGAAGTCGGAGATCGGTGCGGTAAAGGGAGAGCGGGTGGTGGCATTCGAGATTCCGATCCCGTTCGCTCCAAAGGCGTCGGTGTATTTCGCGCCCCACTGGATTCCGAGGCTCCGGTTGAAGGTCGGCGTGACCTGGACGATTCGCGCCTCGATCGAAACCTGCGGGGTCGGCGTATCCAGGGTCTTGACCAACCGCTCGATCTCCGTGATGTTCCGCTCAATATCCTTCACGATCAGGGTGTTCGTCCGGTCATCAATCGTAATATCCCCCCGGGCGGAGAGAATTTTCTTGAGCGGATCCGACAGCTCCTTCGCCGTGCTGTAATTCACATAGAGGATGCGGGTGAAGAGATCTTCCGCTTTGATCTGCGTCTCCTTGGCCCTCGCTTCTTCATCTTGCTGCTTTGAAATGTTCGCCAGGGTGGCGATCCGGATGATGTTCCCCTCGCGGATCTGACCGAGATTGTTCATCTTTAAAATAATATCAAGCGCCTGGTCCCAGGGAACGTTGATCAATTTCAAGGTCACTTTCCCCTTGATATCCTCCCCCAGAACCACGTTCAAGTTGCTGACGTCGGCGATCAATCGGACCACGTTGGCGATTTCCGCGTCCTGGAAATCGAGAGAGATCCTCCTTCCCACGAACTTCTGTCTCGCCACCGGCTCGTTCTTTTCCGTTTTGTCGATCTTCTTCGCCTTCTCAGCGGTCTCTTCCTCGGAAAGAATCTCCTTGTGATCGACCGGCGACGGAGAAGGGGGCGTATCCTCCTTCATCACATCCACAGCATCGGACTTCACCGAATCGGAAACAGGATTCTCTTCAAGTTTGGGCCGATTTGTTTCTTCCTTCAATTCCCCGGAAAAGGCCTGAGCCGCGACCGGAGGAGGAATTTCTCCTTCCACTTTCGTTTCGACATTCATCGCGGCCATTACCAGCTTTTCTGCTGCCGTCACCGGAACATCGGTCGAAAGGCCCGCCTCTACCCTTGGGGAAGCAGGTTCGGAAGTTGGCGCGGCAGGAGCCGCTTCTGGCGGCATCGGAGAAGCCGCCGTCACCTTCGGCGTCTCCGCCGGCTGCGTCTCCTTAAAATGAATCACAATTTTATTCCCATCTTCTTCCAAAGTATAGGTCACCGGCCCCTTCAGGTCGACCACCAAACGAACCTTCTCCGAATGAAGCCCGATCCGCGCCTGCTTGACCGCCCGATCCTTCACCCGGATCGCCTTGATCTTCGGATCGACCTTCACCTTGGGAAGATCAATGACGAGGCGTTTCGGATCGAGGAGAAAAACATTCGGAAAGAGTTGGCCATCCGACCCGATCACCAGCCGGAGATCTTCTTTTCGATCAAACCGGATGCTTTTCACGATCTTCGCCGGGGGAAGGCTCTTTTTCTCTTGAACCGGTGGAGGAAGGACCGGTTCCGGCGTTTGGGCTTGAGTCGGCCCCAGCGTTTCCGCTTCCGCCGCCGGCTTCGCCGCCGCTTCTTTCTCCACTTCGGAAATTGGACGGATCACTTCAACGATCAAGTTCGTTCCTTCGGTCCGGACATTCGCCTCGGCCGATTTTTCCGTTTCAATCTCAAGGCGCCCGACCCCGTTTCCCTCCCCCTCCATCGGCCGGATCGACCGAACCGGCCCCTGATCAACCGGGATCACTCCTTGAAATTTGCCGAAGCGGGTCCCGGCGATATCAACGACCACCCGATCGGGATCGGTAAGATGGAACGTCGTGTAAATCATCGGTTGAAGGCCTTCCACCACCACCTCGGTCTTCCCCTCTCCGGGAACAACCCGGAGGTCAACAATCTCCGTCTCGGAGGGGGACGGCGTCATTACCTGAGATGTTTTTGGAGAACAGGCTTGGATGACAATCAACAATAAAAACGCGAACACCCGTCCACTTCTCTGCCCGATCATTCTAACGCCTCCTTTGGGGGATGAAGATCGATCACAACGGTTCGGATCTTCGTCGCACCGAAGACATCGAGATACTTCTCCTCGACGACCATTTCTTTGTTCGTAATCTGACTGACCACACCGTTATTCGTACCAATCCGGGTTCCCCTCCGGACGGGATACCCTTTTCCATCCGGTGTTTGAACGACGGCCCCGTGACCGAACTGACCCCAGACAATCCCAATCAACTTCAACTCGGAAAGATCCTTTCTTTGAAGCGGCGGGAGGTTTTCCAGCGATACCCGCTTTCCAGATGCGACGATGATCGATCGAAACGGCTCCCGCCTTCCCTCCGGATTATATTGAAAGAGATTCACCGGCTCCTCTTTTTTCTCTACACTTTCAACCTTCTCAGCCGGGACCACCGGCGATACCGCTTCTTGGACCGATGGGACGGGAGGCTTGGGAACGACCGACGCCGCCTGCATCGGGGTCCCTTTGGCCGCCTCCTGCGGGACCCCTTCCCCGCACCCGACAGCGAGAAACCCGAACATAACAGAAACAACCCAAATGGGAAGATCCAGTTTAAACCGAGAAGAAAAACCCACAGACTGCTTCCTTTCTCTTGCCCTACGATCGCCGATCCCTGATATTTTCGGCCGGTTCATGGCGTATTTCCTTTTGCGGCAAGCTGAGGCGCTCCCGGCGCGGCGGGGGTCCCTTCCGTGGAAGCAAAGGCGGTCGCGCTAAAACTGGTCTGAATCAAGAGTTTGTTTTGATCCGGTTTCGCATTCCCCATCCGAATATTCGACACATTGATAATCCGGGAAAGTTTGCTGATCTTGTCAAAAAAGACACCGAGCGCGTGATATCCTCCCGCCACCTCCACGTTCACCGGAATCTCGGTATAAAGCCCCGACGGATTCTGCTTCTTTTCCGCCGGTTTCCAGAGTTTGAAGTCCAAGCCGGTTCTTCCTCCCAGTTCAGAAACCTGCTTCAACAATATCTCCACCTCCGCTTCCGGGGGAAGCTGCTCTTTCAGCATGGCCAGTTGTGCCTGTAACTCTTTGTTCTCCTTCACCAATTCGTCAAGACGTTTCACTTTGGTCCGATGAATATTAATATCGTTGTTCAACGATCCGATCTCCCCGCGAAGCGTGGAGATTTCACCGCTCTTCGGAATGAATACAAACCAGACGAACGCGCCCGAGACAATCACAATCACCAATACCAGAGAAACAAACTTCTGCGTGTTGGTCAAATTTTTTAATTTTTCCAAATTGAGCGCCATACGGTCGCCCCCTCCCCTCGGTTTATACGAGAGACCACTTCAGTTTAAACGTGTAAATCGAAATGGTCCCTTCCGCATTCTGTCTCGATTCCAAAATCTGAACATCCTTGAAGAGAGCCGACTTTTTAAGGTTGTTGATGAAGTCGACAATTTCGCTGTTGGTCGTCGCCTTTCCTTCAAGATCAATCACCCCGTTTTGTTCGGTCAGGTTCATTAACCAAACCCGCTCCGGGAGACTTCTGCTGATCTGATCGAGGAGAAATACCGGAACCGACTGATTTTTTCGAAGCTGCTGAATAATTCGGATCTTTTCTTCAACCGCCTTTTTATCCTTCTCATAATTCTCGACTTGTTTCACCTTCGCCTTGAGCGACTCTAGCTCGGCCGTCAATTTTGTCTTTTCAGTGCCGAGGCCATCGACCTTCTCATTGAGAAGAATCCAAGCATACCCGAGGGTCAAAAAAAGAACGGAGAGAAGGATCGATGCAAGGATCAATTGGGACTGAATCTCCACTTTCCTCTTTGCCTTCTTTACTTTCTGTGATGGGAGAAGGTTGATTTTAATCATATGTTATCGATCCCCGATTCTACGAATCGCCAACCCCATTCCAACAGCGGCGAGAGGAGCCATGCTGCGGAGGTACTCTGCATCGAACTGCTTGGGAATATCAATTTTCCGAAACGGATCGACCGCTTCCACGGGAAGGCCCGACCGTTCTCCGAGTTGACTGAGAAGGTCGGGAAGTTTTGACGCCCCGCCGCTGACGAGGATGCGGTCGATATTTTCATTGTTGGAAGTCGATTTAAAATAATCGAAGGACCGCATCACTTCCGAGGCGATCTCCGCGTTGAGATTACTGAAAATCGCGGAGAGCGCCTGCGGGTCGATTCCCTCCACCGATTCACCCCGCTTCGCCCGTTCGGCCTGTTCATGGCTGACGTTGAACTCTCTTTGGATTGTCTCGTGGTAGCGGTTTCCTCCCATCGAAATATCCCGTGTAAAGGTAAAATTCCCCCCTTTGACAATATGAATGGTCATGACGCTGGCGCCGACATTCACCAGCGCCGTCACCTCTCCCTCGCGCGGTTCATAGTTGACGTCGTACATATTCTCAAGGGTGAACGCGTCAACATCAACGATCACGGGATTCAGTCCCGCTTCCGTCACCAAGCTCGTATACTCGGTCAATTTGTCCTTTTTGACCGCGACCAACAAAACCGACATCTGTTCCTTGGGTTCTTGGGCATCCGGACTCCGGAGGACATGAAAATCGATATTGACGTCATTGATATCGAACGGGATATACTGCTCGGCCTCCCATTTGATCGACTCTTCGAGCTCGTCCTCCGTCATCGTCGGCAGATTGATTTTTTTCACGATCACGGAGTGCCCTGAAACCGAAAGGGCGACATCCTTCACTTTCACCGCATGCTCTTCGAGAAGCTCTTTGACAGCCGCGACCACCCGCCCGGAATCCATGACCGTTCCATCGACAATCAATTCGGAGTCAAGCTCCTTGACGCCGAATTTCTGCAATTGATATCCCTTTCCGGTTTCCTTGACTTGAACCAGCTTGATCGCACCCGACCCAATATCCAAACCGACGAGCTCTTTTTTTCGAGAAAAAGAAAAAGAATATTTCATTGAAACCGCTTTCCTCGCCCGACGTTACTTGAAAACGCGCCGCCCCGAACGCCGGGAGATGATTTTTTTGATTTCTTTGATGTTTTGATCCGAGTACACTCGCCAATTCCGCCAGTCGCGTCCGATATCGGTGATCAACCCCTCGCCTTCCCATCGAAAGAGAGTCGCCTTTGAGATATCGAACAGTTCGCAGATCTCCTTGGTTTTATACTCCCGACTCCCCTTTCGACCCATACCCCAACGACCCATCATATCCCGCAGTACAATTTAATGATAGTAAGTATACTTAGTATCCGGGGTTTGTCAAGCAAGTCGGAGCGGAATGGAAAATGTGGATCAAAGATGGAGATTTTTCACTCGGGTATATCCCGGAAGGGGTTTCGATACAACGTCAGTAGCGGGGAAGGGTGTCTCGTCGGGTGTCTTTGGGCATCGGTCTCCGCTTTCTTTCGAGCAGACCAAGGGTTGCCTTGAAATTTTCCCCGAGAAAGAGCCGGACGATGACCTCCACGCCGTTCTCCTTCACGTCGGTTTGAACAATCTTCGCCCCTTTCACGAAGGAGGCGATCTTTTTTTCCAACTCCCGATCTTTTGCCGCCAATTCGGAAACCTTTTTTTTCGAGTCGGTTTCAAGCATCATGACCTGGGATTCCAGTTTAGAATAAGCATCCACCTTGGCGTGCTGAATGGCCTGGATACGGTCCGCTGTGGACCCTCCCATCGGAATCTCCCCCACCCCGACGGCCTGAAGCGTCACATCCGCCCAGTCGGCATGAGGGATCGAAGATGGCGTCGACTCACACGACACAATGGAAAAAGCAAAAAACAGGATCCAAATCACCCCTCTCTTTCGATGCCCCTTCATTTCTCTTTCCACCGCGCATAGATTCGATTCTCGATTCGAAGGCCGTCCAGAACCCGTCCGACGATAAAATCGACCATGTCATCGATCGATCGGGGCTGATTGTAGAACGCGGGCATGGCGGGAAGGAGCGTGGCCCCCATTTCCGAAAGGGCCAACATGTTTTTGAGATGAATGGTGCTCAACGGCGTCTCCCTTGGAACCAATAAAAGGGGACGCCTTTCCTTCAACGTCACATCGGCCGCGCGCTCGATGAGATTCGAGGAAAACCCGTGGGCAATCGCGGCGAGCGCCTTCATTGAACAGGGCGCAATCACCATTCCCCGTACGGGAACGGACCCGCTGGCGATCGGGGCCGTCATGTCCTTTTCATCACAGCAGATCAGATCGAAGCCGTCGTATTTTTTCTTGAGGATTTCGGAGGTTTCGGCAAAGTTTTCGCCCCAATTCCATCCCAATTCTTCCCGTATAATCCACCGTGCTTCGGGAGAAAGGGTCAGATAAACCTGATGTTTCTCCTTGAGAAGGTAATCAAGCAGCCGCACCCCGTAAACCGCCCCGCTCGCTCCTGAAATCGCGACCACATAACTTCCCACCGTTCCGCTCATCCCTGGCCCAAATCCCGGTGCCGCAGATAAACCTGCAACCCCTTTCCTTTCAGATGTTCATTGAGCAACTGAACAACGCAAACGGAGCGATGTCGTCCCCCCGTACATCCCACACCGATCGTCACGTAACTTTTCCCCTCCCGTCGATAAAGGGGGATAAGAAAGTCGATAAGATCGTATATTTTTTCCAGAAAGAGTTTTGCCTCCGGCTGCGCCATGATATAGCTTTGAACTTGAGGATGCTCCCCTGTCAACAACTTGAGATCTTTTTCAAAATTGGGATTGTTTAAGAAGCGAACATCGAAGAGAAGATCGGCATCGTATGGAACGCCGAACTTATATCCGAAAGAGACGAGAGAGATACTCAGACGGCCATCCTCGCCCCTTTCCAAATAATACTGGGTGATCACCTCCTTGAGCTGGTGGATGTGAAGGTTGGATGTATCAATCACCCGATCGGCCCGACCCCTCAAATCACCTAATTTTTCCCGCTCCAGCCGAATTCCCTCGATCACCGATCCGCCTTTCGCAAGCGGATGAGGCCGTCGGGTCTCTGAAAACCGGCGAACGAGAACCTCGTCGCTCGCTTCCAGAAAGAGGAGTTCCATCCGGTATCCCTCCTCTTTCAGACGGTCAAAGACGTTCAGGAATTGACCAAGGAAATCCCGCTCACGGACATCGATGCCGAGCGCGATTTTGGTGATTTCGCTCCTCGATTGGCTGCACAGCTCCACAAATTTCGGGAGAAGCGGAGGGGGAAGATTATCGATACAGAAAAAACCGAGATCTTCAAGATACTTGATGGTATAACTCTTACCCGAACCGGAAAGACCGCTGATGACCACGAGGCGGACATTTTTCGCAACAGACATATTTTATCAATCCACTGGATTAAAAGGATGAAACACGGCAGGGGAAAATTTTCTTGCCAATCCCATGATACCCATCACGCTTTAATAATCGGGCTCGATGAGGCCCAGCGTTCCGTCTTTTCTTTTATAGAGAACGTTGAGACGGTTATTTTCATGGTTACCGAAAAGAAAAAAACCCTTCCCGAGTAACTCCATCTGCAGCACCGCCTCTTCCAACATCATCGGTTTTACCGGGAACGCCTTTTTCTTCTTGATCGCGGGGAGAGCTGTTTCGGGATCGGGTGCCGATTCTTCTCTGATCTCTTCTTTGCGCGTACGGCGTGGAGAAAGCTTTTCTTTATATTTTTTAAACTGCCTTTCTATTTTTCCGATTGCCTTATCGATCGAGGCATACATTTCATCGGTCTCCTCTTCCGCCTGCAGGAGAAATCCATTCAACCGCACCAAAACTTCGGCGGTATGCCGGTATTTCTCGACCCTTAACGTCACGGAAGCCTGCGCCTTTTTCGAGGAGTATTTCTCAAGCTTTCTGGCGCGGCCTTCGATGTAATCTTTGAGGGCGGGAGTCACTTCGATCTGTCTTCCGGTGATCACGACATCCATCGGAGCTCCTTCATGAAGTCAATTTTTTAACCATGATTTTGGATAAAAACGGGACGGAACGTCTCAATACGATTTCTTCCGTTGACTCGCCGGAGGAATATTCAGCCCCGCCCGATATTTCGTCACCGTTCTTCGGGCAATCTCAACATCGTTTTTTTTGAGGTGCTCAACAATCTCCTGATCCTTCAACGGGCGGGAAGGATCCTCTTCCGCAACCATCTTTCGAATCATTTCGCGGACCACGACCGACGAATGACTTTCCAAAGCGTCTCCGACCCGGGGAAGGCTGCTGTTGAAGAAAAACTTCAATTCAAAAATACCCTGTGGCGTATACATATATTTATTCGTGGTAACCCGGCTGACGGTTGATTCGTGCATTTCGATATCGTCGGCCACTTGCCGTAGAATCAACGGTTTCAGATAACCAATTCCCTTCTCCATGAATTCGTACTGAAACTGAACGATGCTCTGGGCAACCCGTTGAATCGTCCGATTCCGTTGTTCGATGCTGCGGACCAGCCAAAGAGCCGACCGGAATTTTTCCTCCAGATAACTTCGCGTCGAGTCCCCCACCGGCTCCCCCGATCGGAGAAGTGTTCGATAGTACGGGCTGATTTTCAACTTGGGAAGACCGTCATCGTTTAACAACACAACATATTTGCCTTCCGACTTGACCACATAAACGTCGGGAGTGATGTTCTGGTTTTCGGTCGCAGAAAAGGGCCGGCCCGGCTTGGGTTCCAAATGTTCGATGACCTTGGCGGCCTGCAACACCTCCGGGAGAGACACATTACAACCCTTGGCAATATTTTGGTATCGTTTTTTCTCCAGATCCTCCAGATGCCCCTGAATGATCAGGTCGACCAAGGTACCCTCCAACCCCAACTGGGCCGTTTGGATCAAAAGGCATTCCTTGAGATCCCTTGCGCCAACCCCCGTCGGATCGAAACCTTGAATGACTTTCAAAACCTTTTCGACCATCTCGATCGAAGTGGAAACTGTCCCGGCGATCTCGTCCAGCGCCACGGAGAGATATCCGTTATCGTCGATATTTCCGATCAATACTGTTCCGATCTCCTTTTCGCGCTCTGTGACGGCGGACAATCCCAATTGCCAAAGGAGATGCTCTTCCAGGGAAGTCGTCTTCGCCAAGGTTTGCTCATAAGAGGGCCGCTCCTCCAAAGAAGCCGACGCATAACTCCCCGGCTCTTCCCGGTCGTCCTCCATGTAATAATCTTCCCACTTGAGATCGAATCCATCGGCCTCTTCCGCGGGGGCGTCCTCCCCTTTCTCTCCCTCCCCCTCGACAGGGGTCTGGGAAGTCTCCTCATCCGCGGCATCGGAGACGATATCTTCAAGAACCGGGTTTTCCAGCATCTCTTGGTTGATCACCTGGCTTAACTCCAGCCTCGAAAGCTGAAGAAGCTTGATCGCTTGCTGAAGCTGCGGGGTCATAATCAGCTTCTGACTCATCTTCAGATCGAGCCTGGCTCGCATCCCGCTATCCGACCAAGACATTCCCAAACCTCTGCATAGTGAACGTACACATCCGAGAACTTACGATTTCAACGTCGCCGCTTGACGCCCCTGCAAATGGAACCGATCGCCAAGATAAATCGCCCGCGCCCGGGGATGATTCGCAATTTCGGCGGAAGTCCCTGAAACCAAGATCTCTCCCTCATAAATCAAATAGGAGCGATCGGTAATCTCCAGGGTCTCCTGAACGTTATGATCGGTGATCAACACCCCGATCCCCCGCTGCTTGAGATCAAAAATGATCTTCTGGATCTCCATGATAACGATCGGGTCGATTCCGGCAAAAGGCTCGTCCAGAAGGATAAAACGGGGAGACAATACCAAGGCACGAGTGATTTCGAGGCGACGTCTCTCCCCCCCGGAAAGCGTATCAGCCTTATTTTTTGCCAGATGCCCGATGTTCAACTCTTTTAAGAGTGTCTCAAGACGGGACTTCCTCTCCGATGCCGACAGATCGAGCGTCTCCAAGATCGCCATGACATTCTCTTCAACTGTTAATTTTCGAAAAACCGAAGCTTCCTGCGGAAGGTAACTGATCCCTTTACGGGCCCGGAGATACATCGGCATCCCGGTAATCCGCTCTCCGTTGAGGAAAATGTCTCCCGCGTCGGGAGGGGTCAACCCCACCATCATATAAAAGGTCGTTGTTTTTCCGGCCCCGTTCGGGCCGAGCAGGCCGACAACTTCTCCTTCTCCCACCTGAATGGTCACGTTCCGGACCACTTTACGGCCCTGATATTTTTTTTCGAGCCCAGTCGCTTGCAACATCGCTTCGGCCAAAACTCGTTCACTCGCTCTTAAACATTTTAAGGTGGCTGAACACCAGCTCCGATCTCATAAACTTAAATCATTTTCCCTTGAAATCGAAACCTTTTTCTCCCGATTGGAGGATCACATGGCTCTTCTCAACCAAACTTCGATTCTCCGCGATAAAGAGGGTGATCACTTTTCCCTTCACCAGATAATCCTTTTCCCAGACTTCTGGATTGCCGGTAAGGACGATTGTTTCTTTTGTCCGATCATAGACCCCTTTTTCGGCTTTCGCCCGCTTTTCACCTTGGCGAACGCCCACCTGGCCGGACGTCTCGATCCGTGTCACCTCCCGCTCCCCCTTGACGGCGGAATCCATCAAAAGTGGAGAAACCGGCTTCGATGGCCCCAAAACAGTCGGACTCGTTAGAAAAACTTCGGCCCGCTCGGCCTGAATGACGAGATCCCCTTTTTTAATCGAGACCGCCCCTTCGAAAACGATCTTGTCTTCGGCGCTCTTCATGGTCATCTTGTTGGAGGTAATGGAAATGGAATCGGGACGGGCATTCCCTGCCGGAAGCTCTGCGGAACGAGCGGAAACACTCGACCAAAGAAAGGCGGAGATAAAAGCGGAGAGCAAAAAAACGGGAAAAAGTTTAATAGACCAAGGCGTGTACATGGCCCACGATCGTCACCTCTTGGTTCTCGGTGGCAACGCGCAATTCGGTTCCATCGATTTCAATGCGGGGGCCTGAAACATGAGCGGGACCTTCGGCAACGATCAACTTTTGGTCGTCAAACCAGGATAAAGCGCGGGCTTCAACCGTGTATCCATTGCTTAATCGGACCGCCATCGGACCCTCTTTTTTCTTCAGATAAAAATTTTTCTTTGCCGTATCGATCGATCCGGAATCCCCTTCTAAGTCGATCAAGTCCCCTTGCGACATTTGAAGGGTCACCGCCACTTTCTCGAGTATGGCCCGTTGCTCTTTTTCGAAGATTTCCGCCCTGTCCGCTTTCAACTCCCAGCTCTTAACACCCTCATGTGACTGAACAAACGAGAATTGCCCGATCCTGACATCGGCTCGGCCGCCGACGTCATTTTTATACTTCGACTCGTTCCTCTTCTTCATGCCGGCCAGAAGAGAAAAAAACAAAAAGAGGAAAAAAAGCGCAATCAAGACAAGCAAAAAATACTTTGACTGGATTCGAAGGACCGATGAATTAAGCACGATTCAAAATATAACATAAAAGAAAATACGAGTAAAGCAAATGTCCGCCGTGATATAATACGTCGTCGTTTAAGGATTGTTCATGGCGCAGAAAGTGCTCGTGGTAGATGACGAACCCGACTTGAGCCGGCTGGTGGCGCACCACCTTCAGAAGGAAGGATTCGAGCCGCTCTGTGTTTCGAACGGGACCGATGCACTCAAACTCCTTTCCCAGCGGCCGGTCGCCCTCGTCATTCTTGACATCATGATGCCCGGCGAAGACGGCCTTCAGGTCTGCCGTAAACTCCGCGCCCGCGAAGAGACCGCTTCGCTGCCGATCCTGTTGCTCACCGCCAAAGAGGAAGAGACCGATAAAGTGGTGGGACTGGAATTGGGGGCCGATGATTACGTCACCAAACCGTTCTCCCCGAAAGAGCTGATGGCCCGCGTCAAGGCACTTCTGAGACGAACCGAACGGAAAGAGAGCGCGCCGGACCATACTTATCGAGAGTTGACCCTCGACGTGGCGCGCCACGAGGTCCGTGTCGGGGAAAAAAAGGTGACGCTGACCGCGAAGGAATTCTCTCTCTTGGAACATCTCCTCAAGAACCGGGGGAGGGTCTTAAACCGCGATCAGTTGCTCAATTCGGTCTGGGGATACGACTATTTCGGGACCACCCGGACGGTCGACGTCCATATCCGAAGACTCCGCGAGAAGATTCCTCTTCTTGCTTCCGCCATCGAAACGGTTCCTTCCGTCGGTTATAAATTGGGCGACGAAACGTAAACCAAAATCCGATTTCGGATTTTGGGGAAACCGACAAGACGCCCGAAAGACAAGGCCACAGGCGATTTTGCGACGCAAGCGTACTGTCCCTGTACGGTGAGGAGCAAAATCGCCAAGAACGCCGTATTTCGGGATGGATGGTCCGTTTCAATCCCGATCTGGCTTTCTAAATCGGGATTTGGGCGTAAACCACTCCTTGACGCGCCGCCAAGACCGACGTACACTGTCGGCGGAGGTTTTTTCTCGGCATGTTCGGATGGCTTGATGCAGTCGTTTTAGGCTTGGTGGAAGGGTTCACCGAATTCATTCCGGTCTCCTCTACAGGTCATCTGATCATCGCGGGACACCTCCTCGGCTTCGAAGGAGCCAAGGCCTCCACCTTTGAGGTCTTTATCCAACTCGGCGCAATCCTGGCCGTCGTCGTCCTCTACAAAGAAAGGTTCCTCCATCTCTTTGACTTCTCCCAAGCTCGAGCCTTCTCTGGACTGAACGGCATGGTCCTCCTCGGGCTGACCACACTTCCGGCGTTGGTCTTTGGCGCCCTGGCCCACAAATTTATCAAGGAACATCTCTTCAACACCACGACGGTGGCCATCGGCCTCGGTGTCGGCGGGGTGGGAATTCTTCTCGCCGAGCGTTTTCTTTCGAAGCCGGAGAGACAGGGCCTCGATTCGCTGCGACCCAAAGATGCCTTGCTGATCGGCCTTTTCCAATGTCTCGCCCTCTGGCCCGGCGTCTCCCGCGCCGGAGCGACGATCCTGGGAGGGATGATCATCGGAACCGAACGAAAAACGGCCGCCGAATACTCCTTCCTTGCCGCCGTCCCGGTGATGTTCGCCGCCACCGCCTACGATCTCTACAAAAGCCTTCCTCTTCTCCAGCCCTCCGATATTCCATTCTTCGCCATTGGATTTATCGTCTCTTTTATCGCCGCCTGGCTTGCCGTCCGGACGTTTATCCAGCTTCTCGCCCGCCACACGCTGATTCCGTTTGGATGGTACCGAATCGCGGCGGCGATCACCCTGCTCTTGATCCTTTAATCGCCTGATCGCCGACCTTTCTCCCAACCCTTCTTCATATTTCCTCTTTATTTATCAATATCAATCCAACAAATCAATTCAACAAAAAATTTACCTCGACGTAACCCGACCGAAACAGGGAGATGGTTTACTCGATCACGTATACAAACGAATAAGGAGAAAAGTGAAATGATTCAGATGATCGAAGCGATGAAACAGGTCGGCCAGGTCGACCTGACCCGATATTTTATGAATATCATGAGAGGGCTCCTTTCCCTGCTGATCGCTGTGACCCTGGTCGGATTAACCGGAGGACTCATTAAAACGGCGATCGATCTCCGCCTCCTCTTTCACGAAGAGGTCGAAGTTGCCCTGAGACAGATCTTGATCGATATCTTGATCCTTCTTGCTGTCGTGGAGATCTTTAGAACCACCCTGACCTATTTCAGCGAGGGGCGGGTCAAGGTGACTTTCATTATCGACACCGTCCTGGTGGTGATGTTGAGCGAGGTGATCACCCTCTGGTTCAAGGGAGGGGAGCTCCTTCCCTATTTTTCCCTGATCTTGCTCCTTGTGACATTGGGATTAATGCGAATCATCGCGATTCGATTCTCACCGACCGCTCTGGAACGATCGGAATGAGCTCCGATGACACCCAAATCAAAGGAAGGAAATGGATAACTCAAACAACGAAATTTTTTCGTAAAAACACCCGGCACGACGAGCCATTCACTCGCTTGTTTGATATCCGAAGTTATTTGTTCTTCATTTAATTTGACAGAATCTCTGTACACGGTTTGTCTTGACTCCACAACAGAAGGGAGACCTCTATCGGGAACCCAACCCGCCGAATCTGGCCGCGCCCTTCATCCCCCATAAGCCAACTCCCTTTCCAACGCCTCAATACTGGGCAAGCTTCCCTTCAGCTCCTTGGGCAGGGATGTGACGAGCTTCGTTTCCCATTGCGATGGGGCTTTGAAAACCTGGGCCGCAAGAGCCAGAGGAACACCATGCACACCACATTAAACCTGGACGAAGATCTGATGCAGGAGTTGATCAAGGCCACGGAGGCCCGGACCAAGACCGAGGCGATTCATATCGCCGCCGCCGAGATGATCCGCCGCAAAAAGCTTGAAAAACTCAAATCGCTCAGCGGAAAGATCCAGTTCTACCTGGGCTGGAAAGAGATGGAGAAGATCGAACTTCGCGAACAGAAAAAACGGCTGAGACGTATCCGTGGTCATCATTGACACCTCGGTCTGGATCCCGTTTTTCAATCGCCCCGGCTCACCGGAGAAACAGGCGATGGCGCTTCGGGGGAAACGGCGACGACCGGATTTTTCGCTGCAGGCGATTTAAACCGCCGGACCCCAAAATGGACCGCCCCCAAGAGGAGATCGAATCCGGCCAGAATCACCAGCGGCCAATCGAGGGGAGAAACGCGGGTGGCGATGAGAGAGATGATCAGGAGCACCGAGGCGCTTCCGAAGAAGAGTTTGAAATTGACCCGAGGGTAGATCAGGGTCAGGAGCCCGAGGAAGAAGGTTGAAGTGGGGTTGGGAAGAACACCAAACGGCGAGTTCCAAAGTCCCGCCATCCCGAGGAAGGCGGTCTCCCCCGTTTGACCGGTCTGCCGGAACGGATAGGCAAAACCCCAGAGGACCACCGGAACAACCGCGTAGCTCCACCAGCGGACTTTGCGAAAGTCGAAATCGTTTTGAGGCGCCTTTGCTTCCGAAAACCAGAGGAAGGCAAGGAGAAGGGTCAAGACAAAGTGAAGTCCGGAGAGACTGAAAGCTGAACCGGGAAGCCAAAATGGAATGCCGCGATCGACGATCCGGCCGAAGTCCGCCGGTCCGAGCTTTCCAAGCTGCACCCAGAGATACCCGAACGGAAGAAAGAGGAAGATGACATACTGGAGGGTGACAAACCATTCAAAACGGCCGCGGGCCTCGTTTCCAAAGAGGACCAACCGATTCAAAAGGATCAGGTAGACGAGATGAAAAATCGGGGTGATCGGATCCATCAACTCCAGATACTCCCCCAACCCCTTCGCCACGTATGAATCGAGAAACATCCTGATCCTCCCGTTTCTTCTTAATTTTAAATCCTCGCCATCACCCCTTCATTCACCTCTTTTACTTTCTCCTCTCCAACCAGGAGCCGGACCAGCTCGAAGGCAAACTCCATTGCCGTCCCGGGGGAGCGGCTGGTCACCCAATTTCCATCGACGACCACGCGGGCCTCGGAATAATCGATCCCTTCCCTCTTGCCCATCTTCTTGCTCATCTCGGCCCGGACCGACGGATGGCTGGTCGCCTTCTTTCCGGCCAGATAACCGGCGGAAGCCAGAATCGACGGCGCCGCGCAAATGGCAGAAATATATTTCTTCGCGGACAGAGCCTCTTCCAAGATCCGTTTGACCCGTTCGTCCTTGCCGAGATGACTCGTCCCCGGCTGTCCCCCCGGCAAGACGATCATATCGAAACCGGCGCCGGAAACCGCGTCAATGGAACAGTCGGCAAGAAGCGTCACCTTTCGAGCACCTGAAATCGGACCCTCCACCGTCCCGGCAACGGTCACCGCGATCCCGGCCCGCCGAAGAATATCGATCACGGTCACCGCCTCGATCTCCTCAAAGCCGGGCGCGATGATGATCAAGAGTTTTTTCATGAGTGTATCGGCTCGAACGACAAGGGGAAGATGAGTATCGACATTCGACACAGAAAATTTTAGTCCGGAGAGACGGTTTTGTCAAAAAACCGGTCGGTCGAAGATCAATAAAAGATCAATGTAACTGTTCAGGTTGCCTAGATTTTGCTTCAGGGCAAGGCGTGAGGAGCGCAGAACCGCAGCGTATGTGTCTATGACCTCCGGGGAATGGTTGGAGGAGAAGACGGAAACCATACGTGAGGATTCAAGCACCGCAGCAACGCCGCCATGGAGCAAAAGATGGGTGACCTGAACAGTTACAGATCAATAATAGAAGAAATCGGAGTAAAGACGCCGGATGGTTGCAAGACGGCGTTCGTGATCTTCAAGGTGCGGGACCAAGACGGCACGAAGGCGCTCCGCTTTGGTCTCCTCCTGCTCAAATCCGCCGATCTCCCGCAACGCTTCTTGATAGTCGGAAAAAAGCTGCTCCTCCATTTGGTAGAGGCGATCGAGAATCGCATGGATCTCCGTCTCTCCCTTCGGCGCGACCGGCACATCGGCCGGCCGACCGACCGGCGGCGCCCATTTTTCTATTTCCAAAACCTGCTTGACCGCTTCGACATGCTTCCACTCCTCGCCAATCCATCCTTGCATCTTTCCCCGTAGGAAAACGGGAAACAACGGGATCTTATCAGAGTAGGCCTGATGAAGCGCCTGTTCTTGGAAAAGAATCTCCAAAATGCTCTCTTTTACACTTTGCATGGCACCTCTATTTATATGTGGGGGGCCTGTGCGGCAAAAAAGAGAGAAGGTCCTCCACTGCCCCCACGCCCCACGCTTGCGCCGCCAGAGCCGGCCGCAAGCTCTTATTTCTTCTATCCCTCAATCTTCCCTTAGGAAGGAGACGATCCCGCTGAGAACCGAGAGAATCAAGGCGCCTAGGACCGCCGGCCAAAAACCGGAGATGGAAAACCCTTTGACCACCCTGGCGGTCAGGGCAAGCATTGCGCCGTTAATGATAAAGGTAAAGAGGCCCAAGGTCAGGAGATTGATCGGAAGGGTGAGGAGGATCAATATCGGCCGGATCACCGTATTGACGATCCCCAAGACCGCGGCCGCCGCCAGCGCGGGGAAAATCCCGTCGATCTCGATCCCACGGATCGTATAAGAGAGAAGGAGCAATCCCCCCGCATTCACCAGCCATCGGATGAAAATTCCCTGGAGCATGGTTCATCCCCTACCTGGAGTTGAAGACCTCTTTTAAATAGATCTGGGCGAGTTCGACATAATTCCGCGCCGATTGGGAAAGGAAAGCACTCTCTTCCGCCGTCAAAGAACGCTTCACTCTGGCCGGAACCCCCAAAGCCAAGGTACCGGGGGGGATCTTCGCTCCTTCAGTGACCAAGGCCCCGGCCCCGATGATCGATCCGGCGCCGATCTCGGCGCCATCCAACAGGATGGCCCCCATTCCGATCAACACACGATCATGGACCGTGCAGCCATGAAGGGTCACCCGATGCCCCGCCGTCACCTCGTTTCCAATGATCAACGGATGGGTCCGCCGGGTCACATGAAGCACCGAAAGATCCTGGACATTCGTCCGGGCGCCAATCCGGATATGGTTCACATCTCCCCGGACCACCGTCCCGAACCAGATGGAGCTCTCTTCTCCGATCTCTACATCGCCGATCACCTGCGCGGAAGATGCGATGAACACCGTCGCGGGAATCCGAGGGGTCTTGTCTTGAAATCGATGAACAGGCACGGCGCAAGAATACCATGTCGTTTTTCCAATTTCAATTTTCAATATAACTATTCAGGTTGCCTAGATTTTGCTTCAGGGCAAGGCGCGAGGAGCGCAGAACCGCAGCGTATGTGTCTATACGTGAGGATTCAAGCACCGCAGCAACGCCGCCATGGAGCAAAAGATGGGCGACCTGAATAGTTACATTTCAAT
>CAZOFJ010000049.1:0-25843 GCA_964579005.1 uncultured Nitrospirota bacterium
GCGCTTGAATGTCGGGAGCTTTCCCTCCTTGGCCCAGGGTTTGATCAGATCGAGGGTCGCCCCGTCGATTCCGATCATCAATACTTTCGGTTTTCTCTTCTCGTGCAAACCATTCATCGGAAAACAATCTCCAACTATCTATCAATCAAAATAGACGAGTCGGTCTGATCGCAATAGAGACCGGCCGGATGGGGTTCTCACCGGCAGGCGCTTGCAGATTGACCCGACCGGCCCCACTCATGTCATCTATTTTCACAACCTGACGGTGAAGATTATCGGCCACATAAATCTTCCCGGAAGTGTCAATGGCCACCCCGACGGGACCGTCGAAACCACCCGCGCCCTCCAGGACGGTCCAGCCACCGCCGTTCATATCATCGATCCGGACAATCCGGTCATTGTTAAAGTCGGAAATATAGATCCGGCCCTGCGCATCGAGGGCAACCCCGAGCGGCCGACTGAGGTGGCCCGGTCCGTTGCCGACACCGCCGTGCTGACCAAAGGCAACCCAACCGGTTCCGCTCATATCGTCCATCCGAACGATCCGATGGTTTTCAGAGTCGGCCAGATAGATCCTTCCGGATGAATCGAGCGCGATGCCGGCCGGCCGGTTAAATTGCTTCTCACCCGAACCGGCGACTCCCAACTCGATCAGCCCTCCCCCAACCATGTCATCGACCCGAACGATCCGATGTCGAGTCCAATCGGAGAAATAGATCTTTCCAGACGGATCAATCACAATGCCCGCCGGTTGCTCGTCGGGAGGAATCCCGACCGGAGGAACCGGGAAGGCGATCCATCCGGTTCCGTTCAAATCGTCCACCCGAATGATCCGGCCATTCCCCCAATCGGCGATATAGATCCGTCCGCTTGAATCCAATGCGATCCCCGCCGGATTGTTAAACTGACTGATGCCCAAACCCTCTTGGCCAAAGCTCTTCCATCCTCCACCGCCCATATCACTCACTTCGACGATCCGGTCACTTCGCCAATCGGTGAAAAGGAGGCGCACTTCCGCCGGGCTTCCTCCCCCTCCTCCATCTCCCCCACCACATCCAAAAATTGAAGTAAGCCCGATCAGAAAAACAAGCAGCTCGATTCGGAAAAATCGTTTGATTAACATCTGCAAACCTCCAGGCATCGACGATAAACCTTTTCTATTCTCTCGACGATCTTCGGCCAAGCCAGGTTTTCCTCCACCCACTCTCTTGCATTTTGTCCCAGGCTCTCCGCCAACACCGGACTTTGCAAAAGGGTGATGATTCCGTCCCCCATCGCCTGCCAATCATGGTCGTTCACAACAATCGCCTGCTTCAAATGTTGAAGCCCTTTCGCCGATCCCCCGAAAACGACGATCGGCTTGCCGGCGGCCGCGTAATTCAGCAGTTTGACCGGGAATCCCGGACACTCCGGTCTCGGGGCAACCACGACATCGGCGGCGGCAAGAAAATGGGGGACCTCTTCGAAAGATCGGTGGATCACGATGTCGACCTGCCCTCTCAAACCAAGATCGTCGATCATCGTATGACACTCCTTTAAGTCGACCTCCTTTGCAATGTTGACGAGAAGGAGAAGCCGGGCTTCCGGGATTTTCGCCACGACGTTCTTCATCGCCTTCAGGAGATAATCGATCCGCTGAAAACGGTCGAGGGTCCCCGTGTAGATCACAGTCGGACTCTCTCCGAGGTGATGCTTCTCCCGCGTCAGAAGACGGTCAGATGCATCGAACCGGGAACAATCGATTCCGAGGGGAATCAAGTCGATTTTTCCCGGTTCGATGCCCTTTGATGATAAGAAGTCGGCCAGTTCCGAAGAGATGGGAATGATCCGGTCGGCCATTCGGGGAACCCAGCCATCGAGAAGACCGGCAAGCCGGACCGCAATACGCTTGGATTTAAAAAAATCATACGCCGGGAGTTCGTCGGCCATCGTACAGACGGCGTGATAGATCATCGGCCTTCCCGTTGCTATTTTCGCCAGATATCCCACCAACGCCCCTTCGTAATTATGGGCATGGATGAGGTCGATCTTTTCGCGCAAGATCACTTGAATCAGCTTGAAAACCATCAGGAGATCCAAAATCGGTTTTTCACGCGTCGGCCCCACCACCACCTTTTTGCGAAATCCGAGAGGGGGAATCCGATGGACCGGAACATTTTTAACCGGGATCTCTTCACCGAAATGATAGGTCACGATATGAATGCGATGACCTTTCCCGGCAATCGCCTCGGCCATCTCCCGGATACTTCCGGGCGTCCCATGGTTGGCCGGAAAGGGACTCGCCACGACCATCGCGACATTGAGCCGTTTCTCTTCGAGCCGCTTTTCTTCATCAATCACCGGCGCGGGGGAAGGCGGCCTGTGCGTGCTCTCCGCCTCGATCCGCTCCAGGGTGGACTTCGGCGTGCTAAGCATGCTCCCGCTCCCCATCCGGTATCTGTGAATAGGCCCCGATACCGGACCCCTCTTCATTCGACAAGAAAATCTTCACGCGGCGATCTAAAAAATTGATCGGGAGGCTGACTTTTCTTCGATCTCCACCACGGCGGACCGTTTGGGGGAAACCTTCTTTATGAGTCCCCTCTCTCCGGTCATGAGAAATCAAGACCGGCTTCACATTCCGCAACTTGAAGCAAAGACGAAAGAGCTCTCGAAACGCCCGGAAGATCACTTTTAAATCGGCCCCGGTTTGTTTTCCGCTCAAGCGGGGGAAATGAGTGACCGGCACCTCCTTGATTCGAAACCCCATCCGGGTCGCCTGAACCAGGATATCGGTGTTGACCATCGCCCCAACCGCATCGATCCGAATCGTTCTAAAAACACTGTTTCGAAATAACTTAAAAGCGCAATCGATGTCTTTGACCTTCAGCCCCAACAGGAGACGAACCATCAGGTTCCAACCAAACGCATTGAGCTTCCGGTAAAAGGGGTCTCTGCGGTTGGCACGATATCCGACGACGACATCGTATTGTTCAATCCAGGTAATCAGGAGCAGCAGCTCATTCAGATGGAATTGAAGATCGGAGTCACAGAAGAAAATCAACTCCTTCCGAGCCTCTTTGATCCCCGACCGCAACGCGGCGCCATATCCCCGGTTGACCGGATGATGGACCGCCTTAATCCGGAGATCGCTACGGGCGAGTAAATCAATCACCTCTCCCGTCCGATCCCGGCTTCCGTCGTTGACAACGATCACTTCCCAGCCCTGGAAGAGCGAATCGAGGCAATGAACCGCCTGCTCGACCGCCTTGGCGATGTTTTCTTCCTCGTTATAGGCCGGGAAAACCACGGAAATACTTTTTCGGGTAAGAAATATCATCGATCCACTCTTGATGTGCTCGTAAAAAGCCTGGCTTGTCACCCTAAACGAAGTGAAGGGTTTGCTTCACTATCTGAAAAACAAGCTTCGGAGCAAAGCTCAGAATGACAAACTCGGCTCTTTTTAGCTTTTTATGAGACCATCACTCTTATATTCGCATCGATCGGGCACATCAATCGGTGTCACTGACGGTAAAACTCCAAAGACAACCGGCATGGGAGTAAAAAACGCCCACTCCGGTCTTCGCCTTGAGTCACGGCGCCTTCTCCGACCGACCCAGAGCTGAATGCAGCAAACTAAAGATGGGACTCTTTAGAAGAGATCCTGATGGGCAGATTTCCGGTTTGAGGATCGAGCGGGATATCCGCCCGATCCCGGCATTGATTAGCCGTTTTTTATTAATTTCAATTACCTGCGGCCGATTGTAATATTGCAGACATTAACCGCTCATGAATTCTCAATGAAAAATATTTAATGTATTTAATATAGTAAGTATACTTATCATATTATCCATTCACTCGGTTCATTTTCAAGAAAACGGGGGAGGCCGTCGGCTTCCTCTGCTGAAATTTCACGAATCTTCTCATTCGATTTTAATTCCACTCTTACCCGCCTCTCATCCCCATCGAGTAACATAATATTCGCCATCGGGATTCAATCCGCTCGGTCGTTTGTATCCCTTTTTGAAATCTCAAGAAACCGGTTATCCTCGATCGACTCATCAAGGTTGGCAATCAGCCATGTCTTTCTATTTCCAAAACGGAGCTTCTCCAGACGTCGTTCCTATCCCAACCCAGTGGTCTTTCGTTTAACATTTCACTCAGGCTTAAATACGTAGGAGGTCGCATTCGGCATGTCGAATATCGTTTCATCCCATGAAAATTTAAAAACAGGCTCGGGCAATTGGGTCTCTCCATTTGAAAAACAAAGGGCTTCGCCCCGCTCCCCCTTCACCCTTTCACTCCATTATCAAATCAAGAGCCGTCCGAAAACAGCTCTTGCCGCCGGCTTTCTAACACAATGGAACGTCTCCGGGGGACGCCTCGATACAGCAGATCGACTCGATATTGGAGACTGGGTTACGCTCCAACTCACGCCCGAAGCGGTCTCTTCCGATATCCCGATCCCGGCGCCGTTGCGGCAAAAACAGTGGGTCCGGGGACGGGTCGTCTGTGAAATCTCCCTCGATACCGAACTTCAAGAAAACCCTCGTTACGCCTACGGCGTCGCCTTCGCGACCACGGCGAAGTCAACCCTCCGCTTTTACTCGGAGCAATCGATCCCCTGGGTTGCCCACGGACTTTTTACCGCCGGAATCGCGAATGTGATCTACCTTAAAAGCGGCAACCTCTATTATTTCTGGTACCACCCCCTCATGAACCTCTACAGCCTCCTGATCTCGATCTACATTTTATCCCGGTTCGTCCTCTCCTACCTCTATCGTCCCCCGCAAAACGTCGGCCACCTTCCCTCGATCAGCGTGATCATCGCCTGCAAAAACGAGGAGGGATCGATCGGGAGGACGATCGACGCCATCTATCGATCGGATTATCCCATCGATCGGATGGAGGTGATCTCGGTTAACGACGGATCGACCGATGGAACCTATTTGGAAATGGAGCGGGCCAAGGAACGCCATCCGGGACTTCAAGTCATTCATTTCGAAAAAAATAAGGGGAAACGGCACGGAATGGCGGCGGGGGCGCGGCTTGCCACGGGGGAAGTCTTGATCTATGTCGACTCCGACAGCTTCGTTCAGAGAGAAACGCTCCGCAAGATTGTCCAAGGGTTCGCCGACCCGACCGTCGGGGCCGTCTGCGGCCATGCGCTGGTCCAGAACGCCCGGAAGAACCTCCTCACCAAGATGCAGGAGGTCCGCTACTACATCGCGTTTCGCGTCGTCAAGGCGGCCGAATCGGTCTTCTCCGCGGTTTCCTGCTGCTCCGGTTGTCTTGCCGCCTATCGTCGAAGCGCCGTCATGGAGGTGCTCGACACCTGGCTCAATCAGCGCTTCCTCGGCGAAGAAGCGACCTTCGGCGACGACCGAAGCCTGACCAACTTTATGTTACGGCGGTACCGCGTCCTTTACGATTCCGAGGCGGTCTGCACAACGCTCGTCCCGGAGAACTACCGCCAGTTTTTCCGCCAACAACTTCGCTGGAAAAAATCATGGATCCGGGAAAGCCTGATCGCCGGCACCTTTATGTGGAAACGGCATCCCCTGATCGCCTTCTTCTTCTATCTGGGGCTGCTCTTCCCCTTGATCTCCCCACTGGTTGCCTTTCACTCCTTCATCCTCCCCCTGTTCGGGTGGAGTTCGGTCTCGCTCCTTTACATTTATGGGGCGACGCTGATGGCGGGAATCTACAGCCTCTGCTATCTCAGCCGATTCCGGAACACCCTTTGGGTCTATGGAATCCTTTTTAGCTTCTTTTATATGTTTGTCCTCGTCTGGCAGACCTATTATGCCTTTGTGACCGTCCGTCGCAATCATTGGGGGACCCGATAAACCATGAGCCGCCCAACCCATCCGTTTGCTTCGATTTCGTTTAAAGAGGACCGGATCGCCTGGATCCTCTCTCTACTCATCATCCTCCTCGTCTTTGGAGGGGGTTATCTTTGGCTTCATCGGCAGGTGCTGGGGCAGGGGGTGAGTGAGGCGGCGGCACGAGGCGATTCGGCCGCCCCCTCACCCGACGGCCCTCGAATCCCGGTCCTCGCCTATGACCGGATCGTCCGGGACAAAGATGACGTCCATCTCGACCGCAACCTCTTCCGCGAACATCTGGAAACCCTTCGGGAAGCGGGCTTCACGCCGATCCGACTGAGCGACCTCGCCGATTTCTACGAACGGGGCGCCCCCCTCCCGCCGAATCGATTCCTTCTGACTTTCGATCACGGCTATCTCGAAACCTATGCCGTCGTCGACCCGCTTCTGCGAGAAATGCAATGGCGCGCCGTCATGTTTATCAAGACAGTCCGGCAGGAAAAGAGCGATACCTTTTTCCTCTACTGGGATCGCCTCCAACGGATGATCGACAGCGGCCTCTGGGAAATCGGCTCGAACGGCCGCTACGGAAACGACCCGGTCCCGGTCGACCGGGAAGGAACTGAAGGCCCCTTTCTCACTCGGCGGATCTGGGTCGAAAAGGAAGAGGGCATCGAGACCGATTCGGAGATGGAGAAACGGATCGTGGAAGACTATCGGTCGAGCAAGGAGACAATTGAATCGCACCTGAGCGGGATTCGCCACCTTCCGTTCGCCTCTTTGTTCGCTGACCTTTCCCGGATCACCGACGACCCCCAGGTGGTTCGGAGCAATGATCGGGGCTTAACCGACTTTTATTCCCTTGGTTTCGTCGAAGACCGGTTCGGAATCAACGATCGAACCTCCGACCCGCGGCGTCTCAAACGGCTTCGGGTCGATCCCACCTGGTCCGGGAAAGAGTTGGTGTACCGTCTGACCACCGCGATGGCCCCGCCGCCGGAAAAGGCCGAATGGTCTAAAAAAGGGAATGATCACCAGAAAGAGACTCCGGAAAAACCGGGATGGATCGAAGGAGAAGGGCTCGTTTCGATGGAAGGAGACCGGCTCCTTCTGGAGGGGGCCCCGCGCGCCGATCTCTGGTTTCCCGGGAGCACATGGGCGGAAGAGTGGATGATGGAAGCCGACCTCTCCGTCGAGAGCGGCGGTTTCTGGCTGATCCAGGAATCGTCGTCGGGCGACATGTGGCGTTGGGGAGGAGATGGCGGGGGAAAGGGACTTTCTCTTCAATATCGGACACAAAATGGCCTGCTCGAAACGATTGCACGTTTTCCCGCCGAGGCCAAACCGGGAGAGTGGCATCATGTCAAACTCGTCAAGCGGGGAAAAGGGCTCTGGATCGAATGGGATCGACATCCCCTCTCCGATCGCCCGATCTATCTTCCCCTTCCCTCGCGGGGGCCGCTCGGTTGGATCGCCTGGGAAGCCGATGGCCGCGCGGCGCTTCGCCTCGCCGATCTCCGCTTCACCCGCCATACCGGCGAGATCCGCCGGGTGGGGAAAAACCCGACACCGGAAGCGATCGCCGCTCTCGTCAAAGAGGCCCCGCGGATCGCCGCCCTTTCTCCTCCCTGGATGACAATCCGGGAAAACCGGAAAGATGCCGTTCCATTCGAGGCCGATCTCTTCAAAATTTTTTCCCGCCGGTACGGATGGGAAATCCTCCCGACAGTCCGCCTGGAAGAAGATCGTCGTCCCATCCCGGCAATCGCAGGGACGCCGTCTTCATCCGAAACCAAAATGGAAATCGCTCTTTTGAACGATCTTCTCGAACGGGCCGAGAAAGAAGGATGGGACGGCATCTACATCGATCGACAAGCTCTTTCCGAAGCGGGTCGCAAAAAGTGGGAGCCCCTTTTGCGTGACTGGGAATATGCCTTTCAGAAACGCGGCCTCAGGCTTGCGTTTTAGGCACTTCGGATAGCCTTTCTTCTTCGTCAACCGTTTATCAATCATTTGGAAGGAAACAATGGTAAAAACCAGTGGCCTTCATCGGCCAAATATCCTGATTCGGAATAGATTGTTCGCGCTTTTCCTCTTCTTCTTTTTTATCAATCTCACCCATGCCCGCTTCTCCTGGGGAAAATCTCCCGGTCAAGACCTCCTCGACGAAGGGGTCACTCTCTACAAGCAGGAGCGTTATCCGGAGGCGCTCCTCCGATTCAAGCAGGCGACGAAACGCGACCCCGGCCTGTTAAAAGGGTGGGAAAACATCGGCTGGACCTACTCTAAAATGAATCGGAAAGAGGAGGCGATCCGGGTATGGGAAACGCTCCTGAAATTAGAACCGGACACTCTTTCCCTCTTGAACGAAATCGGAAACCTCCATCTCACCGAACAGGCATGGGATCACGCGGCCCGGTATTATCTCAAAAGCCTTCGGGTCCGGCCCGATCAACCCAACATCCGTCTCCGTCTCGGCGAGGTCTACGAGGCGGAGGAGAAATGGGACGCGGCGGCCCGGCAATACGAGGCGGCCCTTGGGATGGAACCGGAAAATCTCGTCGCCATTCTCCGGAAAATGGCCCTCTATGAGAAGCGGGAAGAAGAGGAAAAAGCGATCGCTTTTTTGGAAAAGGCGGTCTCCCATTCCCCCTCGCCCCTCCTCCCGATCCATCTGGGACGCTTGAATGCGCGCCGGGGAAACCAGAGCTACCAGAACGGGGCTTATCTCGATGCCGAGACCGCCTATCGGACGGCCCTCCGTTGGGACCCGGAGAACCCCCAATATTGGATCAGCCTCGGTTGGACCGATCGGAAACAGGGAAAAATCAAAGAGGCGATCAGACATTGGCAACAGGCCCTGACCCATGATCCCAATCCAAGCCGTCTCTATCGCCCCCTCGCCGAGGCTTACATGGAACAGGGAGAAACCGCCATCGCACGCGGTTGGTATGAACGGGGATGGCAATCGGGAAGGCGTGATCCGGAGATCCCTTACCGTCTCGGCGAAATTGCCCTTCAGGAGGGGAAACTCCCAATTGCAACCGGATGGCTCACTGACCTCTCCTCCCTCCCGGCATGGGAAGACGAGGCATGGCCCCTTCGGACGACCCATCTTTTCATTGAGAACGATAAAATCGAGGAAGGGATCGCCTTCCTCCAGGGTTTCATCAAAAGCGCTACCAAAGGTCTCCCGGCCGGCGTGAAGACCGCCCCGCCCTCGCCGGTCGGCCCGGCCCTCGGTCGATTGTATGCCTATCGCGGGGGGATCGCGGTTCAAGGGGAAAGGTATGAAACGGCGATTCAAGATTTTACGGAGGCGCTTCGATTCGATCCGAAGAATCGGCAGGCCCATCGCGATCTCGGTTGGTCCTACTGGCGGATCGGAAAACTAGACCTCGCCGAAGGGGCTTGGAAACGGTATCGCGAAATCGATTCTGATCGGCCGGATCCGCACAATCTCCTGACGCAGCTCTATCTCTTTAAGGGACGGAACCCGGAGGCGATCGCATCGGCCCGCGCCAGTCTTGAACTCTTGCCCAATCAGCCGGACGAACGGCTCCGGCTCGCCAAGGCCTATTTCCTGGACCGGCGGTTCGACGCGGCCCGAAGCACAGCGGAACAACTGGCGGGCGACGCTCCCGACCATCTCCCGATCCAAACCTTTTGGGGGGAGATGCTGATGCAGCATCATGACTTCCACCGTGGAAAAACACAGTGGCGGAAGGTCCTCGATCTCGGTTCCAATTCCCCCAAGGCGGAATATTTCTGGCTCCGGTCGATGTATGAATCGGGCGAGTATGAGAAGGCAGTCGCCGAAGCGATGCGGCGGGCCGAGGGGAATCCCCCAAAACAAGCGATCCTCCGGTTTCTGGCCGAAGACGCCCTCCTCCGTGAAAAACCGGAAGAAGCGATTCGATGGTATCGCCGGCTGACCGGGGCATTTCCGGAGCATCCTTCTTTTTGGCTCGAACTCTCCCGGCTCTATCAAGAGATCGACCTTCGACCGGAACGCCTGGAGACCCTGAGGCTTGCCCGGCAAGCCCATCCCGATCATCTCGAAATTCTCCTCTCTCTCGCCGAGGCCCTGCGGCTCACCGGAAATTATGACGAATCGGAACGGCTTTATACCGATTTGGAAGGCCGATATCCCGACAACCGAAGGGTTTACACCGGCCTCCTTCAAACCCGGGTCGAAGCGGGCCGACTCGACGAGGCGTTGGTTTCGCTTTCCCGGAATCGGGCCGCTTTTCTGAAAGAGTACGAAGTTGATCTGCAAAAGGGGGCGATCTATACCGGAATGGGAAACCCGGCCGCCGCCGAATCGGCCTTCGCGCGGGTCGCCCGTCTCCCCGAGACCAAGCGGCATATTCCGATTCTCCTTTATCACGGGTTGAGCGACCATTCCAGGAGCATGAACCTGTCGGCCGACCTTCTCGACTCGCAGTTAAAAGCGCTCCGGGAGGCCGGCTACCGAACGATCACCGTCCGGGAGCTCGGCCGGATGATCGACGGGAAAGAACCGTTCCCGTCCAAGCCGATCCTGATCACCTTCGACGATGCGCGAATCGACTCCTTCGTTTTGGGCGATCCGATCCTGGCGAAACATGGAATGAAAGCGACGATGTTCGTCCCGACAGCGAGAATCCTCGACAAACATCCCTTTTTCGCAGACTGGGAGACGATCCGCCGTTTTGCCGCGACCGGACGGTGGGATCTTCAGAGCCACGGCGACCATGCGCATGATCTGATTCCGACCGATTCCTCGGAACAACTCGGCAGTTTTCTCGTCAATCGCCTCTGGATCAAGGAACAGGCGCGGTTGGAACAAGAGGGGGAATTCCTTCAACGGTTGGAATTCGACTACCGGGAGAGTCTCCGTCTCCTCGGCCGGGAGGTTCCGGGACTCGATCTGATCGGGTATGCCTTCCCCTTCTCCGAAGCGGGACAGGAGAATGTCGGCAACGAACCGCGCGCGGCGGAAATCAACGAACGGTTCCTTGGAAGCTACTTCCGTTTTGGCTTCGTCCAAGACCAGAATGGATACAACGTGGTCGAGACCGGTCCATCCCCGCCGGGCCGGATGCTCCGCCGCTTCAACGTCCCTCGATCATGGGACGGGAAAAAACTCCTCGACCATCTCACCCTTCAACATCCGGGATATGCGGCGACCCTCAAGATCGGCCAATCGCACTACTGGAACGGCCGTTACCAAAGCGCCCGAACGCTTTTTCAACGGCTCCCTTCCGAGGCGCCCCTCTTGAAGGGAGAGAGTGAATATTACCTCGCCGCCCTCTCTTACCAAGAAGGGCGATTTCGAGAGGCGCGCGAACACTTCAACCGCTCCCTGGAAGAAGGATCGGAGCGGGCCGGCGGAGACGGTCCGTTGATGGATAAAATCCGATGGCAAAACCGGCCGCAGGTCGGGGGCCGTCTCGGCCTCTTCCATGACTCCAATGACCGGACGAATCATTGGGAATCGATCTCCTTGCGGTATCCCCTCGATCGCCCGATCGATCTGTGGACCGAGGTGGGACAGATTTCCTTTCGGGAAAAGGGGTTCTCCCCGCTTTCGGGCCAAGAGTGGACGATCGGGGCCCGCTGGCACGGTCTCCCGCGGATTCTCCTGGAGGGAAAGGTCCGGGCGCGGTTCCTCGAACGGGATCATAAAACAGTCAATGCCTGGATCCAGGCCACCCACCTCGCCGACCTTCAGGAGATCGAGTTGCAAGGAGGATATGAAGATGTCGAGACCCTCCGGGCGCACGAAGCCGGCCTTCAGACGAAGAACCTCGGCGCGCGTTATCTTCGTCGGATCACACCGCAATGGGTCGGGCGGATTCAGCTCTTATATCGCTCCTACGATGACGGGAACGACCGGATCGATTTCCGGTCGGGGCTCTCCTATCGCATCCCGGCGATGCCCGATTGGCAGGTCGGCGCCCTCTTGATCCGAAGCGACACGCAATTTCAATCGGACCGATATTATACCCCCGCCGGGTTGAACGTCGCCCGGACGTTCTTTCTCTACCGGCGATCGTGGAACTCGGGAAGCCTCTTGGAGGGAGAAGGAGGGTTCGGCCTGGCGAATGACCGATTGCGTGGAAACCGATGGGTCGAGTATGGCGCGATCCGGTCGGTTTATGCCTGGAACGACCGGCTCCGCGCAAGCTTCAACGGCGAGTTCAACCGCTCTCCCGGATACCACAGTTGGACCCTGGAAGCATCGGTCTCCTATCTCTTCTGATCGGCGCAGATCCATCTGGGGGAGCGGATGCCACGTTGAGGCGAACTCGAACTTTGCCTCGGCTCCCTCTTGGAGTTGCACGCCCAAATCTCCTAAATAACCGCGGATGATGCGCCGGGGGAGATCGCTTTCTTTCTCTGGCATCCGCTCTTCTTTTTTGGTAAGCTTCTGTGTAGCGATTTCAATCATGTGAAAAAGAAACATCCTCAATAAAACCGGTAGGAGGTGACCTTTTGAAAAAGCCGACTGCAACGGATTTACTGAACCTGTCCATTCCGGAGAGGATGCAGCTTGTAGAAGATCTTTGGGATACGATCGCCGCTGAAGCGGACGCGGTCGAACTGACTGAAGGGGAAAAGAAAATCATTGATGAACGGTTAGAGGCTTATCACAAAAATCCTGAGCTAGGCTCTCCGTGGGAGGATGTTTCTAAAAGAATAACGGGTAGAAAATGAACCGTCCGATCATCATCAGGCCCGAGGCCGAGGATGATTTAAAAGACGCCTTTTCATGGTATGAAGACAAGAGGACGGGACTCGGCCACGACTTTCTCCTGCAGGTTGACGCCGGGTTGAGCTTTATCCAAAGGAATCCAGAGAGTCGGCCAACAGAATATAAAGGGACGAGGAAACATCTCACAAAAAGGTTCCCATACAAAATAATTTACGTGGTTGAGAAGGAGAAAATCATCGTTCTTGGTGTAATCCATGTCAAGAGAAGGCCCAATATAATCAAGAAGAGAAGGAACGACATTTGAAATGTCATCTGAAAACGACTACCTGATCGTAGCAGATAAGATCTACACCCTCGAACCGAAAGAGACCACCCCCATTCACCTCACGATGCCGATGAAGGTCGTGATCTATGCCGGAGTTTCCGGCGTGATCCTCCTTGGCGTCTGGCCTCAGCCGTTTATTGAATTCTCCGTGCAGCGTGTTTACGGGGTTGGCGGCGCGGTAAAGCTTCTCAGCTTGCTTGCTTTCATTAATCTTCCACACTAGATTTATTGTTTGACTCTTGCTTCCGATTGTTTAAGGACAATTGCAAAATTTTTCAAAGAGGGGTAGCATTTCCATCCAAAGTTGGATACTGCCATCTAAGCCTGTCTATTCTAAATCTATGTCAGAACCTTCGTATATCCCTTCAATGAAGGAGGTTAATAGCCTATGAACGCAGACCCTTTGCGGCCCTTCAGTTTCTACGAGTTCTTTGCGGGCGGCGGGATGGTTCGTCTTGGTCTTGGAGCCGCGTGGAAGTGCCTTTTTGCAAATGATTTTGATGCTAAAAAAGTCGCCGCATACCGCACAAACTTTAGCGGGGCATCTGAACTTGTACATGGAGATGTGCGCGACGTTACCATTGCCCAGCTGCCAGGCAGGTCTACGTTGGCTTGGGCTTCGTTCCCTTGTCAGGACTTGAGTCTAGCTGGCCCTGGTGCTGGCCTTGCCGGTAAACGTAGCGGCGTATTCTGGCCATTCTGGAACCTAATCCTGTCGCTCAAGAGCGAGGAACGCAACCCACCCATTATTGCGATTGAAAACGTTGCTGGCCTCATTACCTCACATAATGGCCAAGACCTATCGAAACTTGTCTCTGCCTTGGCTGATGCCGATTACCGCGCAGGCGCTGTGCTGCTTGATGGTGCTTACTTCGTCGCCCAGTCTCGCCCCCGCCTGTTTATAGTTGCGGTCGATCGGGACGTTACAATTCCGAAGGGAATCTCAAGTCTTGTTCCTAATCCGGCGTGGCATCCTAAATCGCTGCAAGATGTAGTAGAGGGGCTACCGCCTAAGGTGCGCAAAGCGTGGACGTGGTGGAAACTGCCGACGCCTACGCAAGAAGCGCCTCACCTGTCCGACATTATCGAACACGAACCGCGTGGAGTAGAATGGCGCTCAACTGCAGAGACCAAGAAGTTACTAGACATGATGTCTCCCCCCAATCTGAAGAAAGTAGTTCAGGCGCAGCGCTCCGGCGTTCGTCAGGTGGGTACCATTTACAAACGCACGCGCCACGGGGTGCAGCGGGCCGAGGTTCGCTTCGACGGTGTGAGCGGTTGCCTACGCACACCTGCTGGCGGCTCAAGCCGTCAGATTATCATGGTCGTTGAAGGTGATTGCGTTCGATCTCGGCTCATATCTCCACGCGAGACAGCCCGGCTCATGGGCCTTCCCGAAAGCTACATGCTTCCCGACCGTTACAACGACACTTATCACCTGACCGGTGACGGCGTTATTGTTCCTGTCGTCGAGTGGTTAGAGCAGCATATTATCCAGCCGCTCGCAATATCGGCTCATCTGGTTATAGAACAACAACGAGCAGTGGAGGCGGAACTTTGCCTAACCACCCGATAATCCCGTGTTCACGCCGCCAAGACTGGGCACAAATCGTAGATGAGTACTCTGAAGCGCTGAAAGCTGCCGCGCACTCCATCGGTTCACACGGCTTAGATCGTGAAGCATTCGAGGAATCCGGATTGTTCAAGAGTGCTATCGAACGACTTCGCGGGCAACAAGCCGCGACCACCAGCATCAAGTATGCTTTTATCCAGGCCGCGCTTCTGTTACTGCAAAACCGTGGCCTTATTCAACGCTACGAGTTTGTTGGAACGCGAGAGCGCCACGACTTTGAAGTATATTTCAACGATGGCAGGTTGTGTTGCGTGGAGGCAAAAGGCTGTCTAGACGGAAACAACACGAATATTTTCGTGAGACCCCAGAACGCCGACGAATTTGTCATTTGGTCGCTCTGCCAGAATCCAGGCTCTGACCCTAGGCATAACGCTTGGAGCGGCATCCATACCCGTCTAAGCGCGGAGATAGTGGCCCGCCGTGAGCGAGTAGATGGCCTCATCATCTGGGATATGTTGTGCGGCACATTGTCAAGACCTTGCCCGAAGTTGCAAGCCCACCCTGAGCGCTCCACTGAACTTTTAGGAAAACACGTCCCTCCACCTTGCGTCTATCTTTTCCCCCGCACCATCCCTGATGCACGTAACAACCCGAACCCGCGCCCCTGGACTTTGAGTGATATCAGATTCCTGAACGTCATTGCCACTGCCTTTCACACTCAGGAAGACGAAGCGGTGGAGGTGCGTATTGAGGCGCGTATGCACGGAGCAGATGTCCAGCGCCGCACGACCTACACCGCAGGGAGTAACCAACTGCACCAGAGCGGCTGGACGTCTGTCCTACGAGCCAGGTAGCAGTTGTGGACACCCTTAGTCCTGAGCAGCGCCGCCAGACGATGGCCGCAGTAAAGAGCCGAAACACGACACCAGAGCTTATCGTCAGAAGCTCGTTGCATGAAGCGGGCTTTCGCTTCCGCCTACACCGTAAAGACCTTCCAGGCAAACCGGATATTGTGCTCCCAAAATATCGAACAGTTGTTCTCGTGCATGGCTGTTTCTGGCATCAGCACCCCGGTTGCAAGCATGCCTCCAGACCCAGTTCTCGTCTGGACTATTGGCAGACGAAACTGGATCGCAATGTTGCGCGAGACAAGAGAAACCGATCTGAGCTGAAGCGCTTCGGTTGGAGAGTCTTTGTAGTTTGGGAGTGTGAAATACTGAACGCAGAGCGTCTGAGGAAACGTTTACTTGAAATTATTGGAAATTTAAAGGGTCAGGGGTGAGGCTTTATATTTGATATTCGGCAATGTACGGCCCGAATAGCGCTGAGCTTCATGCTAGGTGTCGTATGGTTCTTCTTGGTTAAGGCATACACCGGTGAAGTACTTCGCGCTCGATGTGGCTCTTCTTTTTCTTTTCGGCCTCCTCGTCATCGCTCTGCGATACACCGGGGGAAAAGGGTTCGGCGTGATCTCCGGAGAAGATGAAAAGCGGGTGGTTTATTGGGCAAGGTTCCTCGTGCTGACCGCCTTTGCAACCGCCTTTTTGATCTTCTTCATGCTAAAACTCCACCGGGATACTTTATTGCGGACGTTTGACTGATTTAACCAATTCCGATATGATCAAACTCGTTCATTCGATAATCTCTATTTCCCCAAAGGACGTTTCTTATTTGCCCATCGTCGGGGCGACAGGAATCACCCATCATCGGCTCACTCATTCAGGAGGAGATTACAATGGCAATACGAGTAGATGCAAAAATTCTGGAGAAAAAGGTGACAGCGTTGAGTGATGCGCTTGCAAAGCTGAACAGCGCGGAAGACTTTAAGAAATTAATCCTCATTCTCAGAAAGCCGGGATGGACCACACCGGCCGAGTTTATTTTTGCTTCCTCAATCGTCGATACGATGTTGGCCCATACCAAGGCACTGACATTGCAAAAAGCCCAGTTGTTGAAGGGGAGCCAGGCTGTCGTTCTCAAATAGTCGTGGGCGGCGAACATCAAGCCGGATCCGTTCTTATTCATCAGACAGTGAGAATCGAAATTCGGACTGCAGCGAACCGTTGGCCTCAAGTCCATTTGGAGAGGCTTTGTTTCGCTGCAGTCATTTTTTACTCTAATCGGCGCTTCAAAACAGTCATCCCATTCTCCTGCAGAATAATCTATTGACTTCATTGAGGCATTGGACTATAGAAAATTCAGACGGTAAAAGATGGCCGCAAAAAAATGATATCATGTAGTTCGAATCGACATGAAGGAGGCAAGGAATGAGAATTTTTACTGCCGTTGTAGAGAAATGTCCGGATACGGGTCTTTACGTCGGATTTGTTCCCGGATTTCCAGGAGCACACTCACAAGCAGCCACCCTTGACGAACTGAATAAGAACCTCAAAGAGGTCATTGAGATGCTCATGGAAGACGGAGAACCAAAACTAGAAGGTGAGTTTGTAGGCACGCAGAATGTGGTCGTGGCTTAAATAATCATGGGGAACATTCCGGTCTTTAAACCACGGGAAGTCCTTGCCATCCTTGAGCGCCTTGGGTTTCAAGAAGTCCGACAAAGAGGTTCTCACAAGCAACTGCGTCATCCTGACGGCCGTTGCACAACAGTCCCCTTCCATCCGGGAAGGGACATTTCTCCCATCTTGCTGCGGCAAATCGCAAAGGATATCGGTCTCACCATTGACGAGTTTCTTCGAAATCGATGACCCACCCACAACGGACCATGCTAACGATCAAACAAAGCGGAGTTGTACGCCCAAATCTCCGAAAACGCTACCGGGATTGAAAAACCCACCTGCAAGTTAAAGACGATCTTTCATTCCCTCTCGTCACCACATCCCGATCTCCAATCATCGAACCAAATATCGTAGAACACCCCGTTTGGGGGCTTGTGTCCCACCCTCCGGGTGTGGCATCTTTCCCCTGGTCACGTTTTTCCCCTAACCGAAATAACAAAAACGAGGTAAAACCGATGTCTGTTGAAGATCCAAAAGATTCGATGATCGTCACCTGGGCCGGTGGCGTTCAATTGGCGGTGGCGGTCCGAGGCCACACATTCCTTGCCGATCAACCGACCGAAGACGGCGGAGAGGATCGTGGGATGACCCCGGTCGAAATGTTCGTCGCCTCTCTCGGCGCCTGTATCGGCTACTTTGCCCTCCGCTTCTGTCAGCGCCACCAGCTCCCGGCGGAGGGATTGAAGGCTGCGGTTGAATGGGGATATGCCGAGCGGCCACGACGGATCAGCGAGATCGCGGTCCGGCTCGATCTTCCGAAGGGGTTTCCATCGGAGATGAAGGATCGGCTCCAAAAGGTGGTGGAGGGATGCACCGTCCAGAATTCGCTCACCCACCCGCCCAAGATCGAGATTCTCCTGGAAGGGCCTCCGGGATAAGAGGCTGTCATCAGCCTTTAGACCCGCTTTGGATCAGCTTGGGATCAATTTGGCGGAGAAATATAAAGAGAACGAGTGAGAGGAGGAGCAAGATGCGACACATCGGCGCGGTTTTGATCATCGCAATCGGGTTTGTAATCACCGGCACGGCGTGGGGGGCCGAAGGGGCCGATCTTTACGCCAAAAAGTGCGTCGCCTGTCACGGGGTCAAAGGGGAGGGGGCCCCGACCGGCCCGGCGCTGAAGGGGAGTCCGTTCATCACCAAGGGAAAGCCGACCGAGATCAAGAAGGTCCTTCTGGAGGGCCGCCAAGGGGCCGAGAAAAAATTTCCGAACATCCCGGTCGGGATGCCGAAGGGATTGGTCTCCGACGCGGAGGCCGACGCTCTGGTGAAATACATGCAAAGCGATCTGCAGAAGTAATTGGGAGCAAGGAATGGCGATATCAAAAAAGAAAAACCACTACATCCGATGGTTCAATGAGATCGGAATCGACGATGTCCCGCTCGTGGGAGGGAAAAACGCGTCGCTCGGCGAGATGGTCCGGGAGCTGTCGGCCAAGGGGGTGAAGGTTCCGAACGGCTTCGCCGTCACCGCCGAAGCTTACCGCTATTTTCTTCAAGAAGCGAAACTCGATCAACGGATGGTGGAAATCCTCCGCGGCCTCGACACCCGGGACATCGGGAACCTCCGCCGCCGAGGCCTTCAGGTTCGACAGGCGATCCTCTCGGCGGTCCTCCCGACGGACCTCGAAGAGGAAATCGTCGCGGCATATGATGGCCTCAGTGACGGAGCCTCCCAGCCGCTGGACGTCGCCGTTCGAAGCAGCGCCACCGCCGAAGACCTCCCCGACGCCAGCTTCGCCGGGCAGCAGGAAACCTACCTTAACGTGCAGGGGCACACTGCGCTCCTCGACGCCTGCAAGCGCTGCTTCGCCTCCCTCTTCACCGACCGCGCCCTCTCCTACCGGGCCGACAAGGGCTTTGATTCTCTCAAGATTGCGTTGTCGATCGGCATCCAGCGGATGGTCCGCTCCGACCTCGCCGCCTCCGGGGTGATGTTCTCCATTGATACCGAAACCGGATTCAAGAACGCGGTCCTGATTAACGCCGCCTACGGCCTGGGAGAAAATGTCGTCCAGGGTTCGGTCAACCCTGACGAATACACGGTCTTTAAACCAACGCTGCTACAAGGGTTCCGGCCGATTCTCCAAAAGCTCGTCGGGAACAAGGAGTTTAAGCTTGTCTACGACATCGGCGGCGGGAAGATGACGAAGAACATCCCGGTCCCCCTCGACGACCGGGTGAGGTTTGCTTTGACCGACGACGAGATCCTGACCCTCGCCCGCTGGGCTTGCGTGATCGAGGACCATTACAGTGCAAAGACCGGACGCGAGACCCCGATGGACATGGAGTGGGCGAAGGATGGTTTGACCGGCGATCTCTTCATCGTCCAGGCCCGTCCGGAGACGGTTCAATCGCAACGGGACCGGAGTGTGATGGAGGTCTATCGGATCAAGCAGCGGGGAGCGGTCCTCGTTACCGGCCGGAGCGTGGGGGAGAAGATCGCGACCGGCAAGGCCCACGTCATCAAGAATGTCGCGCAGCTTCATCAATTCAACGCCGGGGAGATCCTGGTGACCGACAAGACCGACCCTGACTGGGAGCCGATCATGAAGAAAGCGGCGGCGATCATCACCAACCGGGGAGGACGGACGGCCCACGCGGCGATCGTCAGCAGAGAATTGGGACTCCCCGCCATCGTCGGCGCGAAGCGGGCGACCGAGGTATTGAAGGACGGCCAGGAAATCACTGTCTCCTGCGCCGAGGGAGAGACCGGGTTTGTCTACGAGGGGACACTCCCCTTCGACATCGAGCGAATTGATCTGAAAGGAATCGGCCGCCCCAAGACGCAGGTCATGATGAACGTCGCGAACCCCCAAGAGGCGTTCGGTCTCTCCTTCATCCCAAATGACGGGGTCGGCCTCGCGCGGGAAGAGTTCATCATCAGCAACTCGATCGGGATCCACCCGATGGCGCTGATCGACTATGACAAATTGGAAGACCCTTCGGTGAAGGCCGAGATCGACCGTTTGACCACGACCTATTCGGACAAGCCGCGGTTCTTCGTCGACAAGCTCGCCCAGGGGGTGGCGATGATCGGCGCCGCCTTCTACCCACGGGATGTGATCGTCCGGCTCAGCGACTTTAAGACCAACGAATACGCCAACCTGATCGGCGGAAAGGGCTACGAGCCACAGGAGGAGAACCCGATGCTCGGCTTCCGCGGCGCCTCGCGCTACGATCATCCGAAATACCGGGACGGCTTCGCGCTGGAGTGCCGGGCGATGAAGAAGGTCCGCGACGAGATGGGACTCACGAACATCAAGCTGATGGTCCCCTTCTGTCGAACCGTCGAGGAGGGAAAGAAGGTGATCGCCGAGATGGAAAAGCACGGCCTCCGTCGCGGCAAAGGAGGTCTGGAGGTCTATGTCATGTGCGAGATCCCGAGCAACGTGCTGCTCGCCGATCAATTCGCCGAGGTCTTCGACGGCTTCTCGATCGGCTCCAACGACCTGACCCAGTTGGTCCTGGGGGTCGATCGCGACTCGGCGATCGTCGCCCCGATCTTCGACGAGCGGAACCCCGCGGTCAAGAAGATGATCGCCGCGGTCATCCAGGCGGCGAAGGCGAAGGGGTGTAAGATCGGAATCTGCGGCCAGGCCCCGAGCGACTATCCGGAGTTCGCCCGTTTCCTGGTGGAAGAGGGGATCGACAGCATCTCGCTGAACCCCGACGCAGTGATGAAGACCACCGTGATGATCCTGGAAACCGAGCGGGCTCTGGCGGCGTAGGGCGTAATGAGGGGTTTTGAGATCGTCTCACAAAAGGAGTCATGATGACGTCGCGTTTATCCTATTTCAAATCGTATGACATCCGTGGAACCGCGCCCAACCCGATCGATTGCGGTGTGGCGCGGAAGATCGGCCGGGCCGTCGCCTCCTGGTCCGGAGCGGAGGAGATCGTCATCGGCCGCGACGCGCGGCTCTCCTCTCCCTCTCTGACAGAATCCCTTATCGATGGATTGATCGAGAGCGGCGTCACGGTTCTCGATACCGGGATGGTCACCACGCCGATGCTCAATTTCGCCGTCAGCCGTTTGAAACGGTACGGCCTGATGGTGACCGCTTCGCACAATCCAAAGGAGTACAACGGGTTCAAGGTGATCGACCCCAACGTCGAACAGGTCTATTACGGAAGGGGGTTGGAGGCGATCGAAAAACGGGTCTTGGAGAACCGTTTCGAAGGAGGAAAACGGAGGGGACAACTCCTCCTGAGACCGATCCGTCCGGAATACGAAGACGACCTGGCGGGGAGATTTAAAGACACGGGACTCGCTTCTCTCTCCATTGTGGTCGATTGCTCCAACGGCGTGGGAGGCCTCCCCCTCGGGGTCCTGGAGCGGTTGGGGATTCCGCACACGCTTCTCTATCACGTCCCGGACGGAAACTTCCCAAACCACCCCTGCGATACCCTCCGATCGGAGAACCTGAACGATCTCCGGCGGGAGGTGAAGCGGAGGAAGACCGATCTTGGGATCATGTTCGACGGCGATTCCGATCGGGTGGTGTTCACCGACGAGCAGGGAGAAATCGCGCCGATGGACCTGGTCTTTGCACTGCTGGCCCGGCAGGCGTTGGAGCAACGCAAAGGGAGTCTGTTTTACGACCTCCGTTTCAGCCGCGCCGTCAAGGAAGAGATCGAGGCGATGGGAGGCCGTCCCGTCGTGATGCGCGTCGGCAATCCCTTCTACAAGGAAGCCCTCCACCGGTATGACGACGCCCTTTTGGCCGGCGAACTGTCCGGTCACATTATGTACCGCGAGCATTTCGGAATCGACGATCCCCTCTACGCCGCGCTCCAGCTTTTTTCCTATTTGTCACACGCGGGAAAAAGCCTTTCCGAAGCGCTCCGCCCGCTCAAGCGATACGCTCAAAGCGGCGAAATCCGGATCGAAACGGAGAACCCGCCGGCCCTGGTCGAGAAGGTGAAAAACCGCTTCCGGGACGGGATCCTCTCCGAACTCGACGGCGTCACGGTTGAATATCCCGACGGCTGGTTCAATCTCCGCCCTTCCAACACGGAGCCGGTGGCGAAGCTGGTCATCGAAGCCACTTCCAAAGAAACCCTCGAACGGTATCAAACCGAGTTGACCGGCTTGCTCGGAATTTCTCTATAAGAGTAACTGCTCAGGTTGCCTAGGTTTTGCTTCAGGGCAAGGTGCCCACCCCGAAAAGCAGACTTTTCGGGGACCCCGGACGAGGAGCGCAGAACCGCAGCGTATGTATCTATACGTGAGGATTCGAGCACCGCAGCAACGCCGCCATGGAGCAAAAGATGGGCAACCTGAGTAGTTACCTATAAGGGCGGGCAGATGAAAATCCACCACCTCACCGTCGAGGAGGCCCTCGCCAGCCTCCAGAGCCGGTCAGCCGGTCTCTCGGGAGACGAGGCCCGCCGTCGGCTTTCGGCGTTCGGGCCAAATCGGATCGAAGCGGCCCGGCGGGAGCGGCTCCTCCTCAAGTTTCTCCGGGGGTTCATCCACTTCTTCGCCCTCATCCTCTTCGTCGCGGCACTCCTCGCCTTTATCGCAGAATGGCAGAGCCCCGGCCAGGGGATGGCCGTCTTGGGTATTGCCATCCTCGGAGTGATCGTCATCAACGGCCTCTTTTCATTTTGGCAAGAGTACCGCGCCGAACGGGCAATTGCCGCCCTCCAGCAGCTCCTTCCCAAGGAGGTCCGGGTTCTCCGAAACCAGATCGCCAGCCGAATTCCAGCCGCCGATCTGGTCCCCGGCGACGTGATCTTCCTGGAAGAAGGGGACGACATCCCGGCCGACGCCCGTCTGATCGAGGCGTATGGCGTCCGGGTGAACATGGCGACCGTCACCGGGGAATCGCTCCCCAAGGGGAAGAACACCGCTCCGAGCGAAACCGAGGAGCTGACCCAGGCAAAGAACATCCTTCTTGCCGGGACGTCGATGGCGGCAGGCCGGGCGACCGCCCTGGTCTTCGCCACCGGAATGTTGACCGAGTTCGGGAAGATCGCCCACCTGGCCCAATCGGCCGAGGCCCCCCTCTCCCCCCTTCAGAAGGAGATCGTCTCTCTCTCCCGCCTGATCGCGCATCTTTCGGTCGGCATCGGGGTCCTCTTTTTTTTCATCGGCCGCGCCATCGGCCTCCCCTTCTGGGAAAACTTCATCTTCGCCATTGGAATCATCGTGGCAAACGTTCCGGAGGGGCTTCTCCCCACGGTGACACTCGCCCTTGCCATGGGGAGCCAGCGGATGGTAAAGCGAAACGTCCTGATCCGCCATCTCCCCTCCGTCGAGACCTTGGGTTCGACGACGGTCATCTGCACCGACAAGACCGGGACCCTCACCGAAAACCGGATGGTGGCTCGACGGCTTTATCTCTCCGACCGATTCCTGGAACCGGCGTCGCTCGACCGCCACCCGGGGCTCAAAGAGAGTTACCGTCCCCTCTTCGAAGCGGCCCTCCTCTCCCAAGACCTTCGGGAACTGATGAAGGAAGGGAAAACGGTCTTGAGCGGCGACCCGATGGAGATCGCCCTGGTCCAAATGGCAAGGGCGGTCTTGCCCGAAACCCCACCCCCCCGGCGGTTGGACGAGGTTCCGTTTGATTCCGATCGGAAGCGTCTCTCGATTCTCTACGAGACCCCCCGCGGAGCGGTCGTCTACACCAAGGGGGCGCTCGAATCTCTCCTTCCTCTCTGCCAATCGGTCGAGTGGAACGGCGCAACGACCTCCCTCTCGGAGGAGATCAAGGAGAAGTTTCTCAAGGCCGAGCGGTCGATGGCGGAAGAGGGGTTGCGGGTCTTGTCGTTCGCGCACCGGATCATTCCGGATGGGATCGACCGGTCTCGCCTGGAGGAAGCGATGATCCTCTTGGGTCTCGTTGGACTGGAAGATCCGCCGAGGCCGGAAGTCCCCGACGCGATTCGACGGTGCCGGGAGGCCGGGATCAAGGTGTTCATGGTCACCGGCGACCACCCCGGAACCGCTTTGGCGATCGGGAAAGAAATCGGTCTGATCCAAACCCCCGGGCCGACGATCCTGACCGGCGACCGGCTCCGCCGGCTCTCCGACACACAGCTCCAGCTCGCCCTCGACGTTCCTGAAATTCATTTTGCCCGGGTCACGGCCGATCAGAAGCTCCGGATCGTCCAGTGTCTCAAGCGCAAGCGGGAGATCGTGGCGGTGACCGGCGACGGGGTCAACGACGCGCCGGCCCTCAAACAGGCCGACATCGGGGTTGCGATGGGGATTGCCGGGACCGACGTCGCCCGTGAATCGGCCGACATGATTCTCCTGGACGACAACTTCGCCAGCATCGTCGCCGCCATCGAGGAGGGGCGGGCCGTCTTCGCCAATCTCCGGAAGTTTCTCACCTACATCCTCACCTCCAACGTCCCGGAGTTGATTCCTTACCTGGCCTTCGTCCTCTTCCGGATTCCCCTTCCGCTCACGATCATTCAGATCCTGGCGGTCGATCTTGGCACAGACATCCTCCCGGCGCTGGCGCTGGGGGCCGAGCGACCCGAACCGGAAGTGATGCGGCGCCCCCCCCGCGCCCGCCAAGAACGGCTTTGGAGCCGGGCACTCCTGGCAAGGTCTTATCTCTTCCTTGGGTTGCTGGAGGCGGTTGCGGCGATGGCGGCCTTTTTCTTCGTTCTCAATCGCGGCGGATGGCGGTATGGCGAGATCCTCTCCCCCAAAGACCCCCTCTATCTTCAGGCGACCACCGCCTGCCTCACTGCGATCATCGTCATGCAGGTGGTGAATCTCTTTCTCTGCCGAAGCGACCGGGGGTCGGCGCTCTCCTTTCGCCTCTTCGCCAACCCCCTCCTCCTCTGGGGGATCGCCGCGGAGATCGCCCTGATCCTTCTGATCGACTATACCCCGTGGGGAAACCGGTTCTTCGGGACCGCTCCGATCCTCCCGGAGGTCTGGCTCTATCTCGTTCCGTTCGCGCTGGGGATGTTCGCTTTGGAAGAGGGAAGGAAGTGGCTCCTTCGTCGTTCACCCTGAGCTTGTCGAAGGGTGAACCATTTCATTGGGTTCCGTTCATGGTTAGACAAGCCTGTCCTGAGTCCCCCCACGGCTGCGACCGCCTCTGGGCGCGCCTGGCTGCGTTGCGGGGCCCCCAAGATCTGGTCATGTAGCGCTGCTACACTCCCAGATCTTGTGCACCCGCCCGGGGTCCCCGAAAAACTTGCTTTTCGGGGTGGGCACCTTGCCAGCCACACCCAGTGACGCTCTCGCTTCGCGCTGGGATTTCCTCACAAGCTCTGAGCAAAGTCGAAGGGCTCACCACGAACGGCGTGTAACAGAATTGATGAGATACTACAGTAGCGGTGCAGACGGGACATCTGTCGGACTTCATCGAGGCGTTTCGGTGCTTGACTTCTCGTCGAGGCAGGCATATAAAATCCGTTCATCGTGTCCTGAGATCGCTGAAACAGGCATCGGGCAAAACGGCCCGAAAACCAGGCTAATATCGTATTATCAGGGCAAAATGGCATGTGAATCAATGGTTAGGCGCAAAAATACTATTGGAGAGTACTGTGGCAAAAGTAGTTGCAATTGCAATCTTGTTGTTTTCGTCAATGTACGGGTGTGTACAGCAGACATTGGAGGTGAATCAAACAATGCTGGATTTACCAATCACATTACTTTCCGGGCAAACGGTTAAGCTAAGTCAATATAAAGGTAAAAAGCCGGTCTACCTTAAATTTTGGGCAACCTGGTGTCAACCCTGTCGCAAGGAAATGCCGCACTTGCAACATACGTTTGAGAAATACGGCGATAAAATTCAGGTCATTGCCATCAATCTAGGCGTGAATGATGATCTGGAATCTGTTAAGGCAATCCAGAAAGAATTTGGCTTGAGTGTACCTATTACCATAGATGAGAATGTCCTAAACTTAGTTGAGAATTGAGAAGTGGCTCCTGGTGTGGTG
>CAZOFJ010000050.1:0-25662 GCA_964579005.1 uncultured Nitrospirota bacterium
AAAGCCACACCAGGAACCGCAAGACCAATTTCAACTAAAAATGGGATTGACTCTCACAATTTAGCCTGGCGTTTCCACCTAGCCCGGAACAGTTCAGGCAAATCGGATTGTTGACTGGCGTTCCCCCATCGCCCCCATCGCTACCACATGCTGAAAGAAAAGCGCCTAACAGTACTATGAACGCGCCCAGAATCCCCCGCGTCCGATCTGATAAGAAACTCATTGTATTTCTCCTGGTGTGTTTGTTCTATTTGCCAAGGTTCGGATACTTAAACACGATCAATGAAAGCGGATCGATTTTAAAGTGGGCCGATTGAAACATACCGAAGGTAACAGAAAAGTAACAGAGATTACGTGGAGGGATTTTAAAGCCTGGAGATGTCAAGGACCGGCTCCCGGAAAATCAGGCGGGGCAAGGGGCCCTTCCCGGGAAAGTTGCCGGCGACAAGGGCTCCGTGATCATCCGAATTGACAAAGGTATCTTTTAGGCATATTTTTTATACATGGCGTTTGAGTTCGACCCACAGAAAAGCGGAATCAACAAAGAAAAACATGGAATTGACTTCGATGAAGCGCAGGCGATCTGGAACGACCCTAATTTAATCGAGATTCCCTTAAAAACCAGCGATGAGGCGAGATTTTTGGTGATAGGAAAAATTTCCAAAAAGTATCGGTCCGGCATTATTACGTACATTATTACGTATCGGAGAGAGAAGGTAAGAATTATTTCGATGCGTCGGTCCAGAAAAGAAGAGGTGGATATATATGAAGGCGATAAAGGCTAAAGAAATTGAAAAAAGATTTGATGAAGGGGAGGATATTTCCAAACATCTAGACCTATCCAAAGCCAGAAGGCCTGAGCAGGAACAGAGACGGGTCAACGTGGACCTCCCGATCTGGATGATTCAGTTATTGGATCGAGAAGCAAAACGTTTGGGTGTGCCTCGTCAGTCTATCATTAAAGTCTGGTTGGCCGAGCGGCTTGAAAAGGCAGTTTGAACACGCATGCCAGGAGGGATTTCGGGAGGGCAAGACGCAAACTACAACGGCTCCGCGATGATCGTGCGGTAGAGCGCCTCGATCTGAGGGGAAGGAGAGGTTTCGTATTCCCGGGCAAGAAGATGGCGGCAGGCATGGTAGGTTTTGATCGCTCTGGCCTTTTGACCGAGCTGGTGATGGGAGCAGATCTTCCCGTAATAGAACTCCTCGACGGCGTCGCCGATCTCAAGGCCCTTCCGCTGAACCAGCTCAAGCCCTTTTTCATAAACCCGCAACGCCTCGCGAGGACGGTTCGTTTCCAAAAGCTGTTCCCCCAATCGGATGACCACGTCGGTGAGTTTGCCGCAGAGGCGTTCGCGGACCGGAACGAGCCAAGCGCCTTCTTCCCCCGCGAGGAACGGGCCGTTACAAAGCGCCAGCACTTTCTCAAATAACTTCCGGGCCTGATCCAGATCACCCCGATCCAAAACCGCCTCTCCTTTTTCGAGCAGACGTTCACACAACCAGACATCAACCCAGCAGCCGTCGAGGGTCAGGTGTCCCTCCCTGAATCGGACCAGATCTTTTTTCCCCAGAATCGCGCGCAAACGTTGCAATGTCGTGATCAGCTTCCGGTATGCCGCCTTCTCGCCGGAGCCGTGCCAGAGGATTTCGGTCAGATCGGTCTGAGGGACTTCCCGCCCGCCGAGGGCGATCAGCACCTTCAACAGCGCCAGCGGTTTGGGCTGGGCCTCTTTTTGAAAGCGGACCGGCCGGTGATCGACCGCCAGCGCAAACCGGCCCAACGTAAAGATCTTGAACCGCCAGGGCCAGTGGTCGCACTCCAACGGGGGATGATCCGGCGCAAGATCGCGCTTTCGGATCAGCTCCTGAACGTAAGCAGTTTCGATGTTCGCGTTGAGGGCCTCCAGGCAGAGATCGGCCATGATTCCAGGCCGCCACCAGTAGCAGGTGAAAAATCCGCACTCCCGCCCCAGAGCCAGGGCTTCCCGCAACCGCTTCTGTCCTTCTTTTTCCCTCTTTCCCTGAAAAGAAAAATACGCGCCGATCAAAAGAGAGGTAAACCGCAGGTTGTCGCTTCGCATGGAGGCGGCGACGGCGGCCGCGCGGCGGAGATGGGCGCTTGCCCGGCGGGGATCCCCAAGGGCAAAGAGAATCTGCGCCATGCCAAGAAGGCTGAGGCACTGTACGAACGGCATGCCGGCTGCCTCGGCAAGTTCCAGGGCGAGCGCCTGGCGCTCCCGGGCAAGGCCGATATTCCCCTGGGCCACGGCCAGCCATGCCGCAATGGAATGATGGTAGGAGAGATTGAGCCGCTGTGACTCCTGCCGGATGAATTTAAACTTCCCGAGAAACCCTTCCCCCCGAGAAATCCACCGTTCGGCTTCCGGCAGATCCCCCGCGGCGAGGGCGCTGGCGGCGGCGTGGGTCATCAGTTGGGAATCCCAGATCGACACCCCGGTCTCCCGGGAAAGGTCAAGCCCCTTTTCGACCGTGGCGACACATTCCCGGTGTTTCCCGGTGAGCATCCCATGCCAGGCCTCAACGGCATGGAGCGAGACCCGCGCCATCGGCGAGGCGCTCTCCGGAGGAACGAGCCCTCTCATCTCTTCGATGAACTTCGCGGCCTCTGAAAACGTCCCGCGGAAGAGATGATGCCAGGCGACGTCCGATATCGCCACGGCCCGGAGGTTCGGATCCCGCGCCGGGGGGACGCGTTCAAGAAGGCGCCCGACCCACTCCTTCATTTCGGGATGGTCGGGCCTGCGGATCATCATCGCCTTGAAGAGACCGGAGACAAGCCGGAGCGCGACGTCGGGATCTGGAAACGGAGGCGAGTTGCGGAGAGACTTCTCCAAGAGGAAGATCCATCGATCCAGATGTTTTGAACAGGCCATCTCATAAAGAAGCGCGTCGATCACCCCCGCGCAGGCGAGCGTCCTCCCCGCCGGATCGCCCCGAGCTTGAAACGTCTCGAAGGCCTGCTGGAAAAAGGCCCGCCCCCCGGCCGGATCGACGAAGAGAGCGACCAGGCCGCGCCAGTAAAGAAGCCAAGGATTCCCCGCCAGGATCGACTCCGGCAGGACGGAGAGCCATCGCCCCAGCATCTCGCTCCGCCCCTCGGCCCAGAGCGTCGGGGCCCCCTTCAGCGCAAGCCGCGCGGCGCCGTCCCAATCTTTCGCGTTGCAGCGGAGCCGGACCGCTTCCTCGATCTTCCCCTCCGCCTCCAACAGACCGGCGGCCTCTTCCTGAAGAGAGGCGATTTCCAGGGCCGAGAATCGGGATCGCCCCCGCTCCAACAGGAAGGACCAGAAGAGAGGATGAAATACAAAGGACGATTCAACACCGGAATGCCTTAGAACAAAATAGTTCTTCCGGTTCAATTCGTCGAGGATCCGCATCGCCTCCTCTTCCCCGGTCAACGTGCTTGTGAGACGAGGGGTCATGAATGGGAGGAGGGCCGCCTTCAGTAAAAGATCCTGCGTTTTTTGATCCAGCCGATCAAAGATCTCTCCGGCGAAGTAACGGAAGGTCGCATCGCCAATGTTCAAATGGCCTTCCGAGCCGGTCGCCCCGGCCCCTTCCGCTTTCCAGCGTTCCAGGACAAGGATCAGCCCCGCCGCCCACCCCCGCGTCTCCGCATGAAGCCGGTCGATGGTCCCTTTCGAGAGGCCTTTTCGGAAATGGAGCCGGGCCATCGCCGCCGCCTCGCCGCGGGTAAATTGCAATGGGTCGTAACCGATCCGTTCCAGTTTTCGATCGGCCTCAAAGCGCGCCAAGCAAGCGGGTGGTTCGGTACGGCTCAAAAAGAGGAAGGCGCCCCCCTCCGGGAGGGCGTTGATCCCCTCCGCGAAGATTTGATACAGAGGGGCTTCCGGAGAGATCTCATGGCAGTTGTCGAAAACCATCACAAACGGAGGAGTCAAGCGGGCGAACGCCGCCCGGAAGAATTGCCGGGCAAAGGAGTTTAGTCCGAAACGGAATTGAGACGAAAATCGGGGCAGAGGAAGCCGTCGTCCGCGGGGCGCGGTCCGGTTGATCAGAAGGGGTAAAAAATGGAAAAAGGCGCCGACGTCGGAATCGTCGACGTCGATCTGATACCAAAAACATTTCCGCTTGCGGCGGGCGAGGTAGTGGGCCGCCAGAGTGGTCTTCCCGCTTCCGGGCGGGGCGGTAATCCAGACGGCGCCGCGCCGGAGACCGTGATCGAGAGGCTTGAACAGCCTCGCACGCGGGGCCACTTCGGGCAGAGAGGGGGGATTCAGCTTGGCAAAACCCTCCGGTCTGGAATCGCCTCCATTTCCCCACATTTCCCTTCCTCTCGTCACCGATTTCTCGGTCGGGAAAAACCGGGTTTGGTTATACCATGATTGAAAATGGGGCACAAGCGGTTTTTGGAAGTAGCGCGGGTCCTAAATGCCTGCCTTCTCAATCCCGTGACGGAGCCCTTCGCGGAAGGTCGGGAAACGGAGGGGTCGATTGAATTCCCTAATGAGTTTTTGATTTTGATAACGAACCGGCGTTTCGGACGGCGGGGCAAGCGATGAAAGAGGCGGGGCCGCTCCCAAAAGCGACGCCATCTGACTGAAATATTGCACCGGTGTGTGCGGTTCCTGATCGACCACATTATAGGTTTGCCCCGGACGTCCTTTTTCCAAAGCGGCAACCAAGATGTCGAGGTAATCTTCCAAATAGATCCGATGGAGGATCGGCGGAAGGTCGGAGGGAATCGAATAAACCCCTCGCCGGATCTGATCGATCACACCGGGAAGGGCCTGATAAAGGGCGCCGGCGCGCAAGAGGATCCCCGGAAAACCTTCTTCCGAAAAACGGGCCAGGATCTCCCGTTCGGCATCGAGATGAATTCGGCCGGTCGCGCTCTTGGGACGGCAAAAAACCGTTTCATCCATGACCTTCGGGGAATGGTTAGCGGCAGACACGGAAACCACCTCCCCCTTTGCTTCGGAAGGAGGAACCGCGCCGTCGTAGACCGCCAGACTGCTCTCATAAATATATCGTTTGATCCTGCCGCGCGGAATCACCGAGAGGATCGTCTGCAATGCCTTCAGATCGGCCGGTTCCGGGGTCGGCACGCCATGTTGCCTCCGGCCTGCCAGATGATAAACGACATCGGCATTCGCGACCGCCATTTTTGCAAGAAACGGCTCGGAAAGATCGGCGACCAACGGATTGATCCCCAGACGGGCATAAGAAGGAGAGAGCCCCTCGGTGGGAACCAGCGCCCAGACGCTGTGTTCTTCCTGGAGGAGGCGCACCCCGAGTTCCTTGACCAGGCCCCCCTCGCCGATCAGCAAAATGGTGGTGAACGATTTGGGCATCAAGTCGTTCATGGTGTGATGACCTGGTTTGATCTCTCCAACTCCAGCGAGAGTTTTTCCCAGGCGGCCGTTGCTTCGTCGATTTCCGCCTTGAGCCGATTGTGGCGTTCCATCGTTTCGTAAAACCGGCTCTTTTCCTCGTAGGCCTTGGGGTCCGAAAGGAGGGCAACACACTCCTGGTATTCCTTGTTCTTTTCATCGAGCGATTTCTCAAGCGCCTCGATCTTCTTCTTGAGCGACTGCGTTTCGCGGTAGATCCGGTTTCGGGCCTCGGCCTCCTTCCGTTTCTGCTCTTTTAACTCCTCCCGGCTCAGAGAAGGTTTCTCCTTTTCCCGTCCCTTCGGTTGAGTGGGGGCCGTTTTCACCCCGTGCGCGATCCCCGCTGATTTCTCCGCCCCGGTCGTTTGATCTTTTTTATAAAGATAGTAGTCGTAATCTCCCGGATAGACCGTCACCCTTCCTCCATCAACCTCGATAATATGATCGGCGACTCCCCGAATCAAATGCCGATCGTGGGTGATAAAGCAGAGGGTGCCGCGATACTCCTTCAACGCCTCTTCAAGAACATCTCGTGAGGGGATATCAAGGTGGTTCGTCGGTTCATCGAGGAGGAGAAAATTAGCCGGCTTGATCAACATCTTCGCCAGGGCGAGCCGGCTCTTCTCCCCCCCGGAGAGGACCGAGACCGGCTTGAAAACATCGTCTCCCGAAAAGAGAAACGCCCCCAAGATCCCACGAAGAAAGGAGGGGCTCCCCTCCGGATCGGCCTCTTGCATCTCTTGAAGCAGTGTATACTGGGGCCGAAGCGTTTCGAGCTGATGTTGGCTGAAATAGTTCAATGAGATTTTTTGCCCCAGAACCCGGCGCCCCCCGTCGATCGGAAGGACCCCCGCGAGAATCTTGAGCAACGTCGATTTTCCCGCGCCGTTGGGCCCCACCAGCGCCACTTTCTGGCCGCGCGTCAACGTCAGATCAAGGCCCTGGTAGACCCGAACCGCCCCGTATGATTTGTCGATCCCATCCAGGGTGATCACCTCCATCCCCCCCCGCTCCGGCTGGGGAAAGCTGAAACGCACCTTCTTCCGCTCCGCGGCGATCTCCACCTTGTCCATCTTCTCCAGTTGCTTGATTCGGCTTTGCACCTGGCGGGCCTTGGTCGCCTTGTATCGAAACCGGTCGATAAATCGCTGTGTCTCGTCGATCTTCTTTTGCTGATTTTCGTGGGTTGCCTGACGAATCCCGGCCGCCTCTTCCTTCGCCACAACGTAGCGATCGTAGTTTCCGGCATAAGAGATCAGATTCCCTTGGTCGATCTCCACCACCCGGTCGGCAATGGCGTTGATGAACGGCCGATCATGGGAAATAAAGAGGATCGCGCCGGGATATCCTTTCAGGAAATTCTCAAGCCAGATGACCGATTCGAGGTCGAGATGATTGGTCGGCTCATCGAGGAGGAGGATATCGGGTTCGGAAAGGAGCAGTTTCGCCAATGCGATTCGCATCAGCCAACCGCCGCTCAAGACATCGGTCTTCTGGTGAAACCGCTCCTGCTTAAAACCAAGGCCGGAGAGGATCGTCTTCGCCTGCCGGTCGATGTCGTATCCCCCTTGGTTTTCATACTGCAATTGAAGCTCGGCATAGTGGAGGCCGAGCCGCTCCTTCTCTTTCGGATCGTCGCTCTCGTTCATCTCCTGGCCGATCCGGTTGAGGGTCGCTTCGAGCCGATGAAGGACATCGCAACCGGAGAGGGCTTCTTCGAGGATCGTTCGGCCTCGCAATTGAATGATCTCCTGGGGGAGATAGCCGATGACCGCGCTTTTCGAGACGACGATCTCTCCCCCATCGGGGGCGGTCTTTCCGGCAATCATCTCCAGGAGGGTCGTTTTTCCGGCGCCGTTCGGACCGACGAGGGCGATCCGGTCCCCATAAGCGACCTGAAGGGTCGCTTCGGAGAGGAGGGTTCTTGCCCCGAACCGTTTGCTGATATTAAACAGAGAGATCATGTGTGAAAAACAGGGCGCTCCAAATCGGTCCCCGACAAGATCTCTTCCCTGATCTTGGGAGAGGTGCGCGAGGGAGTGAGGATGAAGGAGTGCCGGCGGGCCTGGCGGTGAATTTGTTGAAGCCGTTCGGGGGAAAGCCACTGCGATAGTTTTTCATTCTCGCGAGCCTGGTCGGTGTTGGAGACGGTGGTGTTATCGGTGCAGATCGCCACCGGAATGCCATGTTCAAGAAAGGTCAGAATTGGATGAGGAGCCCCCATCGGAACCGCGCCGGTTTGATAATTGGAGGTATAGCAACATTCGATCAACACCTGGTCTTTCGCCAGCCGCCGCATCAGCGCCTTATCTTTGATCGCGGAGCAGCCGTGGCCGATCCGGCGGGCCCCCAGGATATCGATCGCCTCCCAGATCGCCTCCGGCCCCTCGTCTTCCCCCGCGTGGATCGTCAGGCCGAGGTCGCCGGACCGGGCAATTTCGAACGCCTCCTTGAAGAGCCGCGCCGGATTTCCCCGTTCTGCGCCGGCGACGTCGAAACCGATCACCCCGGTCCGTTCATGAAACTGCTGCGCCTCGGCGATCGCCTGCCGGGCTAAGATCTTGGCGATGTGCGGCCCCTGATGGCGCATCGCAATGACGATCAAACCGGTCTCGATCGGGTATTTTTTCTTGGCGCGGTTCAAACCGGTCAGGACCGAGCTGATCGTCTGCCGAAGGGTCAACCCCGCAAAAGTATGGATGATCGGGGCATAACGGAGTTCCAGGAGCCGGACCCCGTTCTGATACGCCTTTTTGACGATCGCTTCCACCACATACGAGATGTTCCCGTAAAATTGGGTGATCCAGGCGGGGTAGTGAAACTTATCGAGATAACGAAGGAGCGCCCCTTCTTCCCCCTCCTGGAGGACCAGGAGCTTTTCCATCTCCTTCTTGGTCGCCACCGGATTGAGGCGGTGTTCCTTCATCAACTTCCAGGTCAGGTCGATCGGGATCGATCCGTCGACATGCTGATGCAACTCGACCTTTTCGATTTTGGCAATCTTCCGTCTCGATGAACTTTTCGGAGTTTCCTTCATCTTTCCGATCATCTCCCCTTCATTTCTTCCCAATATCGATAAGCCAGGAAGGGATCCCACATGGCGCCGGTCGCCGTCATCACCGCATCGATTCCCAAGTCCAGAAACGCTTGGATATGCCCGGTCGTCATCACCCCGCCCACGCCAATCGTCTCAAAATCGTACTTCTCTTTCCGTTTGAGATTGACGATCCGCGCCGCCTGCGCCATCGCGCACTGCCGGATTGCCGCGCCGCAGACTCCCGACCGGAGCCGCCCCCTCCCCGGCAGGGCGGGGGTGCCGTCGGGGGCCACCACCTCGAACGAAAGGGTATTGATCCCCGAAACGGCGTCGATGTGGGGCGCGTTCGCCGAAATCACCTTCGCCAGGCGGGACGGATCGGAGATGTAGCCGATCTTGATGATCAACGGGATCGCGCCGATCGCCCGCTTTACCCGCTTTGAAATTTCGGAGGAAAAATCGGGATCGGTATAAACACTCCCCTCTCCGGTCACGACGTTTGGACAGGAGAGATTGATCTCAACCACCGGCGCCCCCGCCTCGACCGCGAGCCGGGCGGCCAGGGCGTAGTCGTCGGCCAAATCCCGTTCCCCCGGCGTGCCGACGACGCTGACGATCAACAACTGCCCATCGCCAATGCCGGCCTTCGCCCGTCCGATCTCATCCTGCCACACCTTCGGATCGCGCGACGGCATGCCAAACGAGTTCGTGATCGTGATCTCCTCCACCTTCTCGGGGGGCTTCATCGTGGCGGTCAACCGGCGGCCAAAGTCTTTCTCGGTCAGTGGGTCATGAACCTCCAAGAACATACAGTTCGGTTCCGGGTGACTCGGAGTTTCTTCCGTCCTGACTGTTTTATAAACCAAAAGATCAAACCCCAGTTCCGCATAGGCGACAACCCAGCGCGCGTTCAAAAGCGGCCCTGCGGGGATCCCGAGGCGCGAATTGACATCGAATCCCAAAAGTTTGACTTTTTTTTGAATGCGGCGGGCCGGCGGCTTCTCTTGAAGGAAGGGGCCTTCTTGATAGTTGGCCTCGTATGAACGGGTGACATCGTATGTCGGTTGTATCTTGCTCAATGGAACCATCCGGTGAGTGTGACCAAATGCTAACACGGCAACCGCGTCGGGTCAACAGCGGAGAAGGCGGAAGAAGCAAGGGATCGCCATCTCTCCTGGAAAATGAACTATCTTCACGAAAGCACCCATCTCCCTTAAACGGCTTCCAACCGGGCAACTAAAACTCTGTTTATCACCCTCTGAATCAAGGAATCGCTCCCCCGTTTGGGGGGTTGCTTCGCCCGTCATACCCTTATAAAGTGAGGGCGAGGGATGTCCGATTCTTTCCATTTTGATTCGCCAGAGACAAGGAGGAGAAGGATGAAGAAAAAAGAAGTGATTCAGCGGCAAGCAAGATTGCGCCGGCTCCTTCACGAAACGCGCGAAAAGGTGGTCGATGATATCGAAAAACAACTGGGGAGAGACCTCGACCCAACGATCACCAGAAAGATCGACACGGCGATGGACAACGGAGATTGGGCCTCATTCGAGTTGAGTGAAGGGGTCGATTATACCCTTTTGGAAATGCGGTATAAGACATATAAAGAAATCGCCGACGCCTTTCGCCGATTGGAAGCCGGAACATATGGGATCTGTGAGCGCTGCGGGATCGAGATTCCGATCGGGCGGCTTGAGGTAGAGTCTTTTGCCCGTTACTGTGTTCCTTGTCTTTCCGAAATCGAAGCGGTGGAGGCGGTGGAACAGGAGGAACGGGAAATCCCTTCGCTGTAGTTTGAACAGATGGAGGGCCGCCTTACAACCGTTCAGCGGCGGTCAGAGCGACCCGGATGACGTTCTCTTCTCCGGAACGCAAGCGTTCCGGCGTGATTTTTTCCTCTCGCCCTTTTCGTCTGCGGTTGACAACAGCGGTCAGAACACCCGCTTTGAGACCGAGTGCAGCGCACATGGTCAACAATGTTGCCGACTCCATCTCGAAGTTGAGGACATTTAACCGCCGCATCTCTTCGGTCAAACCCCGAAGCCGGCGGAGAAGATAACGACCGAAGCCGTCTGTTCGCTCTTCACCGGGATAGAACGTATCCGAGGAGGCGGTGATCCCGACATGATAACGAATCTTTTCTTCCTGCCGGTGCCGCTCCGCCGCCTCGATCAATGCAAAAAGGATTACTGGGTCGGCAACGGCGGGATACTCGATCGGAGCGTAATGTGTCGAGGCGCCGTCCAGCCGGACCGATCCGGTCGTAATAACGAGATCCCCGATTTCCATCTTCGCCTGGATCGCGCCGGTGGTTCCCACCCGGATGAAACTCCGGATTCCGAGCTGGGCCAGCTCCTCGACGGCAATTGAGGTTGAAGGGCCGCCAATTCCGGTGGAGGCGACGAGGACTTTCTTCCCGTCGATCTCTCCGAGGAAGCTGCGATACTCTCGCTTCCAGGCGAGTTCGACCGGCTCTTTTCCAGAGCGTTTCGCCATCTCCGCAGCAATCTTCGGAACACGAAACGGATCTCCAGGAAGGAGGGCCAGCGTCGCCCCCTGAAGCATTTTCTTGGAAAGATCAAGGTGATAAACTTTCGACATAGGAATGGGGTGAAAAACGGTCTAGTCGATCGCCCCAATGCGCTGGACGACGACCTCCTTGATGACAGTCACCGGCGAGAGATGAAGCAATCCGACGACCAGCTTTCCAATATCTTCTGCCGGAATCATTTCTTCCGGCGGGACGGAGGCCTCGGCGACCATCGGGGTGGCGACATACCCGGGGCAGATCGCCGTCGCCCGAATATGATGCCCCGCCCCCTCCGAGAGGAGGCTTTCGGTCAGGCCGATCATGCCGAATTTCGAGGCAGAATAGGCGGCGGCTCCCGCCATCCCCATCTTCCCGGCCAAGGAGGAGATGTTGACCACGTATCCCGAACGTTGGCGTTTCATCACCGGGAGGACCGCCTGGATACAGAGGAAAGCCCCTTTCAGATTGATCGCCTGGATACGATCCCAGTCGGCCTCGCTCAACGCTTCGATGGCGCCCCAGTGGCCGATGCCGGCATTGTTCACCAGGAGATCGATCCTCCCCCAGAGATCGGCGGTCTGCCGAACCATCGATGTCACGTGCGAGGCGACGGAAACGTCGGTCGGAAGGGCGATGATTTCCCGGTCGTTTGGCAACCCCGCTTTAATCTCTTCGATCGCCCGATCGAGTTTTTCGCTGCTGCGCCCGGCAATGATCACCCGCATCCCTTCGGAAAGAGCCGCCCGGGCGATGGCAAGGCCGATTCCGCTTCCGCCGCCGGTAACAATCGCTACCTGATTTTTAAGATTTGACATGAGCGCATTCTGCACCGGACAGGGAGGAGAGTCAACTTTAAAGAAGGACCGTGAACCGTTCCAGCAAAATATTTTTACAAAAAATAACCGTCTTACAAAGAAACCCTATTGACACAAGATCTGGTGGTCGGAAAATCCAAACCACAATGCCTAACTTTTAAGCAAAGTGGTGAATCCCCTGTCATTCGTTTATAGAAATGCCATTCCACCGGTGTTATCCACAACTTGTCCCAAAGAGGTGTGGATTGGGAGTCAATCGAAGGAAAAAAGAAAAAACGAAGGAATATCATCCGTTTGGCTCTCCGGGTTCATTCTCCGGCTTGACTCTTCCATTATTGAAAGAGTAGGCTGACGGCCAATTTGCTCTTACATGAGAAAACAATGGACCGTCTCGATACAGAACCCCCTCGGCATGCCATCGTTCAACGAGAGGCGCTTCAGAGCCTCTTCGATGTGTTGAAAGATAAAGGGTATTGCTTGGCCGGACCGACGATCCGGAACAATGCCGGGGAGAAGGCGGGGGAGAATGCGATCGTCTATGACGAGTTACATTCGGTCTCCGATCTCCCGATCGGTTGGACCGACGAACAGAATGGTGGAAGCTATCGGTTGAAGCGGCGGGAGGACGCCGCTTGCTTCGGCTATGCCGTCGGCCCACACTCCTGGAAAAAATATCTTCTCTCCCCGGAGCAACGCCTCTGGCGAGCCGAACGGGAGGGAAAAGGCTTTCGGATGATCGACGAAAAAGAGGTTCCCCAAAAATTGGCGTTTATTGGAGTCCGGTCATGTGAGCTTCACGCCATTGCGATTCAAGATCGGGTCCTCCTCAAAGGGGACCATATCGACCCCTTCTACCAAGGCAGGCGTGAAAACATCTTCGTCGTTGCCGTTCAGTGCGCCGTTGCCGGCGCAACCTGCTTCTGCGCCTCGATGAAGACCGGGCCGAAGGCCACCTTCGGATTCGACCTCGCCCTGACCGAAATCATCGAGGAAAACCGTCATTATTTTGTTGTCGAGGCCGGCACCGACCGGGGCGCGGCCCTTCTACAAGAAGTCCCACACACTTTCGCGAGCGAGGCAGACCAAGCGGCCGCCGAAGGGGTGGTCGTCCGGACGGCCAAACGGATGGGGAGGACAATGGAGACCGAAGGTCTGAAGGAACTCCTCTATCAAAACCTGGAACACCCCCGATGGGAAGAGGTCGCCGCCCGCTGCCTCTCTTGCGGCAACTGCACCCTCGTCTGCCCGACCTGTTTCTGCACCACGATTGAAGATGTCACCGATCTGACCGGAAACCAAACAGAGCGGTGGCAAAAATGGGATTCCTGTTTCACCCTCGATTTCTCCTATGTTCATGGCGGAAGCATCCGATCCTCCGCGAAAGCCCGATATCGCCAATGGATGACCCACAAATTCGCCACCTGGCACGACCAATTCGGCACCTCCGGCTGCGTCGGCTGCGGACGCTGCATTACCTGGTGTCCGGTCGGCATCGACCTGACCGAGGAGGCGCGTGCCATTCGGCGTACGATTCCGGAGAACCGGCCGTGAACACCCTGCTTCAACAACACCCCCTCCTCCCCCAGCAGGCCGAGATTGTCGAGAAACGCCGAGAGGCGCGGGGGGTCTACACCTACCGCCTTCGCCTTTGCGATGAGACGATTCGCCGGTCGTACCGGTTCCTGCCGGGGCAATTCAACATGGTCTACCTCTTCGGGGTGGGGGAGGTGCCGATCTCGATCGTTTCCGATCCAAGCGACCCCGAGCTGCTCGATCATACGATCCGGATCGTCGGAAACGTCACCGACGGCCTGGAACGGCTTGGAAAAGGGGAGATCATCGGCCTCCGCGGCCCCTACGGCAGCGCCTGGCCCCTGAAGGAGGCGGAAGGGAAAGAAGTCATCATCGTCACCGGCGGCCTCGGCTGCGCCCCGGTCGTTTCGGTTATCAACTATATCGTCCAACGGCGCGATGCTTTCGGACCGCTCAAGATCCTTCACGGGGTCAAAACACCGAAGGATCTCCTTTACCGGGAGCGATTCCGTGCCTGGAAGTCGATCCCGAATACGGAGGTCTATCTGACGGTCGACCATCCCGACCGTCAGTGGCGATACAGCGTCGGGGTGGTGACGAATCTCTTCAGCCAGATCGAGGTCGACCTGGAAAAGAGCCTCGTGATGATGTGCGGACCGGAAATCATGATGCGCTATGCGACGCGCGACCTGATCGGACAAGGTCTCTCTCCCGAACGGATCTACGTCTCGCTGGAGCGGAACATGAAGTGCGCCGTCGCCTTTTGCGGCCACTGCCAGTTGGGACCGGTCTTTCTCTGCCGGGAAGGACCGGTCTTCCGCTACGACCAGGTCCAGAAGTGGATAGAAAAGAGGGAGTTATGAGCCGCCGACGCAGACCGAAATTGGCCGTCTGGAAGTTCGCCTCCTGCGACGGATGCCAATTAACCCTCCTCAACTGCGAGGAGGCGCTGCTGGCGATCGCCGATCGGGTCCAGATCGCCTATTTTCTGGAGGCCTCCCGTGCGGTTATTCGAGGGCCGTATGACCTCTCCTTGGTCGAGGGATCGGTCACCACACCGGAAGACGAGGTGCGGATTCAGCAGATCCGAAAGATTTCGAAACGGCTTGTCACCATCGGGGCCTGCGCCACCGCCGGCGGCATCCAGGCGCTCCGTAACTTCAAGGAGGTGAACGAATTCCTCTCCGTCGTCTATGCACGGCCTGACTATATCAGCACCCTCGCCACCTCCACCCCGATCGCCCGGCATGTCCCGGTCGACTTCGAGCTCCGCGGCTGCCCGATCGACCGGTCACAACTGATCGAGGTGATCTCGGCCTTTCTCCAAGGACGCCGACCCCGAACCCCGACCCATGCTGTCTGTATAGACTGTAAACGAAAAGGAACCGTCTGCGTGATGGTCACCGGAACCCCCTGTCTCGGTCCGGTCACCCAAACCGGCTGCGGCGCCCTCTGCCCAACCTATCACCGCGGCTGTTACGGTTGCTTCGGACCGATGGAGACGCCGAACACCGCAGCGCTCGCCCACGGCTGGGAGGAGCGGGGGGCGGGAAGGGAAACGCTCCTCCGGGTCTTCCGGAATTTTAACGCCGAGGCCGAGGCGTTCCGAAACGAGAGTCTGTTCCATGACCTGCAGGGAATGGTTGGAGGTAAAAGCGAAAACCATGACACATAAAATCATCAAGGTTGACCCGCTCGCCCGGGTTGAAGGGGAAGGGGCCCTGATCGTGAAAATCGAGGAGCGCCGGGTCGTTGATCTCCAGCTCAAGATCTTCGAGCCTCCCCGCTTCTTCGAGGCGTTGCTGCGGGGACGGGGGTTCGAAGAGGCCCCCGACATCACCTCCCGGATCTGCGGCATCTGCCCCGTCGCTTACCAGATGAGCGCGGTGCATGCGATGGAAGAGGCCTGCGGGGTTCGTGTCGACGGCCCGCTTCGGGCGCTTCGCCGCCTGATCTACTGCGGCGAATGGATCGAAAGCCACACCCTCCATCTTTATCTCCTCCACGCCCCCGACTTTCTCGGTTATGAAGGGGCGATCGAGATGGCGAAAGATCATCCCGCCATCGTCGAGCGTGGCTTGCGCCTCAAAAAAGTGGGGAACGAGATCATCACCCTCCTCGGCGGCCGGTCGGTCCATCCGATCAACGTCCGGCTCGGCGGCTTCTTCAAAACGCCGACCCGGCGCGACCTCGCGCCGCTGGCGGAGCAACTCCGATGGGGGCGAGAGGCGGCGATCGAGACGGTCCGGTGGGCGGCGACCTTTCCCTTCCCGGAGTACGAACAAGATTATGAATTCGTCGCCCTTCGCCATCCGGACGAATACCCCTTCAACGAAGGGCGGATCGTCTCGAACAAGGGACTCGATATTCATATTCAGGATTATGAACACCATTTCAAAGAAACGCAGGTCCCCCATTCGACCGCCCTCCATTCGAGCCTCAAGGATCGGGGGGCCTACCTCGTCGGTCCCCTCGCCCGTTATAACCTCAACTTCGACCGCCTCTCCCCCCTCGCACAGGAGACCGCGCGCGGGGCGGGGCTGGGACCGGTCTGCCGGAATCCGTTTCAAAGCATCCTGGTCCGGGGGATCGAGATTCTCTACGCCTGCGATGAAGCGCTCCGGATCATCGAACAATATGAGCCGGCGGAAGCGCCGGCCCTCCCGGTCATCCCCCGGGAGGGGACCGGGACCGGCTGCACCGAGGCCCCGCGCGGCCTTCTTTATCACCGCTACCGGATCGATGAGGATGGAACGATCCTCGATGCGAAGATTGTTCCGCCGACCTCCCAAAACCAGAAGATCATCGAAAACGATCTTCGCGGGGTGATCGAGAAGAACATCGATCTGCCGGAGAAAAAACTGACCTGGCGGTGCGAGCAGACGATCCGGAATTACGATCCCTGTATCTCCTGCGCCACCCACTTTCTGAAGATGGAGGTGAGGAGAAGTGGTGAATGAATCGCTCCTTCTGATCGGGATCGGGAACGATCACCGGGGCGACGATGGCGTCGGCCGGATCGTCGCGCGGCGATTAAAAGGGCGGCTCCCCTCTTCCATCCGAACGATCGAAATGGAGGGGGAAGGGACGGCCCTTCTCGAAGCCTGGAAAGGGGCCGACCGGGTCATTCTCGTCGATGCAACCCGCTCCGGCGCGCCGCCGGGAACCCTCTCTCGGATCGACCTTCATCGAGATCTGTTCCCCGGAGATCCGCTCCCCACCCCCCTTCGTCCGGCATCGACGCACGCCTTCGGCATCGCCGAGGCGATCGAATTGGGACGGGCGTTGAATCGGCTTCCGCCCGATCTCCTCTTCTACGGCATCGAGGGAAAAAACTTTGAGAACGGCGTCGGCCTTTCTCCGGAGGTGGAAAAAGGGGCCGACGCGCTGGTTCAACGGCTCTCTTCTTTTTCCACTTCTCCTTCCACTTTGCTCGAACGCCTCCGGATCGTGGTCCACGGGGCGGTTCAAGGGGTTGGGTTTCGGCCATTCGTTTACAGGCTGGCAACCGAGCTGAAACTGGGAGGCTCGGTTTATAACAAACCGGAAGGGGTTCTCATCGAAATCGAAGGAGCGCGGGCCCGGATCGAAACATTCCTGAATCGGATCAAACTGGAAGCACCGCCACACGCGCGGATCGAAGAGATGGAAACCCTCCCGGTCGAACCAGTTGGAGAACGTCTCTTTACGATCGGGCCGAGCGATCCGGTTGGCCTCACTTCAACCTGGGTCCTCCCCGACCTCGCCACCTGTCCCGACTGTCTCCGGGAGCTTTTCGACGCGGAAAACCGCCGCCATCGTTATCCCTTCCTCACCTGCACGCAATGCGGACCCCGTTATACCATTCTCGAGGCGCTCCCTTACGACCGGGCCCATACGACAATGAAAAAGTTCCCCCTCTGCCCGGAATGCCTGGATGAATATGTCGATCCATCCGACCGCCGGTTCCATGCCGAGGCGATCGCCTGCCCCCGGTGCGGTCCGCAATTGGAACTGTGGGGGCCCGCCGGTGACCATAAACATCTTGCCTCCGATGATCCCGCCTTGCAGGCCGCCGCCGAAGCGATCCGGGCCGGTCAGATCGTTGCCGTCAAGGGGCTCGGCGGCTTTCATCTGATCGTCGACGCACGGAATGAACCGGCGGTTCATCGGCTTCGCCTGCTCAAACGACGGGAAAAGAAGCCGTTCGCCCTGATCTTTCCGACGATCGAAGCGCTCGAGGCCGAATGCGAGATCTCCCCGCTTGAAGAGGAACTCCTCCTGCTGCCTGCGGCGCCGATCGTCCTCCTCCGAAGAAAGCAGCCGACCGGAATCGCCCCCTCGGTCGCCCCCGATCTCCCGATCCTCGGAGCGATGCTCCCCTACACCCCGCTTCATCATCTTTTGACAAGGGAACTCGGTTTTCCAATCGTCGCCACCAGTGGAAACCGCTCCGATGAACCGATCTGCACCGATGAACAAGATGCCCTCCACCGTCTCGATGGGATCGCCGATCTCTTCCTCGTCCACAACCGTCCGATCGCCCGGCCTGTTGATGACTCGATCGTCCGGATCATCGCCGGGGAGCCGATGCTCCTTCGCCGCGCCCGAGGATACGCCCCCCTCCCCTTCCTGGTCGACGATCAAACCGGCCCGCGCCGCAGTCCGCTCCTCGCCGTCGGGGGACATCTCAAGAACACGATCGCCCTTTTCGACGGCCACCGGATCACACTCAGCCAGCACATAGGCAACCTCGGAACGGCAGAGGCCGATGCGCTTTATCGAAACACGGTTTCAGGGTTGATCGGCCTCTACGGTCAACATCCCGCCACGGTCCTCTGCGACCTCCATCCCGATTATCATTCGAGCCGGTTCGCGACCCAATTCGCCAAGGAGACCGCCCTGCCGGTCGTTCCGGTCCAACATCACTACGCCCATGTCCTCTCCTGCATGGCGGAGCATGAATTGGAGGGGCCCCTCTTGGGGATCGCCTGGGACGGCGCCGGAGCCGGTCTGGACGGCACCCTCTGGGGAGGGGAATTCCTCCGGATCACCGAGACCTCTTTTCAGCGGGCGGCGCACTTGATGACCTTTCCACTCCCCGGCGGGGAGAAGGCGATGCGAGAGCCGCGGCGCGCGGCGATTGGACTTCTCTACCAACGGTTCGGGTCCCCCCTGTTTGAGCAAGGGGCCACTCCCCTCCCCCTGGCAAGCTTCTCCCCCTCGGAACGCGCCGTTCTCAAAAAAATGCTCGAATGGCCTGGGAAAAGGAGCGGCCACCAGCAAGGTCTTCAGGCCCCGATCACATCCAGCGCCGGACGGCTCTTCGATGCGGTCGCCTCCCTTCTCGGCCTCCGTCAGATCAACTCGTTCGAAGGGGAGGCGGCGATGGCGCTCGAATTCGCGGCGGAGGGGGTCGAGACCAAAAGAGCCTATCCGGTGGAAATAAAAAGCGAGGATCCGGCTTTGCCGGTCCGAGCGCGGGGGGTGGGGGCATTGGAGGACCCTTCTCCTTCCCCGCCGGACAGGCCCCCACATGGAATAGACACTGCCCCATCGATCATCGATTGGCGGCCGATGATCGATGAGATCCTGAACGACCTGAGAGAGGCGCGGCCGGTCGCCGAAATCGCGGCGACCTTCCACAACACCCTCGCCGAGATCATCATGATGGTCGCCCGGCAGGTTGGGGAAAAGCGGGTGGTCCTCACCGGAGGCTGCTTTCAGAACAAAGTTCTCACCGAGCGGGCACTCCGGCGGCTTCGGGAAGAAGGGTTTCAACCCTACCGGCACCGCCGGGTGCCGCCGAACGATGGGGGACTGGCCGTAGGCCAGATCGTGGCGGGGCTTCGCATCCAAGAGAAAGGGTAAACAAATGTGTCTTGCCGTTCCGGGAAAGATTCTCAGCATTTCATCAGACGATGAACCGATGATGCGGACCGGGCGGGTCGAATTTGGCGGGATCGTTAAAGAGGTTCACCTCGCCTGTCTCCCGGAGGCAAAGATCGGCGACTTTGTGATTGTCCATGTCGGTTTTGCGATCAGCATCGTTGACGAAAAAGAGGCGCTGCGGGTCTTTGAGTATCTTGAGAAGCTGGAAGAACAAACGTAAAAAAGGAGAAGACCAATGAAGAAGGCTGCTTTTTACACCCTTTTCCTCTTGTTCCTGATCGTGTCGTCCCCTCCCGCCGAAGCGGCGGAATTATCAGGTACAATCCTCAACCAAGGGATACCAGCGGTGAACTTGACCGTCACCATAAAAGAAAAAAACATCCAGACAAAGACCGATCACAAGGGGACATATAAATTTGATCTGCCGCCGGGGACCTATACCCTGATCGTCCGCGGAATAGAGTTTCCGGTCAGCGTTTCTGAAAAGGGGGGAAAGAAGGACATTCCGCTTTAATTTGTAACTCTTGAGATGAAGGATCGTGAAAATGACCCAGAAGGAAGAGAAGCAGAGTCACCCGTGGCAAAAATGGGAATCGTTCGCCAAGATCTTGGCGGGATTCAGTGCCGCCATCAGCGCCATCGCCATCCCGATTTTGATCAATACCTACACCGAGGAAAACCGGAAGGCCGAAATGCTGATCAAAACGATGAGTGAGCGGGAAAAATCAGATACCGACATTCGACAATCGATGTTTAAAAGTCTCGTGGATGGCTATTTTGGCTCGCTCAAAACCGATTTTACAAGCCAGGACGAGGAGTCGTTCCGAAGGAGAATCATGTTCTTGGAACTCCTGACGGTCAACTTTCAGGAGTTTTTTAACGCGAAACCGCTCTTTCAAGAGGTCTACATCGGACTGGATCGGAAACAACAGGAAAAGAACGCTTCCGCGGGCCGATGGAAAGAATTACAAGGGGAGCTCATCCGGATCTCCAAAGAAATTGTCTCCCGCCAGAAAACGATGCTCAACAGCGTCACGTCTCCCGCCATACTGAACCTCAATAAAGACGCGCCGGTCTGTGTGAGGCTCTATGACAAGGCCGACTTCGACCTCCTCAAAAGACAAAACACGAACGATCCCCATATCCCCCATTTCGAACCGGGATCGTGTTTGAAACAAGAAGGAGCGGGAGGAAAATCAATCACCGGAGACAATCGACGCCAGTCTCTTGAAATCAGACCGGTCGAATTCAGAAAAGAGCGGGTGACGGTTCAGGTCGTCATTTATGAAGATCTCTTCAAAGGGAATCTCTATCAGGGGAGCGAGGCGAAACAGACCATGACATTCGACGTCTCTTATTTCGATCTCCCCTATATGGACAACATCAAATTGAGCGACGGGAACCGATTCGCCCTCGTCTTACGACAAATCTACGAGGATGAGACGGCCGAGGTGGAGGTGATCCGATTTAAAAACGACTTCATGAGTTTGAGGGATCGCCCTCTGTTCGAGGAGATGGTCGAGAAACTGCAAAAAACAGAGCGGATTCGGTAGAAATCAGTATCCCATCCGGGTCAGAAACCCTTCGTCTTTGCTCCATCCTTTTTTAACCTTGACCCACAGCTCCATGAAAATGCGGGTTCCAAGGAGCGTCTCCAATTCTTCGCGCGCCGACCGGCCGATCTCCTTGAGCACCTCCCCCTTCCGCCCGATCAGAATTCCTTTTTGGGAATCGCGCTCGACGTAAAGCATCGCCCGAATCGTGATCAGATTTCTCTCCTCTTCTTCCTTGAACTCTTCGATCTCAACGGCGACGGCATAAGGAACCTCTTCCTCCATCCGTTGGAAAACTTTCTCCCGGATCATTTCAGCGGCCAAGAAACGCACCGGCTGGTCGGTGACCTGATCTTCCGGAAAGTAGGGACTTCCTTCTGGAAGGTGTTGCAGCGCAACCGAGAGAAGGCGGTCGACATTTTCGCCGGTGAGGGCCGAAATCGGAACGATCTCCGCGAAGAGTCCTTCCTTGGTATAGAAATTAAGCAGAGGAATCAAGCGGTCTCTCTTGACCAGATCGATTTTGTTCACGGCCAAGAGTTTGGGCGTTTTAATCTTCTGCAAACGCTCCATGATGAAACGGTCTCCCTCCCCCGGCTCCGGATCGGGCTCGATCAGGAAAAAAACCAGGTCGACCTCTTGAAGGGAGTCGATCGCCGCCTGGACCATCCGCCGGTTGAGCGGCGATCTCGCCTTGTGAATTCCCGGCGTATCGAAAAAAACGATCTGGGCTTCGGGCAGGGTCTTGACCCCGAGAATCCGGTTGCGGGTTGTCTGCGGTTTATCCGAGATGATCGAGATTTTCTGACCCAGAAGTTGGTTGAGAAGGGTTGATTTTCCGACGTTGGGACGCCCGATGATGGCGACAAATCCGGACCGGTAGGGGATGTTATTCATAAAACTCGTAGATCAATTCCCTCTCCTTCACCAGGCCGAGCCTATCTCGAGCGATTCTTTCGATCGCAAAGGGGTCGGCCTTGAGCGCTTCAATCCGCTGCATTAACTTCTCGTTTTCCTGTCGCAGGGTACGATTTTCGTTCCGAATCTGCAGATGGGTCTGCTTCATCTGAATGAACTTCAGAAAGCCCATCTCTCCGAAGAAGAAGGAAAGAAAAAGAAACCCGATCATAAAACAGGAAACGGCGAGAAAAATCCGCCTCCACCGGGTTTGTTGCTGCATGATTTCGAAGTGTCTTCGATTCTTCAATGTTGATAAAAGCGATATAGAAAGGTGAATTGATTAAAGGTGCGATTAAAGGTGATAGTTCAATCGAAGCATCAAGGCATTCTCATCGATGATCCGCGCCTCGGTCATCAGATAGTAATTTTGGAAAATCAGAAACTCGGCCCCGACGAACAAGCCGACAAGGTCGTCCGACCGGATCGTCGAACCTCCCTTGAGTTTGCCTTGCGCCTTCGAAAAGGCGATCCCAAAATAAGGGGTGAACCGCTCCATCCCCTGGAACGATCCTCCGAAAAACGATTCAAGTTCGGTCCAGGTCACACGGGGGGTTTGCGATCCCCCGTCGCGGCTAAAAAACTGAAGGAATTGAAATCCAATGCCGACCCGGAGGTCTCCCGTCTGAAAGAGCGTCCATCTCGCCCCCCCGCCAAAGGCGATCCCCGGATCGCCATTGAAGCCTCTGCGGGAGGTTTCCAGATCGGCCATTCCGATCCGGAGAGAGAGATCGGTAAAAGGGGTGACGCCGTAAAGCCCCTGAAGCAGAAGCCGTTCGCTCGACGCATCCCCGCCGAACCGACTTTCCTCCACCTTCATGTCCCGCTCGACCGAATTATACTCAAAACCAAGCTGATTGAAAGAGGGCGCCTTCCCCGAAGCGGTCGGATCGCCGATCGCCCCGGCCAAGACCTCTCCGCACCCGATCGAAAGGGAAAAGGCCCAAAAAAGGAATAAGATGCCATTGAAGCACCAACGGGGGTGATATCGTCCCAAGATTCCCGCCACCATCTTACCTTTTACCACTCCGGTAAAGCGCTTTCCCCCGAAAGATCGCCGCTTTCCCCAACTCCTCTTCGATCCGAAGGAGTTGGTTGTATTTCGCCGTCCGGTCGGTACGGGAAAGCGAACCGGTTTTGATCTGCCCCGCCCCGATTCCGACCGACAGATCGGCAATCGTCGTATCCTCGGTTTCTCCCGACCGGTGCGAGACAATCGTCCCATAGCCGGCCCGTTTTGCCCGTTCAATCGTATTGAGGGTCTCGGTCAAGGTCCCGATCTGGTTCAGCTTGATCAAAACGGCGTTGCCGACCCCCTCCCGGATTCCTTTCTCCAACAGCTTTTCGTCGGTCACAAAGAGGTCATCCCCGACCAACTGGATCCGGTCTCCGAGCCGCTCTGTCAAGATCCGCCATCCCTTCCAGTCGTTTTCAGAAAGACCGTCTTCAATCGAAACGATCGGAAAGGCATCGACCAGTTTTTGATAGTAATCGACCATCTCTTCGGAGGAAAGGCTCTTCCCTTCCGATTTGAGATCGTATTTTCCTTTTTTATAGAACTCGCTTGCCGCCGCGTCGAGCGCCAGGAGGAGATCTCGCTCCGGCCGGTAGCCGGCCCCTTCGATCCCCTTGATGATCAACTCCAACGCCTCTTGATGAGAACGGACCACCGGGGCGAATCCCCCCTCATCTCCAACCGAGGTGGTATATCCTTTTTTCTTTAAAACCAATTTCAGGCTATGAAAGACCTCCACCCCCATCCGGAGCGCGTCCGAAAAGGAGGCGGTCCCGGCCGGGATGATCATGAACTCTTGAAAGTCGAGGCCGTTGTCGGCATGGGCACCCCCGTTGATGATGTTCATCATCGGCACCGGAAGCTCCCGTGCCGTCAGCCCACCGAGATAGCGGTAGAGGGGAACCCCTCGCTCTTCCGCCGCCGCCCTCGCAACGGCAAGTGAGACTCCCAAGATCGCGTTTGCCCCCAAGGAGCGCTTATTGGGGGTCCCGTCGAGATCGATCAAGGTTTGATCGATCACCGCCTGCTCTTCGGCAAAGAGGCCGACCAACTCCGGGGTCATTTTTTTGCGGACGTTGTCGACCGCCTTCCGGACCCCTTTTCCGGCATATCGTTTTGAATCTTGATCTCGCAGCTCCAGCGCTTCGCGTTCCCCGGTCGAGGCTCCCGAAGGAACCGCGGCCCTGCCGGTCGCCCCACTTTCCAGAAAAACTTCCACCTCAACTGTCGGATTTCCCCGGGAATCCAAAATCTCACGCGCATGAATATCGGCAATCTGACTCAATGGAACCTCCACTTTCTGAAATCGGCATTACCCCAGAAGTTTTTTCTTCAATAATTCGTTTAACTTTCCGGGGTTGGCCTTCCCGCCGGAACGCTTCATCACATGGCCGATGAAAAAACCGAGAAGCTTTTCTTTCCCAGCCCGGTACCCCTCGACCTCGTTCGGGTTCGCCGCCATCACTTCATCGATCATCCCTTCCAGCGCCGACGTATCACTGACCTGAATCAGCCCCTTCTCTTCAACGATCTTTTCAGGATCGGCGCCGCTTCGGTACATCTCCTCGAAAACGGTCTTGGCGATTTTTCCACTGATGGTTCCGGCATCGATCATCTTCAGCAGCGCCACAAGCTGCTCAGGACCAATCAGCGCCTGGTTTATTTCTTTATTCTCGTTGTTCAGGTCCCGGAGGAGATCTCCCATGATCCAATTGCTGGCAATCTTCGGCTTCGGATAGATCTTGACGGTCGCCTCGAAGAAATCGGCTAGCGGCTTCGAACTGGTCAAAATCACCGCATCATACTCCGGAATCTGATACTCCGACACAAACCGCGCTCGTTTCGCATCGGGAAGCTCCGGAAGGGTCGCCGCAACCTCATCGATCCACTTCTGATCAACCGTCAGCGGAACCAGATCTGGGTCGGGGAAATAGCGATAGTCGTGCGCCTCCTCCTTGCTCCGCATCGAGAATGTTTTTCCGATTTTGGCGTCCCAGAGGCGGGTCTCCTGAACCACCTTTCCCCCTTTTTCCAAGATCTCTTCCTGGCGGGTGATCTCATATTCGAGCGCCTTCTGAATGAACCGGAAGGAATTCATGTTCTTCACTTCGGCCCGCGTTCCAAACGCCTCCGTGCCGATGGGACGGATCGAAACATTCGCGTCGCAGCGGAAGTTTCCCTTCTCCATGTCGGCATCGGAAACACCGGTATAGACCAAGATCTCATGGAGTTTTTTAAGATAGGCCACCGCCTCTCCCGAACTTCGGAGATCGGGCTCGCTGACGATCTCCAACAACGCAACCCCGGCGCGGTTGAGATCGACGTGACTCGCCCCATCGATCCCATCATGGAGATTCTTGCCGGCATCTTCTTCCATGTGAATCCGGGTGAGGCCAATCCGTTTCGTCTTCCCGTCGATGGCGATTTCGATCTCTCCATGCTCGGCAAGGGGAAGCTCGTACATCGAGATCTGATATCCTTTCGGAAGATCGGGGTAAAAATAGTTCTTCCGGGCGAAGCGGGCATACGGCGCGATCCGGCAGCGAGTCGCCAGCCCCAACCGGATCGCCTGTTCAACCACTTTCCGATTGAGCACCGGCAACACTCCCGGCAGACCAAGACAAACAGGGCAGGTTTGGCTGTTGGGGGATTGCCCGAATTTCGTGCTGCAGCCGCAGAAGATCTTCGACTCGGTGAAGACCTGGGCATGGACTTCCAGTCCTATCACGGCTTCATATTTCATAGAATCACCAAGCAAGATTTGTTTCTTTTAATCATGGGTCTGGAACGATTTTAAAAAATGAATATACTCTCCCGGAAGCTTGTTTTTTTCAGCCCCCTGGACCATCCTGTCGAGATAGCCTTTCGATGGAAGGAAAACCCCCTGGCGTATCGCCACATAGGTGAGGGCAGGCAGGGGGGACGCATGCGTTCCCCCCGCGGTTACGACCGGCAGGTCCTGCCGGATGTAAGAAT
>CAZOFJ010000051.1:0-25340 GCA_964579005.1 uncultured Nitrospirota bacterium
ATCATTGGGTTTTCCTTATGGGGTTTTCCTTTTCAGGAGTTCTTTTACTTCCCGTGCATTTTGCAGTAACCGTTCGATTTTTTGAACGGTTGCCTCGCTCGGCGCTTCTTTGTGGGCTTCGACGAGTTCCGCCTCTTCCGTTTCCGCGAGACCGAGGAAGTAATTTTTTTCATGTGCGTTTAGACGCTCTTCGAGAACTTTATCGAAGATATCGTGGCCCAAGGCATAGTCGATCGGGGTCAAATTGGCGTGACGGAAAACGAACCGGTGAAATGATGTCCTCTCTTGATGGTTCATTGCTTGAAGATCTCCGAATGATTTTGTTAGAATTTCCTACCTTTTGGAGAAAACCATGGACGAACTCTTTTCGAAACAGGCTCTTTCCGCTTACTTTAAAATTTGGGAACGAATAAAAAACGGAGAAACCCTTTCCGGCGATTCCGGGATCATTGCCGAGGTGATGGAGGCCCATCCTGAATTTGATCCCTATTGGCCGGAGGGGGAATCGGCTTTTCGGCCTCAGGAGATCGACGGCTCCGTTGTGAATCCCCTCGTCCATACCGGTGTTCATGTGGCGGTCGAAAGACAGATCGCTCACCAAGATCCGGAGGAGGTCGAAGCCGCTTTAAAGACCCTCCTGAAGAAAGGGCTTTCCCGTCATGAGGCGATTCATCGGATCGCCTCCCTCTGGGGCGGTCTCTATTTCCGCTCCATCCGCCAACAAGGAGGATCAATGGAAGAAGGGGTTTATCTGGAGGAGCTAAGGGCGCTGGCGGAAGAGTAGTGATGGAAGAGTGACGCCGCCGCAGGAGAGAGTCGGCGGATAAGGCCGACCCCCTCCTCCTGTTTTATAGAAGCTGGTGATTTTTGAATGTGACTTCCCGAACCACGACCTCCCCGTTTTCATTCGAGATTGTCCGACGATACCCCGGCAGATACGAACCCTTGAGTTCGAAGGGCCGGTCGCTGAAGCTTTCCACCTGTGTTAAGTTCCCGTCGGGTGAAAAGTAGAAGACGACATATTCGGTCGTCAGGAACTTTCCATCCGAGGTGGTCATCGCATCCTCGATATTGATCGTGAACTTCATCTTTCCCATGCTGCGGGAGATTTGACGAATTCGGTCGTCCTTAATCCGATAACGTGAATTCATCCCGTCTCCGTTGATGGCAACGGGTCGGCCGAGGGGGTGGTTTCCCGCTTCCTCCACGAAGGTCAAGGCATATTTCCCGTCCGATTCGTCGAAACTCCGATGGGCCCGATGGACCGCCATCATTCCGATCTGGTTCTGCGCCCATTTGACCAAGTCGTCCTCGCTAGGAACTCCGTCCAATGTAATGTCGATCTCTTTCGGAGATTTGATTTTTATTTTTCCCTGCACTTCTTTTCCGTTGATGTTGAAAAAAAGGTCTGCGGAAAAACCGGGGAAATCTTTCCCCCAACGGGACGTTTTCTCGAAGGCGCGACGGAGAAGATCGCGTGCCGCCGGGTCGTCTTGGGTTTGGGTTGCGGTTTGTGACCGTTGATAAAGTTCCATCGTTTTCTCCTTGGTTGAAGTGTAACCGGATTATAACGAATCCCTTTCGCGAAAGACAAGAGCACCAAGGAGGTCTTTACTTTTACATCCATGTCGATGTTTATCTGAAAAGGCATCAAGGGTAAATATCCCGGTATCTTTCCTTGACAATGAAGAGGGGTTTCGTTAGTCTTTGAATATGGAAGAACGGAGAAGTTCAAAGAGGATTGGTTTTCAACTGAAGACGGCGCTTACTCCTGAAAAGGGAGGGCCGATTGAGCTACTTCGGGCAAATATCGCCTGGGGGGGAATCGGGGGGTATACCCGAGATTCGATCGACGAAGGGATAAAAATCAGGGCCGAGTTTTTTTTCACCCTTCGTTCCGGCCAAGTCCTTTCGGAAAAACTTCCCGGGAAAATTGCATGGACCCACCGGGATGGAAACTTCAACGCCTTCGGTATCGCTTTTTCTGAACTCGATCCTGCCGCGCATCCCCGTTTGATCTCCTACCTTCAATACATCGACCAAACAGGTTAAATTCGGTCACGCCCCTCTTCAATCCAGAGATCTCCCTGTCTTTCGGAAGCATGGGTCGTATATTCGGAGAAAGCCTCCTCATCTTTTTCGGCATCAAGGAACTGCCGGTAGTGAAGTCGGGCCTCCTCCTTTCTCCCAAGCTTATCGAAGGTCAAACCAAGATAGTAGTGGGCCAAAACGAGGCTTCCGTCGATTTGAAGCCCCTTTTCCCACGACTGAATCGAAGCGTAATGATGACCGGCTTTATAATAAGCCGATCCGAGATTCAGATAGGTCTCGCTCCAGTTTGGATATTGCCGGAGGGTTTCTTCATATTCTCGAATGGAATCTTCCCATTTTCCCAAATGGAAGTAGGCGGAAGCGAGATTGTTTCGCGCCTCTCCGAAGGTCGGTCTCATTTTCAGCGCGATTGAGTATTCTTCGACCGCCATCGAATAATTTTCGTCCTGCGCCCAAAACCATCCCTTTGAAAAGTGTCCGTATGCCGATTCAGGGGCAAGATGGATGATCCGTTCAAGATTTGCCTTGTTCCGTTCATAGTCGTTGTTTCGAAGCGACTCTTGAAAAAGGGTTTCCACTTCCACCCTGGAATCAGGATCGGCCACCGGATGGTTCTCGTTTCCCCAAACCGATGCATGAAACGGCGCCGGGAAAAAAGCGGCCGTCAGAAAGAAAAGGGTTGATCCGGAAAATACCATAAAACGATAAAAGGACTTCATCGGTGCATCCTCCTCTCATCAATAACCTTAACAGAAAATGGCGGTCTGTCAATTGTATGGAGAAGGGGGGAAGGCCGATCGAGGAAAGGGCGAAAAGAGGAATAAAGAAAGGAAAAATGGAAGATGTGTGACTATTCAGATAGGCACAGAAGCGTTTATCGGTCGTGGCAGACGAGACAGAGTGTTTGGGAAGGAACCCTCAAGAAGGGGCGAATTTTTTCGCTGTGAGGGTTGTGGCAACTGTCGCACTCAACCCTTCCGGAAGTGGTTCGAACCAGGTTTGACAAGAGCTCCGGTGAAGAGACCTTCACGCTTGGCAGGTCAAGATAGGAAGAGGCATTGTTCTCCGGAAGAAGATATCCTTCCGGCCTAAGATCGGGAAGAGTCCAGTAGCGGGCGTAGGTGACTGACGGATTTTCAGGGACGAATCTTCCATCCGGTTTTCTGGGGTATAGAATCGAAATCGGATGGTCAACGCGGCTGAGCGGAGGAGCCCCCCGTCGTGTGACTCCTTTCGTCCAAGGTTTTGTCGCCGGCGCGCCAAGTTGCGGGGTGTCGACGTTGATCCCGTGCATATCGGTCGCAAGGGCGCCGTCATGGCAGGCAACACAGGTCAGGGAGGAACCGCTCGGCTGATTGTAGGGGTGGTGTCTTGGAGAAAGGGTGGCCGTCAAAAGATAGGGCTTTTCCTGGTGACCGCTCCATCGCGGAGGGTTTGTCGCTTTTTTGGGTAGAGCCGCTTCTGGGGGAGGGCCTTGTTCTTTTGAAACCGCGGTCTGCCCGGGGATGGTATCGGTATGACAGATGGTGCAAGCGCTGTTGGGAGGAAGGGACGGGATTGCAAGATTATGCCGGGAGCGGAGCACTTCATCCAATGATGCGGCATCCACCGCTCTGCCTCCGCTTGAAAACAGCAGTGTCAGAAGGACAAGGATTCTTCCCGCGCGCTCCATTCGAGTCCCCTCCTTATTCTTGGTAACCGATCGCTTTTTGAACGATCTCCCCCAATTGGTCCGCCATCCCGCTGATGATGATTTTGTCTTCTCCTTCAATCATGATCCGAAGGAGAGGTTCCGTCCCCGAATATCGAACCAAGATCCGGCCGTTGTCCTTGAGCTTTCCTTCACAATTGGCAATCGCTTTTTCAAGGTTAGGAATTTCGGCAATCGGTGGTTTCTTGGCAACGGTGATATTCTTCAATATCTGCGGAAGCGGTGTCATGCAGGCGACCAGTTCGGAGACCCGTTTCCCGGTTCGTTTCATCAACGAGAGAAGTTGCAAAGCGGTGATCAACCCGTCGCCGGTGGTGTTATAGTCGAGAAAGATCACATGTCCCGACTGTTCTCCTCCCAGGTTGTTTCCCTCCTTGAGCATCTGTTCGAGGACGTATCGATCACCGACCGCGGTTCGAACCACCCGGATTCCCTTTGGCCGAAGAGCCAGATCGACCCCCATGTTGCTCATCAGGGTGACGACCAGAGTCCTTCCTTTCAATTCTTTTTCCTGATGGAGGGAGATGGCGAAGGCGACCAAAAGGGCGTCGCCGTCGACCACGTTTCCCCGCTCGTCGACAAATACCGCCCGGTCGGCATCTCCGTCGTGGGCGATCCCGATATCGGCCCGGGTTTCGAGCACCTTCCTCTGAAGTTCTTCCGGATGAAGGGCGCCGCAGTGGAGATTGATGTTCGTCCCGTTGGGTGCATCGCTCAAGACAATGAGATCGGCCCCCAATTCCCTCAACACCGCCGGTGCCACCTTGTATGCCGCCCCGTTCGCGCAGTCGACGACGATCCTCATCCCCTGGAAGTCGAGCCCCTTCGGTAGTGAATTCTTCGCGAACTCGATATACCGCCCCTCGGCATCGTCGACCCGAAACGCCTTTCCAATCTCCGTCGCGGTTGGGCGAATGCCGTCAATCTCGCCGGAGGAGATCAGCCGTTCGATCTGATGTTCCATCTCGTCGGGAAGTTTTAATCCGTCCCGCGAAAAAAACTTGATTCCATTGTCTTCAAAGGGATTGTGAGAGGCGGAGATCATCACCCCCGCGTCAACCCGAAGGCTCCGCGCGAGAAAGGCGATGGCGGGGGTCGGCAGGGGGCCGACCAACAGAACATCGACTCCCATCGAGCAAATTCCCGATGTGAGGGCCGACTCCAGCAGATATCCGGAGAGCCGGGTGTCCTTGCCGATGACGATCCGATGACGGCCCGCCTTGTTTTTAAAAAGATGCGCGGCGGCCCGCCCCAACTTCATCGCCGTCTCCCCGGTCATCGGTTCGACATTGGCAAGGCCGCGCACTCCGTCGGTTCCGAAGAGCTTCCGCATGGTTCGGTTCCTTTTGGTTACTTCTGCGAGGGTGGAGGGGGAGGCGTGGGATGTCCGCCGGGTCCCTCCGCGGGCCTCTCCGAATGACTGGCTGACGATGTCTTGAGGAGACGCTCTTTATTCACTTTGATCTTTGCTTTTTCTTTCAGGAGGTCGATTTCATGATTGATCATCGCGCCCCGAATGGTTTGAAGCTGGGCGGGAGGAACCTCCTCGAATTTCTTCGGGTCGCGTGTTTCCAGTAGCTTGATAATATGGAAGCCGAAGGAGGTTTGAATCGGCTTGCTCACTTCGTTGATCTTGAGCGAAAAAGCGGCGTCGGCAAAAGGCTTGACCATCCGATCCCGGGTGAAGAACCCAAGATCACCGCCGCGCGGAGCGCTCCCCGGATCGGTCGACTTTTCCTTGGCAAGGGCTTCGAAGTCTCCCCCTTCGTCGAGTTTCTTTTTAATCTCCTTTGCCTCCTCTTCGGTCTTGACCAGAATATGACCGGCGCGGACCTCCTTAAAATCAGCCTTGTTCTTATCGTAATATTTTCTTATCTCCGCGTCGGTTAACTTCTCCGCCGCGATCTGATTGACCGTCTCGCTGATCAGGACCTCCTTGGTCAGTTCATCGATACGGGCTTTGACCTCTTTTTTCTTATCCACCCCCAGCCGTTTCCCTTCTTGGGATAAGACCTCGCGGGAGACGAGGATATCGAGAAGATCTTCCTTTCCCTCGGCCGAATCGAAGTTTCCTTGACCCTCCTGCGTCAGCCGCTCCATCCGTTTTCCGAACTCTTCCGTCGTAATTGGAACCCCGTTGACGCTGGCAACCTCTTCTTCCGCTGCTCGGACCGAAACGGCGATCGGTATTTGAAGGGCGGATAGAAAAATAACGAAAGAAATAACGAAAAACCTTCTGCTCAACACCATTTCAACCTCCAAACAGATGGACAGGCGATCATTCTACCGATTTGCCCCAAAAAGATCAACGAGAATTCCCTCTGAGGTGTCTAAAGATAAAGACCCCCGAAAGGAGCAGGGCCGCCATCATCAACAGGAAAAGGTTCGGTTTCTCCAACGCAAAAACAATCGGCAAAAGCGCGAAGCGGGTGATCCCCCTCATCATCGGGCGTTGCGAGATAAATCGAGCGGCGCCGGGACTCCATGCGTAGTAGAAGTCGACCAAGGTGCTTCCCCAGGCCGACTGCAATAAGACATCGTCCCGGAATTTCCGGAGGGTTTGGACATGGGGATCGAGAAAACTCCCATAGGCCGCTGTGGCGATGAAGCACCCTCCGCCGCCGCTTCCTCCGCCGCTCCCGCCGGGATTGGGTACGGGACCGGGGGGAGGAGGTGTCGCCTCGGAGGCTGCTTTGACATCGAGTTTTCCAAATCCCCAGGTGTTGTTTGGGGCTGTTGCGGTAAAAGAATCGGCCTTCGCACTGCCGGTCAGGAGGGCTTTCACCTGATCCCACGTCAATGTCGGTGCTGCTTCCAAGAGAAGGGCGACGGCCCCCGTGACATGAGGGGCGGCCATGCTGGTGCCCGAATTGACGACGTGAACGCCGTCCGGATCACGGCTGAGGGGATTGGGAATAGGGAGGGTCTCTGAAGAGAAGGCCGACATGATAAAACTTCCGGGGGCGGCGATCTCCGGTTTTTGAATCGACGGACACTGCGGCGTGTCGCTGCACGTCCGTCGCGGTCCACGGCTGCTGAAGGAGGCGATGTTTCCGAGCGTGATGGGAACGGCAGGCACTGCCGCACCGCCTAAGCTGTTCCAACGGTTTTTTGTGTTGTAGGCGCCTACCGAGATCGGCCGGGTCGCCGTTCCGGTATCGGTAAGGGTCATGCTTCGATCGATCTGGGTTGGGTCGGTAAACTCGATATTCTTCGCAGGATCTCCTTTAAATTCGACCCAGCCATCGAACCGGCCATTGGTGATGACCGTTCCGGAGAGGGTTACTCTCCACTCCCCATCGATAGGCGCGTTTTGCATGCTTGATAGAACGATAAAGATCTCTCGATCCCCATTTAAAGGATCGACGCCGGATGAGAGAATCTCGATCCGACCACACGTAGTTTCCTTTAAAAACTTCGGATCTCCTGGATTGATCACCGGAGTTGTGCAATCCCCCTTGCCGGGGAAGTTAACCGAGACCCCCGTCTTGTCGGCCCCGGCATACCAAAAATCCAACATCTCCTCCTCCGAATCGGCCGGAACGGAAAGTCCGACGGGGGTCGAGCCCCCCTGTGAGACGGTCCCGCTCGCATGGATATCGACATCTCCTTCATTTCCGGCCGCCCCGACGATCACCTTTCCGACCCCGGAGGCGTTGTCGAGGCCGCGTTCGTAGCTCCCGGTTCCATCATGGGGTCCCAAGTCGCTCCCCAAACTCAGGTTAATGACCGACGGCTTTCCCATCTCTGCCGCCCTTGCCTGGATATAGCTGATCCCGTTTAGAATGTCAGCACTGGTGAAGGCCTCGCTCTTCACAATGATCAGGTCGGCCTCCGGCGCCATGCCGACATAACGAAAGGGGGGCTGAGAGTTTCCTGTCGCCGATCCATTTCCGGCGGCGATCCCGGCGACATGGGTGCCGTGCCCCTCGGTGTCGGCGCTACGAACCTTCCGGCTCTCCGGCGCCAGGTTACAGTCGGCAAGGGCGGCGGTCATCTGTGACGCGGTATATTCCACGCCGTAGTCATTCGCGGGGTTTCCATCCCCTCCGACATCGGGAGCCGACTCGCCACTTTGCGGGGTGAGGTCCTGGTCCCAGAGAAAGAGAACTCTTGACTGTGGTTGACTCCCTGTGTCATCGATAAAGTCTCCATGACACCAGTCGATCCCGGAATCGATGATTCCGATTACCACGTTTTTTCCCGTCCTACCGGTCCAATTGGGCGGAGTGCCCCCACGGAGGGTGTCCGCCCTCGTCGCCGGGACGCTGACGTCGAGGCGGGGCCGCATCCGCCGGGGCGCTTCGATATAAACGACGTTCGGAAGTTTCGACACCAGTTCGACCGCGTTCAACGGGATGTCGACCGTGGCGATGTCTCCGATGATCGATTCCACTCTTCCCCCCAGCTTCTCCACACCGGTCAAGTCCCCTTGAAATCGGAGAATCGTCCCGACCAGAGGCTCCCCCCCGGCAGGGTTAGGCTTCAACAATCCCTGCCGCCTAGCGGTCTCCTGCCGATTCCCCTTTTGCACCATCAGGGTCAGCTTCGGATCGATCTTGGGGCTTGCCGGAAAGGCAATGGCGGGAACCAGCAATAAAATAAAGAGGGCATGGATGATTTTAACGCCTGCTTTCATTTTCTTATCCTTTCCCCGGATGAACGGATCGATCTACTTCAATCTCAACCGTTTTGCTTTTTCAATGGAGACGACGAATTCCAGGTCGGCGATTTCCAAAACGGCTCCGGCCTCGATCCGGACAGTCAGGATATCGCCGATGACCGATCCAATTTTCCCACCCCTCTTTTCAATTTCGGCCCTTTCAGAGGGATTGATTTCCATCCGCGTCCGGATCAGAAGGTCGATCTCCTCATCGGTCCGAGCCAGCGAGGCGAGTCTTTCGATCTCCATCCGAAGCATCGGATCGATTTTTTCCATCGTGATTCCCATGACCGGCTTCGCTGCTGCACCCTCGTTCTTCAAAGACGCTTCGGGGAGGGGTCCTCCCTGGCTCGGCAAGGAACAACCCAAAAAACAGCCCAAGGAACAGCCGAAAAGGAGGAAAAAAATCGGGATAAACGCCCGAAAACGGACCTTCTTTTTACGACAAAAAGCATCCATCGCGGCATATATACCATGCCCGCGGACCAATCGCAACAAACCCTCGGGAGAGGGAACGGGCGCTTGTCTTGTTAGAGTCGGGCTTGTTACAATGAGCCCCTCTCTGAGCAACCGGTCGAAATCATGTCTCAATCCCATTTTGCCCATTTTGTCGAAGTCGTTTTTCCAGAAATCGAGGGGACCTTCCACTACCTTCTTCCCCCGTCGCTCTCTTCGATGCGGCTGATGCCCGGTGCCCGTCTCTGGGTTCCCTTCGGACGGGGCCAGCGGATCGCCTTTTTTCTCCGGTCGGTCGACCGGCCCGATGTTCAAGAGGTGAAGACCGTCTTTGCCCTCTTGGAAGACAAAGCCACGATTCCTCCCCCGCTCTTTAAACTCCTCCATTGGATTTCGGACTATTATCTTTCGCCCTTGGGAGCGGTCATCAAAGGGGCCTTCCCTTCGGAGATGCAGGTGACGGTCCGACGGCGATTCCATCTGACGGAAGCGGGAAGAAAGATCAATATTGATGAGGAGAAGATATCGCCGCTTCACAGAAAGATGCTCGCCCTCCTTTTAAAAACGGGCGAGTTGACCGAAGCGGAGCTTCGAAAGAGGTTGGGAGAAAAATCGGTCGTCCCCTCCCTGGCCAGTCTGAAGAAGAAAAACTGGATCGAGGTCTCCTTTCAGGTCGATCCCCCCGCCGTTCGGAAAAAGCACCGTTCCCTCCTCTCCCTCAAGGGCGATCCGATCGAACTCCCCTCGGTCATTGATTCCCTGAAAAAGAAAGCCCCTCAACAGGCGGCGGTTCTCGAAGCGCTCGGAACGGCGGGGGGAACCCTCCCCCTCGGCGCGCTCTCGGAACCGCTTCGGGCCGCGGCAAAGCGGCTCGAAGAAAAGGGGATCATAAACCGCGCCTCCGAGGAGACCCGTCGAATCCCAAGCCGGGGGGGCGGTTTCCCCTCCGAGGGGGCGATCTTCCTCAATCCGGCGCAGCAGTCGGCCGTTGACCGGATCGTCGACGCCGTGGAAGCGAAGGCCTTTTCCGCTTTTCTGCTGCACGGGGTGACCGGAAGCGGCAAGACCGAGGTTTATCTCAGGGCGATCGAAAAAACCGTGGAGCAGAAACGGGGGGCGATGATCCTCGTCCCAGAAATCGCCTTGACCGCGCAGTTGGTCGCCCGATTTCATCGCCGGTTCGGGGAAGCGGTCGCCCTCCTCCACAGCGGCCTCTCCGGGGGGGAGCGTTATGACGAGTGGTCTCGGATTCGGGAAGGGAAGGCACAGATCGTCATCGGGGTCCGCTCCGCTCTTTTTGCTCCGCTGGAAGAGGTCGGAATCATCATCGTCGACGAGGAACATGATCCGTCGTACAAACAGGAAGAGGGGGTTCGTTATCATGCGCGTGACATGGCGCTGGTCCGGGGAAAACAATCGAATGCCGTCGTCGTCTTGGGATCGGCCACCCCTTCGTTCGAATCGTTCCACAACGGCCAGATCGGGAAGTATCACCCCCTCCGCCTCCCCGGAAGGATCGACGCGCGGCCGTTGCCGACGGTGACGGTGATCGATCTCCGAGCGAAGGAGGAATGGGTTCGGCCCTATCTCACGCAAAAGCTGGTCGCGGCGATTCAAAAACGGTTGGATGATTGCGAGCAGACGATCCTCTTCATCAATCGCCGGGGTTTTGCCCCCTCCCTTCTCTGTATCGAATGCGGCCGTCTCCCCGAATGTATCCGGTGCAGCGTCTCGCTGACCCTTCACAAAAAATCGGCCCGGCTCGTCTGTCACTATTGCGGATATGCCCTTCCGCCGCCGACCGCCTGTGCCCAATGCGGCGGGGTCCGCCTGGTCCATCTCGGGATCGGGACGGAACAGGTGGAGGAGGAGATCCGGAAGCTTTTCCCCTCTGCCCGGGTTGCCCGGATCGATCGAGATGTGGCCCAAAAAAAGGAAACCCATCAGGAGATCTTCGGAGCGATGGCGCAGCGGGAGATCGATATCCTGATTGGAACGCAGATGATCGCCAAGGGGCATGACTTCCCGGGGGTCACCCTCGTCGGTGTCCTTTGCGCCGACCTTTCCCTTCACTTCCCCGACTTTCGCGCCGCGGAAAGAACGTTTCAACTCCTGGCGCAGGTGGCGGGACGGGCGGGCCGGGGCGACCGGCCGGGCGAAGTGATGATTCAGACGTTTCAGCCCGATCATGAGGTGATCCGTTCGGTGCTCGCCCACGACGATCTCGGTTTTTACGAACGGGAGATCGCCCTCCGAAAGGCAACCGGCTATCCCCCCTTTTCCCGTTTGACCCTCTTTCTCTTCCGGCACGCCGACGAAATGAAGGTTGCCGACCGAGCGGCGGCCCTGGCGACCGAAATGAAAAAAGCGTTGGGTCCCCTGAAAAAAAATGGCATCGAACCAGCGGCGGAGGGCACGCACAGGGTGGAACTCTTAGGTCCCGCCCCGGCCCCCTTGACCCGACTGCGGGGAGAGTATCGTTACCAGATCCTTCTTAAAGGAAAAGATCCGCGACAAATCGCCGAGGTCACCAAAAAATCGCTAAAAAACTGGGATGCAATGGAGCGGAAAGGGGTGCGATTGGAGATCAACGTCGATCCCCAGAACTTCGCCTGATGAAGACCGCGCTTGACAAGCGAGGTCCCGCCTGTTATAAACATACCAACCGGTAGGTATTGAGTATGAGAAGGCCCCAAACCCACTCTCCCGCCAAAGAAAAGCTCCTTGACGCCGCGCAGCAATTGATGCTGGTCAAAGGTTATCCCGCCACGACGGTTGAGGAGATTTGTGAAGCGGCCGGGCTGACGAAAGGAAGTTTCTTCCACTATTTTGAAAGCAAGGAGGCCCTGGCGAAGGCGGCCCTCGATCGATATGTTTCTTCCAACGCCCAGGCAATCCAACAGGCTTCCTTCTTGAAGGAAACCGATCCGCTTCAACGGCTCTACGGCCATGTCGATTGGATGATCGAGATTTCCAAAGACCCAAAGAGCCCGAACAGTTGTTTGGTGGGAACCTTTGCCCAGGAACTCTCCGACACCCATCCCCAAATACGTTCGCTCTGCGCCACCCAATTTTCGAAATGGGCCGAAGCGTTTAAGCGAGATCTCGATGAGGCGATGAAGATATCCCGGCCGAACGCCCCTTTGGATACCTTGAGTTTGGCGGAACATTTTATCGCCGTATTGGAGGGATCGCTCATCCTTGCGAAGGCCAAACAGGACAAAGGGGTGGTGGAACAGAGTTTACGGCATTTTAAAGTCTATTTGAAAAGTCTGTTCGAGAAATAAACCGCAACCAGGAGAATAAAAATGAAATTAAAAAACAAAGTCGCGATGGTGACCGGTGGGGGAACGGGGATCGGAGAGGCGATCGCCCTCCGCTTCGCAAAAGAAGGGGCCCAGGTGAGCATCACCGGTCGCCGCAAGGAAAAGTTGGAAGGGGTAGTCAAAGCGATCTCCGCCGCCGGTGGAGAGGCCCTGGCCCTTCCGGGAGATGTGACCAGTGAAGCCGATATCCGGCAGGCGGTGGCGTCCACCCTGAACAGGTTTGGGCGGGTTGATATTCTGGTCAATAACGCGGGAAACCTCTTTTATGCGGGGCCGCTGCATGAGACGAGCGATCAGATCTGGGACGAATCGATGGACCTCTTCCTCAAGAGTGTCTTTCGATTCACCAAGGCGGTCATTCCCCAGATGCTCAAACAAGGAAGTGGATCGATCGTGAACATCTCTTCCATCTCCGGACTCAAGGCGATCCCCACTTTTCCGGCCCATGCTTACAGCGCCGCCAAGGCCGGAATGGTGATGCTGACCAAAACGGCGGCGTCTGAATATGGCAAGGACAAGATCCGGTTTAACTGCATCTGTCCCGCCATGGTCGACACACCCGGCGTGGCCGGAGCGACCAGTGATCCTCAGATGCGGGAGCAGTTAGAGGCGCAGCATCCGATTGGCCGGATCGGTCGACCCGATGAAATCGCTCAGGCGGCGCTTTACTTCGCTTCCGATGAGTCGGCTTGGACGACCGGGGCCATTCTGCCGGTCGATGGCGGCAGGATGGCGGAATAAACAATCCGATCAACAACAAAAAAGGAGGCTCAAATGTATGTCATTACGGGAGCGACCGGGAACACCGGGAAGGTCATTGCCGAAAAATTATTGGCACAGGGGAAGAAGGTCCGGGTGATCGGACGGAGCGACGCGCGGCTCAAACCGCTTGTCGCGCAAGGCGCCGAGGCGTTTGTCGGCGATGTGGAAGAGGCCGGCGCCATGACGCGCGCCTTCACCGGGGCCCAAGCGGTCTACATGCTCATCCCCCCGAACTATACCGGTGAGAATATGCGGGGTTATCAAAACCGGGTCGGCGAAGTCTATGCCGAAGCGACGGTCAACGCGCGGGTTCCCTACATCGTCAACCTGAGCAGCGTCGGGGCGCATCTCTCCGAAAAAGCCGGCCCGATCAACGGACTCCACGACCATGAACAGCGGCTCAATAAGCTGAACGGCGTTCAGATTCTCCATCTTCGGCCCACCTCCTTCATGGAAAATCTTTTTGGGAATATCGGCCTGATCAAAAAGATGGGGATCCACGGAACCCCGCTCCGGGGCGACCTTTCCATCACAATGATCGCCACGAAGGATATCGCAGCCGAAGCGGCAGAGCGGCTCCTCCGGCTCGACTTTTCCGGAAAATCGGTGAAGGAACTCCTCGGCGAACGTGACCTCACGATGGCGGAGGTCACCCGGATTCTGGGCAAGGCGATCGGAAAACCGGAGCTTCCCTACGTTCAATTTCCTTATGACGACGCCGAAAAGGCGATCATCGGGATTGGTTTTTCGCCGGATGTTGCCCGGAACTTTATCGAAATGTACCGGAGCATGAACGAAGGAGTCATCAGACCGACCGAAAAACGATCGGCGAAAAACACCACCCCGACATCGATCGAGCAGTTCGCTGTGATTTTTGCGGCGGCCTATAACGGATAGAAGTAGATGGCGGCGGAACTTCAAATCGGTCGTGTTCCGATCCTTCCTTTCGGCATGGTGAATGCGCACCTCATTGTGGGGAGAGAGGGATCTATTCTGGTCGATACGGGGCTCCCGGGATCGGAGTCAAAAATAAAAAGGACGTTAGACAAGCAGGGGCTCTCATTCAAAGAGATCAAACTGATCGTGGTGACCCATGCCCATGTCGATCACGCCGGGAGCGCGGCGCTGCTACGCGAATTATCCGGGGCGCCGATTGTGGCCCACGCGGACGATGCCAAACATTTTCGCCGAGAGGCGCCGATGACCTTCTGTCCCACCGGGTGGTTTGGCCGTTTGTTCCTCAAAACACCGTTGATGTTCGAGCCATATACCGGTTTCGAACCGGATATCTTGCTCTCGGGTGATGAGACCCTCGACCTCCGTCGATATGGCATTCCCGGTACGGTGAAACAGACTTCCGGTCACACAGCAGGCTCTCTCTCGGTAGAACTCTCCACGAAAGAGGCCTTGGTCGGCGACCTGATTGCATCGGGGATTCTCTTGGGTGGTCTTGTGAGAACGAACCATGCCATCCGTCCCCCCTTTGAAGATGATCCCCACGCCGTCGGCTTGGCGCTGCAACGCCTCCTTGATTCCGGCATGGAGCGGTTTTATATGGGGCACGGCGGTCCTTTACAAGCGGCTGAAGTCGGGCGTCACGCGCGAACTCTGATGACCATGAGAAAAGAGGGATGATGCCGCTCAGGAACTGAGATTGTTGAGGAGATAAAACTTGTTTTCGGTTCCATTCAGATAGATGAAGCCGATATTCTGAAATCCTTGCGGGCTTTGGAAACCGCTGAAGAATCCGGAGATCAGGGCAAGGGGAGGCGCGGCGACGTCGTAACGGAATTTTCCGATAAACGCCCCGCTCCCGTCGCCGAAGAGGAAAAGGACCGCGTTGGAGGCCGGGAGGGTGACGACGAGGTCGGTCTTACCCCCGAGGTTGAAGTCGCCGGCGGCGATCGACGCCGGCGCCGATTCAACCGCATGGAAGCGGGGGAGGCCGAAGGTTCCATTCCCGTTTCCAAAAGAGATCGATATCTGGTTCATCCCCGCGTGGGTGGCCGCCAGATCGGGGATCTGATCGTCGTTGAAATCGCCGATCGCGATCGATGTCGACGGCGACGGGAAGGGGGTGGAGATCGGCGCCGCGAATCGGCCGTTGCCATCTCCAAGAAGGATCAACGTGTCGGTGGCTCCCTCCCGAAGAACGGCCATGTCGAGAAAGTTGTCTCGGTTGAAATCGGCGGTGATGATCCGGGTCGGCTTTCCTCCCAGATCGACCGGAGATTGAGGAGAGAAGACTCCGGAGAGTCGATCCTGTAACAAGAGGACGATCGATCCGTCGTCTGTTCCAACGGCCAGATCGGAGTTCTGGCTCTCGACCGCTCCATGAAATCGGCCCGACGCCAGGGCCGACGGGATCTTTCCGGAAAGGGGAAGGGTCATGGCGACTGTCGTTGGCAGGGGGTTCTGGGAAGGCCCAAATTTTCCGGAGATCATCTGAACATTTCCGTCGGTCCGGCTGGCAATCGCAATATCGGCGACAAACTCCGACGTATTGATAAAGTCCCCGACGGCCACCGCGATCGGCTGGTTGACCGAAATTTCCGCCTGTTTGCGGAAGAGGCCGTTTCCGACCCCGAGGAAGGCGGTGACAAGATTTCCGGAAGGGCTTCCGGAAAGAAGATCAAGAATTCCGTCGCCGTTCAGGTCGATCGTTTGTCCCGTCCGGACTGTAAACCCGCCGAGCGTGATCTGGCCCGAGCCGGCCGGCACCGTCTCCCCTGCCAACTTCGAGAAAGAGGTCATCGAAACCGCCCCGTTACCGACGGCGGCCGGGTTGTCTTGGCTAATGGCGCGGATGGAGGCGGTTTTCCCCCCTGCGTTCAACGGTGCGCGGAACAGGCCTATGGATGAAATGCTGCTCCCGGACGGTCCGCTGACCTCCCAAGAAACCTCTTGATTGAGGGTTCCTGAAACGTCGGTGGAGAGCTGGACCTCTCCCCCGGATGGAATCTTGAAAAAAGTAGGGTTGACGGCAACCGAGACCGGTTCTTTTGTCTCGTTCCGTCCACAGCCGAGAAGGGATAAGAGAATTAAAATGGGAAGCGCGATTCGATGCAATGAGACCATATGATCAAAGATACCGCCGGGGTTCATTTTTGGCAAACTTCCCGCCGGGTGATCTTTTTTTTTAAAAGTGTTATAGTCCGGCCATGACTGAGATCGATTCGATTCGAGAGATTGCTATCCGTGCCGCGAAGAAAGCGGGGCGGATTTTGACGGAAGGCCTGAAGCGGGAGATCAAGATCTCCTACAAGGGAGAGTTAAGCTTGGTGACCGAGATCGACCGGCACTCCGAAGAGACAATCGTCGCCCTGCTCCATAAACATTTTCCAGACCATCAGATCCTTGCCGAGGAGGGGCACGATCGAACCGGTGCTTCTCCCTATCGATGGGTGATCGATCCGCTTGATGGAACGACCAACTACACCCATCACTTCCCCTTTTTCTGCGTTTCGATCGGAGTGGAGATCAAGGGGAAGGTCCATCTCGGCGTTGTCTTTGATCCGGTCCGGAACGAGCTTTTCTTCGCGGAGAAAGGGAAGGGAGCCTTCCTCAACGGGAGGCCGATTCGGGTCTCGGCCGTTCGCGCGCTGCGCGAGAGCCTCCTCGTGACCGGGTTTGTGCGAGAAGTTCAGACCGATCCGGTGAACTTCGATCCTTTCATCAATTTCACAATGCGGGTGCAGGGGGTCCGGAGAACCGGCTCCGCCGCGCTTGATCTCTGTTACGTCGCCTGCGGGCGATTCGACGGTTTTTGGGAACTCAAACTCCATCCGTGGGATACCGCGGCGGGGAGCATCATTTTAACCGAGGCTGGCGGAAGGTTGACCGATTTCTCCGGAAAAGGATATTCGATCTACGATAAGGAAATGCTTGCCAGTAACGGGAAGCTCCATCGGCAAATGATCGACGTGTTGCAATCCCGCCAATAACAGCCTTCTTTTTATCTCCGAGGCTGTGATCTCTGAGATTCGCCCCCCCCTTTCCAAGCAAGTTTTATTCGTCATCAACCCAGTCATTCTTTTTACTTACGGGAAAAAATCCGGTGTCGCCGGTAAATTTGACCGGATGAATCAACGCCCTTCTGTTGTATAATGGCCTTGAATAAATTTTGTTTGGGAGCCTCTCAAGGTCACGGAGAAGGGCGCATGACGAAAGATCGCATTCTGCTTGTTGACGACGAAAAAAATATCTTGGAGTTGGGTCGGCGGTTTCTTGTCGCGGAGGGGTTTGAGGTCGAGACCGCCCTCGATGCGACACAAGCGATTGCCTGGTTGGAGCGAGCCCCTTTTGAGCTCCTGTTGACCGACATCTCGATTCCCGGGATGAACGGTCTCGATTTGATGAAGGCGGCCCGATCGATCCGCCCCGACCTCGTGATCGTCGTCATCACCGGGCACGGAACGATCACCACGGCGATTGAATCGCTCAAGATCGGGGCGACGGGATTCCTTCTCAAGCCGTTTACCCGCGATGAGTTCCTTTCCGTCGTCCGCCATGCCCTCGACAAGCACCGGCTTCGCCGGGAGAACATTCGGATGAAGTCGCTGATGCCGCTCTTTCAGGTCAGTCAGCGGTTGATGATGCAGACCGATCTGACCTCGCTTCTTGAGCGGATTGTCGAGTTGATCAAGAAGGAGACGCGGGTTGACCAGGCCGGGATCATGCTTTTGGACCGGAAAAAGGAGGGGGTGACGGTTGCGGCGGCCTTTGGTGAAGGGGGGAAGAAAAGGGGCGAAATGGAGGAGATGGCACGGCGGGTGATCGCCGAGAAAAAGCCGATTCTTATCCGGGATCAAAGTGCGGAAGATTGGGAAGCGGGAGACCCGTCTGCTAATGACCGACCAGAACAGCCCTCGGCGGCTTCTCTCCTGGGGGTTCCGATCCTCCTTCGGAATAAGGTAATCGGGGTGCTCCATCTATCGAAATTCGGTTCCCCTTCTTCCCTGGAGGAGAGCGATCTGGGATTGATTTCCATTTTTTGCGGGCAAGCGGCCGTTGCGATCGAGAACGCACGACTCTATCGGGAGATACGGAACAGTTACTTGCGGACCCTCCAATCTTTGGTCGCGGCGATTGAGATCAAGGATCCCTTTAGCAAGGGGCATTCCTCCGGCGTGGCGCATTGCGCGGCGGTGATCGGGAAGGCGCTGCGGTTGCCGAAGGAGAGGATACAGGACCTGGTGATCGCCGCCTTGCTGCACGATATCGGCAAACTCGGAAGCAGCGATGATATTCTGAAAAAGGCGAGCCGGCTTTCCGAGGAAGAGTTTGAATTGATGAAGTCCCATCCCGGAAACGCCGTCAGAATTTTGGAGACGATCGGTCTTTCTCAGGAAATTCTATCCTCGATTCTTCATCATCATGAATGGTGGGACGGAAGCGGTTATCCCGACCGCCTTTCGGGGGAGGCGATCCCCCTCTTCGCCCGCATTATCGCCATTGCCGACACGGTTGTGACGATGACGATGCCCCGTCTGTATCGATCGAAGGTTTCCCCAAAAGAGGCGAGGGAAGAGATAAAAGGCTACCGGAGAAGACAGTTTGATCCTGACTTGGTCGATCTTTTTCTCACAATCGGGGAGGAGGTCTTTGTCCATTCGGGCCGTTCCGATCTGGAAGCCCTTTTAGAATGAAGCGAGCGATCGGCTTTGGCGGAGGGCACGCACAGGCCGGCGCGAGCGCGGGGGGTGGGGGCATCGGAGGACCTTTTCTTCGGGTCATCCGCACGGGCCCCTACATGAAAGGAGGTTGGTTTCAGGCGACTTTGAATGGTGTCGGCATGAAGGTGACGATGAAAAGGGCGATTGAAGCCCATCCGATGACCCGGTGCCGAAAACCGAGGGGAACTTCTTCGTCGAGGATCGGTGGATGGTGAAGTCCCAAGAACGATGTCAGGATCGCCCAGACAAACCAGCCCGACCAGCCGATTGCTCCAAGAAAAATCAGAACCAAAACCATCCCGATCGAAAGGTAGCGGTGTTTTTTGCCGAGCAAGGCGTAGGCGATGTGGCCTCCATCCAACTGGCCGATCGGCAGGAGATTCAGAGAGGTGACAAAAAGGCCGATCCAGCCGGCAAATCCCACCGAATTGAGGGCGATGTCGTAGCCAGGCGGAGGGGTTTTTCCGAGGAAGTGCCCCAGAAAAGTGAACATCAGCGGATCTCCAAGGTGGAGGAGGGCTTCTCTCTCCCCCATGGGAACGAGTCTGGACGAGTAGATGCCGATGGCGACGGCAATGATCGAGACGATGAAACCGGCAATCGGTCCCGCCGCCCCGATGTCAAGAAGGGCTTTTTTCCGAAGAATGGGGGATTGCATTTTGATAAAGGCGCCGAACGTCCCGATACCGAGGGGGGCCCAAGGACCGGGGATGAAATAGGGGAGGGTTGTTTTAACACCGTACCGTTTCGACGTGATGTAATGTCCCATTTCATGGACGAAAAGGATCGACATCAAGGTGAAAGAAAAGGGGATTCCTCTTGCCAGATCGGAAGGGCGACGGAGGGGGTCTCCTCCTTCTTGATAGGTGCCTGCCAGGAGGGTGGTAAAAACAGTGAGCAAGAAAAGGACCAAGGGGATGAGGAGCTTGGTTTTTTCCTCCCTTTGGGGCGTGTCCCAGGGGCGCTCTTCCAGAGAAGAAACCTCTCCGTTTCGTTCGGGGATGGTTTGAAAAATCTCACCGATTTCCGGGGGCTTTATTCTTTCCTCTTCCTCCATTGTTTTCCCTCCTCAAGCTTCCCGGACGTCGGTGATCCCTTCCATCGGGAGGGTCACCCAGTCGTTCCGTGTTTGAAGGTGAATTTCGCTTTCGCTCGCCCCGACCAATTTCCCCTTGTAGAGGATTCCTTGATAGAGGACTTCAACCGTCTTTCCTTGAAGCCGTTGAAGCTGATCCATCGATTTCCCCCTGACCGGTTTTAAAGATCATTATAATCTTCTTTCTCTTGAATCGGCAAGTCGTGGAAAGTGATGGCAAGTGATGAAGAGAGATTCTGAAAAATGATATTACCCCTTTGGAAGGGGGGAGAGGAGGGCGTTTTTTCGTTTGGCGGATCGGTCGGCGTCGTAGATTGACAAACCCCAGAAAGCCGCCAAAACCAACAGCCGAGAAATGAGGTTCCAGGAGAGGGGAACCTTTCCCCTGAGGATATCGAGATAGCTTTCGGGAAGGAGGAACCCGAATAGAAAAAAGGCCCCAACGAAGAAGCCGATCCCTTTGGCCCAATCTTCGTTATAAAACTGTCCCAATCCGGGATGAATTCCGGAGAGGATGAAGGCAATCTGATTCGACTTTTTCTTTGGTTGGGGCTCGGCCAAGGAAAGGTTCCTGTTTACTGTGAGAGCGATCATAGCCGTCGGGAGTATCATCTGTCAACAGATGGGGAATGCAATCGAAAAGATCGAGCCGTGGCCCGGTTTGCTTCGAACCAAAACCGTCCCCCCCTGCGCCTCGATCCCTTTTTTGACGAAGGCGAGCCCCAGGCCGGAGCCTGCCGCTTTTCCCCCCTTTGTTTCCTTCCCTCTGTAGAAACGGTCGAAAACCCGGTCGAGTTCCTCCGGTTCAATCCCGTACCCTTGATCAATGATCTCGATTTTCAAAAGCGCTTCTTCCAGAATCAACCGGATGACGACCTCTGTGTCGGGAGGGCTGTATTTGACCGCGTTTTCAATCAAGTTAATCAGGCATTGGACCGTCAGGTCTCGATCGAGCGAAAGGAGGAAAGGCCGGGGCGGTTTTTCCATCGTGAGTTTGATTTTTTTTGTTTCGGCGGTCTGTTTGACGATCTGAACTGCTTCGTGAACCACCGCTTCAATGCCATGTTGCGCGGGGAAGACCTTGTACTGGCCTGATTCCAGGGTAGAGATATCAAGAAACCGGGTGATGAACCGTTTCATCCGGAGGGCCTCTTCTCGAACGATCAACAGATCTCTCGACAGATCCTCAGGCAGCCCGCGCTTGATCGGGTCCTTTTGCGCTGTCAGCATGAGATCGGAGTACCCCAAAATCGCGGTCAACGGCTGTTTCAATTCGTGAGAAACGATCGATGCCATCTCTCCTTTTTGAATTTCCATCTCCTTGAGCCTGGTCACGTCGGTCAGAAGGCAGAGGAGATAGCGTTGATCGTCGAGGAAGAGGGGGGAGAGGTCGAGCTTCATGAAGGTTCGTTTTGGAATTTGGGTAAACAGGGTGCAGGTGATCTGCTCCCCTTCTTTCTCCAGTTTTTTAATGAGATCGTCGAGGGTCGTTTTTCCCACGAGATCCTTTTCCATCACACAGGGGAGAAGCGTTTCCAATAGTTCCTTCATCTCCCTGATTTCCCCCTTCATGGGATGGATAAAGTCTTGGGCGCGGCGGTTCGACATGACCAGCAGATTGTTCGGACCGAACAACATCACCCCGTGGAGATCGCTGAAGAGCGAGGCATCGACCAGCTTTTTCTCGAAGAGGAGGTTGTCGATCGTCCGTGTCAAAATGTCGATCTTCGACTCGATCCGGTCCTTGGAAAGGAAGCCGACCACTCCTGTCACATCGGAGGGAGGGTCGCTCTTCCCTTTTTTCCATCGGAGGAGCGATTCGACCGCGAGGTGGGTCTGTTCCAGCCTCCTGGCTGCTGTATCAAGGCTTAAAAGGGAGGCCAGACTGTATACAGAGACGATCGAAAGATAGAATCGGGTGGGCCGGATCCACAGGTCAAATGTCGAAAAGAGAAGATACAAAAGGGCCGATCCGGCGGCAAGACCGATTGTTGCAAAGAGAATCGCATTCCGCCGGCTGATCCTTGTGAAAATGAAAAAAGAGGAAACCGATAAGAAGATCAGCAGGGGGATTGCAATCGGGGCGGCGACCTCTTTGAGAGAAGTCTCGTCGAGCAGGTTTGCGAGGAGGGTCGCCTCGACCTCCACGCCGGAGGTTCGTTTCCGCTGCGCGCTGAACGGGGTCAAGACCTTGTCTTCCAATCCCAACGCGGTTAATCCGACCAAGACCGCTTTTCCCTTGAAGAAGGAAGGGGGGACGATTCCCTCCTCGATGTCTGATGCCGAGAGGGACCGGAACGTCCCACCGGGTCCATAATAATTGATGTTCATCGGATCCCTTTGGGAGATCACTCCGGCGGAATCGGGTTCTCCGGGAGACGGCACGGTTCCCACGGTTCCATTGATCTCCCGGCGCAGCGGTTGATCGGCGAAGGCGTCATAGACGGCTGACGAGAAGGAGGGAAACATCCGGCCTTGATAATAAAGCGTGTGGAAGACTCTCCGGGCGGTTCCGTCGATGTCGAGATCGGTGTGGGCATGGCCGACCCCCCGAGGGGAGAACGACGGCAAGGGAGGGATGTGCCCAAGATGGGGGTCGAGATAGAGGGGGAGGATCACCCGGCCCTGTTCCCGAATGGTGGTTGCCAGGAGAGGGTCTTCTTCCGATGGCTCGGCGAGGAGAAGATCGATGCCGACCACCGTCGCCTCGTTCATTTTTTCAAGCAGGCTCGCATAATGGCCCCTTCGAACCGGCCACCGTCCCCATTTCTGAAGGGTCTTTTCATCAATCGCCGCGATGATAACCGTTTCGGGAGGAGGGCGGCGGCCCCTGACTCGAAAAGAGAGGTCGTAGAAGAAATGGTCGATCCCGACGAACAGACCGGCAATATCGGCGAAGAGGAGGGTTGTCAGTAAAGCGGCCAGGAAAAGAAGCGGAGCGGTTTTATTCCGATCATCCATGCCACGGCCTCCTTAAAATAAAAGAAAGAGGATGAAAAGAATCAATCCCGCCATCTCGCGGGAGTAATCCCGGGGAACGGCGACAGGAGGCGGGACGGGGTCCGGTTCCTGTCGGGTCTCCGGTTCCGGCTCCGGTGGGAGAGCGACTTCGGCCGTTTTCATCCTGATTTCGACCGGTTTCGATCCCCTCCCTTCCAGACCCAAGTGATTAATACTTTGACTCGATAGATAATAAAGCCCCTCTTCCAGGGAGGCAACCGTAAAGGGGCTCTTGGGATCGACGATTTCCTCGGCGATCCGGTCTTTCAGATCGGGGTCTTTGGCCAGGATGTGCCGGTACGAAACGGCGTTTTCGACGATCTCGAAATGAAAACGGAGGGGGAGGGTCTGGTATTCCGGCGCCGGATCGATCAAGGCGGGAGGGGAGAGGAGGGTCACCGGCGGGAGAGGGGGCGTCCCTTTCTCGACAATGGTTCCTTCATTTTCATTTAGGGAGACGGTTTCACTCATGGCGGTGACGGCGACCTTTTCCTCCAACACTTCGACGGCGGTGATGCGCGAAGGATCGGCGGCGACTCTGAATGTGGTTCCCCTCGGCGCGATCACGGCGGCAGGGGTTTCGATTTCAAAACGGGACGCTTTTCCCGTCGCCCCTTGGGAGCGTATCAGAACCTTTCCTAACTCAAGAAAGAGCTGTTGTATCGTATGGAGCATCCCTTTTTTTTCCGACCGCTTTATCTTCATGATTGTGTTTGGCTGGGCGAACAGAACGGCGCCGTTTTCGAAGGTAATCTCGACCGCGCTTTCTTCTCCGGTTCTGATTTGACTTCCAGCGACGACCGGGTCTCCGAGTCGAAGTTCCCGCCACTCCCCTGTTTTCTCCTGAAACGCGACCTCCCCTTTCTGAAAGGTGACGACGCCGGGGATGGGGGTTCCTTTCAAGAGCCGGACCGGTATCAGGAGGATCTGGCCCGGATTGATCCGGTCGGGATCTTTTAGCCGATTCAGTGTTGCGATTTCCCGGCATTGACCTGGATCTTCGAGATATTGAATGCAGAGATGCGACAATGTGTCGTCCTTCGCCACGCGAATTTCAACCGTTTGATCCTCCTCCGCGGGAGATGAGACTGGGAAAAGCAACACCAAGAGAAGCAGGAGCGCGGCCCCTTTTTTGTTCAACGCTTCCTCGATCTTCTAGAGAATGGGAAGAAAAAGTGTGATGGGGAATACTATTTAAAATAGTAAATCATCAGAAAAGGAAAGGAGTCAAGAATAAAGAAGAGAAAGGTCGAATATACAGGAGATATTTTACGTGCGAACACGTATGTGCGCTCTTTTTATTTGGTTCTTCTTGATTTCTTCTTGCTGGCCGATATTTGACGGTAGAAACCGATTTTGGTACGTTATCTGACAAACATAAAACAAAAGGGGGCGTGATGTTTCAGCCATTTCAGAAAACAGTCTTGAAGGCGCTCCTGACGGTGCTTTTTCTTTCAGCCTCCTCCTCTTTTGCGGAAGAAGAGACGAAACCGGTTCCTTCCTCTCTCTCCGCCGAGACGATCCTCCTCGAAGCCAACCAGCGGATGTATGCAGTGAAGGATCAAACGGCGCAGGTCACCTTTCGCGTCGTGAACGCCAACGGCGTGGAAAAAAAGACGGTCTTCCGTCTTTATTGGAAGAATTATATCGGCCAAGAAAACCTCGTTGGCAAGATCCTTCTTGTCACCGAATTCCCGGCGCATGACAAAGGGGAGAAGTTTTTACTCTGGGAGCGGACGGAGGAAAACCAGTCCGACCTCTGGCTTTATCTTCCCGATCTCCGGCAGGTTCGACGGATCCAACAGGAAAAACATCGCCATGATAAAGAAGACGATTCCGATCTTCTCTTCGAAGACATTCATCCCCGTCCCATCGACCGGGACGAACACCGGCTCCTGCCGGATGAAACGGTTCGGGGCGAATCGTGCGCCGTGATCGAAACCCTTTTCAAGGGGCATCCCCTCTATCTGAAGAAGCGGGTTTATATTTCAAAAGGGGAGGGAGTCATCCGGAGGATCGATTTTTTCTCTCCGGCGGGTGGACTTTTAAAGACGCAATCGATCGACTGGCAAAAGATTGATCAGGTGTGGGTATGGAAGACCTCCCAGGTGGTCCATGCCAACGCTTTGCGAAAGACCTTTGTCGAAATGACCGACGTCAAGGTGAATGTCGGTCTGACCGACGATCAATTCTCAGAACGGGCCCTCCGCCGATAATCCATTGCTCCTCCTTCCCCAAGCCACCCAGCCGACAAGGTCAGGTCATTCTCTAATTCAATGCTTTGAAAAAACAAAGATTCCTCCGAGAACTCAACTCGTCATTCCCGAATGTTTTATCGGGAATCCAGGGTTTGAAAAATCAACGCCTCATGGATTCCCGCCTTCGGGTCAATGACAATCCGGCCGGGACTTTGCCGTGACCGTGGCCTTTTCCTCCTTGAGAAGATCGTCATCAAATGCCATGATAGTATTGCGTCCATTTGATGCGTTGATGGAGGGGATCCACCGGGGGAGCCGCGTAGAGAACACGTTCCCCGTTTCCCGCTAAACTCGTGCGCAGGCGGACCATCTGAGCAATCATGAGGGCATCCCGGTGATCG
>CAZOFJ010000052.1:0-25093 GCA_964579005.1 uncultured Nitrospirota bacterium
GCGGCCCGCATTCAAAACCTCTTTTCAACCCCCTTTTTCCGGCTCCTTTTGACCTCCGACCTGGTCGGCGTCCAGATCGGGGGGGCGCTCAAAAATGTGATCGCCCTCGCCGCCGGCGGCGCCGACGGATTGGGCTTCGGCGATAATACAAAAGCGGTCCTTATCACCCGAGGCCTCACGGAGATCGCCCGCCTCGGTCTGGCGATGGGGGCCGACATCAACACCTTTTACGGCCTTTCCGGCATGGGAGATCTCATCCTCACCTGTAACGGCGATCTCTCCCGAAACCGCCGCGTGGGGGAGGCGATCGGAAAAGGAATCCCCCTCCCGCAGATTTTGAAAGGGATGCAGATGGTGGCCGAAGGGGTTCAGACCACCGAGTCGGCCTACGCCCTTTCACAGAAGTACAAAGTAGAAATGCCGATCGTTCGCGAAATTTACCGGATTCTCTTCGAAGGAAAATCTCCGCGGGAGGCGGTGATGGACCTGATGCGGATGGCGCGGGGAGGCGAGATCCCCCTGAAGGTGAAGCGGACGAAAGGGAAAAAATGACGCACGACGTCGGATCGGCCCTCTGGATGACAATCCTCCTGGCGGGTGGGGTGGCGGTTCTCCTTCATGGGCTCCAACTGGCCCGAAACGGACTCCAAGACCTGGCCGGAAAACGCCTCAAGGCGCTGATCACCTCCGTCTCGAAAAACAGGCTTTTGGGAACCGGGTTCGGCGCCCTTCTTTCCGCAGCCGTGCAAAGCAGCAGCACCACCACCGTCCTTCTGGTCGGCCTGACCCGTGCCGGCCTGATCACACTCCCCCAGGCGATCCCGATGATCTTGGGAGCCGACATCGGGGCGACATTAACGGTCCAACTGATCTCCCTTCAAATCCAAACCACAGCTCCACTGATCATCACGGGAGGGCTCCTGATTCAAACCGTTTCAAAGAAAAAGACGCTCAAGGCGGGCGGAACGGCGATCTTGGGCTTCGGCTTCATCTTTCTCGCTTTGGGGATGTTAACCCAGGGGATGCGTCCCATCCAATCCCAACCCTGGATGCCCGACCTCCTCCAATCGGTCGAAAATGCCCCTTTGACCGCGATCGCGGCGGCGGCGCTCGTCACCGCACTCCTTCACAGCTCCGCCGCCACTTTGGGGATCGCCCTGGCGATGGGGGGAGAGGGGCTGTTGACCCTCAAGGCGGCCCTGCCGATCGTCCTCGGCGCGAATATCGGGACATCGGCCCCTGCCTGGATGGCGAGCATGGGGGCGTCGGTGGAGGCGAAGCGGGTCGCGATGGCCCATGTCGTCTCAAAGGGGGTCGGGGCATTATTGATCTATCCCTTTCTTTCACCCTTCGCGTCATGGATCTCCCAAACGGCGGGGAGTGTCCCCCGGCAGATCGCCAATGCCCATACCTTCTTCAACATCGGCCTCTCTCTTCTCCTCCTGACCTTCTCCAACGTTCTTTCGAGGGGAATCACCTGGTTGGTCACCGCCCCTCCAGCCCACGAAGACCTCAGCAAACCGAAATACCTTGACCCGGAACTTCTGGAAGCCCCCTCCTTCGCCTTGGAGCAGGCGGCGCGGGAGGCGCTCCGGATGGCCAGCATCGTCCAGGAGATGTTCAAGAAGATCCCCCGCTTTTTCACCGAAAACGATGATGGGCTTTTTGATGAAACGGAACGGCAGGAAGAGGCGGTCGATTCTCTCAACAAAGAGATCAAACTCTACCTCACCCGGCTTTCTCAACAGGCGTTGACCGATGAAGAATCGGCGCGGGAGATGGCGATCCTCGACCTGACCAAAGACCTTGAAAATATCGGCGACATCATCGATAAAAACCTGATCGAACTGGCCCGGAAGAAGCTCTATATCGGTCTTCGTTTTTCGGAGGCCGGCCTTCAAGAGCTGATCGACTTTCACAAAATCATTTTGAATGACTTCGATATGGCGGTTGCCGCCTTCGCCCGGCAGGACCTCGACCTGGCCGAACAGGTGATCAAAGAAAAAGGTCGAATCCGGCAACGGGAGCGGGACCTCTCCGCCTCCCACGTCCGCCGGCTACATGAGGGGATTTCGGAGACGATCGAGACGAGTTCCATCCATCTCGACATTTTGACCAATCTCAAACGGATCACTTCGCATATCACATCGATCGCCCACACCGTGATTGGAAAACCCCCGACCCCGGCATGAACCGAACCTCATTAGAAAAACTGTTGACAGAGATCCGATCGGGAAAACGGTCGATCGAGGAGGGGATGGCCCGGTTGAAAAGCCTCCCCTACGAATCGCTCGGATTCGCCAACTTGGATCACCACAGAAGCCTTCGGCAGGGATTCCCGGAGGTCGTCTTCTCCCCGGGAAAAACCGACGGCCAGGTGCTGGCCATTCTGGAAAAGATCGAAGCAACCGGCGTCCCGGTCTTGGCAACCCGCGTCACCCCCCCCTTGGCACGGAAGATCCGGAAAAAATTTCGGAGGGCCGAATACAATTCTCTTGGTGGGACGATCGTCCTTAAACAAAAATCGATCGAACGGCGGCCCGGGGAGATCGCCCTCCTCACCGCCGGGACCGCCGACCTCCCGGTCGCCGAAGAGACAAGGGTCACGGCGGAACTGTTCGGTTATACCGTCATTTCCCATTACGACGTCGGGGTTGCGGGAGTCCATCGCCTCCTCGACCGGCGGGAAAAAATCGACGAGGCCGATCTGATCATCGTGATCGCCGGAATGGACGGGGCGCTCCCCTCGGTCGTCGGCGGGCTTTTCGGCCAACCGGTGATCGCCGTTCCAACCAGCATCGGCTACGGAACCGCCCTGGGCGGCCTCGCTCCCCTCCTGACGATGCTCAACTCCTGCGCCGCCGGCCTGGCGGTGGTCAACATCGACAACGGTTTTGGGGCCGCCTCCCTCGCCCATCGGATCTTGGCGCGCCTCCCTGTGCGTGCCCTCCGCAAACCCTGATCCTCCCCAATGGGCACAGAGGGGCAAAGGCGCAAAGGCACAAAGAGGGAAAAAGCAAGACCGCTCTGTGCCTGTGTGCCTGTGTGCCTCTGAACCTGAGTAGTCACCAATATCCCCCTTGGCAGCGCCTCTTTCAATCTGCTAATATAAAACCCCTCTCAACAGGAAGGAAAAAATCATGAACAAGGCGCTTTTCCCGCTCTTATTTTGGATGATTCTCTCTTTCTTCTTTCCCTTCACCCCCTTTGCGGCGGAAGACCCTCCCACCAAGCCGGCCGTGTCGGGGGACGCTGTCATCGTCCTGGAAGACTTTTCCGTCCCCGACGAGCGGGGCCTGCCGAAGGGATGGATCGCGCAAAAGGAGAACCCCGACCCCACCCAGGTTTATCAAATCAAAAAGGAAAACGACCGGTTCTACCTGGCGGCAAGCGGCCGTTCCAACCGGCTCTTCAAGAAAATGCAGTGGAACCCGCATCAATATCCGTTCCTCTCCTGGAAGTGGCGAATGAAGCATGTTCCGACCGATGTGCAAAAAGAACGGCGGGCGGCAGTCTATGTCTCGCTCGATCGAGATCTCTTGGGGATCCCGAAGATCACGAAATACCTCTGGAGCAGTCTCGCCCCGACCGGGGAAGAGGTCTCCGGCGGATTCTTCGGCGCCTCGACGGTGGTGATCCGAAGCGGTTCGACTCAAGCGGGAGAATGGGTCACCGAGACCATCAACGTCCTGGAAGATTTCAAACGCCTTCATGGGGAGGGCCCCGGCGAAGCGGCCTACGGAATCGGCATCATGACCGGAATCGAGGCCGATTTCGCGGAGTTCATCGCCCACCGATAAAAGAAATGCAACAAGACAACCTGGCATGCCACAGACCCCCCAAAAAAAACCACAGTCCATTATCCGCGCGCGCTTCCATCCATTTCGCAAAAACCTTATCAAGTACTTTTTTAAATTTTATGCTGAATAGACTCTGTATTGAAAAGATCTACGTTTTTTACGTAGATCTTTTCAATACCAGCGAACGAAGAGAGCGTTGAGGGGGAGGCTCCATCCGGCTTCGCCGGTGGAGGGGGCGACGCAAGCCCCCGCTTTCCGGCTCCGCCGGATTAGTTACGATGGATCAAGGTCTTTGCTCCTCCCAAGAACAGAGATAGACCCGTAATCCCTCGATTCATCCTGTCATTGCGAGCACCCGCAGGGTGCGTGGCAATCTCAGTGCAAGCATATGAGATTGCTTCACTTTGTTCGCAATGACGGCCTCCTATCTCTGTTTTTGGGCTGAGCCACTTTTTATACTCCGCGTGGCTGAAATCAGGAATCGACCGTTTTTTGAGGAGGGCCACATCGTGCGTCAATGACCTCCGGGGAATGGTTGGAGGAGAAACGGAAACCGTATATCATCAGGGATAAGAAGCATGGGATGTTGAGCAGAAAACCGTCCAATATGTAAAATGGAATGTTATCCAACCGCGTCGCTATCATCAAAATAGACAGTTGCATCAACTTGAATTTATATTTTTCTTGATCCGTTCGTAAAATTCCGATAGAGTCCAGAAAAATGCTCAATAAATGGTTCGCCCTCCGCTCCGCTGCGGGAAAACCAGGGGCACGAAACCGACCGCTCGCTATGCTCGCGGCGGCTCAGCCCCGGCATTAGGCGCTCTTCAAAACAGTGAGGTGATTTTATGAAGCTGAAAGTAATTGTTCATGAAGCGGAAGAAGGAGGCTACTGGGCCGAAGTCCCGTCTATTCCAGGCTGTGCGACACAGGGCGAGACATTCGACGAACTGCTCGGCAACATATACGAGGCTGTCGAGGGTTGCTTGTCCGTGGACATAAAGGACATCGAGATAACAGAAAAGGATAAAGTCCTGGAGATTGTGGTGTGAAAGCCATCTCGGGAAAGGACTTCGCAAAGCTGCTTGAGAAAAAAGGTTGGGAGTTGCGAAGAACGAAGGGAAGTCATCACATCTACGCAAAAGTGGGAAACCCGGCTCGGATTTCCTTGCCCATACATGGAAATAACCCGCTGAAGATCGGCTTGCTGAGGCACCTTATGAAGGTTGCTGGAATTGACGAAAGCGAGTTGTGACAGGAGCGCATAACAACGCAATCGAGTCGGGCTGGCCTTCCGCTGCGCTTCAGGCCAGCCGCTCATTGCGAAACGTTATGACAAGAGAAGGCGTGCGCTGTGCTGAAAGGTGGTATGTACTATGAGCGATCTGCTTAACCGAATCACAATTGATCCGCAGATTTGCCATGGCAAGCCTGTCATCCGCGGCTTGCGTTACCCTGTCGAAACCATGCTGGAACTGATGAGTGCTGGGATGACCATAGACAAAATCCTTGCGGATTATGAGGATTTAGAGCGTGAAGACTTGCTCGCCGTCCTGGCCTTTGCTACGCGATTAAGTCAAGTCAAGCGAATGGAACCTATTGGCGGATGAACTTTCTGGTTGACGCTCACTTGCCGCGCCGACTGGCATACCGCTTGCGCGACGCGGGTCATGATGCCCTGCACACGCTCGATTTGCCAAAGAGAAACCGTACGACCGATAGTGAGATCACGAGATTTCGGCACGCGAACATCGTGTCGTTATCACGAAAGACGCTGATTTTGTCAACTCTTTTTTCACCGTCCGTAAGCCGTACAAGCTTCTGCTCATCTCAACGGGCAATATCACGAACGCCAACCTTGAGGCGCTCTTTATCCCTCAGATTTCAACGATCGCCGCTACTTTTGCAACGTATGATTACATCGAATTGACTCGTAATGCACTGGTCTTCCATGTGTAAATGACGCAGATCTTTACTGAGGTAATAATCTGGGTGAAGGGGCTGGAGTTCAGATAGAAAGCAATGACACGGTTTCCGTTTCTACCTCTGACGGACTGTGGGAATGGTCGCTCTAAGACCGCAACCATTCTCCGAAGTTCACGGATCGCCTACTTTGATTGCTTTTCAGGCGTCAGCGGCGACATGATCTTGGGTGCCCTGATCGACGCCGGCCTTCCGATCGAAACACTTCAAAAAGAGGTCGCCAAGCTCAACCTCCCCGGCTGTGCGATCACGGCCCGGCCGGTTCGCCGCGCCGGAATTGCCGGAACGAAGGTGGAGGTTCTCAATCGGAAAAATCTCCCGCCGCTCACCACCTTCAAGGAGATCGAGCGGCAGATCGGAAAGAGCGCCCTCTCCAAAGAGATCCAAGAAAGGTCTCTCGCCGTTTTCAGGCGGCTCGCCAAGGCGGAGTCGGAAGTGCATGGACAAAGGAGGGACCGGGTTCATCTCCATGAGGTCGGAGAGGTTGATACGTTGGTCGACGTGGCCGGCGCGGTGATCGGCCTCTCGCTCCTGAAGATCGACCGGATCGTCGCCTCTCCGATTCATGTCGGGAGCGGCATGGTGGAGACCGAGTCGGGCACCTTCCCAATCCCGGCCCCCGCCACGGCGGCCCTCCTACAAGGCGTTCCGATCTATTCGACCGGCATTCAAGGGGAATTAACGACGCCGACCGGCGCGGCAATCCTCTCCACCCTCGCCTCCGGCTTTTCCCCTCTTCCCCCGATGACGGTGGAAAAGATCGCCCACGGGGCCGGAAACGCAGAACGAACGATCCCCAATCTCCTCCGCCTTTTCATCGGCACGGAAAAACCGGCCTTTCTTGAGGACGAAATCGTCCAGATCGAGACCAACATCGACGACATGAACCCGCAGCTCTATGAACAGGTGATCGAATCGCTCTTTGAGGTCGGCGCGCTCGATGTTTTTCTCACACCGATCATCATGAAGCGAGGAAGACCGGCGATCCTCCTCACGGTCTTGAGTCGTCCCACCGGAACCTCTGAAATCATCGAAACCCTTTTTACCGAGACAACGACGCTGGGGGTGCGGCTCCAGCCGATCGGTCGGAAAAAGCTCGATCGGAAGATCGAAAAAAGAGAGACGCCTCACGGACCGATTCATGTCAAGAGCGCTTCGCGAAACGGTCGAATTCTTCGAGAACGACCCGAATTTCAGGAGGTCCGCCGGATCGCCCGGAAAAAGGGCCGCCCGCTTCGGATCGTATTGGAGGAGATTGAGCGGGGTCTGAAAAAAGAAACGAAAGAAAATTAAGAAGGGGCCGGAAACGACTCCTCATCCAGGTAAAGCGTTTCGGTGTCGTGATTATAGCCGAGCAATTCGGCATACCTTCCCCAATTCACCACGGTCTTGAAAAGGGCTTCTACGTTTTCATGCGGGAAGACCCTTGAAAGCGCCGCAAGACCGGCCTCGCGGGTTAATTTCTTCTCTTCTGATTCTTGCAATGTCTCGATGAGTTGCTGGAAAAGTCGTAGCTTTCTCAATTGCTCCCGGACGATCAGCTTCCGCTCGGCCACCTTGCTCTTCAATATCTTCCGCCCCAGATCGGTGATCACAACATCCCCCCCCGGCGTCTCGGCGAAGGCGAGCATTTCAGCCATTTTGATCACCGAGAGAAGATCTCCCACTTCGTAACGGATCGCCTCGGCCAGTTTGTAGATATCCTCCTTTCCATGATGATCGTCAAGGTACTCCAACAAACCGATCACCTTGCTGGTCGAAATCCCATGGGGCAGCGGTTCGATCTCCATACAGACTCCTTATCCTCCTTGTTTTAAGCCTTCGTTTTAAGCCATCATCGAAAAGATTCGGTCGCTGAACTCGTTCAGCAGGGGATCCTTCCGGTCCCTGGGACGCGGCAACGCAATCGGAATGTCGGCGATCACCCTTCCAGGATGGTGGGAAAGGACCAAAACCCGATCGGCCATGAAGACCGCCTCTTCGATGCTGTGCGTCACCATGATGATGGTATTGACCGGCATCGACTTGTCTTCCCATAACATCAGCACCTCCTCCCGCAACGCGAGCGAGGTGAGGGGATCGAGGGCGGAGAACGGCTCGTCCATGCAGAGGAGCTTCGGCTCAACCGCAAGCGCGCGGGCGAGACCGACCCGCTGCTTCATCCCCCCCGAAAGCTCCCGGGGATAGGCCTCTTCAAAACCGTCGAGCCCGACCTTTTCGATAAAATGGATCGCCCTCTTTTTTCGAATCGCTTCCGGTAGGTGGCGCGCCTCGAGTCCGAGCTCGACATTTTGAAGAACCGTCAACCAGGGAAAGAGGGCAAACGACTGAAAGACCATCGCAGAATCGAGGTTGACCGAGCGGAGTTCCGATCCCCGGTAGAGAACCTTCCCCTCCGTCGGCGGGATCAGGCCGTTTAAAATTCGGAGCAAGGTACTCTTTCCGGAACCGGAGGGGCCGACCAGGGCGATAAATTCCCCTTCCCGGACCATAAAAGAGATCTCCTTCAAAACCGGCATGAACGCGCCGTTCTGATGAAACGTCATCGACACCTTTTCGATCGACAAGAGATCCATCTTTGAAGTCTGCAAGGATACCGTTGAGAAGGTTGGAAATTGAGATCGGCTCTTAATATTCAATCTTATAACGTTCCACGGCATAAAGATAGAGTTTCCGCCAGAAGAGCCGATTAAAGAGCGTAATCGTCACGATCATCGTTAGAAGGGCGAGGAGCATCATCTGTTCGTTCCCCGACTCATAGGTCGCCCGATCGAGTATCGCCCCGATCCCGGTGACCGAATAGACCTCCCGCCGATAGACAACATATTCGGCCACGATCAGGGCGTTCCACCCTCCCCCCCAGGCGGTGATACTTCCGGTCACCAACGCGGGAAAAACCGCGGGGAGGTAGAGCCGTCTCCAATAGAGCCACCTCGAAACCCCGAGCGCCTTGGCCGCTTCTTTCAAATCCCCCGGGATGTTTCGGACCCCTCCGATCAGATTGAAGAGAAGATACCACTGCATTCCGGTTAAGATCAATAGAACGGCGGCCCCGTTCATCCCCCCCGCCACGTTGACCGCCAAGAGGATGAAAAAAGGGAAAAGCGCCGTCGCCGGAATGGAGGCGCCGATTTCGGCGATCGGGGTGACGATCCGAGCCGCCCAGGGATGCTCTCCGACCCAAAAGGCAACCGGCAAGGTCCAGGCAAGGGCGATCAAATAGGCGACAAACAACCTGAGAAACGAGGCGAGAAGGGCGATCGGAATACGGCCCGCTTCGCGCGGAAGGGGTTGGACCAATCCTTCCAAGAGATGAAAAACACTCCATCCGATGGAAAAAAAGATCGCCGCAAGAAAAAGGGAAAGACCTCCCTTTTTCAGAGGAAGGGCGATCTTTTGGGCCGTTTTATCGACCCACCCGGTTCGAACGGAGGGGAGATACCGCTGCAAATGGAACCTTCTTAAACGGGCGGCTCCCCCGCGCCAGATCCGCCGGCCTCTCTTGCTCGCAAAGAGCGCACGGTACCAGCGCAGGGCAAAAGAAGTCTCCGGCGTCGTCGAGACGGCGATGAACTCGTAACGAAACTTTTCTCCCCATAGAGCGACCGGCCTCCAGACGAAGAGGTCGAGAAGGATAATCAGGGAGACCAGAAAGAAGAGACCGGAGAGGGTCCGTCCAACTTCGCCGCTCTCGACCGACTGGATGAGAAAACTCCCGAGTCCGGGGAGATGATAGCGGATCGTCCCGATGGCGATGATCTCGCAGGCGATTAAAAAATACCAACCACCGGCCCAGGAGATCATGCTGTTGTAAATCAGCCTCGGAATACAGATCGGAAAGAGGGCGCGCCGGAATCGGAGTCGGCCTTGGAGACCAAGGCTGTCGGCCGCCTCGATCAGATCGCTTGGGATCGTTTTAAACGACTCGTAGGTACTAAAGGCCATGTTCCAGGCCATCGACGTAAAAATCAGGAGGATACTGGCGACCTCGACCCCCCATCGGCTCCCCTGAAAGAGATCGACGAAGAAGAAGGCCGCCACCGGGAAAAAACCGAGGATCGGAACCGACTGGAGAACGTCGAGTACAGCGATCATCGGACTTTCCGCCCTCGGAACGGTGGCGGCGATATAGCCATAAAAAACCGCAAAACCAAAGGAAAAGAGATAAGCCAGCATCATCCGGAGAAGGGAATAGGCCGCATAGTAAGGAAGTTGGGAGAGGGCAATGTCGAAATGAATCTTCCCGGTCGGAAACGCCAACCGACGGCTGATCGCATAGGCAAGGCCGGCCAGCAACAGGAGGGTGACCCCGAAGACCATCCTCCGTTTTGAATCCTTCCACATCGGCTCCCCCCCTCAAAAGCGACGAGAGCCTATCAGAAACCGCCTTTGAATTCAAACGGTGAGATTGTGAGGGGCGCACCCTTTTTTGACAATACCCGATTCTCGGTGTAAAATGCGCCCATCTTTCGCCAATCCGATCCCCAACATCTGAATAAAGAATCCCACAGACTCCGAGGCGATCTTGGCATGACGCGGTTCTTCCGAAGCTTTCAGGCCAGAATGGTTTTTTCGATCCTCCTGATCTCGGCCTTGACCTGGACCTTGGGCTTGACCGCGATCTACTTTGTGGGCAAAGGGGTGATCGAAAAAAGCATCGGGATCAAGTTCCAACAAAGCGCGGAAGAAACGAGCAAGAACCTGAGCCGCTTTTTTGATCGCCATCTCAAAGAAGCATACACGTTCGCGACCTCCCCGGAACTCCTCCAGTTCCTCCAGGAAACGAACCGCGCATATGACCTCCCCGCTTCGCCAGACCGGGTCGACCGAGTCAAAGCGGAGTGGGAAGAGATCACCACCCACTCCCTCCTGATGAAATGGCTCCTTCAAAATCCGACCGCCCGTCACCTTCAAGCGTTTCATCACAAACAGGGTCGATCGGAAGAAAACGTGGGGACGCTCCTCCTCGATAAAAAGGGGGTCGCCGTCGCGGCGACCGGAGAGCCCAAACTCATTCACTTCGGGAACGAACCTTGGTGGAAGCCGGTCACCTCGGCATCGGAAGGGGGCCAGTATATTTCCGATGTCGAGGTCGCAAGCCCGTTTAAAAACACACCGCCGATATTCACCCTCTCCATTGCCACGCCGATTTACGGTCCGGAAGGGGACGAGGTGATCGGCGTCCTCTTGATGGTGCAATCGATCAAGGCCTTCTTCGATCTCGTGACGGAGGTTAAATTGGCCGAAACCGATCACACCATGCTCGCCGCGTCGAACGGCGATCTCGTCTTCTGTCCGATCTTCCTCGTCAAGAACCATCCCCTTCAACCGGAGTTGATTCAAGCCATCTCCTCGGAGAGCGCAGGATGGGGAACCACCCGGGTCGATGTTCACCACCCCGGCCGGAAATCGATCCAGGGTTTCGCCCCGGTCCGGATCCCCGGCGCCGTCGAGGGAAGTCTCGGCGGAAACCGATGGTACATCTTCACCAGCCAGGATCCGGCCGAAACCTACGCCCCAATCCAAACCCTCCTCGGTTGGGTCGCCGGGTTGGGGGCCTTCGGCGTCGGAATGCTCGCGCTCTTCATTAGTTATGCCACCGGGAAATTGGTCCGCCCGATCGAACAACTTCAAATGGGGGCCAAAGAAATCGCACGGGGTCGGTTCCAAAAAAGGCTCGATATCCGGACGGAGGATGAAATCGAAGCGCTCGCATCGGCCTTCAACGAAATGGCAACCAAGATCGAAGCATCACACGCTCAGCTTGAACAAAAAGTGGCGCAGCGAACCCAAGATTTGGAGGCCCGGAACAGGGAACTTTCCGCGCTCTATACCATCTCTTCCACACTTGGAAAATCGCTTCATCTCAAGGAACTGATGGACGAGGCCCTATCGACCGTCTTGACCATTTTTCACACCGAGGCCGGAATGATCCACCTCCTCGAAGGAGCGGAGGGATTGCTGACCCTGACTTCCGGACGAGGTTTTTCCATCGAGGAAATCGACCCGAACCGAAAGAAAAAAGACGCCGAGATCCTTTATCGCCACGTCATCGAAAAGGACTCCCCTTTCTCTTCGATCGATGACCCGGGCGGGGAAGCCCCGTTTCAAGCCGCTCCATTCACCCACTTCATTTCCCTTCCGATCCAATCGAAGGGAAAAATCTTGGGAACCCTCACCCTTCTTGACCACACTGCCGAACCTTTTCTCCGCGGAGACCGTGAACTCCTGGTGACAATCGCCAATCAGATCGGCGTGGCGATCGAAAACATCCGCCTCTATGAAGAGACCAAGAAGGTCGATCAACTGAAGTCCGATTTCGTGTCGAAAGTATCGCACGAATTTCGGACACCACTCACGTCAATCAAAGGTTTTACCGAAATCCTTCTCTCCTACGACGATATTTCTCACGAAAAAAAGGTTGAATTTCTTCAGATCATCAATCGGGAATCGGATCGCCTCAGCCGACTGATCAACGACATCCTCGACCTTTCGAAGATCGAGGCTGGAAAAATCGCCTGGAAGATCGAGCCGACCGATTTGTCGGAACTGATTCATTCCACCGCGAAAGCGACCCTTCCCCTTATCAATCCCCAAAAAGTCACCCTTGGGGTCGAGATTGAACAGGACCTCCCCCTTGTCAGGGGGGACCGGGACCATTTGATTCAGATTCTCAATAACCTCTTTTCCAACGCGATCAAATTCACCGAAAAGGGAGAGATCATCGCCTTCGCCCGGCGATCGACCGACAAAGAGGTCGTCGCAGGGGTCCGCGACACCGGCATCGGCCTTCCGGAGAATGAAACGGGAAAAATCTTCAACCGGTTTTACCAGTTCTCCCGGCCGGAGAAAGGGATGCCAAAAGGAACCGGACTCGGGCTGGCGATCTGTCAGGAGATCATCCACCATCTCAAAGGGAAAATCTGGTGCGAGAGCGAGCCGGGAAAGGGAAGCGCCTTTTATTTTACCCTGCCGATCTCCGATGCGCCCCCGGAGGCGGAGGACTTAAAGGTAACCACGCACGGGAAGGATCGAGAGAACCGATGAAGGCGGAGAAATCAGAGGTGATCACACACAGGCCGATCATCGCCGTCACCATGGGAGATCCTTGCGGGGTCGGGCCGGAAGTGATCGTCAAAGGGTTCATGGACCGATCTCTCTCCGCCGTTTGCCGACCGGTCATCATCGGAAACACCCGCTGGATGGCGGAGGCGGCGGCCCGGTTTGCTCCCGGTCTCATCATCCGTCCAATCAAAGCCATATCGGAAGCGACCTTCCAGGAAGCGGTGATCGACCTCTTTGATCCAACGGGACAGCCCCTTCCCACATTGGAATATGGGAAGATCGATCCCAAGGCCGCTGCCGCCGCGTTCGAGGCAATCCAATGTGCCGCCGCGTTGGCGCTCCGGGGCGACATCGACGGAATCGCCACCGCTCCAATTCACAAAGAAGGGATGAAGGGAATCGGCTTCCCCTTCCCCGGACACACTGAATTTTTCGCCGATTTCGCCAAGGCCGACCGATTCGCCATGATGATGGTCGGAGGGGGATTGCGAATCACCCTCACCACGATCCATCTGGCGCTCAAGAAGGCGATTGCCGAACTGCGGAAGGAGACGATCCTCGAAGCGATCCGCCTGACCGACACGGCATTAAAAAACGACTTCGGCATTCGAACGCCCCGAACCGCGGTGGCGGCGCTGAACCCCCATGCGGGCGAAAGCGGGATTTTTGGCGAAGAAGAAAAGCGGGTGGTCCTTCCGGCGGTCGAGGCGGCGCAACGGGAAGGGATGTCGGTCTTCGGCCCCTATCCGGCCGACACCCTCTTTTATCAACTCAAGGAGGGGCGGTTTGATGCCGCCGTCTCCCTTTATCATGACCAGGCGCTAATTCCGATCAAACTCTTGGCCTTCGGCAACGCCGTCAACGTCACGATCGGCCTCCCCTTTATTCGAACCTCGGTTGATCACGGAACGGCCTACGATATCGCCGGGAAAGGGATCGCCGACCCCGGAAGCCTCCGGGCGGCGGTTCGGCTCGCCGCCGAGATGGCGGAGAGATCAAAGGTAATCACGCACAGGGCGGAAGCGCGCCGGCGGCCGCAACACCGCACATCATGACCGACCGGGATTCCGTCAAAACCCCTTCCCATTCTTCTCGCCATCGCCCCCGGAAATCGTGGGGCCAGAATTTCCTGATCGATCAAAATATCCAACGCAAGATTTTAGACGCGGCCCAGATCCAGCCGGGAGAGCGGGTCGTCGAAATCGGGCCGGGGCATGGCATCCTGACCCAAGGGCTGTTAGAACGAGGAGCCGCGGTCACCGCCATTGAAATCGATCCACTCTTGGTCGGGATACTCCGGCAGGAGATCCCTTCGGCCTATCTCGACCTCATTCAGGGGGACGCGCTCCAATATCGTTATGACCAGATTTCCTCCCCCTATAAAGTGGTCGCCAATCTCCCCTATTATGTTTCCACCCCCCTCCTCTTTCGTCTCTTGGAGGAACGGGAACGGATCTCCCGGATGGTTTTGATGCTCCAAAAAGAGGTCGCGGTTCGAATGGTCGCCCAGGCAGGCGGAAAAGAATATGGCCTCCTGTCGGTCATGGCCCAATTCTTCTCCGATGTTAAAATTGTTTTTCACGTTTCCAGGAACTGTTTCCGCCCGACGCCTCAGGTCGACTCTTCCGTCGTCCTCCTTCGCCCCCTGTCGGCCCCCCGATTTCCGGTTCGGGATCAAGAACGGTTCCGGCAAGTCGTCCGGGGTGCCTTCGGTCATCGCCGAAAACGCCTTGTTAACGCCCTGGTCGATGCCGGTTTTGGCAGAGATCGGGTGGAAACCGCCCTCCGAAACATCAACATCAACCCGGCCCGACGGGGAGAGACACTGACCCTGGCCGAATTTGCCGGTCTTTCAGACGCTCTAAGTTTGTGAGGAAACTGGCTGCTGGCTTTCGCCTGATGACAAAAGAAGGGTATTTTCGAGTTTTTAAAAATGATCCGGAATCATTGTTTTTCCGGTGGGAAGAGCTCTTCCTCGATAAGGGGAATCGCCAGCTTTAAATGGGCCCATGCCATTCCGATGTTGGCCGTTTTTTTCGTCATCAAGACGATGGCCGCCTTCCCATTTTGAAAGGCCCTTCCAAAATAAGAAAATTCCCCCGAAATAAGATGAATCTCCCTGGAAACCGGCTCGTTTTTTTCTCCGACCTGTAGAAATTGACAGAAGATCTGTTCCAATCGTCCGATATGCAAACCCCGGAAAAGATCGATGATCCCCGCCACCGCCCTGTCATCTAATAAAGAAGGATCGAGGGTATTATAAATCCCCAATACGGTCCGCTTCTCAAGATCGATAATCACCGAGGCCACCCCCTGACTGACCCGGCCGACAACCGATTTACAAATATCGACTATCATCTCTACACGCCTCTATTTTCATGTGGGAGCCCGTGCGGATGACCCAAAGAACAGGTCCTCCGATCCACCCCAACGGTCAAGACCGTTGAGGACCCCGGATGCCCCCACTCCCCGCGCTCACTCCGGCCTGTGCGTGCCCTCCGCCAAAGCCGGTCGCTCGCTTCACCCTATTCCTTTCCAATTGGAACTTTGGAGGAGGCATCCCGACTCATCACACACCTCGCCACCGTCGCAATGTGGGCACGAAAAAATGCGAGGGGATTGCTGCCGGAAAGAACGGCGGCGGTTGCCAATAACCGATCGGAGCGAAGATCCCAGAAGATCGACACCCCCAAAGGGTAAGAGAGATATTCGAACACCCCTCTTTGGCGATTTTCTCCAAAAGGAAGAATCTCTTCCAGCATGGCAAGGAGCGGAAAAAGCAACGCCTCCGCATCGCCCGATCCTTGAAGAAGGACCGCCTTTTTTTTCGAAATCGCCAACTCAATTAAAAGGGCATCCGGCATCGCACTCCGGATCAGTTCGCGTGCCGTTTCCCATCGGTCCGCTCCTTCCAAAAGGGTCGTCTCGATCGAAGGGTCGGCCGAAGGCTGCGCTTGCAAGTCTTGATCGAGAGGGAGCTCTGATCGAGTCGTACTCGCGAGGGTCGGGGCTTCCTCGATGAGCCCTCTCTGAATCAACTCCGAAAAAGTCTTGCAACAAGCGAACTCCGAAAGAACGGTCAGATCAATCACATCCCTGACCGTCCTCCGGCCGTCGATCAACTCGTAAACGGTCTCCTCCGCGGCGGAGATCTTGACCGTCTCCTCCCCTCCCGCCCCTTCCGATGAGAACAGACTGGAACTTCCGCCGAAGAGCTCCTCTTCCGCGACTTCGATCCGCTTGGAAAGGGAAATTCGACGGAAAACAAGATCGAGGGAATGGACCACCTTTTGGATCTGGGGCCATTCATCGATCATCATCGCCCCTTCCATCAGAATCCCTTCCACGTTGATGGGACGCACAAATTCAGGGGGATATTCGATCGGGTCCTGCGGTTTGAAATCGTACGACCCCCCTTTCAAGTGAAAGAGCATCAATGCCGTCCGTTTGGTCTGAACGCTTAAACAAACGGAAATGTCCTCTTCCTTGCAAACGCCCATTTCATATAGGATTGTTCCGAGAGGCCGGCGGGTTTCTTTCTGGGCTTCGAGCGCACGATCCAACGCCGTCTGATTCAACTTCCCCGACTTCAGGAGGATGTTTCCAAGGCGCATCTCGGAACGCCTGGAAGATGATTCCGCAAAGACAATCTCCCCCTTGTCAAACCAGAGTGTAATCTCTTCCTTCGAGGATTGCACCGAAAGAAGCCCGGATCTTTTCCGGAGGGCAATCAACTGCAGGACATCGATCGAAGAAAAGTCGTCTAAGGTCCCTTTAAACCCCATGCCCCTCCCACGTCGTACATCTCTTTTAGAAATGCATTTCGATCGTCACGACCGTTTACAAACATTTTCCGAAAATCTGCGAACAAAACCGAGCTGCCCGTCGGTCTGAATATACCCTTTCGCAACCCCGCGAATCCGACCGATCGCTCCCTCCGGATCCTCCCCCAACCAGACCAACAAAGTGGCCAAAATCGTGCCGGTCCGGCCGAGTCCGGCGTGACAGTGAACGGCAACCCGCCCCCCGCCCAACATCACCCGTTCGAGATCACGACAGAGGCTCGCCGTCGGGCCGATGGCCGGAATTCCCATATCCCGGATCGGATAGTGTCTCCCCTCGATGCCAAACGATTGGAGGCGGGACCGAGGAAAAGGTTCCTCCGTCAAAGAAACCAAGTGCGTGATGCCGGCCGCGGCGATCGCGGCCAGATCCTCTTCCTCATCCCCCAAGAGACCGGGGCGTCCCATCCCTGCCAGCTTCTCCGGCAGGATCCAATGAAAATGGGCCGGAAGGGGGGGAGGGGGAGGGGCCGGCCAGCAGTTCCCTTGGCGGACAAAACGCGCCGCCAACTCCGAGGGGGGTTGATCAAAAAAAGAGGGAACCTTCCCGTGAGCAACCAGGCCCCCGGCGCAGATCAGGCAGACCTCATCGGCCACCGATCGGGCAAAATCGAGGTCGTGCGTCACAACAACGGCAGCACCACGAATCGCATGATCGCGCAAAAGGGAGATCACTTCGGCCTTCTCTTCATCCGACATCCCCGTCGTTGGTTCATCGAGAAGGAGGGTCGGCTTTCCGGAGCGAAACGCCTCTCGCCACCCTCTTCGATCGGTGGCCCGACCGGTCGGCAGATCCTCTCCTCGGATCTGCTTAATCTGAGGAACCCAAACGATCTCCTCCCGCCACCGTTCCCTCGTCCCCTCCGATCGAAGGTCATCGTCTCGGTAGCGCCACTCTCCCCTCAATTTCCACCCCGCTGGCAGGGCCTCTCTGCCGAGGGTCCGGAGCAAGAGGCTCTTTCCGGTTCCACCGGGACCGAGCAACACCGTGACGGCACGATCCCGTATCAACCAGTTGATCCGGTCGAGCAGGACCCCATCCGGCCTTTCGATCCCCCCCTCCCGCAACGAATAGAGGGGGAGATCTTCAGTTCGCTGGACGGCCATCGTGTCAGACCGCCGCCTCGACGCCCGCGAGAGCGGCACGGGCCTTCGCCAGGACCATTCCCATGTTCGCGGAGATCCGGCAAACCGTAATGAGAACCATGTCCTCGTTTCGTTTCGCCCGCTGGAACACATGGAGCAGGTTGTCCGAAAGGATGATAATCTCCTGGAAATAGTGATGTCCATCGTCCTTCACGCCACGGGCCTTCTTAAAGATCGATTCGACCATGGAGACGTTGGCTCCCTGAAAGAGATCGCCGGTCGCCGCCGCAACGAGGTCGATCACCTCCTGCGGATGGCTGTCGACTGTTTTGATTCCGAGCAACATGCCGGTTTTGATATCGACGAACCCGCAAGCAACACACTCTGGAACCGACTTTTGAAGGCTAGATAATTGCGTATCAAGGCTCATTCTGACACTCCTTTTCGTATAGGGTTTGGTACCTGTTACTCATGGTTCGGAGAAAGAGTTCCTCTTTTTTTGGTAGGGATCGAACCGATACTCCGAATGGACATAACAGAGAAAATCTACCACAGATCCCCGCCACGTCAAGTTTTCTGGGAAAAACAACATCGGTTGCAGGTAAATGAAAATTAACTTAGAATTCACCGTAAATTAAGACTCTCCTCCTAATATTTGTATTTCATCTCAAGAGAGGTCAATCGCCGATGAAAACGCTTGCGAAAAACTGGAACACGCTCTTTCGAGTGCTGATTCTATTCTTCTTTTTGTTCACAGAAAGCTGCGGAGGAGGAGGGGGAGGTGCTGGAAGCCCAAACCCACCCGGACCGACCCCCAATCCGCCCGCCGCCGGCGGTAGTCAAGCCCCGGCCCTTGCCGATAGAGCAATCACGAGTCTCCTCGACGTGACAAACCAAGGGTTTAACCCGAATTTCTCGCCGAATTTCCCGGCGAATTTCAAGACCGGCCCCTTCTCACACCAAAAGGGGCTGCAAGCAGTGACGCCGGTTCCTTTAGATCGATGCAATTCGGGGACGGAAAATAGCACCCGCGACGACAACCAAACGCCAAATGATCCGGCGGATGACACCGTTACAACCCAATCAGACAACTGCGTGAGAACATTTCAGGGCGGAAAGACGGTCACTCACGGGATCGTTGTTTTTAAGCGCTCCGCAGGTGGATACGAGGTCACCCTTACCAATCGGCAAGAGCGCTTTGAGCAAGATTCGACCGGCATGGTCACTGAAACGACGCAGAATGGAACGATTGCCTTTTCCGGCACCGAAGAGAGTTGCATCGCCGATCCGATCACCGGTCCGTTCGCCCTCTTTCGCCCGAACGGGAGGTTTATACTCAACCTCACCTCTTCCTTCAAATTCAATCGAACGAAGGATGGGACCCTTGACCGGGATGATTCCTCCGTCATGAACGGAACCGAAGTATCAGTGACAGAGACGTTTGATCGGTCGACCTGCACGCTGACACAGTCGACAGTCACAATGAACGGAAGGGTGGAGAATACCGATCATCTTCGGAATATCGTCTTCAATACAACGCTGACCGATTTTAAGAGAGTCGCCACTCCAACGACAATCAACGGGATCCCCGGAGAAAAGGTCTCGGTCAATGGGACGATCACGATCGAATCGAACTGTGTGAACGGGACCTTTATTCTCGAAACTCCGGTCGGCCAGGAACCGTTTTTCCCAACCGAGGGGGATGGCTGTCCCGTCAGCGGAAAAACCGTAACGAAGAGCGGTGATGCGGCCACCGCGATCAACTACACTTCGACTGGGGGGGTGGAGATCGACGAAGGGAACGACGGCTCCATCGAGAAGAGTTTTACGACCTGCAATGAAGCCAATACATGTAGGTAGGTTTTGGGTTAACGTAGGGGGCTGCTTGCCGCGCCCTTTCTGGGTAGGGCAAGCCCTACCCCTACTTCGGATGGCTGCAAAACCGGGGCGCCTTTGATTATCTCTCTTTCTCTTCGATCCTCAGGTGGTCGGGGAGTTCGTCAAAATCACTCGGCGTTTTTGGAAAGTGTTCCGTCAAAAGCTGTCCGCAAGACTCAATGGCATTCGTCAGTGCTTCAAACGACCGTCCCGCCTTGACCTGCAACGCAATCTCCGAAACAAGTCGATCCCATCTCTCCTGCGGAACTCGCCGTTGGATTCCCACATCGGCCAACAGCTCCACCCGGTGCTCCAGGAGAGAAAGGAAAATCAAAATGCCGGTTTTATCCCGGGTCTCATGAAGACGGTGTTCATAAAAAGCCTCCTCCGCCCGCCGCCGAACCGCTTGGTCTTTTAATGAATCGGGAATGAGCCACGACCAGATCGGGCGAATTCTCCGAATCAGGGAAAAAGAAACCCAGAAGATCGAAAACTCAACGAGCAAGATTTGCGGGGCCGTCGCCCGATGCCAGAAAAACGTCACAACGACCGCAACCAGAAAGGTAAAAAGGATCGCGCCGGTCAGGACAAACTCCATGTAATGGCCGCTCCGATCGACGACCATCGGGACGATCTCTCCCGATGAGCGGGCCTCCTCCCGAGCCACCGCCCCCCGAATTCGCTCTTTTTCTTCCTCCGTAAAGAGCTTCGTCGCCGTCTTCATTCACCACCTCCCCGAAGCCCCGCCCCCGCCGAAGCTCCCTCCCCCTCCACCAAAACCCCCGCCCCCAAACCCGCCTCCACCGGACCAGCCCCGCCCACCCGACCAGCCGGCTCCGGGATAGACCCTCCCGCCAAATCCTCTCCCCGGACCCCCTCCGGCGCTTCTAAAAAGGAGCGATAAAACAAGACCGAGAAAGAACCCAATAAAAATGGAGAGAAAAGCCGATCCAACGAGGAAAAAACCGACGATCCCGCCGATGATCCCCCCGATGACGCCGCTGACGAAAAGGGGAAGATAGGAGAGAAAAGAGGAGAAAAGGATCAAGAAAAGGAAACCGATCGAGAGAAATTCGTTCCAGTTACGCGATCGTTCCGGCTCGGTACGAGGGGGCGCCTTGAATTCTCCCGCGATGGCCGATTCAACTGCATCCACCGCCCGGTCGATTCCCCCGTCGAAGTCCCCCTCTCGGAAGGCCGGGATCATGATCCGGCGGATGATCAGAGCACTCTGGGCATCGGTGAGGACCCCTTCGAGACCATAACCGACCTCGATCCGAACCGCCCGCTCCTTCGCTGCAATAAAGATCAACACCCCGTTGTTTCGCTTCTCCTGACCCAACTGCCAGGCCCGAGCGACCCGGACCGAGAACGACTCCAGGGCTTCCCCTTCCAGGCTCGGAACGATCAGCAGGGCAATCTGGTTCGTCGTTTTCTCCTCGTAGAGGCGAAGTTTTTCTTCAAGCGCCGCCGCCCGATCGGGAGAGAGAAGCCGGGCATGATCGTTCACCCGGCCCTGAAGCGGCGGAATCTCCAACGCCAACGCCGGATCCAACGCCAAGAAGAGGAAAAAAATCAGAATAAAAGAAGCGGTTCTCATCTTGATCTGGTCCAAACTATTTTCATGCGGGGGCCCGTGCGTCCTTCGACAAGCTCAGGATGACCGTTCATGGTGAGCCTGTCGAACCATGCCCCCACTCCCCGCGCTCACACCGGCCTGTGCGTGCCCTCCGCCAAAACCGGTCGCTCGCTTCACTCTAAAATTTCACTTTAGGCGCCTCTTGCGCCCCTTTCTCCGCGCTGAAGTTCTCCCGGACCTGGAGCCCCAGGAGATATTTGGCGGTCAGATTGGTTGGAAAGGCGCGGACCTTGGTGTTATACTGACGAACCGCCTGGATATAATCTCGCCGTGCCACGGCGATCCGGTTTTCGGTCCCTTCCAATTGCGACTGGAGGGTCAGGAAATTCTCATTCGATCGCAACTCGGGATACCGCTCCACCACCACCATCAATCGAGAAAGCGCGCTCGAAAGCCCGGCCTGCGCCTCTTCAAACTTTTTGAATTGTTCCGGATCGTTCGTGATCGCGGGGGAGATCTTCATCTGACCGACCTTCGACCGGGCCTCGACCACCTGCGTCAACACCTCCCGCTCCTGCGTGGCGAACCCCTTCACCGTTTCAACCAGGTTCGGAACGAGGTCATATCTCCGTTGGTATTGATTCTGAATCTCCGACCAGGCCGCGTTCACCTCCTCGTCCATCGCCTGCAACGAGTTGTAGCCGCAACCGGCCAGGAACAACAAAATCAAAAACCATCCCGATCGAATCGTTTTTCTTCTCAATGTTCTCCTCTCCTCGATGATGCGTTTTCAACGTCGCGGGTTCAATGTCGGATGATTATAACACAGCCCTGATCCATTGCGCGAACCGGGCCGCTCCTGTGGACTGAATCGAGATCATCTTCGATATCATGAGGAGAAAGGTCGTGGACGACGAAAAAGGAGTGATCGTACCGGTGAGATTCCCGGCGGTGTCGTATTCAAATCGGGTACTGTTTCCCAACGGATCGGGGATGGAGATCGGCCGGCCGGAGGGGTTGTAGGCAATCTGGGTGATCGCGCCGGCCGGATCGGTCGTCTTGATCGGGTTGCCTTTCGTGTCGTACTCAAACGCGGTCACATGGCCAAGCGGGTCGGTGATCTGGGTCACCCGGTTGAAGATTGGGTCATATTCGTAACAGGTGACGTTCCCGTCCGTAAGTTGTTAAGAAAATAGTGTCTGTCTCTGTTTTGTCCTTATTAATTACTGCCAGAAATCAGTATGGTGTCCCCGGAATTTTATTTAGACGCGGACGGTAGGGAGCATGGCGGGACAGTCTGTTTTAAAAAATGGTGGCTTCCAATTTTTAACAGAGCAAGAGAGGTTCTTACCGGTTCGCTCCATCATGCCTGGCGTAATCGACCACGCGCCGGCCGATTTCCCTACCGAGGGCCAGTCCGTTGTTGTTGTCGCTTGAGAAATGAATCCCCCCATACAGACGTGAGATCGCAGCCTCTTCGGCCATCTTTCTAAATTCCTCTGCTTGGTCGGGAAAGAGATCGGCCAAGACTTCCGAAACAGCGCCCGATAGGGTGGCGTGTCCGGATGGATAGCCGGGAAAGAGGGGTGTCCGGAGGTAGGATTGAAAGCCGCCAATGACCTGGTTGGGTCGAGCCGTCCAATAGAAATACTTATAGTACCAGCAAGAGATAAAGGCATCCGCAGCGGAGACGCCGAGCAGGGCCAGGGCGCGGGCGGCGCGGGGCGGATCGGTTCGATAGGCTTGATCGACGATCTCCCCGGCGATCTGGAGCCAATGGCCGGGCGGGGTGACGGTCCCCCCGCCATCCGCCCAAAAATCGGCAATCGCCTTCTGCTCCTGTGTCAGACCGGCAGCGACATCGATCATTTCTTGTACTTCGGCCTGGTAAGCTTTAGAACCAAACGGAGGAGGAGAGACGATGTTGACCTCGTTTCCAGAACCGAGAATCCACGGGCGCCAGTCGCCCGCCATCGGTTCCACCAATACCCCCGAAGAAGGCCGTGTCCAGTATCCCGGTCCGATCGGGAAACTTCGGGTGAGGACGATTTCGGACCGGTCGTTTTTGCCTCTTTGGATCACTCGCATACCGACCGACTCCCCGAGTCGATTTCCTACTTCGACGTCCGAGGGAAAATTGGCGCCGGCCCAGATTCTGGAAGCGCCTGCTTCTTCCGCCAAGACCCTAAACTCCGCCTCATCCCAAGGGAAAAGATAGGTCAGCACGGCGGCCGCGGCGGAGGCGACGGTGGCATGCTCACTGGGATAACTCGGGTAATCGGGTACCTCCACCAGGGCGCGGACGTTCGGGCTCGTTCGCGCCGGTGATTCGAGACGATAGGCGAATTTGGCATCCCAACAGGCGACGACCGCGTCGTGAATGGCGACGTGCAAAAGCGCGATCGCCCGTGAGGCGCGGATCGGATTCATCCGATACCGGACGATCTTCTTCAGAAGCAGTTCAGACCAACGGTGCGTGATCGCCCCTTCATCCCAGTAGGCAACCTTCGCCTTCCATTCCGGTGTCAACCGACCCTGACGGTCGACGATTTGAGAAAGTTCGTCTTGAGAGGGAACCAAGCGGTGTTCCGGAGGGGGAATACGGAGTGGCTCTCCCGATTTTAGAACGAAGGTCTTCCAGCGTCCGGGGGGGCTTTCGTCGGAGGCTGTTTTGGATTGTTGGAGAGAATCCTTTGCCGCAGCGTTCTCCACTGAGAACCATAATACCGATCCAAAGAGGAGAAGGATCGCCACCGCTCAACCTGCCCGGAAATGGACAAGCGATATCGGGATGTCTAAGCGCCGCTTCTCTCCGTTGGGTTTCGGCATGATGCAGACTCTGGCCGGCAGGGAGAGGTAAAAATCAACAATTTTTAGTGTTTTAATATCGTCTTGCAATTCGTATGAGGAGAAGCAAATACATAGGATCACCCATTAACAGGCGATGTCAAGGGGAAAAAGAGCTCCCCTTCTCTGTTTTTAGGTTTTAACAGAGCATCCAATAATAGATATTCGGGATTACTCTTCGATCTTCGCGCCCGTGGTTGGTTCGCTTCGCTCACGATGCGCAAGGAAGCAAGATACGCGATATAAGGTGCCGCATTCGTCAGTTCGAAGTCGTCTCATTCTTAAAATGATCCGCTTCAGTCACCCATCCGGATCTAGCCTAAAACCAAAACGGTTTTCTCTTAGGCCCAGACAGCCGCTTGGGCTGTCCCAGAAATCATTCGGTTCCATGTCGATGTCCACTCAGATTGTTGACAGGCTCCGCTCCCAAGATGCTGGGTCGGGCCAACCCCTTCTGGCTCATGACATGGGCGGATCAAAACAATCCCGATAAAGCGGGTTGAAGCGGCTCCCAATCAGATCTGTTGGTTTGACCAACCCCTATTCTGGCTCAACCGCCTCAATCCTTCCCTTCTACTTGAAAAATAATCTCTTGGCGTCAAATGCAACTCGATCCCTCATGACATAGTAACAGGCCTTCGCCAACGACGAATTATGGGAGTGGTCGTTCTAAGACCGCTTGTTCGCCACCGCCCGATACGCGGAAGGCAGATTCGTCTTAGCAGATTTTCTCTGGTAGAATGCTTCGGCCTCACTGCAATACCGAATCGAGAAGTTCGCCGCCTCCGCAAACGCCCAGGAGAGATACTTGTTCCCATTCTTTTTGTTACCGGCCCCTTTTTGTTTTGCGTTGCTCCAATAGGCGGAGGGAACACAGCGACTATAGGAGGCAAACCGATCGATGGAACCGCTCTCCAAAGTAATGGTCATCCCTAAAACCTTCCCGACTCCAAGAACCCCACGTGTCTCACGGGGATAAATGTATCCTTGGGGAAGAATCCCCAGCTTGAGCA
>CAZOFJ010000053.1:0-24776 GCA_964579005.1 uncultured Nitrospirota bacterium
GAAAGAGGCAAGACAAAAAAGAAAAGAATACTGGAAAACCCTTGAAAAAATGACTTACTAAATCCTTGATTTTTGTCTCATTGAAAAAAAACTTGACATCAGGATAGGCCAGAACGCTGACGCTCCGATGGGCATACGCCACCGGCACCGAGTAGCGGTTGGTTCCCACGTGATCCACAATTCGGAAAAAAGGCCGGACGGATCATAGACCTCTACGAAGGAATCTGGGATGGGGTGCCGTTGGATCCGACCGATTGTGTCCTCTCTGCGGATGAGAAAACCAGCATCCAAGCGCGCCTGCGCAAACATCCTTCTCTGTCGGCACAGCCGCAACCGGTCATGCGCATCGAGCATGAATATAAACGGGGTGGCGCTTGGGCCTACTTGGCTGCCTGGGATGTCCGCCGTTGCTGCGGTCTTCGGACGGTGTGAAACCACCACCGGCATTGCTCCTTTTGACTGGCTCGTTCATCAAGTGATGTCAACCGAACCCGATTGCTCGGCAAAGCGAGTCTTCTGGATCATCGACAATGGCTCCTCGCATCGCGGGGAGAAATCGATCGAAAGACTCCAAGATAGCTGCCCCACCCTGGTTCCCGTTCATACGCCGATTCATGCCAGTTGGCTGAACCAAATCAAAATCTACTTCTCTGTGATTCAAAGAAAGGTGCTGACGCCCAATGAGTTCACTCCCCTCGCAGAAGTGCAGGATCGCTTGCTGCGGCTTCAGGACCGATATGAGCAGATCGCCCAGCCGTTTCAGTAAACGTTCACCCGTAAAGACCTTGCGCCATTGATGGCAAAGCTTGAATCAAAACTGGATTCGTTGGTGGCTGCCTGAAATAGTGCAGCCGATAATCCGTCAGTTTAATTGTGAAACAGAGCACTTAGTTATTTCACAATGAGGTTCTGTGGAGAAAGAGGAGGCGAATTTCCTGACATATAACCACCATTGAGAATATCCTGCCAATTGTTGGTTAGAAGAAGGGAATCGAATTTTCTGTAATGTGCCGGGGCATCATAAGCGGGCTGAGCGATTGTGCCTCCCATTTTAATGCTGCTGATGGTTGGAGAAGCCGCTCCAGATGTAATGATATTTAGATATTCCAGAACCTTTTTCCCGTCAATATAGAGCGTCGCGGAACCGGTCGAATTGGTTGTCATTTTGATGGCCATTACCCCGGTATGCCACATATCATAATCGAGTTGGATCGGATTTTGGCCTGAATAGTTAGATACATTTTGAACAAATTGATCGACGCATTCCTTGGAGGGGTTTAGATGATAAGAACCGTTCATAATCCATGCGGTAAACTTGTGATCCTGATTTTGCTTATAACAGGCAGATTCCATTTGGCCGAACATCACAATCCAGCGGATTCCACTCCCTACAATTTCATAGGCCTTGTCCGCACTCGTGCCGCTAAATTCGCGCCAAACATCCAAGCCGTTGATTCTAGTGAAATTAAAATGAAACGCCAGATAGTAGGTTGTGCCCAGAGAGAGATTCAGAGGAAGGCCCTGCACACCAGCCATCTCCGTGTATGCTTGATTCCAATTATTCTCGGTTCTCCATTCGAGATACTTCGATCCCTGGGGTGCCTGGGCACAAGCGGTATACCCCTCACGCCCGGGAGTATCAACATAAAAAGAGAGCCTGGCCCCACAGGCCTGGTTCTCGGAGTCCCAGGCAAAAAAAACAGTGGCATCAGAATTGGCGGCTATTAAAAATAATGAGAGGCTCATAAGGGCTAACCGCATAATGAACTTCATTCGATTCACCTCCTGAATATAGATAAGAGATATTGGATAAAGGCTTATAAACCTCTCGGTTCTAAAAAACGCATCACTTAAAATCTTAACATTTTTTCAAACACACCTTCGAGGACAAAGCTTATCATAACATAGGGCCGTTTTCGAAACCGGATGGCTCCCCGAAAACTTTGTGTATATGTACTTTTCCAGTCCATTCTTACAAAGCAAGCAACTTCAATGCCGCTTGCAGTCTGGTTTTAAAACCGGGAATCTCTAAAGATCGCACTGGAAATCGAGAAATATCTTGAGAAACGCGTTAATTTCATCGTGTCTGACCATCAACAAATTTTGTCACAAGCCGGTTCGGAAATGTGTTACTCCTGTGCCGGCGTGAAAAAGTCAGTCGCTTGGTATCGCTTCATTTTTTTCCGGATTAACACCAGTAAAATCACCGCCGTGATTACCATCATGTCAGCCGCCTCTCCCGGTCCGGGCGGATTTCCTTGGTTCGGAGAGATCATCCCACATCCCCCTGCAGAAGCGGCGGAAGCTTCCTCCAGGCTTTGAAACCCATCCGATGAAGGGGGTTGGAATTCGGTGAGATCGGTGGGGGGAAGAAACGATTTCATTTGAACCGTGGTGGAGGCGCTTTCCGCAGGACCTGTTCCGGAAGGAATGTAGCTGGCGCTGGTGGCAAGGACCAGTTTGTCAACGACAAAACCGTCTTCCCGCATCCAGACGTTAACGATATGCATTCCGGTCGAGGCGACATTGATCGTAGCAACGATGGTCTGTACATCACCAGATGCGTCAAGGGTGGTCTGGGACCAGGACCAGGACCCCCAGGGAGAGAAGATGATGCGATCTGAGCTGGGGAGTTCCGCACCGTCGAGGCCAACATGGATGGAGTCATCATTACCAGAAGTTCCAAATCCGCGGATCCAAACGTAGTGGACCCCTGTCTTGACAAAATTGACCCGGAAGTCAAGACGGGGACTCCCGATGCTAAAGCCGGTGTCGATCTTGGCGTTGGTGTTCGGGGTAGCGACCATGGCGCCGCTACCGGAGTAGCCAGCCGGAGTGGTGGTAGAAGCCCAGGCATGTCCTCCTTGGTCGACTTTGCCGTGATACCGTTCCGCCTCGAAAGAGACGAGGCCGTCCGCCCCCTGTTCAAAAGCCGGAGCAGACGAGCCGACTGCCGTGGTGGTGAGGATACTTTCTGCCGGCCCAAGCCCGGAAGCAGCATAGGTGGCACTGGTAGCGAGAACGAGCTTATCAAAGATAAAGCCATCTTCTCTCATCCAGACACTGAGGATATGCATTCCGGTCGAGGCGACGTTGATCGTAGCGATGACACCGTCCATGGTGGTCTTGGACCAGATCCATTGATTGTACGGATAAAAGTCGCTGATCCGGTCTGCGGTGTCAACGGCCACACCGTCGAGTCCGACATGAATGGAGTCATCATTCCCAGAAGTTCCAAGTCCGCGGATCGAGACGTAGTGGACCCCTGTTTTAACAAAATTGACCCGGAAATCGAGGCGGGGACTCCCGGCGCTAAAACCGGTGTTGACGTTGGTCCCGTTGTTCGGGGTGGCGACCATGGCACCGCCCCCAGAGTAACCAGCCGGAGTGGTGGTAGGAGCCCAGGCATATCCCCCTTGGTCAACCTTCGCATGGTAGCGTTCCGCCTCTAGCGATACCGTCCCGTCCGCCCCCTGTTGGAAAGCCGGGGCAGAGGAGGAAGCAGCCGTCGTGGTAAAAATCTGGTTGGCGGAGACAGCCTGATTCCCGGCGGCATCCCTGCTGATCACACGGTAATGGTAGGTGGTGGAAGGGGAAAGGCCGGAGAGAGTCTGGCTGTGGCCGGTGGAAAGAGAGGCATTCAACGGGGTAGACAATCCATAGGCGCTCGTCGTTCCATATTGGACCTGGGTGCTCGCCGCTTCGTTTGTTAGCCATGAAACGGTGCCACTGCTTCCAGTGATGCCGGAGACAGAGATTCCGGAAATCGTCGGGGGAAGGGTATCCCCGGAGGGAGCCGAAGAAACGGTGGTGAAGGTTTGGTCGGAGGATGCGGCCAGGTTTCCGGCAGCATCTCGACTTAGAACCCGATAATGATAAAGAGTAGAAGGCGAAAGGCCGGTCACCGTTCTGCTATGCAGGGTCTCAAGAGTGCTATTGAGCGCGGTCGTAGATCCGTAGGAAGTTGTTGTCCCATATTGGACTTGTGTGTCGGAGGATTCGTTTGTGTTCCAGGAGATCACTGCGCCGCTGGTAGTAATATTACCGGCTGAAATACCGGAAATCGAAGGAGGAGTCGTATCGGTTGTGGCAGCGATCGTTTTTGTCGCTTCGGCTGAAAAAGCACTCTCGTTCCCAGCGGTGTCATAGGCGGTCACTGCAAAATAGTAGGTCGCTGGATTCAAACCGGTCACCGTATAGGTCGTGAGTTTATTCACGTTAATGGGAGCGCTGTAGACACGGGAAGCGGTTCCGACGTAGACCTTATAACCGGCGAGATCCGATTCCGCATTTGATTGCCACGAAAGGGTTGCCTCGCCAGCCATCACGCTAGCGGCTTTGCCTATAAGAAAGAGGGCTCCAAGAAAATAGATTTGAAGCAGCCGACAGATGACCGCGTTTACTGATTTATCTCGAATGTTCTCCATGACTCCTCCAGGGTATTCACCGGACCGGTGGTTTCAATCGATAAAAAGACTAAAATTGCGAAAAAAAACGCCAAAAGACGTGGCTACCCTTCCTTTGGCGGCTCGGCGTGCATAGAAGAAGTGCGGTTTGGAGCTTGGGGTCCCGAGTGCAGCGGGTGGCTTATCGCCGACTGCCACACCCTTTACTACTTTAAAGCAAAACCCAAAACTTCTTCCTTAGCCCCGTTGCTCTGCGACCCCATCTTTCGATGGATTTGCTCTGAGCAAAGGCTTGAATGAATAAAGTTTTTTTTGAATATCTCCCAAAAGAGGATACAGCGCCCCTCCCAGGGGAGATGACAACGAAATGAGGGTAACAAAAAAGCTTCCAAAAGATATAACAGCGGGATGAACTTTAGATGAATTTAAAATGAATTTTCGTTAATCATTATGGCGAAAGGAGGGCGCGCATTACTGGTCGCCGTTGTTTTATTCAGAAAAAAGAGGGGAGGGACGGAGAAGAAAAAGACAGGGATTACAGGCTATAAAATTTCCTTGCTCACCTCATTTGAAAAGTCGCTTTCATTGTTCTCAGTATCATATGCCGTGATAACAAAATAGTAGGTACCTCTATCCAACCCGGCCAGAGTATATTCGGTCGCATTCTTATTGTTAATTTTCTCGGTTTTACTATTGAGGATACTGATGGGGGAACTATTCCCATAATAGATAATAAATCCGGCGTGGTCATCGAGGGGGCTTCCATCCAAATTGCTCGTCGGTGTTTCCCAGCTCAAGGTTGCCTTGCCCGGTCCAGAGCCAACGGATATTTCTGGAGGTAATCCGGAACTGGCTGGACCTTCTCCTCCACCTCCACAACCCGAAAGCGGAAGAAAAATCATCAGAGCGACCAGATATGCGGATAACGGCAAACGATCCATCACACCCATTGACTTGAGAAGGAATGATCCGGTTTGTTTCTTCACTTTAGTGTTTAGAAGCAATCCCCATGCCTTCAAACAAATGAAACCATTTTATCATTTTTCAATCCTTTTCATCATGAAAATTCTTCATTGTTGCGCATATTGGTCAATTTCTAGCAATGATCTGTCATTTTTCGTAAGAAATTGTCATGAGAATCCGGTTTTAGGATGGCGAGGGAAAATGGAGGGCAATACCGTTCAGTTAAGCCGTTCATGGTGAGCCTGCCGAACCATGAATGGCTCATTTTCCGCCCTTCGACAAGCTCAGGGCGACCGGGTTTCCTTTAAATGAACGGTATTGAAACCAAGGGATACCTTTTACGATAGTTGTGAGAGAAACAATCTTCCGCTAGAATATCCTATATTTGGATGTGACGCCCCTCTTATGTCGATTCAGTTCTATATTGCCTTATTCAATGTGTTTCTTTGTACCGGTTTAGCCTTTTTTGTCTTTTGGGAGGACAAACGATCGCTTATTCATTCCCTTTTTGCCTTGGGAATGACCGCATTGGCGATGAAGCAGCTCTTTGGAGGACTCGCCGTCAATTCCTCCCTCCCGATGGAGGTGATCCTATGGAAAAAAAATGAGTTGACGGCCGCAAGCTTCCTTCCGGGGAGTTGGCTTTTGTTCAGCCTGATTTTCGGCCGACCTCATTACAAAAATTTTATTAAGAAATGGCAATGGCCCATTGCGATTTCAGTTGCTGCCCCGATCCTCCCTGTCATCTTCTTTCGGGGGGCGCTTCTGGAAACACCCGTCCAAGGGGGAGACGAACATTTATCAATCATCCCTCTTGGCTGGTCGGGTTATACTTTCCATCTTCTTTATTTTTTGTCTTCCGTCATGATCGTTACAAATTTAGAAGAAACCCTCCGTGCTTCAACCGGAATAAAGCGGTGGCAAATCAAATTTATAGTTCTGGGGTTGGGGGCGATCTTCGCCGTCCAACTCTATATCATTAGCAATGCCCTTCTCTTCTCATCGATCAACTTGGAAATGGAATCGATTTCCTCCTTTACCCTTTTGGTGGCGAACATTTTGATCCTCTTCTCCCTTTTCCGGAGCCGGTTTTTAACGGTCGATATCTACTTCTCTCAAACGTTTCTGTTTAACTCGATCACCATCCTGGTGGTGGGTATCTATCTTGTGACAGTCGGAGTCCTTGCAAAAATAATCCGTTATTTGGATTGGAACCGGACGGTTCCTGTTGGGACCATTTTTGTTTTCGCCGCACTCCTTTGGTTATGTGTAGTGCTTCTTTCCGATCATCTCCGGGAAAAGCTGAGAAGGTTCGTTAATCGGCATTTTCATCAACCTCGTTATGACTATCGGAAGGAATGGATCGCTTTCACTAAAGAGACGACCTCGCTGGTAAAAATCGGAGATTTTTGTTCGGCAGTCTCCAAGATGGTTTCACAAACATTCCGGATTCCTTCTGTTACAATCTGGTTAGTTGGTGAAGGTCCGAGTCTCATTTCACTGGGAGGTTCAACGATTTTTTCGGATACAAATGTCTTAAATCTCAAAGAAAACGAAAAAATATGGAAGGAGCTCCTGGATTCCATCAGTAAACAGCCAGCCCGTCTCGACTTCAATCTTTGGGTTGATGAGAAAATAAAGGAATGGAAAGGGTCTCATCTCGAATATTGCAAGGAAATTAGAATAGATCACATCGTTCCACTTATTTCAGGACAGCAGTCGCTTGGATTCATGGTTTTTAGCGATCGCCTGTCGAAGGAACCTTTTTCAGTCGAGGACACAGACCTCTTGAAGACGATCGGCAATCAGGCGGCCTCAAGCCTTTTAAACCTCAAATTATCCGAACGTCTTGTTAAAGCGAAGGAGATGGAGGTGTTTCAAAACCTTTCAGCCTTCTTCATCCATGATTTAAAAAATCTTGCTTCGATGCTCTCCCTCACAATGCGAAATCTCCCCGAACATTTCGAAGATCCAGAATTTAGAACGGACGCCCTTCGGGTCATCTCGCAAAGCGTAACAAAGATGAATGACATGTGCGCCCGGCTTTCTCTGTTGACGAAAGTCCTTGAGATGCGGCCGGTCGAAATCGACCTGAACGAATTTGTCGCTTCCACACTCGACGGAATGAACGGGATGGTTAAAACGAAAATCAGTCGGGTGTTTAAACCGTTGCCCAAATGCAATTTTGATCCGGACCAAATTCAAAAAGTGATCGTGAACCTGATCTTAAATGCGAACGAAGCGACAGGTAAAAATGGTCTGATTCATGTCGAAACCGGCCAAGCCAACGAATCGGTTGTCCTTTCGGTGAGCGACAACGGCACCGGGATGTCGAAAGAGTTTCTCACGAAGTCTCTTTTCCAGCCTTTTCAAACAACAAAGAGTCAAGGATTAGGGATTGGTCTCTTTCATACAAAAAAAATCATTGATGCACACCGGGGAAAGATCGAGGTGGAAAGTGAGGAAGGGGTTGGAACAACCTTCCGGATCATCCTTCCAATCGATGAAGGTAAAAATGGAACAAAACAGAAAAAATAAACTCTTGATTGTCGATGATGACGAAACCATTCGCCAGCAGATGAAATGGGCCTTGATCAGTGACTATGAAATTATTCTGGCGGAGAATCGGAGAAACGCGGTTGACCTCTTTCGACGCGAACTTCCACCGGTGGTAACCCTTGACTTGGGCCTTCCTCCTCACCCTCGCGAAGCAACGGAAGGGTTACAAGCCCTGGCCGAAATCCTAGAAATCGATCCAAGAGCAAAGGTGATCGTCGTCAGTGGCAATGCGGAACGGGCAAATGCTTTGCGGGCGATTGAAGGGGGAGCCTATGATTTTTTTACGAAGCCGGTTGAGTTGGACGAGATTAGAATCACGCTGCGTCGCGCCTTCCATCTCTTCAGGCTCGAAGAAGAGAATCGACAACTCAAGCGCCGTCCCTCCCAAGAAGAAGGGATGATCGGAACCAGTCGGGTAATGGAGGATCTTTTTGCAACCATCCGTAAAGTTTCAACCACCGATATTCCCGTTCTGATCAGGGGAGAAAGTGGAACAGGGAAAGAACTCGTTGCCAGGGCGATCCACCGTCAAAGTATCCGGAACACCGGTCCATTTGTGGCGATCAACTGCGGTGCAATCCCGGAAAATCTGTTGGAAAGCGAGCTTTTCGGGCATGAAAAGGGGGCGTTTACAGGGGCCCATGCACAGCGGAAGGGAAGAATCGAATATGCATCCGGAGGAACACTCTTTCTAGATGAGATCGGCGAGCTTGGATTGAGCCTTCAGGTGAAACTGCTCCGGTTCCTCCAAGAAAAAACGATTGAAAGGGTCGGCGGACGGGAAAGCTTTCTAATCGATGTCCGGGTCATCGCTGCCACGAACCGTGATGTGGAACAAAAAATGTCTGCCGGAGACTTTCGTGAGGATCTTTACTACCGTTTAAGTGTCGTCTCTGTTTCCCTTCCTCCCTTGCGGGAACGAAATGGGGACCTTCTTTTATTGGCCCGCGCGTTCATCACCCATTTTGCAAGGGAGACCGGCAAAAAAATAAACGGCCTAGCATCGAATACAATTGAGGCCATGACCGCCTATTCCTGGCCCGGAAATGTCCGAGAGCTGGAGAATAAAATTCGGAGGGGTGTTGTCATGACCGATGGCCCTCTTCTAACCCCCGAAGATCTTGAATTGCAACTGCCGGATGAGGTGACTCCCTTTCCGAGGCTCAAATCAGCAAAGGAAAAACTCGAACGCGATTTAGTGGAACGGGCGCTGACCCGGTTTGGGGGAAATATGACCCAAGCCGCCTCTGCACTCGGAATATCCCGACAGGCCCTCCATGATATCTTGGCAAAACACAAACAAAAGACCGATTGAATACCCTCTTCATTCCCGACGGAAAACTGGATAGCCTCCTTTCCTGAATTCATTCCGGAAACATTGATTTTTCAGGCAAAACTTAATCATGAATGATCCCCTCTAGGAATAGATGTGACGGAAAACTTGACACTCCTATTTTCCTCATCTGTATTTTCTTGGAACCGCTGAGGACAAACAAGTAAAATTGATTAAAAATCAACTGGTTACTGTTCTTGTTTTCTGCAGATTCTTCTGGCACTGCCCTTGCTTCTATATCACACTGTAATTTCAAATTCAAAATAAGGACTTAATTTATGATGATAGAGAAACTGATTCAAAAATCCCGGATGATGGTCATCGCCACACTTTTCGCCTTTTCCTTGATCATGGTGGTACATGCCCCAGCATCGGCTGTCCCAATCGTATTTGATTTCGGCTTTGGCGGAACGGTTTCATATGCGGGTGGGGCGACCCCTTTTGTCACAACAAATGGCGTCATCACTTCCGTGGGAAATGGAACAACGAGCATTGCAATTGCCGGTGGAGACATGGACTTTTCTACTGGAAATTACATCGGAGGTTCTTCAGGCCCAATCGGGTTTCAAAATACCTATGCGGCAGGGGGATCGATGACCATCCAAGGAAACATCGGTTCCGGATCGACACTCTTGATGCAAGGAAACTTCGCCGATACAACGACCTTTAATTGTTGCCTGGGTGGAACCCGTGTTTCCGTTTCTTCGTTTGCCGGGCTGTTAGATGTTACTTATCTCGATCCTACTTTAGCAAATACCCTCGGGTTCAATTTACCAGGATCAGCGGCCTCGATTGCCCAGGTGGAAATTCACTTCGGTGCTTCTCCTTCTAAATCCGGGGTTGCATTCTCTGGAATACAAGGTGGAGGGGCGGTCGCGGTTGCCGATACGGCGAAAGTTCCTGAACCAACGACCCTGCTATTGCTTGGTTCTGGTTTAATCGGCCTGGCATTTTTTAGGCGGAAGAGCCTTCATCAAGCCGAAGAATCAAGAAAAGAAGTGTAACAGTTACAATGATTTTTTGAATAAAGACCGATCGCTCTTAAATAAACTGCCGAGAAAGCCTCTGGTTTTCTCGGCAGTTTATTTTTGGTTAAATTTATCGGGTAGAGTTTAAGAATATTGTTGGTCAGGATAGAAGAGATGAAGTGGAGGCGGCGAGCGGATTTGAACCGCTGAATCGCAGTTTTGCAGACTGCTCCCTTAACCACTTGGGTACGCCGCCACGAAGGAGGTCATTCTACCAGAGTAAAACTGGAAGTGCAACGCGCCAAGTTATTCACACCCTTGAGACGGCCGAGGATCGAGTCGCAGCAAGAGAAGTGATCGGGGAAGATCAGCGAAAGGAAGAGAGATCGGGACCGTTTTTTCGAAGGTGAGCGATGGTTCTTTCTCTAGTAGCGTTTTCAAATGAAGGGTATCGGGGCGGCCTTGAAATAGAAGGACCTTTCCGTCCGGCCGGAGAAACCTCGGCGCATATTTCAAAACGATCGCAGGATTCAACGCGCGTGAGATCAAAAGGTTGAAGCGCCGTTCCCAATCGGGACCCCGGAGATGCTCGATCCGTTCATGAACGACCAAAACCCCTTCCAATCGAAGGAGCCCGATCATCTGGTGGAGAAAGGAAATTTTTTTCCCGGTCGCCTCCACCAAGACCATCTTGAGATCGGGTCGGCCAATCTTAAGGACCAAACCGGGAAAACCTGCGCCGGTTCCGACATCGATCCAACGTGCTCCCGGGGCAGGATTAAGATGAGAAAGAGGGGTCAACGCGTCGAGAAAGAGTTTGATCATGATCTCTCGCTCGCCTCGTAAACCGGTGAGGTTGATTTTTTTGTTCCAGCGAATGAGCTCGGAATGGTACGTTACCATCTGGTCAATCTGCGACGGAGAGAGGGGTATCCCGAGTTGTGCGGCCCCCTCGATCAAAACGGTTTGGACTGGGTCGGTCAGGATCGCGCCTCTCCACTGATACGAGTCGCCGCTTCTCCTCCCGCTTCCTCACCGGAAAACCCAGCCTCTTTTCTGCGACGGCGTTCGAGGGCAAGCATCAGAATGGAGACGGCGGCCGGGGTGACCCCAGAAATTCGGGAGGCCTGCCCCAGGGAGCGGGGTTGAACCTTTTTTAATTTCTCCCGAACCTCCCGGGAGAGGCCAATAACGCCGTCGTAATTAAACCTGTCCGGTATTTTTTTCCCCTCCATCTGTTTGAACCGCGCCACATGGGCCAGCTCCCGCTGAATATAACCGTCATATTTGATCGCGGTTTCGATCTCGTCCGCAATCGAAGGGTCGGTTTGATCGCCAAGGCCGAAGCGATCGATCATATCTTGGTAATCGATTTCAGGCCTCTTTAGAAGCTGCGCAAGCGTCATTGAGGGGGAGAGTCCCGTGACTCCTTGATCCACCAAAACCTCCAGCGCATCGGGAATCGCCCGAAGAGTCGTTGTATCAAGCCATGACCGTTCCTTTTCGATACGGTCTCTTTTCGCCAAATATCGCTGATACTGGGATTCTGGAAGAAGACCAATGTGATACCCATTTTCCATTAGTCGTATATCTGCATTATCATGTCGGAGCAGGAGTCGATACTCCGCACGAGAGGTGAACATCCGATAAGGTTCCTCCGTTCCAAGGGTCACCAAATCGTCGATCAGGACACCAATATATGCTTCTGACCGATCCAGAATAAACGGAGGCCTATTTTTGAGCTTTAGGGCGGCATTGACCCCAGCCATGATCCCCTGTGCCGCCGCCTCTTCATAACCTGATGTCCCGTTAATCTGGCCTGCATGGTAGAGTCCAGAGACAACCTTCGTTTCAAGGGTGGGACAAAGCTGGGTCGGCGGAACATAATCATACTCTACGGCATAACCGGGCCGGATCATCCCAACCGTTTCCAGTCCAGGGATCGTCCGAATAAATTCGAGCTGTACCTCTTCCGGAAGGCTGGTTGAGACCCCGTTTGGGTAGACGACATCGGTCGTCCTCCCCTCCGGCTCCAAAAAGACTTGGTGTCGGAGATGATCGGAGAACTTAACGATCTTGTCTTCGATAGAAGGACAGTATCGTGGCCCAATCCCAGTAATCACCCCGGAATAAAGGGGTGATTCACCCAGATGCGCACGAATGATCTCATGTGTCCGCTCGTTGGTATATGTGAGATGGCAAGGGAGCTGCTTGAGATCGAGTCGATCAGTGGAGTAAGAAAATGGCCGAGGAGGATCGTCCCCATGCTGTTCTTGGAGTCGATTATACTGAATTGTCCGTCCATCGAGGCGTGGTGGCGTCCCTGTTTTCAACCTTCCGAGGGTAAAACCGAGATTAATCAGGCTTTGAGATGCCTTTTCTGCAGGAGCCTCTCCGATTCTCCCTGCCGGGAAATGGCGCGAACCGATATGAATAAGTCCTCGAAGAAAGGTCCCCGTGGTTAAAATGACGGCATGGGAGCGGACCCTCGTTCCATCTCCAAGGACAACACCCATCACCTGCCCTTTTTCTACCCAGACCTCATCGACCATTCCTTCCACGACAGTGAGGTTTTTCTGCGCAAGGAGAACCTCTGTCATTACGGCCCGATAAATCTCTCGGTCTGCCTGAGCCCGGAGGGCGCGGACGGCCGGCCCTTTCTTGGTGTTCAGCATCCGAAACTGGATCCCAGCCCGATCGATCGTACGCCCCATCTCTCCGCCGAGTGCGTCAATTTCCCGAACCAGATGACCCTTTGCGATCCCACCAATGGCAGGGTTACACGACATTTGCCCGATATTATCGAGCTTTAGGGTAAAGAGAACCGTCTTAGCCCCCATTCGAGCCGCAGCAAGAGCTGCTTCACAGCCGGCATGTCCCGCCCCGACAACGACGATGTCACAAGCGTCATAATTCATCATGCACCCTCAAAAGATGTTCCACGTGGAACACGTATCTTATTTCCCGATACAGAATTGGTTAAAAATTTGATCCAAAATTTCATCGGGTGTTGTATGCCCAACGATTTCGCCAAGAGAGTCGATCGCCTCATTTAAGTCTGCGGCAAGAAATTCCCAGGAAACGCGCTGCTGAACCGCGGTTTTTCCCCTAAAAAGGGCTTTTGATGCAGCTTCAAGCGCTGTCTTATGTCGGAGAAGGGCAACCAAGGGAGGTTCTTTTTCAGGGTGGCACTCCAGCACCTGCTTTATTTTCTGCTTTAATTCCGCCACGCCCAGTCCTGTCACTGTTGAGATAAAAAGAAGGGGATCTTTCAGATTCTCGGCTTGAAGCGTTTCCACCTCCAATCGTCTTGGGATATCTGCCTTATTTAAAACAATCATTTTTTTTATCCCGGCGAGACGCCTCATGAGGATCTTGTCCTCTTCTTGGAGTCGATCGCTTGCATCAAGGACCCAAAGGACAAGATCAGCCTGCTTTAGTGCTTCCTCTCCCCGGCGAACCCCCTCGGCCTCGATCAGGTCAGTCGTTTCACGATAACCTGCCGTATCGGTCAGTTGGAGCGAAAGTCCTTCGATCAGAACCATCTCGTGTAGGAGATCCCGCGTCGTTCCAGGAAAAGGAGTGACAATCGCACGGTCTTCGTTTAGAAGAAGATTCATCAGACTTGACTTTCCAACATTTGGCCGGCCGATGATCACAACTTTAAATCCGTCTCGGATTTTTCTTCCCTCTTCATAGCCGGAAAGCAGGCGAACAACCTCATCAGAAATAAGGGTGATCTCCTGTAACATTTTCTCATGGCTCCAAAATAGAATCCCTTCCTCCGAGAAGTCGATCGAAGCTTCGATCTGGGCCAAGATTGAGCGGAGTCGACCACATAACTGCTCAATTTCTAATGAAAGGGTTCCCTTCAACTGATTTAGAGCCCACTCGTGATGCTCCCAGTTTTCCGCAGTGATGACTTCCATTACCGCCTCCGCCTGCACAAGGTCGATCCGACCCGATAAAAAGGCGCGCCGCGTGAACTCCCCGGGAGCCGCAAGGCGAGCCCCTTGAGAGAGGAGATCAGAAAGAATCTTATTTAAAATCAATGGGTTGCCGTGCGTCTGAATTTCGACGACATCTTCCCCGGTGTAACTCCGAGGACTTCTCATCACGAGGAAGAGCGCCACATCAACAGACTTTTTATTAAGGGGATCGATGACCTGGCCGTATCGGGCCGTGTGGGATGGGATTTTAGCAAGCTCAACTGCCCCTCCAAAGAGAGGCTGGACCACTTTTAACGCATTCTCTCCACTGACCCGGATCACGCCAATCCCTGCAAGACCGATTGCCGTCGAAATGGCGCAGATGGTATCCTCTTGCCCTGCTCGTTTTTTCATTTTTCTCGGTCCGTTTTGGGTCTAATCCGGCTCCGCCGGAAAGCGGGGGCTCGCGTCGCCCCCTCCACCGGCAAGCCAGATGGAGCCTCCCCCTCAACGCTCTCTTCGTTCGCTGGTCTATCCCCCTTATTTTTGCAAGACCAGGCCTTCCCGGTTCATCAGATATTGCTGGCCGATGCTTAGGAGATTGTTAACGAGCCAATAAAGAACAAGACCAGATGGAAAATTGAGAAAAAAGAAGGTGTAGATTACCGGCAGGAAGAGCATCACTTTCGCCTGGGTGGGATCCATCGTGGAGGGCTGGGTCCATTGCTGGAAAAACATGCTGATACCCATTATTACAGGTAGAACATAGTAGGGGTCTTTACCTGATAAATCGTGGATCCAAAGCATAAATGGGGCTTGCCTCAGGTCGATGGTCGTATAAAGAATATTAAACAGGGAGACGAAAAACGGGATCTGGACAATCATCGGAAGACATCCTCCGAAGGGATTAATCCGATTCTCTTTATACAGGTTCATCAGCTCGCGGTTCATCCGATCGCGATCCCCCGCGTATTTTTTCCGAACCTCTGCAATTTTTGGTTGAACCGCCGCCATCTCTTTCATCGAACGCAAGCTCATTCTCGTGATCGGGAAAAAGAGCGCTTTGACCAACACAGTCACTAGAATGATCGCAATGCCATAATTTTGACTGAACTGATAAAAAAAGCGGAGGAGGTAAAAAATCGGCTTGGCAACCAGGCGTACCGGAAGCCAGCTTCCGGCGATAAACCACCCGAAATCGATTGTCTCCTCAAGGTGGACATGAAGGGCAACAAGCCGGTCGTACTCTTTCGGACCGGCATAGAGGGTAAAAAAATCGGCCGCCGCACGGGCCGGTGGAACCTTTAGATCGGCCCGGATCTCTTTTTCCCCTTCTTTCATGACCGAGACAGGACCGATTCCTTCAGGATTTTTAGGAATCAAAGCGCTCACAAAATATTTGTCTTGAAGGCCGGTCCACGCCACGCTGCCTTCATGGGTGATCACCCCCTCCACTTTGACTCCCTGCTCTTTTTGAACCTCGCCATTGATCAAGCTGATCTGACCAACCCCTCCACCAAACTGTTCACCCCAATCCTCGATCCCGAAATTGGTCCCCAGAGAAAGAGTATATCCCTGGGGATACCCTTCCGTTTTAACCTGAATCTCTACCGAGTATCGATCGTAATGGAACGTCATCTCCTTCGAGATCGTCCGCCCATCGGCCCCAACGGCAGTCAATACAACCCGTTCTTCCGGTTTCTCCGGACTGAGCAACACCGGTTTTTCATCCAGATTAAAAAGGAGGGGGACACCATTCCCCGTCCCCGGATCGACGATGGTAAGCGGATAGGTTTTTGGTGCTTTTGGAACCAGCTCGATTGGGACCTGATCGCCGTTTTCCCCATTTTTCGTATATTTTTTGAGGCGCCATTCCTTAATACTCCCTCCGGCGCTCGACAAAACCACCCGATACAGATCGCTCTCAATCACCTTTTCTTTCGTGGCCACGGCCACCCCTGTGGAGATCGGCTCTTCTTTTCGAGCTTCCGCAGGAGAAACCGGAGAAACAGGGGACGGGGGAGAGCCTGGCTTCGTTTCAGATAAACCGGTTTCTGTGTTTGTGGAATCTTTGGAATCGGGGGAAGGGGTTGTCGGAATACCGACCTTTTCCAAAAAATAGGGATAGGAAAAGATAATGGCGAGAGAAATGATCAAGAATAGGATGAGACGTTTATCCATAGGACGGAAGAAAACCTCACTTAGGGGCTATTTCAGGGGATCGTATCCGCCTTCACAGAAGGGATGACAACGGACCAATCGCTTCAGCGTGATCACCATCCCAACCAGGAATCCATGCCGTTGAACCGCCTCAATGGAATAAGACGAACAAGATGGATAAAACCGACAGACCGGCGGCAATAAAGGAGAGATGAAAATCCGGTAAAACCGAATGAACAGGAGATAGATAAAGGCCATTTTCAGCGATTCTTTACATTACTTCCTAGAAAAAATGCCGACGATCTGGTCGGCCACCTCACTCATACGAACCGTTTGCGATCCGGCACGTGGGAGCACGATCAGGTGATGGCCTTGCAGGAGAACCTTATTTCCTTGAAGAACCTCTCGGTAAATCCGCTTAATCCGGTTCCGCTCGACCGCCGTACCTAGTTTTTTCCGAACGTGGATGGCGTAAGAAAGATCTGGTTCGTCGGTTTTCAGGGCAAAAAGAACGAAAGCGGGAAAGAGAGTTTTTTTTCCCTTTTGAAAGACCGTTTGGACTGCTTTGCGACCGCTGAGTCTTCTGAGCTTGATCTTTTTATACTGGCGTAAGGCGCTTCCGGCCTTTGTCTCTTCTTCTCTTGATAATTCTTCTCCCATCGGAGGTGGACATCCTCTTTAGAAAACCGTGCGTACGCTTCCGCCGCAACTTGCTCGGCTGCCGAAAAGTGATTGACATGGGACTTCCTCCTTATTGTGCAAAGTGGCTATGATGTCGGATTTCAGATCGATTGTCAATAGACTGTTTTAAAAGGCAGATTCCTGAGCTTCGAATTCTTATTTTTCTGGAAATCCCTTCTCTTTCTGAAACCGGATAAAAAAAGTCGCCCCCTCTCCTTTTTTCGATTCGATTCGAATTTCTCCCCCGGCGAGATCGACAATTTTCTTCACGATCGACAGTCCGACCCCCGTTCCCTCGACCTCGACATCCTTCAACCGGTGGAAAACACCGAAGACCTTGCCATGATATTGCGGATCGATCCCAATTCCATTGTCTTTGACATGGAACTCAATCCACGCTCCCTCTTCCCGACCGCCGATTTCGATCCGCGGATGGGGTTGATCCCCCATGAATTTCGCGGCATTGGTGATCAAGTTTTGGAATAACTCCGTCAATTGGGTCCGTTCGAACCGGAAGGAAGGCAACGGTTGGACAATCACCTCGATTCCTTTTTCGGCGAACTGTTCCCGGTGAAGATCAAGGATCTTATCGACCACCGTTTGAACCTCCGCCGGTTCGGGCGCCTTTTGCGTTTGGCCGATCCGGGAAAGATTTAAGAGATCCCGGATCAGCTCCTCCATGTAGTGTGCATTGGCGATGATCCGCTGGATGTAATATTTCCCTTTTTCGTCGATACGGGCGGAATGGTCTTCCATCAATATCGAGGCCATTCCCTGCATTGAGACCACCGGCGTTTTCAAATCGTGCGACATGGTGTAGACGACCGATTCCAGCTCCTGCGTCCGGACCTTCACCTCGTTCTCCAGATGTGTGTGGGCCTTGGCCAGATCCTCACTCATCCGGTTGAAACTTTCAGCCAGGATTCCAAACTCATCCTTTGATAGGACGGGAACACGGGCACCATATCCACCCCGTCCGATCGCTTCGGTCCCCTCGATCAGAAGCCGAACCCGTCCGAGGAGTTTACTCATAAAAACCAGCAAGACCGCCAGAGCGGCCAGGCCGGTCCCAACCATGACGGTGAGTATCTGACGAATAATCCGAACCTCCGTCTCGAATGCCTCCGCCATCGGCAATCCGATTCGAAAGGTGCCGAGGCGGATCGGTTCTTTCAGTTCCTTCCCTCCGAATAAGAGGAACTCTTCTTCCGTGGCCGCCTGGTGGACCGACCAAACCGGAAGATAAACGTCAACGACGTTTCTGCCGTTTGATATCCACTCCAGATGACCCGATTGATCGGCCCGGAGGGCCTCCCGGGTGGCGGAATCGGTATAGATCTTCCCTTTTTCGACGACATTCGTGTGAGCCAAAACCCGGCCTTCCGGGCCGAGGGCAATGGCATAAAGGGCGTCGGTCCGTTGCACCATCGTCTGCAGAAGCGATAGAAGAATCTCTTCATCCCCGGCTTGAAAGACCGCCGCCATTTCAGCCGGCAGGCCGGTGGTCTTGAGGATGCTCCGTTTCGCCACCTCTTGCACGAGGATCTGATGGACGCCGCGCGTCGAGAAAAGGATGATCGCCCCGCCGGAGATCAAGGCAACCGAGACAAAAAAGAGGAGCAGTTTTGTTTGAAGTTTCACGGGAGAACCTTGTCCGCTTTTTCAAGAACTTCGGCGGGGATCCGAAGGCCGGCCGCTTCCGCCGCTTTCACGCTCACCGCCACCTCCGCTTTTTCAGGATAGACGATTTCCGGGACGGCTTCGCCGGAGAGAATTTTCCCGGCCGCCCGGCCCGCCGCGCGGCCGACTTCACGAAAGCTCCCCGCGACCGAGGCGGTGGCTCCTTGTTGGACAAACCCGGCCGTCGGCGCATAAAACGGAATCCGATTTGACCAGGAATATTCCTTAAGGATGGAAAAGGTTTGGGCATTGACCAGGAGAGGATCAGGGAGCAACCAGAGGGCATCGGTCTTTCCGAAAAGGGCGCGAAGACGATCGAGAAGTTCGCTCGGACTGTTCAGCCGTTCCGAGAGGACCTCCAGACCGACTCCGGACGCAACCTGCCGCGCCTCTGTAACATACCCTTCGACGGTTCTCGAAGACCAAAGAAGGGCGATCCGCTTGAGAGAAGGTTGGATCTCCCTCAACTTGGAAAAAATGAGACCGGGATGCGGAAGGAACGAGACCTCGATCGTAAACCCCTTTCGATCTCTCGGCCCCAGGCGGGTACCGGGGGCCATCGCATAAATCAGCGAAACCCGGTCGGGGTAGTTCCACTGCGCCGCCTTTCCCCCAAAGGCGACGACGACACGTGTCTCCAGGGAAATCCGCGGGCTCCCTTCAGAAAGGAGAATGGATGGAACCGGATGGCCGATCGCCTCTTGAAACCCCTCGAACGCCTCCCGGTAAGGAGGCAACTCGGCGCCGAGGACCGCCGCCGCCTCCTGGGCGCATGCAATCCCGCAGGCCGCCAGCCAAAGGCCGACCGCCAGGACCATCCATGCAACTCTTCCTGAGGCTCGCCTCATTCATCTTCCTGTTCTCAGTCGATCATGGAGACACCGCACCCGTTCTTGACTTGACCGCTTAAAACTCCAGAATAAAACCACCGTAATAGAGTCGGGGAACTTCGAGGCCGTCGGGGAACTCGATATGTCTTGAATCGAGGAGGTTGTTTCCCGCCACGAAGAGTTCCATCTGCCGGGTCGGGCGATAGGCCGCGCGGGTATCGACCCGCCAATAGGCCGGGATCCGTCCGGTTCGGCCTGAACTGAGCGAGGTGAGCGTGTAACCACTCTTGTATCCCGCATTAAGGGTTACCGAAAAATAACCAAGGTCCAGCAGTCCCCCCACATTTACCTTGTGGTCGGGAGTCCCGTTAGTGACGCTCTTGTCTCCAAGTTCGTCGGTAATGTGCTGGATGGTGTAATTGGTGTAAACCGAGCGGCCGGGGCCGAATCGATACTTAAATTTTGCCTCCGCGCCGCGGGCCCTGGCGCTGTCCAGGTTATCGAAAGAGAGGGTCATCAAGAAGGATGGGGTGAAGGTCATCGATTCCGGATATCCCGTGGTGAGATTCCTGAGCCGCATCTGAAAGAGATTCGTCTCCACCAACAGTCGCTTTCCCGAGAACATTCCCTGATAACCGATCTCGTACGATTGGAGGCGGTGCGGTGCAAGGCCCGGATTGCCAGTCAGCTTCAAGGTAGCAAGCGGCTGGTGGTTGGCATGGGTCTCATACAGTGACGGAATCGTCGGCGCCAAAGAGTAGGAAAGCCGAACGGTATGGTCCTCCGACGGCGCGATTACCGCCGCCGCCAAATAGGCCGGCTCGGTCCCTCCCGTATCGGAATGCTCCAAGGAGGCCGCGCCGACCAACGTCACTCCTTCGATGAGATTGAACGATTGATGAATGAAGCCCCTTCGGATCGGATTCTTTAGAAATCCATCCCTGCCGAAGGCCTCCTCCGATGCGGCTGCGGAGACCCGATAGCTCCCCCCCCAGGCCGTTCGGAGGCGGCTGTTCCACCAATCGATGTGATGGATCGCCTCGACGTCTTGATCGTAGTAATCGACGACGAACTCCCCCTTGAAGTCGGGCTTGATGCCGTAATTGAAATTGTTTCGCGAGGCGATTAACTCCAGATAGGAATCGGCGCTGAGGATCTGCGTCAACTTGAACATCGCAAACCCTTGCCGGAACTCCCCCTTGCGGTCGAAATTCAGCCCCATCTCATCCCAGGAGAGGCCGGCGAAAAATTCCAGTTCGGTCCCGGTCCGGGGGCGCCAGAAACTGCGAAAATTCGTCTTATGGGAAAGGAGATCATCCCGAAGTGGAAATGGATTTCCCGGAACTATCGGGAAACCGTCCTGGGCCCGGTAACTGTAACTGAGACGAAAACCGGTTTCCGCCCCTGCTTTCTCGAAGGCGGCCCCTCCCCGGTAGGTTTTCAGATTCCCGCCCAGCCCGTAGAGGGAGAAGACGCCATCGATCTTCGGCTTCTTAGTGAGGATATTGATCACCCCCAACGCGGCATTGGAGCCATAGAGGGCGGCATTGGGTCCATGCACAATCTCGATTCGCTCGATGTCCTGGATCTGCACGGGAAGCTGCTCCCAGTAGACCCCCCCGGTCACTGCATTGTAGACGTTCCGTCCATCCACGAGGACCTGCAGGCCCTTGACATACTCTTCCGGAAACCCCCTCACCGAGACGATTGCACGGTTCCCATCCCCCGATCTCCCATCAACCACATCCATCCCGACGCGAAACCGCATCAAATCCCAGAGGGTGGTCGCACCGGAGGCACGGATCTCTTCTTCCGTGATCACTTCGACGGCGACCGGTGCTTCTCGCACCGGCTGCAGACGGCGGGAGGCGGTGACGCTCTGGGCTTCTTCTTGAAAAAACTCCAACTCCGAAAACCCCTCCTCTGCCGCGAAGGCCTGCGCCGCCCCGCCAATCAAAATAACCGTGAGAAGAATGCCCCAATTGAATCGCATGTAACCCCTTTCCTCAAAAGGTTGACTTTTCCTTCCAGTTCAAGACATCAGCATAATGAGAAACCCGATTCCGCCCCGTTTTTTTGGCAAAGTAGAGGGCCTGGTCGGCCGCCAAGATCAACGCTTCCCTCTTCTTCCCATCTTCCGGAAAAAACGCGATTCCGACGCTGACCGAGAGACGAACCGGCTGCCCGGCCGGGGTGACGAAGGGGGCGCTGTCGATACTCTGCCGGATCCGCTCCGCCACCTTGAGGGCGTTGGCTCCCGCCGTCTCCGGAAGAATGACCGCGAACTCTTCCCCTCCATACCGCGTTGGAAAATCGATCGCCCGGATCCCCTGTCGGATCATCTTCGCGATTTCCTTCAAAATCGCGTCGCCGACCGGATGACCATACGTGTCATTAAAAACCTTGAAGTGATCGATATCGAGCATCATCAAGGAAAGCGTTTTGTCGTATCGTTCGGCCCGTTCGATCTCCTCGCTCAGTCGTTTTTGAAATTCCCGATGGTTGTAAAGTCCGGTCAGGCCGTCGGTGATCGCCTGTTTTTCGGTCTCTTCCAGGAAACGGGCATTGTCGATGGCGACCGCCGCATTGACGCAGAGCATCGAGAGGGCATCGATGTCGTCAGAAGAAAACGGTTCCTCTTTTTCTTTTTTATTGATGACGGTCAAAATCCCCGCGATCTTCTCATTCCGAATCAGGGGGATCGAAAGAAGATGGCGAAGGAGGGGTCGATGGAGAGGGGTGTTTTCTTTTAAAGGATGCCGGTCGGGATCTTCCACCATGACCGGCGCTCGTTTTTCGTATGCGAGGCCGAAAAGCCCCAACTTTGAAACGAAACGTTCGAGGGGCTGCGTTTCGATCTCCATCCCGGCGGTGGCGCTCATTAATATTTCGTCCGTTCCGGGGTGGAGAATAAAGAGGATCGCCCCCTCCACCTCGATCAACTCCTTGGCCCCTTCCACGAGTTTTTCCAAGAGCGCCGCAATCCTCCGCTCCGTGGTCAGGACAAGAGAAAGTTCGTAGAGGCGGTGCATCCGTTGAGACGTTCTCTCGACGCGAAGTTTCAACCGATGCCGTTCGACCGCCTTCTGTACAATCTGGGGGAGGATCTCATTATAGTTTCCGCTTTTGATGATGTAGTCATAGGCGCCCCGTTTCATCGCTTCGACCGCGATTTTCTCGTCTCCCTGGCCGGTCACCATGATCACCGGGACGGTAAAACCCCTTCCCTGAAGCTCATTGAGGACGTCGATTCCGTTCATTTTCGGAAGACTGTAGTCGAGAATGACCGCGTCGAATCGTTGTTGCCCCAGGATTTCCAGACAGGCCAAGCCGGTTTCCACCGGAACCACCCTCATCCGCCGATCCTTTTTTCGGAAGGCGTAGAGGGTTAATTCCCGTTGATCGGGATTATCTTCGACAAGGAGGATTTTGATCGAATCTTCTGCCATCTCTCTTGCGCCATCTCGTTTTACTTTTGAGAGGTCGTTCCTCCCCTTACACGTTGGGCGTCGTCGGCCGGTTCACCAAAAGCCAATAGAGTTTGAGCGACTGGATCTTTTCTGAAAACTCCTTGAATCGAACCGGTTTGGTAATGAAGCTGTTGGCCCCCAAGCGGTAACATTTCACCGCCTCTTCATCCCGGTCCGAAGTTGTCAACATAATCAGGGGGATCACGCGAAGCGCTTCGTCCTCCTTCACCCGCTTCAATACCTCCACCCCGCTGACCTTGGGGAGATTGATGTCCAACAGAATCAGACCGGGTCGGGCTGCATTGACATAAGCCCCTTTCTGAAAAAGGTAATCGAGGGCTTCCTGTCCATCCTTAACCCAGACGACTTTATTGATCATGTTTCCATTTTCAAGCGATCGCCGGGTCAGTTCGGCGTGGTCTGGATTGTCTTCCACCAGAAGAATCTCAGGCATCTCCATTCTCCACCTTCCCTTCAGAGGCGCTTGGGGAGGCTGAGAAAAAAAGCCGCCCCCTCTCCCTTTTTTGACTCAACCCAAATTTTCCCGTCCGCCAAGTCGACGATTTTTTTAACCAGGGCGAGTCCCATCCCGGTCCCTTCCGTCTCGATCTCTTTCAAACGTTCAAAAATTCCGAAAATAACGTCGTGATATTCAGGCGCAATCCCGATCCCGTTGTCTTTGACATAGAACTCGATCCGCGCCCCCTCTTCTCGCCCACCGATTTCGATGCGCGGATGGGATCGATCCCCCACAAATAAAATGGCGTTGGAAAGGAGGTTTGAAAAGATCTGTTCAAACTCCCCCCGATCAAAAGAGACTTCCGGAAGGGGGGATTGGAGTTCAATCCCAATCCCTTTCCGGGAAACCGTATCGGCATGTTCCGCCATGACTTTTTGAATGACCTCTTCGGGCCGGAATCGCTCCAAGACCGGCTCTTTTCTCCCAATCCGGGAATAAGCCAGCAGGTCGCCGAGGAGCCGCTCCAGAAGCCCCGCATTCACCATCAGCCGTTGGAGATAGAATTTCCCCTGCTCTTCAAGCCGCTCTCCGTATTCCTCAAGAAGGATCGAGGCCATTCCGTTCAACGCCACGACGGGGGCCTTGAGATCATGCGAGACGCGATAAACGAAAGCATCCCGTTCGGCCTGATTCCGGACCAGCGCCTCTTGAAGCGCTTCGATCCGCCGCTCATGCCTCTCGCATTGTGCTTCAGGCGGATGACCCGTCAGGGCAGTTTCTTCGGATGTGGTTTTGCGGCCGGCCTCTTCTGACATTCCCTTTCCGGGATGAAGAATGAAACCCCTCCGGAGATACCGGATAGAGCATATCTGGAAAATGTATCATAAAGTCTGGGGCTGTCAATGGAGGGGCGACTTGTTCCGTCTTTTACGTTCCGGCTTCGATGCAGACGACCCCGTCGGGCCCGACGGTGGCGCCGTGAGGAACGCCGGCCGGAATAATCAGGCGATCGCCGGGACGGAGCTCGATTGTCCGGTCGAGATCGGGAAGGGTGAAAACGATGCTTCCTTGGATGCAAAAGAGGGTCTTGCGGTAGGAATGGGTGTGGACGGAGTAGATCTCTCCCGGCCCGTTCAACCAACGGCTCGGAGAAAGATGGCGGCTTTCAAAAAAAGCGATCACCTCCGCTTCGGGAAGGGGATGTTTGTGGGGCCAGTGGATCAGGTCGACCCCGCCGGGGAACAGTTCATGATAAGAGGGATGGGACATGAATGACCTCTCTGAGCTTGTGAGGGAATCCCCCCACGGCTGCGACCGCCTCTGGGCGCGCCTGGCTG
>CAZOFJ010000054.1:0-24231 GCA_964579005.1 uncultured Nitrospirota bacterium
GACGTGGTTGCTCCTCGCGTCGATGACCAGCGTGAAGGGGAGTGTTTTAGCAGTGCGATCTTGCCTCGGTACATGAGGAAGTCTCCCCGATTGGTAGGGGCCCTGCCCTTGATGTATTTAAAGGGGATGTCGAGTGGGGATTTTGTCGGCACGCTTCATACCCTATTAGGAGCACAGGCAAAGGGATTTTCCGCCTCGACGCTCATCCGGCTCACCCGAATTTGGACGCAAGAATACGAAGTCTGGAAGGGGCGGGATCTGAAAGGTCGGTCCGATGCTTACATTTGGGTCGATGGGGTCTATTTTAATGACCTTCTGGGAATGGTTGGAGGAGTAACGGAAACCACATTCGGTTAGAAGAGGACCGACTGGCGATGTTGGTCGTTGTGGGCGTTTTAGAGGATGGGAGCAAGGAATGGATTGCTTTGGAGGATGGATTTCGGGAATCGGCCGAGAGCTGGGTGGATCTATTAAGAGACCTAAAAAAGCGAGGGATGAAGGCCCCGCTGTTGGCAACGGGAGATGGGGCGCTGGGATTTTGGAAGACGATTGGGGGAGTGTATCCTGAGACGGCACACCAGCGATGTTGGGTACATAAGATCGCGAACGTTTTGGACAAACTGCCGAAGCGGCTGCAAAGCAAGGCGAAGGAGCTCCTCCATCAGATCATGAATGCGGAAGGGAGGAAAGCGGCAGAGGGAGAGATGACACGATTTGAAGCGATCTACCGGGACAAACATCCGAAAGCGGTCGAGGCGTTGATAAAGGATAAAGAGGCGCTCTTCACCTACTTCAATTATCCGGCGGCGCATTGGATCCACTTGAGGACGACGAATCCGATCGAGTCGACATTCGCGACAGTCAAATTACGGACGAAGAAGACCCGGGGCGCTGGATCGCGAAAAGCGGCGATGGCGATGGGCTTTCAATTGATGTCTGCGGCTGAAGATCGATGGAGAAGGATCACCTCCCCTGAGCGGGTCGTAGAAGTCATGCAAGGAACCCGTTTTATTGATGGAGTCAGAGAGATCAAAGAGGAAATAAAAACGCCAGAGAGGGATGCCGCCTGATTACCCAATCCACAACATTTGACAATGACTCTACAACGAGACTTTATATTTTCGAGTGGCCAATTACAATTAGTGTCGCTTCAACGTCCGTCTGCGATGGAATCGATAGGCGGCCCAGTCGCGTTGTTGATAGTAGCGCATGCTCTCGATCGCCTCGGACACGCTGATCCGCTCTCGCCGCAGTACTTCGGCCAGTAATCCTCTTGCCTGGGCCGTCGTCATCGCGGGAGTTTTTTTAAACTTCAAGCGCATCCAAACCAGAAAGTGATGCGCCAAAAAAGTCTGTGTCATATGGTGATGCCACCCTCGCCAAGTGCGGGTCTCATCATGATCCATTTCCACTTCCCCCTTGCCCTCTTCAATTGCGCTCTCCACCGGCCAGCGCATCCCACTGAGTCGTACCAACTCAGAGTTTATGAGTAAATCCCAGCGCGAAGCGAGGGTGTCCCTGGGTGTGGCTGGCAAGGTACCCACCCCGAAAAGCAGGTTTTTCGGGGGCCCCGCAACGCAGCCAGGCGCGCTTAACATATTAAGGAACGGCCGCAGCCGTGGGGGGATCTATTCCTAGACTCTTTGTACTTTTCTCCCGAAGTCGGCCTTGATCTGATGATGACGCACAGCAACGGCATTACCCCGGAGGCCATTCCATCGGGCGGCCCCCCATCAGGTGGAGATGGAGGTGAAAGACGCTCTGCCCTGCGTCCCTTCCGGAATTAAGGACGGTTCGAAAACCCCGCTCCGCGATCCCTTTCTCCCTTGCCAGCTTGGAGGCGACGAGAAGGAGATGACCGACCTCAACCTCGTCCCCCGGCATGAGATCGAGCAGGCCGCCAAGGTGTCTTCTGGGAATCAACAAGAGGTGAACCGGCGCTTGCGGGTGAATATCCTCAAAGGCGACCATCCGCTCGTCTTCATAGACAATCTTGGCGGGGATCTTCTTCACGGCAATCTTGCAAAAAAGGCAATCCTCTGTGGTCATATCAACCTCTCTTGTGGGAAGGACGTTCCGATCCAGTGGCCGATCCGATCGACTTTCGGGATCGCTTTTCAGCCAACCCCGATTGAGCCGATCGCCGCAGCAGCTCTTCCTCGACCGCCTTCAAGGGAATCCGGTGGTGGTTGAGGGCGACCAGAAGATGATAGAAGAGGTCGGCCGTTTCGTGGATTACCGCTTTTTTGTCGCGATTCTTTGCGCTAATGATAAACTCTCCCGCCTCTTCACCAACTTTTTTTAAGATGCGGTCGATCCCTCCTTGAAAGAGGATGGTGGTGTATGAATTCGGCGAGGGGTGCTCCTTTCGGTCGGAGATCGTCTGATAAAGGGCCTCGAACGGCGGGAGGGATGGTCTCGCCGGTTTCGATGCCACTTGAGCCTGTTTGGCGCCGTTCGGACTGAGTTTCTCAAAAAAGCAGGAGCGGCTGCCGGTGTGGCAGGCGACGCCGGCCTGTTCGACCTCGACCAACAGGGTATCCCGATCGCAGTCGGTGTAAATCACTTTCACCCGCTGGAAATGTCCCGACGTCTCCCCTTTTCGCCAAAGCTTCTTCCGGGAGCGGCTCCAGAAATGGGTCTCGCCGGTGGCAAGTGTTTTTTCAAACGCCTCCCGATTCATATAGGCGACCATCAAGACGTCTTTCTTCCGGTGATCGACGATGACCGCCGGAATCAGGCCGCGGGAGAATTTTAATCGATCGATGAGCTTCTTCATACGAGCCGAACAGGGATTTTTCGCCCCGCGAGATACGCCTTCGCTTGGGGAATCGAGTAGGTCCGGTAATGAAAGATGGAGGCCGCCAGGACGGCATCGGCCTTTCCAATGGCAATCCCTTCATAGAGATGGTCGAGGGTGCCGACCCCGCCGGAGGCGATGATCGGGATCTGAACCGCCTCCGCCACGGCGCGGGTTAATTCAAGGTCATATCCCTCAGTGGTCCCATCCCGATCCATACTGGTCAAGAGGATCTCTCCCGCCCCATTCCGTTCCATCTTCTTCGCCCATTCGATGACATCGATCCCGGTCCCCTTCCGACCCCCGTGAGTAAAGACCTGCCATTTTGATCTGGAGGCCTCTTTTTTCGCGTCGATTGCGACGACAATGTTCGCGCTGCCGAACTGAAGCGCCGCTTCGCGAACGAACTCCGGATTCTCGACGGCGGCGGTGTTGATCGACACCTTATCGGCTCCCGCGGCGAGAAGCCTTCGGACATCTTCAATCGTCCGGACCCCGCCGCCGACCGTCAACGGCATCGACACCTCCTCCGCCGTCCGCCGGACAATCTCCAACAAAATATCACGCCTGTCAGAAGACGCGGTGATATCGAGAAAGCAAAGTTCGTCGGCCCCTTGCGCCTCATAGAATTTGGCGATCTCGACCGGATCGCCCGCATCTTTCAGATCGACAAAACCGACCCCTTTGACCACCCGCCCCCCTTTGACATCAAGGCAAGGAATGATCCGTTTGGCCAACATTATTTTTCTCCTCGAAACATCGCCTGGGCGGCCGGAAGAGAGAGTGCCCCGGTATAGAGGGCCTTCCCGACGATCGCCCCCTCTACCCCCGGAATATCGGCCAGTTGCCGGATCTGCGAAAGGGTGGTCACCCCGCCGGAGGCGATGATCGGAATCTCGACCTGCATCCCAACCTCCCGGAAAAGATCGAGGTTCGGCCCGGCGAGCATTCCATCTTTTTCGATGTCGGTGAGGATCAATGCGGCAGCCCCGGCGTCCTGCATCCGGAGCGCCAAGGCTCCGACCGACTCCGGATGGACTTCCGTCCACCCTCGGACGGCGACCTCTCCCTTCTTGGAGTCGATCCCGGCGATGATCCTCCGCGGGAATCTTCGGGTTGCCTCCTTGACCAACGGCTCGTTCTGGAGCGCGGCGGTTCCGAGAATAACGGCGGCGGCCCCGGCGGAGAGATATCTCTCGACCCGCTCAAGATCGCGAATCCCCCCCCCGACCTGAACGGGAATTTGAACCGCTTTGATGATCCGCTCGATCAGGTCGTAGTGAACCGTCGTCCCCGCCACCGCGCCATCGAGGTCGACCAGATGAAGCCGCTCCGCCCCTTGCGCCTCCCACTGCCGGGCCATCGCCGCCGGATCTTCCGAGTAGACCGTTTCGGAGTCCATTGCCCCCTGTATGAGACGGACACAGCGTCCCTCTTTGATGTCGATGGCCGGGATCAGAATCATCGGTTTACCTCATTTTAGCTTTGCAAAGTTCGCCAGGATCTTTTGCCCCATCGCTTGGCTCTTCTCCGGATGGAATTGGCAGGCGAAAAGGTTGTCGCGGGCGATCGACGAAGGGAACGCGATTCCATATTCGGTCGTCGTCGCCACCCACTCCGGCTCCTTCGGAACGGCATAATACGAATGGACGAAATAGAAGTAGGCCCCGTCCGGAATTCCCTCCAACACCGGCGTCTTCTTCTCGATCCGGATCTGGTTCCATCCCATATGGGGGACCTTCAGCACTCCCTCCGGAAAACGGACCACTTGGCCCGGGATGATATCGAGGCCGGGATGCCGGCCGAACTCCAGCCCTTCCGTGAAGAGAATCTGGAGGCCGAGACAAATGCCGAGATAGGGTTTCCCGGCCCGGATCGAATCGGCAATCGGCTTCAAGAGGCCAAGGACATCGAGGTTCTTCATACATTCCGGAAAGGCCCCCACCCCCGGGACGACCAGATGGCTTGCCTCGGAGACAAGCTTGGGGTCGGAGGTCATCACGGCCGCATATCCCGCCCGCTCGAATCCTTTTTGAACGCTCCGGAGATTCCCAGAGCCGTAATCGACGATCACGATCTTCAATGTTTCACAACCTCTTTGACCGGCAAAGATGGAAGAGATGGAAAGGAGGCCATTTTATCGATCCAAGAAGCGGAAAGCAATCGCCGATTGGGCAGAGAGTTTGTGAGTAAATCCCAACGCGAAGCGAGGGCGTCATTGGGTGTGGCTGGCAAGGCGCGGGGGTGCACAAGATCTGGGAGTGTAGCAGCGTTTACATGACCAGATCTTGGGGGCCCCGCAACGCAGCCAGGCGCGCCCAAGGGCGGCCGTAGCCGCGAGGGGATTTATTCACAAGCTCAGACCTCACAATGGATATGAATAAGGAGTGAACCGATTCTTACTTCTGGAGTTGGACCCGCTTTTCCACGGAGGCGATCAAGGGGAGTTCCAGGTCATTTTCCTTCACCAAGCGGTCGAGATCGTAATGAAGTCGCGCCCGAACCCGGTATTCCCCGGGGCTCCCTTCGAGGCGAACCGAGACTGTTTCGGTCGCTCCGGCCCGGACCGCCGGACGGATAACCGGAGAAGGGTCGCCGAGAGCAGGGTTGACGGTAAAGAGGGCCGAAGGCCCTCGTTGCGTCGAATTGAGAAGGAACGTCCCATCCGGCCCTTCCACATCGACGTAAAGGAGCACCCCCCGAGGACCGTGTCCCGTCGGAAAGGAATGACCGGCTCCCCGATTGGTCACCCCAACCTGGATCGTTCTTGGATCGGCGGGATCTTGCTCCACCACCAGGGTCGCCGCCTCCTTCAACATTGAGACGGAATGTCCGCCGGCAAAAAGGTGTTTGCCGATCATCCGTTCCGGGCGATCGGAAAAAATTTCGGAGAGACGCCGGCGGGTCTGCGGCATGTGGCAATCCTGGCAGGTGCGGGGATCTTTCGGGGCGAAGTCGGCTTTCCATTCCGAGACGGTCTGTTGATTGGGAGCCATCGCGTCGGCCTGATGGCAGGCGGCGCAGAGATCGGCGGAGCGGGCCGGCGTAAAGAGGGGGTCCTGAACCGTCGGATGGGGGGCCGAAAGATCGAACTTCCCACGAACGTTCCCCTCCTTGTCGAGATGGCAACTGGCGCAGGAAACCCCATCTTCCCGGTTCCCCTCCCGCAACGTCGGCGCGACCGGTTTTTCCTCCCCCTGGTGGATCAAGGTCGGGGCATGGCAGCTTCGGCAGAAGTCTTGTTTCTCCTTCGGCTGTTTCGCGATGCTGGCGACGGTGATCGGCGCCACATAGGCAAGATGTTCCGGAGAGCCGTTTTCATAGAAGTCCCTGGAGAGATCGGGGAGATGAATCAGCGTGCCGTCCGGGCCGGGCCAAGGGCCGGTGTGGAGATCGGTCCCGACCCCGCGGATCATCTCCATATAAATCGCTTTGTGGCAGGCGCTACAGACGATGATGGGGGTGGCGTCGCCGGCCGGGAAAACGGTCTTGGCCCGGGCCATCTCGACCCCAATCTCGGTCTCTTTCCCGGGAGCAACCGAAGCGAAACCTTCTTTCACAAAGGTAGAGTGGCCGTTGGCTTCGACCACGACGTCGTATCGGCCCGGATCGAGGCCTTCCATCCGAAAAGGTCGGCCCGCCGGGGAGACGACCTCTTGGATGACCGCCGCTTCCCTCTTGAGCTTGAGTCGAAATTGCTTCGCCCCCGCGGCCGGATCGAGTTTCACGCTTCCGGAGAGGACCCCCTGGGTTCCGGACGGAGAGGGGATTGAGCGGTTGAAACAAGAAGAAAGAAGCAGGGCTAAAAGCAAAACCGGAATAGGACGGAATGAAAATGAGCTCACAGCGTTCCCTTGGTCGAGGGAATTCCCTTTCGTCTCGGATCGATCTGGGTCGCCTCATCGAGTGCCCGACCGAAGCCCTTGAAGATCGCCTCCAGAATGTGGTGCGGGTCTTTCCCGTAGTGAAGACGGATATGAAGGTTGATCTTGCACTGATCGACCAGGGCGCGAAAAAAGTGTTCGATCAGGTCGGTATCAAACTCCCGGATTTTTTTCCGGGGCATCCGGACCTGATAAACGAGATAAGGACGACCTGAAAGATCAACCGTCACCTCGGCCAGCGCCTCATCGAGCGGAATGGAGGCGTGGCCGAACCGTCGAATTCCCTCCTTCTCTCCCCAGGCTTTGGCCAGCGCCTCGCCGAGGACGATCCCGATGTCTTCGACCGTATGATGATCGTCGATCTCGATGTCCCCTTTCGCCCGGACCGTCAGGTCGAAACAGCCATGTTTGGCGAAAGCGGAAAGCATGTGCGTCAGAAAGGGGAATGGCGTTTCGACTCGAGGGTTCCCGGCGCCGTCGAGATCGATCTGAATGGTAATTCGTGTTTCCTTGGTCTCCCGTGTGACGGATGTCTTTCTCATGATCTCCTACGAGCCACCCGCTCTTTTCTTTATCATTCGTTCATACTCACCGTGAGTACCGATCCAGACCCAAACGAAGTCCTCACTGTCTTCAACTGCAAGTGCTCTGTGGTTCATTCCGGCGCGTACCGACCAAAGGTTGCCAACCTTCTTGAAATGAAGGGATGGATGCGATGGGTTCGTCTTGAGCAACTCGAAGTTCTTTTTCGATACCTTTTGAACAGGCTCTGGAAGATTCTCAAAACATTTCCAAAAGCGGTTTGTCGTCCGATGCATCTAGAGTTCCTTGAGCTTCCCCTTTGCCTTTTCATCGCGCGCTTCCTTGATCAGAAAATCCAACTTTCCCGACCCCGAGTCTGCCTCAATCTGTCTATCCCACTTTTCCCAGTCTCTTTCAGAAAACCACTGCCTCAAGCGAGCGTACTCTTCTTCCGCAAGAGATTCTATTGCAGCTTGGATTTTTTCGACTTTAGACATATCCGTCTCCTTACTCTTAGACCTTGCCGGCGAAATGTTCAAACTGAGCCGATTGAGAAACGATACCCCCTGAAAATGCCGCGGTCCATGCGGTCGGCTCCAGTCCCTAACTATGGGGCCTTCCTATTGATCCAATAATTGGGCCTACGATGTTGATGCGCAACGGCAATAATCAAGATATGGGAGCCTGTTGCACACCCCCTCCGTTCCCCTTCGACGAGCTCAGGGCGAACGGAGGGGGTGTTGAAGACATTGAGGCTTTACCGTTCGTGCTGAGCCTGTCGAAGCACGAGAATAGGTTTGTGCAACAGGCTCTACAAATTTCCCTGCGGTGTGCGGACTGACGGCTTAATTTACTGAGGAGAACGCCAAATAGTGCGTAGTGCTTCCTCGAAAATGCCGCATTTTACGCGGCTCTCAGACTATCCAATTACGCACACCTTTGCGGTCGGATCAGTATCTCGCACTCATTAGTCCGCTTACCCACGCTATAGATTTTCCATCCTCATGTCGATGCGCTCCCGGGCCTTATGCCAAAACTCCTCACCGCGTTCCTGCTGCTCTTGAGTTCTCGGATAGACAGAAAAGCGATGCCAACTGGTCATCCCAAAGGAAGGCTTCTCACCGCCGAACTGCCATACGGCGTCGTGCGCGAAGACCAAGGATGCGAGCACCTCCTCGTGCCTGGACAACAGTTCATCGATCTCTTTGAGCACGCAGAGCCGTTCATCGAGCTGCTTAGTGTCGAGGTTTCCCGTACCGGTCGTTTTCAACAACACGTCGGCATTCAAAGCAACAATTCCAGGCACGCCGGAGATCCTAAGCTGTTTGACCGCTTCGTTAGCGCGCCTGTTCAACTGCTTTGGACTTCGGACTCGTTTGGCTGCGACACCCACCTCCATGCCAAGATAGTCTGCCCGCAAGTCCGGTTCAGCGAGCTGCGTCCGCACGTCACCCATTACGAGCGTTGTACCTGCATACAACTCAAATTGTGTGTTCCTTGCCAACCCATTCTTGTCCTCATCTTCTGTGTCCGCTCCCGAGAGCATCATCTCAAGCTTGGAGAGTTGCATGGGATCCAGCATCCGGCCTGGTTTTCCCAGCGCGCGAACCACAATGTACTGTTCAAGGATTGTCCATTGAGCCTCAGTGATGCGATGCAGAGTGGGCTCATCGTCCGAACAGAGAATGATTTTCTGTTCGTTGGCATCTCGAATCAGAAAGTGTGCTTTCATGAGGCGATTTCCAGACGGCTGTGACACGGCAAAGTCTTCGAGGCGTTTCAGCGTCCATTCCGCAGCGCGGATGAATCCGGATGCTCCGATTTGAATGCCAGGCATCAATTTTTCCAAGTTCTGGTGTTGCCCATCCGTATCCTCACCATATTGGCGTGCGCCTCCAAGCCCTCGACCTCGGCGATTCGGACGAGGTGTTGGCCGCTTCTCTCCAGCGCCTCCCGCGTGTAAGAGATGACGCTGCTCCGCCTTACAAAATCATCGACGCCGAGCGGTGAGAAGAACCGAGCCGTCCCGCCGGTGGGAAGGACATGGTTCGGCCCGGCGATGTAGTCGCCGAGCGCCTGGGGGGTCTGCTCCCCGAGAAAAACCGAACCGGCATGAACAATCCCATCCAGATATTGAAACGGCTCTGCGACAAAGAGGGAGAGATGCTCCGGGGCGATTTCGTTCGCCATGTCGATCGCTCGCTTTAAATCGGGAACGATAAAAGTGACCCCATGATGACGGAGAGACGCGGCCGCGATCTTCTTTCGGGGAAGCCGGGCGAGCTGGTCTTTCATCTCCTGCTCGACCTTCTCGACGAGCGCTTCAGACGTTGCCAAGAAGATCACCACCGCTTCTTCGTCATGCTCCGCCTGCGAGAGAAGGTCCGAGGCGACATAGGTCGGATTGGCCGCATCGTCGGCGATGATCAACAGCTCGCTCGGACCGGCGATCATGTCGATGTCGACCAGGCCATAGACCAACCGCTTGGCGGCGGCGACATACTGATTCCCCGGCCCGACGATCTTGTCGACCTTGGGAACCGTCTCGGTCCCATAGGCCAAGGCGCCGACCGCCTGGATGCCGCCGATCCGGTAGATTTCGGTGACACCGGCGAGATCGGCGGCGATCAACATATAGGGGTTGATCACCCCTTCCGGCGCGGGAGAGCAGATGACCAACCGGGGAACCCCCGCGACACGCGCGGGGATTGCGTTCATCAACACGGACGACGGATAGGCGGCTTTTCCACCCGGAACATAAAGCCCCACCCGCTCGATTGGATGAACCCGCTGGGCAAGATAGACCCCCTCCTCCTGAATCGAGAACCCCTCTTTTTTTTGTTTCTCATGAAACGCGGTGATCCGGTCGGCGGCATACTTCAGGCTTTCAACCACCGCCGGGTCGGCCGTCTCATGAGCGCGGCGGATCTGATCGGCATCGACCCGTATTTGGGCGGGGGTCAGTTTGAGGCGGTCAAATTTTTCGGTATACCGGAGGAGGGCCCGGTCCCCTTTTCCCCGAATCTCATCGAGGATTTTCCGAGCCGTTTTTTCGATCGTCCTTTCTCCCACATCCAAACGATGGAGGACCTTGTCGTATCGCGTTTTGAAACCGCGATCCTCGATATGAACCGTTTTCATCATGATTTGACCCCCTCTTTCCTACTCCGGCGCTTGCCCGCTGTTTCTTTCATCATCTCTTTCATTGCCGTGATCAATTCTTGAACGGCCGGATATTTCAGTTTCAGGCTCGCCCGGTTGACAATCAGCCGGGCGGTGCACTGAGCAATCTCGTCAACGACACTCAGGTCATGCGTCCGAAGGGTCTCGCCGGTGGAGGTGAGGTCGACGATTTGGTCGGCCAGCCCCACCAGCGGGGCGAGTTCGATCGATCCGTAGAGCTTGATGATCTCGATCGGAACCCCCTTTTCCGAGAAATAACGTTCGGTGATATTGGGGTATTTTGTCGCCACCCGTAATTTCGAGTACCCGCTGGCGGCCCCATTTTTACCTGGGCCATTCGAGGAAGCCGGCCCTTCTCCCTTCCCATCCGGGGCCGCCAAGACAAGCCGGCAAAAGCCATACCCCAGGTCGACCGGTTCATAAACATCCGGCATCTGCTCCAACAGGAGATCCTTTCCGACGATCCCAACGTCGGCGGCGCCATACTCGACGTAGGTCGGAACATCGGTGGCGCGAACGAGGATCAGTTGAATCTTTTTTTCCGGAACGTCGAAAATCAAACGCCGGGTCGTCTCGGAAAGTCCGGCTGGAACGATGCCGATCCGGTTTAAAAACACGATCGTCGGAGAGAGCAGTTTTCCCTTCGAAAGCGCGATCGTAAGGAGTGGTTTTTCCATCAGGCCGATCCCTTCACCCGCCGAATCGAAGCCCCCACTTTCGAGAGCTTCTCCTCGATCCGCTCATATCCCCGATCAAGATGGTAAATCCGGAGCACCTCGGTCTCTCCCTGGGCAACCAGTCCCGCCAATATTAAGGAAGCGCTGGCGCGAAGGTCCGAAGCCATCACCGGCGCTCCCGAGAGATGCCGGACCCCTTTGATCACCGCATGGTTCCCTTCCAGCCGGATCTCCGCCCCCATACGCCGCAGTTCGGCGGCATGGTTGAATCGGTTCTCGAAGATCGTCTCGGTGATCACCGAGAGGCCGTCCGAGAGCGCCATCAGTGCCATCATCTGAGCCTGCATGTCGGTCGGAAAACCGGGATAAGGAAGGGTCTTCAGATCGACGGCATGGATCGCTCCGCCCTTGACACGCAAGAGATCCTTTTCCTCTGAAATAGTCGCTCCGGCCAGCCGGAGCTTGTCGGTCACGCCGGTGAGATGCTCCGGACGGCACCCGCGGATCGCCACATCTCCTTGAGTGATCGCCGCGGCGACCATGAACGTCCCCGCCTCAATCCGGTCGGGCATCACCCGATAAGAGGTCCCCTTGAGCCCCGAGACCCCTTCGATCGTGATCCGATGGGTCCCGGCGCCATCGATCCGCGCCCCGCAGGCATTGAGAAATTGGGCCAGGTCGGCGATCTCCGGTTCGCAAGCGGCATTTTCAATCAGCGTCGTCCCCGCGGCGAGTGTCGCGGCCATCATTAAATTTTCCGTTCCGGTCACCGTCGGAAGATCGAGAGAGACCTTTGCCCCTTTCAATTTTCCCGCCTTGGCGTGGATCATCCCATGTTCGATTTGAATCTCAGCCCCCATTTTTGTCAGACCATCGAGATGAAGCTGAATTGGCCGGGCGCCGATGGCGCATCCGCCGGGAAGGGAGACATGCGCCTCGCCGCAGCGGGCCAAGAGCGGACCCAAGACGAGGATCGACGCCCGCATTGTCTTGACGAGATCATACGGAACTTCGCAACGGACGATCTTTTTGACCTGAACCGATTCGGCTCCGTTTTCTTCGGTGATCTCAGCCCCCATCTGCTGAAGGAGTTTCCGGGTGGTGGCGACATCCATCAGCTTGGGAACCCCAAGAAGGATCTGGGGCTCCGGGGAAAGAAGGGTGGCGGTTAGGATCGGAAGGGCGGCGTTCTTCGCCCCGCTCACTTCGATTTCACCCGAAAGCCGCGTCCCCCCGCGGATGAGAATCTTATCCATGTGACCCTCTTCTCTTGCAGACGGCAACCCGATCGATCCGGGCAATGTCTTGAATGAAGGAAGGGTCGAAGTCGGTTTCATCTTCCGCGAAGCGACGAAACCAGGCCGACTGTCCGGCGCCCAGCTCAAGAAGAAGAATCCCCTCTTGTGTGAGAAAAGAGGGGGCTTCTTTCAGTACCCGACGATAAAAAGCGGTCCCTTCTTCCGGTGCGAAAAGGGCCTCTTCCGGTTCATGATCGCGAACCTCCGGAGAAAGGGTGGGCCGGTCACGCTCCGGGATATAAGGAGGATTGCAAACAATCAGATCGAAGCGGCCTTCCCCCGGTCGAAGCGGCGAGAAGAGATCCCCTTGAATAAAACCAATCCGGTTGAGATCTCCGTGTCGCGCCGCATTCGCGGCGGCGGTCGCCAGAGGAATGACTTTAAGGTCGGTGGCAACGATCGAGGATTCCGGAAATACCGCCGCCAGGGCGATCGCAAGCGCCCCGCTCCCGGTGCAGAGATCGAGGATTCGCCGGGGCGAGGGGACAAGGGAGCGGGCCGCCTCGATGATCAGTTCGGTCTCGGGCCGCGGGATAAAGACACCGGGACGAACCTGGAGGGTGAATCCGCAGAATTCAACGTTGCCGGTAATATATTGAACCGGCTCATGGTGGGCGCGGCGGGTCAATCGTGTCCGGAAGAGGGCCTCTTGATCAGACGAAACCGGCCGATACGGTTCGAGGTAAAGATCAAGCCGACGGCAAGCAAGAAGATCGAGTAAGAGAAGTTCCGCTTCACGCCGTGGGGAAGAACTTCCGGCATGAAGCAGAAAAAGCGTCCCCTCCTGGAGCAGGCCGCTGACCGTCTGTTCTTTTGTGATCGGCAACAAATCCCCCGTGCCTTATGAGGTTGTGAATAAATCCTCTCCCGTCGCCGAGCGCCCGATGTGCGGCGCATCGCCGCGTTGTTCCTTCTCAACGTAGCCTCTGGCTACGCCTCGTCGTCACGCCTTGCGCTACTTGCACCTCAGTCGCCCAGCTCGGTCCAAGGATTTACTCACAACCTCTATGCGCTGGCCATCTGTTTTTCCTCATCATCGGCGATGAGGGCATCAATGATCGGATCGAGACCCCCTTGAAGGATCTGTTCAAGCTGGTAGATGGAGAGGTTGATCCGGTGATCGGTCAACCGATTTTCCTTGAAGTTGTAGGTCCGGATCTTTTCACTCCTTTCCCCTGTTCCAACCTGTGATTTCCGGTCTTTTGCAATTTCCGCCTCCTGCCGCTCCCGTTCTATCTCCAGGAGACGCGATCGGAGAATCCGCATCGCCTTGGTCCGGTTTTTTAATTGGGAACGCTCGTCCTGGCAAGAGACAACGAGGCCGGTTGGAAGATGGGTGATCCGGACGGCGGAATAGGTTGTATTGACGCTCTGTCCGCCCGGCCCGGAGGAGCAGAACGTATCGATTCGAAGGTCTTTCTGATCAATCTGGATGTCGACTTCCTCCGCCTCCGGGATCACCGCCACCGTGACGGTAGAGGTGTGAATCCGACCGCTTGCCTCCGTCTCGGGAACCCGCTGCACACGATGGACACCACTCTCGTACTGGAAGCGACGATATGCCCCCTTTCCCGAGATCGAAACAACTGCCTCTTTGAACCCGCCGATGCCGGTTTCATTCAAGGTCATGACCTCGACCTTCAAACCATGTTTTTCGGCATACTTCGTATACATACGAAGGAGATCGGCCACAAAGAGGGCCGCCTCGTTCCCTCCGGTCCCGGCCCTGATTTCAAGGAAAAGGTCGCGGTCATCATTTTGCCCCTTCGGGATCAGGAGGCGCTTCAAGGCCGACTCCAAGGCCGCTTTTTTCTGCTGGAGCGATTGCCACTCGGCGTCGGCCATCTCCCGAAGCTCGGCCTCGGCCTGGGGGTCGCGTCGAACCTCATCCGCTTCTCCTATCTGCTTGAGAAGCGTTTTATAGTTTGCATACTCCTGAACGGTTTCTTCGTATTCGGCCCGCTCTTTCGCCAGACGGATCTGTTCCGTTGGATTCGAAAAAACCGCTGGATCGGCCAACCGGGCTGTCAAGGCATCATACTTCTTGACGATTCCTTCAAGTTTATCTGTGAGGAATTCTTCCTTTGAAAGGACCATTGTCATTCACATGTCATGGACGAAAAATCGATTGGATCATGGCCTGGGTTCATCCCGGACCAAATCGAAGAGGAGGAAAAAGAAACCTGCCAACGGGCAGGCTCGAAAAGAGGGACGAGGGTTATTTTTTGGCGTATTTCTTCTTAAACCGCTCGACGCGACCTTCGGTATCGATGATCTTCTGCGTTCCAGTGAAGAAAGGATGGCAGGCGGCGCAGATGTCAAGCCGGATGTCTTTTTTCGTCGATTTTGACTTTAGCACCGCTCCGCATGCACAGGTGATTTCTAACTCGTTGTAATCGGGATGAACCGCCGCCTTCATGGACCTCTCCTTCGTTTTAATTCATGTTAATGATGAATGAATCTGATAAGGGGCGTGATTATAGCCTACTGCCGGCTTTTCTCGCAAGCCCTTTTTAGCGATTCATTGACTCCAAAAACTCCTTGTTCGACCTCGTTCCCTTGATCTTATCAAGTAAGAATTCCATCGACTCAACGGTAGAGAGAGGGCTTAACACTTTCCGAAGGATCCACATCTTGTTGAGATCCTCCTTATCAACCAACAACTCTTCCTTCCGGGTTCCGGAAAGGGTCATGTCGATGGCGGGGAAGATCCGCCGATCGGCCAGCTTCCGTTCGAGGTGGAGTTCCATGTTGCCGGTTCCCTTAAACTCCTCGAAAATAACATCATCCATCCGGCTCCCAGTGTCAATCAGGGCAGTGGCGATGATTGTCAGGCTGCCACCATTTTCGATATTTCGGGCCGACCCGAAAAATCGCTTCGGCCGTTGGAGGGCGTTCGCATCGAGACCGCCCGAAAGAACTTTGCCGCTCGGAGGGACAACCGCGTTGAAGGCCCGGGCCAACCGCGTGATCGAATCGAGGAGAATAACAACATCCCGCTTATGCTCGACGAGACGCTTTGCCTTTTCCAAGACCATCTCCGCGACCTGAACGTGCCGCTGTGCCGGCTCATCGAAGGTAGAGCTGACCACCTCTCCCTTGACCTGCCGCTGCATGTCGGTGACCTCTTCGGGACGTTCATCGATCAATAAGACAATCAGAATGATCTCCGGATGGTTTTTCATGATCGCCTTGGCGATTGCTTGAAGAAGGACTGTCTTTCCGGTTCGGGGAGAAGCAACGATCAACCCGCGCTGTCCTTTCCCAATTGGGGTGATCAGATCCATGATCCGGGTGGAATGATCTTCCTGATTATACTCCAGCTTGATCCGTTCCATCGGATAAAGCGGGGTGAGGTTATCGAAGAGGATCTTGTCACGGGCAACATCCGGATCTTCATAATTGATCTTTTCGACCTTTAAGAGGGCAAAGTAGCGTTCCCCTTCTTTCGGGGGTCGAATCTGACCGGAAACGATATCCCCCGTTCGGAGATTGAACCGACGGATCTGGGATGGGGAGACGTAAATGTCATCCGGCCCCGGAAGATAGTTATAATCGGGAGAGCGGAGAAACCCAAAACCGTCAGGAAGGGTTTCGAGGACTCCTTCACCGTAGATCGTTCCATTTTTTTCTGACTGCGCTTGCAGAATCGCAAAGATAAGCTCCTGTTTTCTGAGGTTACTGGCCCCCTCGATCTTAAGCTCTTTGGCCACCTCATTCAGTTCTCCAATGCTCTTCTCTTTTAATTCGGCAAGATTCATCGTTTTCTCCTTGATGGTGATCACCTTTATATTAAGGAATCGTTATTACTTTCTCCAATAAAACACCTAAATAAAAAAACCATGCCCTCCAAGGGTGGAGCTGTCGGAGGGGAAGCGATCGACGTTTGGTTGCGATCTTTATTCAAGCAGATTAAAAAATATATCATCAATGTTTAGAGTGAATTGAGGAAGGAAGAATGAAGACGAGTCGGCAATTTAACGAGTATTCTATATTCCTATTGGATTATTATGATTATATCTGAAATGCCTTCAGGTAGAGATTAAAGGAAGAAAAACAGCCAGCTCATGAGACAAATCTTTCACCTTGCCCGGCCAGCTTGCATTTGCATTTTATTTTTGATGAACTGATGAGGCTTTGGTCAAACCAAAAGATGGAAAGAAGTCCCAGTAGAAACGATCCTAAAAACTTCGAAGTTGACCACAGTATAATCGGCCCTTCTCTTTTTGTCAAATTCTTTTTACACTTTCAATACTTTCTTTCAATAGTGGAATGTGCTAGGATGAGCTCCTCTAAAACTCACCTTCATTCTCGAAATTTTCGAAGCAAAACCGACATGCCGAGAGTCATTGTAATCGCCAATCAAAAGGGAGGGGTTGGAAAGACCACCACGGCGATTAACCTGGCCGCTTCTCTGGCCGCTGCCCAAAGGGAGGTTCTTCTGATCGACCTTGACCCGCAAGGAAACGCGACCAGCGGCCTTGGTCTCTCCCGTCAAGAGATCAAGGCAAGCGTATATGACCTCCTCATCGGAAGAAAAGATTTCGCCGAGTCGGTCGTCCGTCTTGACATCCCACGTTTGAGTCTGATTCCGGGCCATATCGATCTGGTCGGGGCCGAGATCGAAATGGTCGGAATGAACCAACGGGAAAGGATCCTCACGGAGCGATTGAAGGGATCGATCGATCCTTATTCGTTCGTCATTATCGATTGCCCCCCTTCTCTCGGCCTCTTGACCCTCAACGCATTGACGGCCGCCGATGCTCTCTTAATACCGATGCAGTGTGAATACTACGCGATGGAAGGGCTTGCCCTTTTGATGAATACCTTTGAATTGGTCCGTCGATCGCTCAATCCCTCACTTTCCATGGAGGGGATCCTCTTAACGATGGTCGACATCCGCAACAACTTGAATAACCAGGTTCAGGCGGAGATCCGCTCTCACTTTGATAAAGGAGTGTTCAAAACGATCATCCCCCGCAATATCACCCTGGCCGAGGCACCGAGCCATGGAAGACCGGCCGTTCTGTACGATCCTGATTCAAAAGGGGCGCAGGCCTATTTTTCCCTTGCCGAGGAGGTCTTGGGACATGCAGCGTAAAGCCCTCGGCAAAGGTTTTGGGCTGGGCGCTCTTGTTCCACCTGTAGAGCCGCCCAAAGGAGAAATCCGGCAGATTGAACCGGACAAGATCGTTCCGAATCGACATCAGCCGCGGCAACATTTCAACCCTGAATCTTTGGCCCAACTGGCGGCCTCGCTCAAGAATCACGGGATGATCCAACCGATTACGGTTCGGCAAGAAGAGAGCGGCCATTTCGAATTGATCGCGGGCGAGCGTCGCTGGCGCGCGGCGCAACTGGCCGGCTTTTTGACAATTCCGGCAATCATCAAAGAGGTTCAAGATCGGGAGTTAATGGAGTGGGCGCTCTTGGAGAACGTCCAACGCGAAGATCTCAACCCAATTGAGAAGGCGCAAGCATATACCCGTTTGATTTCGGAATTCGCGTTGACTCAGGAGGAAATTGCAGCCAGGATGGGGGTCGATCGATCAACAGTGGCAAATTTTCTTCGATTGCTGCAACTTCCCAAGGCGTTATGGGGCGAGATCGTCGACGGCATCTTGACAATGGGTCACGCAAAAGCGCTCCTTTCCTTGGAGCAGCAGGAAGATCAGCTCCGGATCGCAGGAGAGGTCAGGGCCAAAGGATGGTCGGTGCGCCAGGTCGAGGCCTTGGTGCAAAAATTGAAAACAGGGTCTCAATCGGTCGAGCCGAAGGGACAACAGGAGGCATCTCCGGAGGTGGCCGAGGTGGAAAATCGCCTCCGCCGCTCACTCGGAACAAAAGTCCGTCTGATCCCCCAGAAGAAAGGGGGGGAGATCCGAATCGAATATTACTCATTGGACGATCTTGACCGCCTTCTTCAAATGTTGACGGTCAGATCGTAGCAGTTTTTCTGAAAGAGAAGGCAAAATGACATTTTCTTCAATCGCGGTGGGAGATTCCAAAAGAAACCTCCCCTGCTTTAAAACAGCGAGGAGGCCATGCTAAGAAGAGAGGAAAAGGAAAAAGATAAAGGGACCCAGTCCGACGAAATTGTCGCTTTCTTGAGGAAAGAGACGGAGTTCAAAGGGATCATTACTTACAACGGGACGATTCAAGTCTTCGGGAAGATCGAGGGGGAGATCATTACAGAGGGAAAGTTAATCGTCGGCGAAACAGCCACGATCAACGCGGAGATCAACGCTGGAACCGTCATCTGCGGTGGAAGGATCACCGGGAATATTCGGGCGACGGAACGGGTTCAGTTTCTGTCGGGGGCGGTGATGTCCGGTTCGGTCTGCACTCCGAACTTGACCGTTGAAGAAGGGGTCGTCTTTAATGGCAAGTGTGAAATGTTAAAAGACGAACCCCCCTCGGCTGAAATCCGGCCGCTCCAGGTGGTCGGCCACGGATCGAATGGGAATTAACAAAAATAACCCAGCACGCCAAAAGCGGGTTGTGGTCGGGATGAGCGGCGGCGTTGACTCGGCTGTCACGGCGGCACTGCTGAAAGAAGTCGGTTACGACGTCATCGGAGTGACCCTCACCCTCTGGAAGGAAGAGGGAGAAGAGGAGAAACGATGGCAGGACCGTTCCTGTTGCAAGGTCGGTCTGGCCCGTCACGTCGCAAAGCTTCTTTCCATCCCCCACCATGTCGTCGATGCGCAAGAGGCCTTCCGCGCAGAAATCATCGATGATTTCTGTGATGCCTACCTGGTCGGTCAGACCCCCAACCCTTGCGTCCGCTGTAACGAACGGATGAAGTTCGGCCGCCTTTTGGAAGCAGCCCATGCCTTGGGGGCGGATCTTGTCGCAACCGGACATTATGCAAGAATAGATTACCGACATGAAACCGGCCGCTTCGGACTCTCCAAAGGGGTCGACCTTAGAAAAGACCAAAGTTATTTTCTCTACCGCCTCAGCCAACAACAACTCGCATCAACCCTCTTTCCGCTTGGCGCAATGGAGAAGGAAGAGGTCTGCCGGAAGGCGGCGGCACTCGGCCTTCCCTACGAAGAGGTTTTGGAAAGCCAAGAGGTCTGTTTTGTAACCCAAAAAGATTACCGGGGGTTCCTCGCTGAACAGCGCCCGGAGGCGGTCGCTCCAGGGAAAATCGTGACCGAATCGGGAGAAGTGCTCGGCGAACATACCGGGGTCGCCTTTTACACCATCGGTCAACGGCGCGGTCTTGGCGTCGCCCTGGGTGAGCGGATCTATGTAACGGGGCTTCACCCGGAGCGGCGTGAGGTGGTCGTTGGATCGGAAGAAGCACTCCTGCAAAAGGAGGTGACGGCAGACCGCCTTGTCTGGGGAGGACAAGGTCGCCCAGATCGTCCGACTCGAATTCAAGGAAAGATCCGATATCGTTCCCCTGGGGTGGAGGGAACCCTTTTCCCCCTTCCGGATGACCAGGTTCGAGTTCGTTTTGATACCCCGCAGCGGGGCATTACCCCCGGCCAATCACTCGTTCTCTACCAAGGAGAAGAGGTCATCGGCGGTGGGGTGATCATCGAGGACCGAAAAGGGTAACCGATTTCGGCTTGTTTTCCACCCCTCCGGTATTCATTTTCTGTTCAATCCCTTTTCACCATATCGATCAGATCCATCTCAGCGCGACTACTGTTTCACCACCGCAATCGTGCTGTTGGAGACGTTGAGGCCATCGACGGTGGCCCCAAGACGATCCATCCTTTGAATGTAATCGACAATCTCCCGCGTGATGATCTCACCTGGAACCAGCAGGGGTATTCCAGGCGGATACACAGTAACGATCTCCGAACTGATCTCGCCGGGAGCCTCTTCCAGCGAGATGTAACGGTAATCACGGAAAAACGCTTCGCGCGGGGTCATCTGGCCCGCCTTCCCGAACGGAGGAAGGCCGACCTCCGCCGAGAGCGCCGTTGGAGCGCCTTTACCTTGGTATCCTTTTGAGATCTCACGAAGGGCATCGACCAGGCGGTTGAGGTCGTCTCGCCGGTCTCCGATGCTGACGATGACAAGAACATTGAACGGATCGGCCATCTCCACCTGGATGTTGTATTGGTTGTTCAATATTTGCGATGCTTGATATCCTGAAAGACCAAGATCGCGAACAGTGATCGTCAGTTTCGTTACATCAAAATCGCCCATTCGGGTAATGAGGGGATTGCTGACCATCTCCTTGTCAAAACAGAAGAGACCGGGAATACGGTTGATCTTGCTTCTCGCTTCGGTGGCAAGCTTGATCGCCTTATCGAGCAGTTTTTCCCCTTCGGTCGCCATCTGCATTCTGGCAAGGTCGAGCGAGGCCATCAAGATATAGGAGGGGCTGGTGGTCTGGACAAACCGTAGAACAGCAGCCAAGGTCGTCATGTCGATCCGAGCAGACCTGGCATGGAGCATCGATGCCTGGGTCATTCCCCCGATAATCTTATGGGTGCTCTGGACGGCAAGATCGGCTCCCGCCTCCATCGCGGAAATGGGAAGATCGGGATGAAACTTAAGATGCGGCCCATGCGCCTCGTCAACCAAAACAAGGATCCCTTTTTGATGCGCGTAGGAAATAATCCTTTCGAGATCAGCACAAATTCCATAGTAGTTGGGGCTCGTCAAAAAAAGGACCTTTGCTTCCGGATGCGCGTCGATCGCCTTACATGTTTCTTCGTAGGTGACGTTGAGGGTCAGCTTTAGATTCTCGTCAACCGCCGGAGCGTAAAAAATCGGCTCGGCTCCGGAGAGAATCAGGCTGGCCAGGACCGATTTGTGGGCGTTGCGAGCAACCAACACCTTGTCCCTCGGACCGCAGGCGGTCAAGATCATCGCATGGTTGCCACCGGTGGTCCCATTCACAAGGAAAAACGAGCGATCGGCGCCATATGCTTTGGCGGCCAATTCCTGGGCTTCTTTAATCACCCCTTTTGGCTTCTGAAGCGAATCGACTTCGTCGAGGGTTGTCAGGTCGATCGAAAATATTTTTGGCCCAACAAACTTTCGAAACCGCGTCGAAATCCCCTTGCCGCTTTTGTGGCCGGGGGTATGGAATGAGACTTTTCGACGCTCCGCCAGGGAGACCATCGCGTCAAAAAGAGGGGTTTTAAACTGTTCTTGATCTATCATCGGCGGGGGCCCGTGCGGCTAAACGAAAGGAAACGGCCCTCCGATCCACCCCAACGGTCAGGACCGTTGGGGACCCCGAATGGCCCCACACCCCGCGCTCGGATGGTTTTCGTTCCTACCTCCAACCATTTCCCGAAGGTCACTGGCAAAGCCAGATACTCGCTTTGACGCCTCTTCACGGAAGGCCTCAGAGAACCCACTTTTGGCTCCAAGAAAATCTTATTCAATGGTAGGTAAAGAGCGGAGCATTGTCTTCGATGATCCGCTCTTCTTTTTGGATCTGCATCCGAATTTGTTTTGGGAAGAAGAATTGACCGACATGAGCTTCACCGTCGTAGTGCTTCAACTCCCCATTGATCCGTTCGGAAATGCGGATATCGATCTCTTTTTGATCCAATATTCGAGGGTCGAACCGTTTTGACGCCAATGCGAAACCCCAGGGAAGGCCGAAGGATGGGATGGAGGCTTGATAGGGGGAGACGATGGGGAAGACCGACTTCAATGTTTGATAAACGGCAGAAAAATTTAAGAGATGGGTCGCCGCCGTGGTCCCGGCCTGAAGCGAAATAATACCATCTTTGGTCAATCGCTCCAAAACGAGGGTATAAAACTCCTTCGTATAGAGGAGATAGGCCGGTCCCTCCTCAACCGGCTCGGAGATATCAATGATGATGATATCGTAAGTCTCATCGGTCTCCTCAAGGTATTTTCTGGCATCAAGATAGCGGACCGTCGTTCGAGGATCGTCAAATGATCCTTGATGCCATTCGGAAAGGTAGCGCTTCGCGCATTCGACGACCTCTTGGTCGATGTCAACCATCAAGACCTTTTCCACCGAATGATGGCGAAGGATCTCACGAAGGGTCGCCCCCTCTCCCCCCCCGACGATGAAGACCTTTTTCGGTTCGGGATGGGTCAGCATCGCAGGGTGGACCAGCGCCTCATGATAAACAAATTCGTCGACCGCACTCGATTGCATCTTGCCGTCGACCACGAGAGACCGTCCGTAGCTTTTGGTGTCCAAGATCTCTACCTGTTGAAATTGGGTCTGCTTGGAAAAGACGATCGTGTCGATTCCGTGCATATGCCCCTCAAACGGGGAGAGATAATCAAGGAACCATTTGTAACTCTTTAGCTCGGACATATCCAACCGGCTCCGTTCCCTTTACAGGTTTGTGAGGCAACTTCTGATCTGTCAAGGAAAGCAACCCCCTTTTCATTTCGACCAAAGAGGGGTTCTTCGATTGAAGTTTTCCGACGATATAGGCTGCAGCAACCGAAGGCTGCAATGTTTCGCCACAGGTGAAGATATCAACCGCGGCATAACCATACTCAGGCCACGTATGGATGGTGAGATGTGACTCGGCGATCACAACCACGCCGCTGATGCCGAAGGGGCTAAATTTGTGAAACCGACTTTCAATAATTGTTGCCTTTGCTTCCTTTGCCGCTGTAACCAGAATTTCTTCGATCTTCTTCAGGTCATTCAAAATCTTGGAGTTGCAATCTTTAAGCTCCACAAGCAAGTGCGTCCCTAACGCATGCACTCTATTTGCCCCCTTTCGTTATAATGCGGGATGAATCCACCCCTCTTCGGTTTGCTTGTTAAGTTGTCTCACCTCCTTTGCTCCTGGAATCAATTTTGTTCAATAAATTTTTTGTAATATATATATCAATCCTTTTTTTTGTCAAGGAGAAAATACCCACTAATTGGGGTAAATCAAATTTATTTTGTCTATAGGTTGAGGTTTCCTCTCTCAACCCCGCTTCCCCCCTCCAAAACCCCCGGTTCACGACTCATCTGGGTTGCATGCCAAAAGAGATTCAACATCCAATCGAAACAAAATGAAAAATTTTCAGGTAACCTCTCCTCATGATTCTGGTTTCGGCAGAATCATGAAAAAACTTAAGGCGGCAGACCTCTGGCCTCCATCCTCGAAAATGAGGAGCGGATCATTTTACCTCCACGAACGAACGCGTCCAAATCCCATTCAACCATTTTTGACGGAGAGCAGATCGTTTTTCGAATGTCAGTTTCTCTTCGATCTCCTTGCGAACCTTCTCAAACGGTTGGGGGCGAATGGTCGGTTCTTCCGCCACCTTGAAGATATGAAACCCGATGTCGGTCTGAACGACCGGGCTGATCTCGCCTGTTTTCAAGCGGAAAACCGCCTGATCGATATCGTGGGTCAAGTCTCCTTTCTTAAAAGCCCCTAAATCTCCTCCATTGCGCCGCTCGGGGCCGTCGCTTTGTGATTGAACCAGTTGTTCAAAAGGACTTCCCTGCCGAAGCTCGACCAGGATTTCTTCCGCCTTCTTCCTTTTCCGTTCGATGACATCACGAGTGGCCCCCGATGGGACGCGGAGGAGAATCTGCTTGAGTCGAATCTGATCGGCCTGCATGAACTCCTCCGGGTGCGTTTCGTAATACCCTTTGACCTCTTCCTCTCCGACGAGAAGGTTGGTGTCAACCTCGCGATTCATCAACTTCAAAACCACCAGTTGACTCCGGAGGTCTTCGACATATTTTTCCCAAGAGAAACCCTCCTGAACAACCGCCTGTTTTAATGCCTCTCGCGTTAAGAAGCGGTTCCGCTGCTCGATATCACTCAAGGCCAACTCCAGCTCTCCCTCGGTGACCCGGATTCCCTTTCGCTTCGCTTCCTGCTGAAGCAGCTTTTGCTCGACCATCCGATTGAGCAGGTCATGTATCGCCGGACTCTCCAAAA
>CAZOFJ010000055.1:0-22932 GCA_964579005.1 uncultured Nitrospirota bacterium
CACATAGAAGAGGGCGCGCCCGACCACCTCATGGACCAGCGCCAGGAGAAAGAGGGCTCCCCAGAGAAGGTGTGTCCCCTGTGCGTGCGTTCCGCCTCCCGCTAAAACAGGTTGGAGCGCAAAGAAAAGACCGACGCCCATCAGCACCCCCAAGGTTCCAAATCGGGCGGCGTAGGTTTTTCCAAATTGGGTCAGTGTGATCTGGCGCGAGACCGCCGCCTCTTCCCCCCGCCGATTCAGATAGCGGGCGTGGGCGAGGAGCGACACCCCCTGTAGCAGAAGGCCGGTGACGAGTGCCCAGGCGAGGAAAAAGAAGGTTGCCGGACCTGCGAGCAGACCGATCGCCAGGCTCCCTAAGATCAGTGCGCTTGCCGTGAAGGCCCCGGCGGTGTGCCAATGGTCCCAGAAGGGGCGGGCCGGGATCCGGTAGCAGCGGATCATGCAGAAGAGGCCGAGCATTCCCATTCCGGCCGCTCCCCAACCGAAGAGATCGGGAACCATCCCCGGGAGGGGATTCGGGAGCCAGGAGAGGAGTCCGGGAAAGGTGATGACCAGTGCATACCCCCCGAGAAGGGCATGGAACGCCCCCATCGTGGCGATCTCCCGGCTGACCCAGGAGTGGCGGAGGTTATTGATTGCCCGGTAGAAGAACCGCGGTTTGCCGAGATGGAAGGTGGAGAAGACCATCCCGGCGGTCTGAAGTCCAAAAAGGCCGAAAAGAGTCGCTCGGACGAGGAGGGGAGAGAGTGAGGTGGAGAAAAATTTCGTCATCAGGAAGAGCAAGATGAAGCCTCCGACGACCCCCTGCGAGAGGAGGGTAAAGAGAACCAGAGAATCTTCGCGCGACCGGAGGTGGGAGAGACCCCACTCCTTCGGATCATTTCGGTCGAGCGGCTTCACCCGAAAATCTTCCTTGCCGCATCCTCTCTGACCCGCTGGTGGCTGCCCTGTTTTCTGGGCGATTCGTTCGTAGATCAACGGTTCGTTGTCGGGCCGGGCGAAAGTGATCGGGAGGGATCGTGTCTGTTCGAAGCGGATGTTCGGCCGGGTGATTTCTGGATTCGGAAATCCGGGAAGGGTCCGCTTCGCCTGTTGGCGTCCGGCGGGGATGGTCTCCGTGTCTCCCTCCAACCATTTGCCGGAGGTCATCGATTCGATCGCGCCGAATTCAAGGGCATTGGAGAGACAGGCGGAGACGCAGGCCGGCTTCAGTCCCTCTTCCAGGCGGTCGATGCACATATTGCACTTCTGAACCTCCCCTTTAACCGGGTCGAGGATCGGGGCGTTGTAGGGGCAGACCCAGGTGCAATAGCCGCAGCCGAAGCAGATGTCGGAATCTTGGATCACCGCGCCGTATTCGATATATTTTGTATATGCCAGTGTCGGGCATCCCTTGAGGCAGACCGGGTCCTCGCAATGGTTGCAAGCCATCGACATGTTGATCCGGAGGTAGTCGGGATAGGAGCCCCCCTCGATGTAGCCGACCTTCCGGAAGGAGAGATGCGATGGAAGGGCATTCTTCTCGGCGCAGGCGGTTTCGCAGGCGTGGCAGCCGATACAGTTGTCGGCGTGAAAATGAAACCCATGCTGAAGATACCGGTCGGGCCGTTCCGAAAGGGAGGGTTTTCCGTTGATGATGAGCGGTTGCCCGGCGAGATCGGGTCTTTTTATCGCGGCTGGGGTTGAGTTGGGGTTCATCAATAACTCCTCGCTGTGAGATTGATCCGGGCGGCACCCTCCTGGTCGTCGATCTTCTCGATCCGGACCGCCCCCTGTTTATAGGCCGGTTGGCGCGAGTAGGGATCGAGGAGGCCCAAGGAGAGACGGTTGACGCAGTCGTGGTAGTGCATCGGGATGAAGACCGCGTCGGGGGCGACCCGCTCGGTACATTGGACGATCACCACGGCGGAAGAGCGACGGGAGACGACGCGGGCATACGCCATCTGCCGGAGGCCAAGCCTCGCGGCGGCGGAGGGGTTGATCTCCATGTAGGGGATTGGGCTGAACTTGTTGAGGTTTCCGATCTTGCCGGTCTTCGTCCGGGTGTGCCAATGTTCGACCACCCGTCCGGTATTGAGCCAGAAGGGATACTGATCGTCGGGACGCTCGTTGTTGTCGATGAACGGAAGGGGGATCAGTTTGGCCTTCCCGTCTGGGTGTTGGAAAACCCCGTCAGCATAGAGTCGGGAGGTCCCCTCCGGATGGACCTCGTTGCAGGGCCATTGGATCCCCCGGCGGGCCTCGATTGTCTCGTAGGTCATTCCGGAGTAGTCGCAGAGCCGTCCTCGCGACACCTCCCGGATCTCCTCGAACGCCTCGGCGGGATTCTCCGGAAACCGCATCCCCTTTGCCCGTTCGAACCGCTTTGCCAGTTGGGTGAAGATCCAGAGGTCGGGCTTTGCTTGACCGGGCGGTTCCACCGCTTTCCGGGAGAGGTTGACCCGCCTTTCGGTATTGGTAAAGCACCCCTCCTTTTCTCCCCACATGGCGGCGGGGAGGTAGACATGGGCGTACCGGGTTGTCTCGACGTCGGCGTAAACGTCCTGGACCACCAGAAACTCCAATTTCTCCATGATCTTCCGGATCCGTGCGGTGTTCGGCATCGAGGTCATCGGATTGGTGGCGATCAGCCACAGCCCTTTGACATGGCCGGCCTCGATCGCGGGGAAGATGTCGGTCATGAAGAGGCCCCGCTTTGCCGGGAAGAACGCTTTTTCAACCCCCCAGAAATTTGAAATAAAGTCGCGGTCTTCCTCCTTCTCCAGGAGACGATAACCGGGAAGGCCGGAGCAGGAGGAGAATTCGCGTGTGCCCATCGCGTTGCACTGGCCGGTGATGGAGAGCGCCGTTCCGCCCGGCTTTCCGATGTTGCCGGTGATCAGATTGAGGTTGTTGATCGCCACCACCCCGTCCGAGCCGTGGGTCGACTGGTTGATTCCCATCGTCCAGATCGTCATTGCCGCGTTCGCCTTGGCATAGAGGCGGGCGACGTTCCGGATGGTGTCGGCATCGATCCCGCAGATCTTCGATGCCGTCAAGGGATCATATTCCTCCACCATCGCCGCGAACGCAGTGAACCCGCTCGTGTGCGCTTCGACGTAGGCTCGGTTTTCCAATCCCTCTTTTTAAGATGACATGGGCCAGGGCATTCAGCAGGACGACGTCGGTGCCGGGGGTGATCGGGAGGTGGATGTCGGCCATCTGAGCAAACATCGTAACCCGGGGATCGACGACGATGATTGGAAAACGGCGACGGTCATAGGCCTCTTTGAGCCGCCACCAGATGACCGGGTGTTGTTCCGGGAGGTTGGTGCCGATGGCGAGGAGGCATTCGGTCTGTTCGAAGTCGGCGTAACATCCGGGGGGGCCGTCGCTTCCAAAAGAGCGTTTGTAGCCCGACACCGCCGATGCCATGCAGAGGGTGGTGTTCCCGTCGTAATTGTTTGTCCCGAGGACCCCCCGAACCAGTTTTCCGAGGGTATAAAACTCTTCGGTCAGGATCTGCCCGGTCGAGACAACGGCGAAGCTGTCCCGCCCGTAGGCCGCCTGAATCCGTTGAATCTCGATGGCGGTCCGATCGAGTGCCTCGTCCCAGGTGGTCTCGCGGTACGGTTCAAAAGCGGCCTTCCGGATCAAGGGAGTGGTCCCACGGTTTGGGGTGTTGAAGAGCTCGTATTCCAGGATTCCCTTGAGACAGAGTTTTCCCCGGTTGACGTCGGCCCCCTCGACCCCGCGAAGTGTCACCCCCTTCCCTTCTTTGTTCACGCCGACTTCCATGGAACAACCGGTGGAGCAGTAACCGCAGGTGGTGTAGACCCATTTTTCGACCGGTTTTTCCGGAAGCCGGATCGGATTTTTCTTTCGACGACCGAAGAGCATCGGATCCCCCTTTTTCGACAAGAACCTGTAACATTGCTCTGTAATAATGTCAATAAGAAAAAGCCCGAAGGGCAGATGGTTCGGCAGATGATTCGGATTGACATCATTGGCATTTATCGATAGGCTGTGCCGGTGATTTATTGAGCCGATGATCTATCAAGGAGGTGACCGATGGAAGATCCAGTCATTGCGCAACGAACCCCGTATGTGATGGAGATAAACCCTGGGACGTACTATTGGTGCCGCTGTGGGCGGTCGAAAGGCCAGCCTTTTTGCGACGGCTCTCACAAGGGAACCGAGTTCACCCCGATGGAGGTGAAAATCGACCAGAAGAAAAAGGTTGCCTTCTGCGGCTGCAAGCATACTTCCAATCCACCCTTCTGTGACGGGACTCATTCCAGATTGAAGTAGCCGTTGAGATCGGTTCTGGATACAACCAGGGGAGAGGGTTTTTTAAGAAGCCTTCTCCCCTTTTTTATTTTCGGTAAAGGATTGGTATAAGGAGAGAAGGAAGATGAAGGTCAGCGGAAGGATATGGGTTGTTGCAATCGTGGCCGGATGGATCGGAGGCGCGGCGTCGGGGTGGCTCTTCGGCAGCCGTGATGCCGTCGCACAAAAATTCCCGAGTCATTCCAAATCGGTGACGGCTGAAGATTTTCATCTCGTAGACAAAGAGGGGAAACTCCGCGGCGCCCTCTTCGTCTCCCCCAAAGGGGGGTCGGGTTTTGCTCTTTTTGACACCGAGGGGAAGCCGCGTTTTGAGGCGGTCCTGGCCGTTGACGGAAAGCCCGAACTAAAGCTCCTCAATCAAGAAGGACAAGCGATTTGGCAGGCGCCGTTGTCTTCTCGGTAATCGCGTTGGTCCGATGGCGCGGTGCGGGGATCATGGCGGCGTCGCGGTAGGCGCGTGAAGCCGGATCTTTCTGAACCCGGCGGCTGATCCGATAGAGCCGCCAGGCCAACCCCGCCATCCCCGTAAGGGCGGAGGTAACTTCCCGCACCCGGCGCCAGGCGAAGACGAGGGGGTTTTCTTGCGGCAGTCCGGGCCGCCGCTCCGACCGGTCTTTCCTCCGGAAAATACCCGCCTGAAGCGGGTGAACCCCTTCGACGAACATCGACCCTCTAAACCAGATCATTTGGCCCAGCAGTTTCCCGACACTGTGTCCTTCCGCCTGCCGACGGCGGAAGATCGTTTCGATATGTTCGAAGGTGTAAAACGACTTCCAGGCGTCATGATAGGTCCGCATCCATTCTTCCCGGGACATTTTGGGATGGTCGGTGCAGGGATGTTCGGTATCATATTTGTTCATGTCGGGGTCGAGCCAAGCCCCCTGCTTGACCAGGATTTGATGATCCTCCGATCCGGGGAGAGGGGTGAGAACGAAGAATTCGACCAGGTCAAGCGGCAACTCCCGCTTGAGAAGGTCGATATCCCGCATCACCGACTCATACGTGTCGTTGGGGAACCCGATGATATAACCGGCGAAGGTGACCGCGTTTGCCTTTCGCCAGGCCAAGAGCATTTCCCGATACTCTTCCACCCGGTTCTGTTTTTTGCCGGTCTCCTTGAGGGTCGCCATATTCACATTTTCCAGCCCGATAAACACCTTGCGACAACCGGCTTGAGAGGCCTTCTCGATAAACCGGGGAATGCGGTGACAGGCGGTATCGACTTGAAGGGTCAGGGAGATGTTGATCCGATCCCGTTCCCGAAGGAGAATCAGCCGGTCGAAGATTGCCTCCCAGTTCCGGTTTCTCGCGAAGTCGTCGTCGGTGACGAAATAAGCCGACAGTCCGCGACGGTGGTTTTCCCGAACGATCGCCTCGATGTCGTCCGCACTTCGCCAGCGGGATTTTCTCCCTTGTACGTTGATGATCGTGCAGAAGCTGCACTCGAACGGGCAGCCCCGGCCGGCATCGAAGGTGGTCATTTTCCCGATGACCCGCGATGCGACGTCGACCGGCAAAATCGGCATCGGCTGTCCTTGCAGCGATGGAAGGTCTTTCAAGAAGTTGTAGAGCGGTTTCAATCGGCCGGCGACGGCATCTTTCAGCACAGGACCCCACTGTTCCTCCACCTCTCCCGCCACAAGGGTGATCCCTTCGGCCATGGCGGAGGTGAGATCATCGGGGAGGGTCGGAAGCATGGAGAGACATCCGCTGACATGAAACCCTCCGATGAGAACGGGCAGCCCCGCGGCCCGGAAATGTCTGGCCAGGTCAATCGCTCGCGGATATTGGTTCGATTGCACTCCGACCATGCAGACAACTCCCGATGCTCCCTCCGCGGTCAACTGATCGATGATTTTTCGGATCGGAATCTGTTGATTGATCTCGTCATAGGCATCGATGCTCAGGCGAACATCGGGCCCCAGGACCCCGGAGTCTTTAACCGCTTCGGTAATCGTATAGAGGCAGGCCAAGGTGTTGCTTGGAAGGCAGGAGCGCATCCACCGAATCACATACCCATCATCGTCATAATGAGAGGGTTTGATGAGGATCACGCGGAACGGCTTGGGCATCGGGTTTTCTCCATCTCTGGGGGGTGTAGGAGACCTTACCATATTGTCGGACAAAAAGACAACGGATCTAAACGCAATGGATGTGTCCGTGAACGGTTTAGATAAATGGAGGAAGAGATGAAGTGATCGGGTTTGGGGCCGGCCGGAGGGGGACAACGGTATCAACCTGGTGGTTCTACAGTAAGCGCCTCTATCCACTTAAAATGAGCGTCGTTTGTCATGAGGACCATCTGATTTTCGAGGCAAGATGCTGTGATCCATAGATCATTTTCCGGAATGGGGCGTCCCTTTTGTTTTAAGGAGATCCGCGCTCTGGCGTAACGCGAAGCGGTTTCCGTTCCCATCTCTAGGATCGTACTGCGCCGGATCAGGTGCTGAATGCGAGACAGGTTGGCTCCTGCGCGTTGTGAGTTCATCGCTCCGAAAAGCAATTCTCCGACGACGGGAAGTGGCAGGAAGATCTGATCGGCATTCTGGAGTTTGTTGATAACAACTGTCTCACCATTGAGCGCGGCAATCGCGATATTCGTATCCAAGGCCACCTTACCACTCATTCAGGTCCACCCTCTCGAACTCCTCATCGATGATCTTCCGCATTTCATCCGCATCCTCTCTCGGGAGGGTGCCAAAAATATCTTTCAGGGGATGAGGGGAGGGATACTCGATCGTAAGCGCCACTTCGCTCTTTTCCGCAATTTCCTCCAGCGGTTCCAGGGGCCTCAAGACCCCATGCTCATAGATCGCGTGGATGATTTTTTTCATGATTCGTCACCTCTTTGGAGTATCTGACCACATTATAACTTCTGGGAAGATCTATGCCAACAACCGGATTCAAGATGTTTCTGATTTCGGATAGTCCAAAAGCAAAAGCGCGACATTACAGATTGAGAACAAAAGATAACGGATTTCATGAGGGTCCGGAGCGGATCTCCCATGTCCCCCTTCGTCGCCGCGATGTCCGGCCAGACGGATCATGGTTTCATGGACGGTTGGGTGTAAATTGGGAAAATATTCCTTCAGCTTCTTATTGTCAAACATGAACGATTTGTCTTTTGTAAGGGTACGGGCGATCTCTTCAAGTGTTTTGAAGGCTTCAATGAAAACACTGCCAAAATCCTCCCCTTCGATGAGCTTGTGGTAGGCTTGCACCAGTTCTTGCGCTCTTTCAGGAAACCCTGATTCCAATCGAGGAAGCAGTTTATCGATGACCTCTTTTTGGAGCAACGGCTCCTCCATCGGGACAATCAGAGGCGGCAGAGGCGGGATTCCTCTAATATCCAGCATGATTCCCGATTCTGCAAAAAACCGTCTGATATCGCGCCGGAGTTCAGAAGCGGCTGGATTCTCTGGAAGAATTCGAAGTAAGGCTTCCAATACGCCTACTCTTTCGATCACGATTTTTCTATAGTGAGACTGAAAAAGCTCTGGGTATTTTTCTTCCTTTCTTTTCACCCCCTCTTTGACGAGTATCGCTTCTTTATCATCGAGTTTATCGTAAGACTGAAAAAACTGTTTCGGTATGTCAGCAACAGTCGCCTTGGTCTTAGAGACTTCTTTTTCAGTGAGCCTCGCGGCGGTTATTTTCAGGGTCTCTGGATGAAAAAAACGTTTAAGTTGCTGGTCAATGGGATCGAAACAGGGATGTTCTCCGCTTTCCCGAAACCGCTGGAGACTCTCAGTCTCAAGCTTTGCCCCAAAATGTAATGCGTCTGGAATGGCCGGTTCATTGAACTTGATTAAGCGTTCAAGCCGTTGGCTGAGTCGAGAAAAGAAAGTCTGGAAATTCCCTGTTCCTGAAAAATTTTGATGGCGTAGAAACCAGGGAACGTATCCACCCCACCGTTCGTCAGTTAAATCGGGTTGTTCTTTGTCCATTTCTACTGTTTTTTATCCCTCTTCTTGTCGGAGAAGGAAATCGTCTCCTCCTCAACTCTCGGATAAATTCGGTCTATGTCTTTCTGAGCCTCAATCGTCCTCCTCAGCGCCGTCGCCACCCGGCAGTAGTGCTGGATCTCCTCCAGGCTGAGGACCCGCTTCTTCCGATCCTTCAGCCACTTCTCCAGAACATGATAGCCGCCGATCTGGTATTCCCAAATTTCTTTTTCGGCGCCTTCAAAATATTGAGCGGCGTTGATATAAACCCGCCGTTCTCCCTCGTCGTATCGCGGTTTCTCCACGCGGTTGTCTCCCTTGCCTTGGAAGCGGACAACAGGAGGATCAAGATCGGAGGATTTAAGAAGATGCAAGTCGACCAACTGTTTTCCATATTTGCCCATCTCAAAAAATATTTTCTGGCTTTTGGTGAACGGAACCCGTGGAAAATCAGTCCTCAAGAACTGGGCGTATTGGGTTCTGTAAATGTTGGAATATAAAACCGCATAGGTATAGTAGAAGATTTCCTCCGGCGTCGGCTTCTTGCCGTAGGTTTTTGAAAGCGCCGCAAACAGGTCGGGATTGATATTTTGGGTTTTGTGTTGTATCTCGGTGGCGCTGAATAGATCCTTCCTGTCAGTGTCATTGTAAAGATACAGTGGACCAAGGTAAGAAATCCCTGCCCCAGCAGATTTGTTTCCAACAGCGCATTGGTCAGTGATCGAACGGCTAGCCAAGACGGAGAACTCATACTTAGGAGACATCGGACGAGTCCATAGCAACCCCTCATTCTCCTGCATCATGTGGCGCATGACTTTTTTAACCGTCCTCCAGACTACGGCATCGTGATAGAAAATCCATCGGACATCAAAAGGCCTATACAGAACAGGCAAGATAAACTCCTTCAACTCGCTGTCGGAAATGTCTTGCAGCATGTTCCAGGCTTTCCGAATCGACCACCCTTTTTTCTTGTTAATCTGGGAAAAGGCGTGTAGCTCTTCGTCCGCATATTTACTGTTTTTGAATAGTCGGATTCTATTCAGAAGCCGAGATTTATCTAAATCAATCACAAACTCATCTCGCGCGGTCGTCATTCCGACGCCATTCAGCGGAAATATTTCAGTTATCTTGGGGTACTGGTTGTACTGGTCGAGAGTTGCTTCATCTCTGGGGACAAACAGATAAAACTCCGACTTCGGTTTGATCGGTTTCCACTCGGTCGTGTTGATGTCATTTTCAAGCAACCATTCATACTTCTTTTCTCGCAGTCCCCACCGCTCCGCATGGACCACCTTCTTTTTCAAGCCTGCCTTCTTGATAAAGAGACCGATGGCCACTCCTTGCTGGATGTCGAAGACATTTTCGTCTTTGCTTCCGTCCGGACATTTCTCTTTCTTGAGGCTGTTCCCATGCAGGTCGAGCAGGTAAACATGGTCGAAACTGCTCATCAGCGATTGCCGCATTCCTCGGAACGTCGGGTTGTCGAGGTAGCTGTGATTGGTGATGAACCCCAACACTCCTTCACCGGCCTGATCAATCTTCCATTGGGCAAACCGGATGAACTTGACGTAATCGTCTTGAAGCCATTTGGAGTTCTTCTCGCCGAGCGGCTTCCCATCGACCTGATAGTAAGCTCTGATCTCCTTGGAGATCCACTCGCCGATGTTGGTCGAGTGTCCAGAGTAAGGTGGATTGCCGAGGACCACCAGGATCGGCGTTTCCTTTTTCACTTTCCCGGCCAACCGAGATTCCTCCGCTAGAGAAGACATTCCTGGAAGTTTTGACTGAGCCAACTCCTCCATCTCCAGCGTATTTGTGAGGTAAAGCTTGAAGCGGTCTTCTTTTGTAAGCGAGTAACCCAACTCTTCCAGGAGAAACGACATCTTGAGATGCCCGACGGCATACGGGGCCATCATTAACTCGAAGGCATAGAAGTTTTTGAGGATGTGATCTTTGATTAGCGTTTGTTTGCCCCCTTCACCATATTTTTCGGTAAACTCGGCCACGGCCAGCTTGGCCGCTTCCGCTAGAAAGGTGAGTGTTCCCGCCGCAGGGTCCAAGACGGTCACCGAGGTCGTTGCAAAGCCGTCTGTCCGGTCGAAATATTCCTTCAGGATGGTTTGCAAAGAACGGGTAATGTACGAGACGACCGGCTCCGGCGTGTAGTAGACGCCGCGGCGCTCCCGCTCAGCGGGGTCGTATTCGGCGAGAAAGGTTTCGTAGAAATGGATGATCGGATCGCTCCCTTTTCCTTCACGAAAATATTTGTGCAGAATCTGGCCGACATCCGCTGCAGCCAAGACCTGAGCAATTTCATCTACGATCCATTCCATCTGTGGCGGTAGGTCTTCCAAAGAGATGAACCGGAAAACATAGCGCAGAATGCCGATGCTGGGGGGGATATTGTCGAAGGCGAGCCGCCGGTTAAAACCGTTTTGAGACCGCATCCGCGAAGCGAACAGGCCGTAGGTGATCGTCTGGGAGTAGAGATCGGCGAAGTCCTCTTTGGTCAAACCGCTGATGAGATGTGTCTGAAAGGCTTCGTAGAAGCCGAAGATGGAATCGGACCCTTTCTCTTCTTCCCTCTTCAGTTCTTCGGAGATGACTTGATCCCTCAAGAATCGGGTCCGCTTCGCCAATTCGATGGCGAGTGTCTTCGCTGAATAAGATTTCGGCAAAGAAAAGGCAAAGAACTTCTCCAAGAGTGCAAGGAAGGCCTCCTCTTTTTCGACCGGAGGGACCGTTTTCAGCTTGTGGACGATAAACGGTCGGCCGATTTGAACCTTATCGATCAGATTGCCTTCTCGATAGAGCCGGAATTCAAAGAGGTTGGTGAGGATCAGGTTCGGAAAGGTATGGCGGTAACGTCGAAGTTGTTCACTTCGTTCGATGGGGTCGAGGTTTTCTTCGGTGGGACGCTTGGCCTCGATGTAGCCGACGACATTTTGTTTGCCGTCCCAAATCCGGAAGTCGGGATTTCCGGCCTCGGTCTTCTTTGGAAGGGTTGTGATATGGATATTCTTCTGATGGACGGAATCGGCGTAACTTTTCAGGAGGGCCTCTAAATGGGTGTAGAAGCTCTCCTCCCTGGCATCCCCCTGCTGGGCCGTTTCAAAGACCTGTTTGAGATACCTTTTCAACATCGGCTTCTGTCCTTCTGCCCAGGACTATAGATGATTCTTGAAAGGATGACAAGGTTGAATTGACGCTAAAAACCGTCGTCATGCGGCGATTGTCAAGCCTTTCCCCGACTGTTATAATCCCCTCATGCCGTTTGATCTGAAGGAATTCGAGCAGACGATGGGACGGGGAAAAGTTCTTTCCGATCCCCCCTCGATCACCGCTTACTCCATCGACGCCAGCATCTACAAGGTCGTCCCCCAAGCGGTCGCCCTGATCGAATCGAAGATCGATCTTGAAAAAGTCCTCCGGTACGCCAAGCAGCATCGTGTCCCCCTGACCGCCCGCAGCGGCGGGACCAACCTCACCGGAAATGCGGTGGGCGAGGGGATCATCCTCGAATTCTCCCGCCTCAATCAGATCTTGGAGGTCAATGAGCAAGGGCGCTGGGCCCGCGTCCAGCCGGGAATTGTCTTTGCCGAGCTCAACAAGCGCCTCTCGAAGCAGGGATGGATGTTCGCCCCCGATCCGTCGAGCGGCGACATGTGCAAGCTCGGCGGGATGATCGGGAACAACGCCGCCGGACCCCACACGCTGAAGTATGGCGCGACGCGCGATAATGTCTTGGAGATGGAGGTCTTTCTTGCGAATGGGAATTGGATTACCGCCAAGGAGTATCGGCTCGATGACCCGGCTTTCATGAAACTGCAAAAGGAGAACCCTTTCTTAGAGAGGTTGATTAATCTGGTTCATCAGAACCGCACCCTGATCCAGTTGAAGCGGCCGCGGGTCTCGAAGAATTCCAGCGGGTACAATCTCTTCGCACTGGCCGACGGCTTGGCGCGTGGCCTCTTTCCGCTTCACCAGCTTTTGATCGGCAGCGAGGGGACCCTCGGATTGGCGCTGGAGGCGAAGATCAAGCTGGTTCCCAAGCCGGCCGAGATCGGGACAGCCCTCGTTTACTTCGATCAGCTTTCCGAAATCGGAGGTGCCGTCAACACGCTTCTTTCCCTCTCGCCGAGCGCATTGGAGATGATGGATGCCAACTCGCTTGATCTGGTGGGCCGTGCGCAGTTTGGCATCCCGGAGAAGGCGGCGGCGATGCTGCTGGTGGAGTTCGACGAATCGCCCCGTGCGAAGATGGACGAGGTCCGCCGATCGATCGCCCGGTATCGTCTGAGCGCTCCCATGACCGAGGCGTTTGACCCGGAACACCAGTCGGCCCTCTGGACGGTCCGGAAGGCGATGTATCCAACGCTCTACAAGTACGACGCCAAGAAAAAGCCGATCAACTTTGTCGACGATGTTGTCGTCGCCGCGGACCGAATCCCGGAATTGATTGCCTACCTCGACCGGGTTTTTTCCGAAAAGGGGGTTGCGGTTGCGATTTACGGTCATATCGGGAACGGTAACGCCCATATCAATCCGCTGCTGGATGTCAACGATCCGGTTGACTTTCAAAAGATGATCGATCTTTCGCGCGAGATTCATCGGACGGTGATCGACCGGTTCGGCGGCTCCCTCTGCGGCGAGCATGGTGACGGCCGGGTCCGGGCCGAGTTCGTGAAAGATCTCTATGGACCGGAGCTTTATGGTCTTTTCAAGGAAGTGAAAAACCTCTTCGACCCCGAGCAGCTATTGAATCCCGGCGTGAAGATCTCCGACACCCCGTTCACCGAGAAGATCGATCTCGAACGGCTCGCCAAACAGTGCGCCACCTGCGGGAAGTGCAACTCGGTCTGCCCGGTCTATGACGTCGTCGGGGAGGAATCGAATGCCGCGCGGGGATGGTTCCACATCGTCACCGATCCCGATTTTTCATATGAAAAATCGGGCCGTGTCGTCGAGGCCTGCGTCAATTGCAAATCGTGCCGAACCGTCTGCCCCGCCGGGATCGACGTCTCCGAGCTGATTCTGAAAAAACGGGAGGAGCATCCGAACAAAGTGGCCGGCGCGCTCTTCTCCTTTCAGGCGCGTCCGAGTCTCTTCGAACCGTTGCTCCGGCTTGCCGCCTGGACACAGCCGGTTTGGGATAATCGCATCGGGCGGCGCTTGATCGAGTATCTTACCTTGCCGATTTTAAAAGGACTGGCCCCCACGGCGCGGATTCCAGCCGACATGGTTCTCCCGAAGCTGGCGAAGCGCCATCTGCGCGATCGTTATGCCGCGCTGACCGAGTCGACCCGTCCGATCGCTTACTTTCACGGCTGTGCGGCGAACTATTTCGATGATGGGGTTGGGGATGCGGTGATCGAAGTTCTTAAAAAAAACGGGGTCGAAGTCGCCCTCCCGCCGCAACGTTGCTCCGGCACGCCGATTCAGACCTACGGTTGGATCGACCGGGTCCGGGAAAACGCCCGGTTCAACATCGCCTCGTTCGAAAAGTTTGAAAAAATCATCACCGGCTGCGCCTCCTGTACCTTCATGTTGAAGGACTACGGGAGTGTCCTGCCTCCCGAAGAGCAAGAGGGCGCAAAGCGCCTGGCGGCCAAGGTGGCCCACATCTCGGAATTTCTCACGAGTCTATCTGATGTGGGGGCCCGTGCGGATAAACAGAATGAAACGTCCTCCGACGCCCCCACGCCCCGCGCTCGCGCCGGCCAAGCCGGATGCTCGCTTTCTCCGGCGAAAGAAACACCGTTTTCCGGAAAAAAGAAGAAGGTGACCTATCACTCCTCCTGCCATCTCCGCGCGGCCGGGGTGAGCAATCCGCCGCGGGATCTCCTCCGGCGCCGTCCCGACTTTGAGTTCGTCGAGATGGCCGACGCCGACCGCTGCGCCGGGGGAGCGGGCACCTTCTGCGTGAAGAACCCGAAACAGTCGGCGGCGATCTTCGAACGGAAACGCCGGGCCATCGAAGAGAGCGGGGCCGAGATCGTGGTCACCTCCTGCCCCGCCTGCATGATCCAGCTTAAGAATGGCCTCAAAGGAAAGGTGGAAGTGAAGCACATTGCCGAGGTCATGGCGGAGGAACCGAAAGGGGGCTCGCATGGCTAAAAAGGCCCCTTGTGCTTGCAACATTTTGATCTATGACGCCGACTGTCGGTTTTGTGTCGCCTCAAAAAACTTGATTGAACGGTGGGACCGGCGCCATCGAATTACCTTCCTCCCTTTTCAAACCGAGGAGGCGACGCGGCTCGTTCCCGAACTCGGTGGGACAACCTGCATCGATGCCATGCGATTTATCGACGCCGAAGAAAGGGTCTATGCCGGGGTTGATGCCTTCCGAAAGATGCTCCCGTTTCTTCCGGCAGGGTATTTCCTTTCGGCTTTATTTTACATCCCCGGCTTTTCATGGGTGGCGCGAAAGAGCTATCATTGGATCGCCGAAAATCGCTACCGGTGGTTTGGAAAGGCCCTCGCCCAGAAATAAAACGCCACGCTGTTCCAATCAAATTTCCCTGTGTTCATTGTGGAAACGACAAAACTGTCGTATTGTTGGATCGGCTTTGATTTACGTTGACTTGCATTTTCCCTTTAGGTACGATCCCTTCCAGTGAACGGAGGAGATCATGATGCGGATCGCCATTATCGGTGCGGGGAAGGGAGGGACAGCACTCCTGGAGGTCCTGTCGGAAGATCCCTCGATCACGATCACGGGGATTGCCGATAAAAGGAAGGGCGCCCCGGGAAACCGTCTCGCGGAAGCCCTCGCCATTTCGACCACGACCGATTTTACAACCCTCCTGAAAAAAAAGAATGACATCATCATCAACGCCACCGGCTCGGCCGAAGTCGAGGCCGAACTCAAAAAAAACCTCCCGGAAGGGACGGAGATTCTCAGCGGTAAATCGGCCAAGCTGGCCTGGAGCCTCATTAACGAACGGCAAAAGAACCAGCGGGAGGCGGAGCAACTGCTGTCGGAATATCTTTCCCTCTACACCTTGAGCGTGAAACTCTCTTCGAACGAGAATTTGAATAAAATCTATGCAACGGTGATCGAGTATGCGACCGACTTGATTCGTTCCCCCGCCGGAAGTCTCGCGATCTTCGACGAAGAGCAGGGAGAGATGGTGCTGGTTGCCTCGAGAGGGTTCTCGAAGCAGTTCACCCGTGTTCGCCGTTGGAAGGTGAGAAAAGGAGGGTTGACGACCCACATTTTGAATGAAAAGAGGGTCGTGGCGATTGAAGACTTGAAGCGACACCCCCATTTTAACAACCCGGTTCTCCTTGCGGAGGGAGTTTCAGCCGTGGCCGCTATTTCCCTGTGGAATGAGGGGAAGATCTTGGGCATCCTCTATATCGACGATTTCAAACCTCGTTCCTTTTCAGAGAAGGAGATCTCCCTCCTCTCCCTGATCTCCACCATTGCCGCCACGACAATTGGAAAGGCCAAGGTGTTCGAGATGACCCGGTTGATGGCGATCACCGATGAGCTGACGGGCCTCTACAATCATCGCCATCTTCTGAGGCAGCTTTCCGCCGAACTGTCCCGGACCCGGCGTTACGGCCGTCCCTTGACGTTGGCGATGATCGATATCGATCACTTTAAGCAATACAACGACACGCACGGGCATCTGATCGGAAATGAGATCCTTCGCACGTTGGGGGATCTCATCAGAAAGAATATCCGGGAAATAGACATTCCGGCTCGGTACGGAGGAGAGGAATTCTTGATTATCATGCCGGAGACGAATCGGGTGAAGGGGCGGTTGATCGCCGAACGGTTGCGGAAAGCGATTGAGGAGTATCCGTTTAAAAAGATCGGTCGGCCGCCGGGGGAGGCGGTCACCATCAGCATCGGGATCGCCTCATATCCTCAAAACGCCCTCTCCACGCACGATCTGATCGAAACGGCCGACCGGGCGCTCTATCACGCCAAGGCGGCCGGCCGGAATCGGGTTTCCATCTCGGCGGCGCGACCGAAAAATCGGAGTCAGGGAGCGGCGACGGGTCAGTGATCTGAAGGAAGGTTTTTTCCCTGTGTTTCCAGGCAGTATAATTTGAACGAAGAGGGGAAGCAGTGACGGAGACAATTCGCATTCGGATCAATGACCAGGAGATCGAAGTCGAGAAGGGAAGCTCTGTTTTGGCGGCTTCGATGAAGGGAAGGATCCGTCACATGCACCTCTGCGGGGGACATGGGTTATGCACCACCTGCCGGATCCGGGTTGTAGCAGGGGCCGAGCATCTCTCCCCGATACATCCCTATGAACGGATCTCGCTCCGAAGCCACCTCTCTTTTTCTCCGAATGTCCGACTTGCCTGCCAGGCGAAAGTATTGGGACCGGTACGGATCGAAACGATCATGCCATTGATTGGACTATTGGATTATAAAGGAAGGTAGGTCGAGGCGGAGATGGCGCACAACCCAGGATTCTTGAGGTTGGTTGAGGAGGCGAAGAGGCGTATTTCTGAATGCACGATCGAGGAGGTTAAAAAGAAGCAGGAGGCGGGAACTTCTTTTTACTTCATCGACGTTCGTGAGGATCATGAATGGGTCCAAGATCGCGCCGCGGGGGCGAGGCACATCGGCCGGGGAGTTCTGGAGCGCGATATCGAGGGGTTGATTCCAGATAAGGATGCCGAAATCATTCTCTATTGCGGCGGCGGTTTCCGTTCGGCGCTGTCGGCCGATCATTTACGGCAGATGGGATACAAAAATGTGAAATCGATGGCTGGTGGAATCAAGGCGTGGCGGGCGGCGGGGTATCCCCTGGAACGACCGAGCGGCGGGTGATTTTCAGGTGACTTCCAGATGATTCCAATGAACTCGCACGAAGATCTCCTCGGAGAGCTGAACAAGGGGGGGTCTCTTTCTCAAAAACTTCGTTCTGTTCACAGCGTCCTCAAAAAACGTCACGATTTCATCGATCGGGTTGCCGTTGCCGTCTATGATTCGAAGACCGATCTCCTCAAGACGTTCATTCATAGCGGCGGGGATGGCAATCCCCTGGTCCGGTACGAAGCAAAGCTGACAGAGGTTGGATCGCTCCGGGCAATTTTGGAAAGCGGCCGCCCCAGGGTTATCAACGATCTCGCCATCTTTGCCCAAGGGACACACGAACACACACGGCGAATCGCCGGGGCCGGTTTCGGATCAAGTTACACCCTCCCGGTTTATTTCAACGGGCTTTTTCTCGGTTTCCTTTTCCTCGATTCCTATCAAAAAGAGGTCTTTCAGGCGGAAGTGCTGGATGACCTCGATCTTTTCGGCCACTTGATTTCACAGATGATCGCCAACGAATTGGCGGCGATCCGTATGATGATTTCAACCGTGCAGGCGGCCCGGCATATCGCCGCTTATCGCGACAGGGAGACCGGCGGGCACATCGACCGGGTTTCTCACTATGCCCGATTGATCGCCCGGAAGCTTGCTCCGAAGTATCGATTCGACGACGAGTACATCGAGTTGATCTTTCTCTTCGCCCCCCTTCACGATATTGGGAAGGTCGGGATTCCGGACGTGGTTCTGAAAAAAGGAGGGGAATTGACCCCCCAAGAGTGCGAGGTGATGAAGGGGCATACGATCCAGGGTCGCCGGATCATCGACACCCTTCTTCGCGATTTCGGTCTCGACACCTATCAGAATGTCGACATGCTGCGGAATATCGCCGAATACCATCACGAGGCGGTCGACGGGTCGGGTTACCCACACGGGATAGAGGGAGAGTCCATTCCGATCGAGGCACGGATCATTGCCGTCGCCGACATCTTTGACGCCCTGACCAGTCGTCGTCGTTACAAGGTGGCCTGGAGTCTCGAAGAGGCCTTCGCAATGCTTCGCCGTCTTTCCGGTTTTAAGCTCGATCCCGACTGTGTGGAGGCTCTCCTTCAAAACAGAGAAGCGGTGACCGAGATCCAGGCGCGATTTAAGGAAGAGTAAAAGGTCCTCTCCCCCCCCCCCCATCGGTTTTTCGCTCCTCCTCGTTAAAAACCACGTTTTTAGACAGGCGCTTTTTTAAGTCAGTGTGATCGATCCCCCTCTTTTTTCCTCTTGACAATACCGTAAAGATATATCATGATCGGCGGAATATAGTATTTAATATTGGTATTAAACCCTCTTTGCTTGCCAATAAAGGGAGCCGCCTCCTGAAGATCCCCCGCCTTAAAAGCGAAACAGAGTTTACCTTAAAAATCGGGGATGGACCTCTCGATCTGCTTCGGGTGGTCGACTTTGCAGGAACGGAGGCGGTCTCGGCCGGTTTTCATCTTCACCTCACGCTCGCTTCGACCGACCCCCGGATTCCTTTCGATGCGGTGGTCGGGAGGCCGGGGTTGTTCACCTTTCGCGGCCCCGGGGGAAACCGTTTCCTTCATGGAATGGTGAAGGTCTTTCGGCAAGTCGGCCGGAAGGGTCAATATACTCTCTACCAGGCCGAGTTGGTTCCGGCGATCGAACGGCTTTCCTACCGAGCCGCTTCGCGTATTTTTCAGTATAAAAGCATCCCGGAGATCCTCCGGCAGGTCCTGAACGACGGGGGAATTCCCTCCGATCAATATCGTTTCTCGCTCAAAAAATCGTATGAACCGCGCGAGTATGTCGTTCAATATCGGGAAAGCGATCTCTCCTTTCTTCACCGCCTGATGGTGCAGTATGGGATCTTCTTCCTTTTCGAGCATACCGAGGAAAAGCATATCATGGTGATCGGAGACGACCCGGTGGTCCATCTTCCGATTTCCGGCGCGTCGACCGTGATCTTTCGTCCTCCGGGAGTGACCGGTCTTTCGGATGAGGAGCATCTTTACGACTATTCTTATTCTTACGAGATTCGTTCGGAGGGGGTCTTGCTGCGGGACTTCGATTTTAAAAAGCCCCGGGTTGATCTGAGCGTCGACGCCCGTGTCGATGAGGGCGGGGGGAATGGACGGTTGATGGTCTATGACTACCCCGGTGAATATCGGGCCCCGGTGGAAGGTTCGGAGCTGGCCCGGGTTCGACTGGAGGCGCTCCAGGCGACGCGGGAGCTGGGGGAGGGGGGAAGCGATTGTCGTCGTCTGATCGCCGGATATCGGTTTCTGTTGGATCGACACGATCGGGATGAACTGAACCGCGAATATCTGATCCTCTCGGTCTCCCACACCGGAAGTCAACCTCAGGTATTGGAAGAAGAAGCGGGAAAGGAAGCTGGGGGCCGCTATCAAAATCGGTTCCAATGTATCCCCTCGGAAACACCCTATCGTCCCCCGCTCCCTCCAACCAGACCCTCGATTCCCGGACTCCAGACCGCGACCGTCGTCGGACCGGAAGGAGAAGAGATCTACACCGACGAATATGGTCGGATCAAGATTCAGTTCCACTGGGACCGGGAAGGGAAGAAAGACGAGAAGAGCTCCTGCTGGGTCCGAGTAAAGCAGACGTGGGCCGGGAATGGTTGGGGGACCCTCTTTCTCCCCCGGGTCGGGCACGAGGTTGTTGTTGAGTTTGAAGAGGGGAATCCCGATCGGCCACTCGTCACCGGGAGTGTCTACAACGGGGAGAACCTCCCCCCCTATCCCCTTCCTGCCGAGAAGACCAAGAGCACGATCAAGACCCAGAGCAGCAAGGGGCAAGGGTTTAATGAACTTCGCTTCGAAGATGCGAAAGACCGGGAAGAGATCTACCTCCACGGACAGAAGGACTTGAACATCGCGATCGAAAACGACAAGACTCAGAAGATTGGCCACGACGAGACCCTTGAGGTGACAAATAACCGGAAGAAGAAGATCGGCAAGGATCAGAGCGAAGAAGTTGGAGAGAACCAGACGATCACCGTTGGGAAGGATCATATCGAGCGGATCGGAGAGAATGCCACCATCGAGGTGGGGAAAGAGACACGGATCCAGATCGGGCAAAATATGATTCTCTCGGTTGGAGAAAGCGTTCAGACCTCGATCGGTGGAAAGGGGACCGTTCAGGTGAAGGAAGGGGGGACGGTCCAGGTGGGCGATAGTCTTCGCGTTTTTGCCGGGACGACGATTCAACTCAAAGGCCCCGATCAGATCATTCTTCAGAGCGATCAAAAGGTGATTGTGGAGGCCGATCGAATTGAGTTCCGGGCGACCGGGGAGATTATTCTCAATGGCCGGAAGATCGTTCTCGATGCTTCCGGCGATGTCGTGGTGAAAGGGAAGAAGATCACCAGCAATTGACCTGTTTTTATGAGGAGCACAAGCATGTTAAACGAAAAAGGTCTTCAGGGCCGCGAAGCGATCTCCGCAGAGGAGGACGTCCGTTCCCTTTTCCCTCGGATCGGTCGCCTGTCTGGGATGAGAACCGAGGGCGAGGTTTGGGTCGAATGGGACGGCGTTTCACCGCGGCCCGCCCGGTTTTTGAAGGGGGTTTCTGATGTTGATCTGGTCTCCCCGGAGTCGATTGGCCGGGAGGTTCTTCTCCTCTTCGCCGAAGGGAATCCTTGGCAACCGGTGATCATCGGCATGATCGGTCTGATGGGAGAGCCGGCTTCCACCTCCTTCTCAAATGTGGCGGAGCACCTTCTCTTAGAGGCGAAGCACATCACGATTCGCGCCGAAGATTCGGTCGAGATCGAATGCGGCGAAGGGCGCCAGCTCTTCCGCAACGACGGCAAGGTGGTCGTGCGGGGGAACGATCTCCTTCAGCGTGCGACCGGTTCCATCCGGATAAAATCGCCAAAGGTCGATATCAACTGACCCCCCGGTTCATGGAGAGATTCTATGTCCTCATCACTGAACGTCAACAACCAGACCGTGGTACACAAGGAGAGCGGCGGCATCGTGGTCGCCGCCTCCGATGTCTGTTACACCCCCACCCCCGGCGGACCGGTCGCCGTTCCCTACACCAACGTCGCCGACTCCAAAGAGATCGAAAACGGGAGCCAAACCGTCTTGGTTGATGGCCACCCGATCATGCTGAAAGATTCCTATTTCGCCAAGAGCACGGGAGATGAGGCGGGATCTTTGGGCGGGGTGGCCTCCGGGGTGACCGGCGGAAAAGCCAAGTTCGTGAACCACTCGTTCGATGTCAGCGTGGAGGGAAGAAACGTCTGCCGGCGGCTCGACCCGATGGTGAGCAACATTGGGAGCGTCGGCAACACCCCTCCCGTGGCGGAGATGCAGCCGCCGCGCGACCCTGCGAACCTGGAGGAGATCCTTGCGGAGGAATGGCATCTGTTGGTCTTGGCCCTCGGCTACAAACAGCCGGAGTGGATCAAAGCGCGGTGGGTCGCGCCACAGATCCAAACCGGGCACTCTCTTGGCGGGCCGGCAGAGATTTCCTACGAAGGGGCTGTCGGCGACTGCGGGTACTGCTATGAGAACGTGTCCGAGGGGAAATATCTCCTGAAGCTTGAAGAGATGAACCGAAAAAAAAGGGCTCTAAAACGATAGAGAATGTAGCAGAAGAGCGCGCTTCTCTCTTCCAGGTGATAAGGAGTTCAGACCATGCCGATCCCGGTCAACGAAATCAACGTCCACTGGAGCAAGATCTTCTCCCCGATCCCCGGATTCAAGACCGACCATCAGAACAACCTCTTCATCGAGCGGGAGATGATTCCGGTGATCTTCGTCCCCGGGACCATGGGGAGTCGGTTGAGAAACAGGGCGACCCAGGAGAAGGTCTGGGACCCCGATTACAACAAATTTATGTTTTCCAGTTATGGTGCATTTAATGTTACCCCCGCCATGCGCAAGGCGCTCCTCGTCGGGTCCGAATTCAGTACGGAGCGCTTGGAAGTGATCGAAGACGACGAACGGCATCATGCCGCTTCCCTCCCTCAACACGGCATGGGAGATTGTGCCGGTCGGGGGTGGGGCGGGATCTTCTGGGGGGCCTATGGGGGATTTTTAAAGGAGCTTCAGAGACATGAATGGACCGAGCCGATCTGCCACTGCTTTGAATTCCCGGTCCATGCCTTTGGCTACAACTGGACCGCCTCGAACGATCTTTCCGGGAAGAGACTTGCCGATTATATTCAGAAGACGATTGAAGGGTATAAGAAAGCCGGAAGGATATGCGAGAAGGTCATCCTGATCACCCACTCGATGGGGGGCCTGGTGGCGCGATCTGCCTGCAAAAGCCACGGGGCGGAGTCGAAGGTTCTGGGGATCTTGCATGGGGTGCAGCCGGCGACCGGCGCCCCCTCTGCCTATTGGCGGATGAAGGCCGGGTTCGAGCGGCCATCGGGGAGTCCGGCGGGAAGGGTCTGGGATTGGTTGAAGGTCTATCAAATGGTCCGGCACCACCTCAAGGGGTATCCGGCCGCCTGGACCCTGGGGACCGACGGAGAGGAGGTGACCGCCCTCCTGGGGAACATGCCGGGGGGCCTGGAACTGCTGCCGAACAAGCGGTATGTTGACAACCAGGGAAAGAAGGAATGGCTGACTTTCCCCGACGAAGAAGGAAAGGAGGTTCGACTCCCCCAGGGCAATCCCTACAAGGAGATCTATCTGGCCCAGGAGGTCTTCTACAGACTGGTCAACCCGGAGTGGCTCGATCCGGGGAAAAGAGAGAAAACAGTTATGCCTTCAAAAAAGAGTTCTTGGCAAAAGTATAAGACCTATCTCTCAGAAGCCGAGCAGTTTCACGACCGATTGGGCGACTACGTTCATCCCCTGACCTACCAGTTCTGTTCCACCGGCC
>CAZOFJ010000056.1:0-21593 GCA_964579005.1 uncultured Nitrospirota bacterium
TGTTGCTCCTCCTCACCGTAGCCGCTGGCTACGCCTCGTCGGAGCGCCTGGCGCTGCTTGCACCTCAGTCACCTAGCTCGGTCCAAGGATTTACTCACAACCTCTGTTGACTTCTCGTTTCGTCAGGCATATAAAATCCGTTCATGGCGCCCTGAAATCGCCGATAACAGGCATCGGGCAAAACGGCAAGTGAATCAATGGTTCCGCGGCGCGCGGGGGGCGCTGCGGAACGGCCGGAGTGAATTTCGCTCCCTCCGTTAGGCGAAGAAGAACAAGGGGGTCATGCCTTACAAAGAGATTTTAAGCGCTGTTGCGATCGCGCTCACCTTCGCAGCGTTTGTACCCTATATCCGTACAATCATCAGCGGCACAACAAAACCGCATGTTTTTTCCTGGGTGATCTGGGGGACAACGACATTCATTGTTTTTCTCGCACAACTCGAAGACGACGGGGGTGCCGGTGCTTGGCCCATCGGCGTTTCAGGCTTGATTACGATCTATGTTGCGATCACCGCATTGATAAAAAGGTCGGATCTGACGATCACCAAAATCGACTGGATCTTTTTTATAACGGCGATGACCTCTTTGCCATTTTGGTACTTTACCTCTGATCCATTATGGGCCGTGGTGATATTAACCACAGTGGATGTTTTGGGATTCGGGCCGACGGTCAGGAAGGCATATCGTTTCCCGTTTGAGGAGCAATTGACATTTTTTGCGCTTTTCATGGCACGCAATCTGATTGCCGTGATGGCGTTGGAGAATTACTCTATAACGACGGTTTTGTTTCCTGCCGTCATGACATCTGCATGCCTGCTGTTGATATTCATGGTATCGTATCGGAGGCGGGTACTCTCCGTTTGAAGGCGCCATTGAAGAACCCCGCCCCTCTGGCGCGGGGTTCTTCAATGGCGCAAAATTCAGGTATCTCGCTGAACAGTTCATCCGATTCGCTTCCCTTTCTTCCCTTTTTCTTTTTCCCCTTGCCGGAATGAAACCCTCTCTTCCGCGGAAGCCGCCCCGGAAGCCGGATGGTTGAGAAGTTCTTCGGCGTGACGGAGGGTGGTGGGGGTGATCGTCGTTCCTCCGAGCATTCTGGCCAATTCATCGATGCGCCCCTCTTTGGATAACTTTTTGATCGAGGTCACCACCCTTCCGGCCGCATCGACCTTCTCGACGAAATAATGATGGTCGGCAAAGCGGGCAATCTGTGGAAGGTGGGTGATACAAAAGACCTGGTGCGTTTCCGAAAGTTTGGAAAGCCGCATGCCGACTTTTTCGGCAATCGCTCCTCCGATACCGGCATCAACCTCGTCGAAAACCAAGGCCCCGACCGGATCGATCCCCGCCAGAACCACTTTCAACGCCAACATGATCCTGGAGAGTTCCCCCCCCGAGGCGATCTTCGCCAAACCTTGGGAACCCTCCCCCGGCAGCGCGATCGAGAACTCGATTCGGTCGATTCCATCTTCCGAAAGCGGTTTTTCGGTAAGCGAGACCTCAAAGGTCGTTCGGGTCATGCCGAGAAGGTCGAGTTCTTCCTTCACCCTCTTTTCCAGTTCCCTTTTCGCCTTCTTTCTTCCCTTCGACAAATCGGCCGATTGTTGCCGGAGAGTGCTTTCGGCCCCTTCGATCTTTTTTGTAATTTCCAAGAGTCGTGTTTCAGACCCTGAAAAATTGGTAAGCTCGGCCTCCCACTTTGCTTGAAGTTGGAGGATCCCTTCAACGGAAGCGCCATATTTCTTCTTCAGCTTTTGGATCGCATAAAGACGCTCCGTGACCGCTTGCAAACGGTCGGGGTCGTACTCCATGTTTCCGAGCCGATCCCGAAGAAGGACCGAAAGTTCTTTCAAATGAATTTTAGAGGTTTCCCAGAGTTGATTTTCTTGGGATGCCTCATCGGTCATCTCATGGAGTTTTTGGAGGGCCGCCCCCGCCTCTTCCAGACGGCTCAAGAGAGCCCCCTCTTCGGTCAGCAGGTGATAAACCTTCTCCACGGTCGAGACAATCGACTCCCAATTACGGAGCGTCTTCTCCTCCTTCTCCAGGGCTTCCTCCTCCCCCGCGAGAAGTTTCGCCCCGCCAATCTCCGATAGTTGATACTCCAAGAAGGCCCGCTTTTCTCTCCCTTCCGACTCTAACTTTTGGAGGGCCGACCGCTCTTCCAGCAAACCGGACCAAGCGCGATAAGACCTTTCCAGCGATTTTCTCTGCTCCGTCAGTCGAGCGAAAGAATCGAGCAGCTTCAATTGCCAGTCTAAATCGAGCAAATTGTGATGTTCATGCTGCCCGTGAATTTCGACCAGCCTTTGGCCGACCTCTTTCAGGGCGGAAAGATTGGCGAAGGAATCGTTGAGGTAAGATCTGTTTTTCCCGGATGGGGAGAGAATTCGTTTGAGGATGAGCCACTCTTGGGAAAGGGAATCCTTTGAAAAAAGATCTTCGGGAAGAGGGGATTCGACCGGATCGAAGCGGGCTTCCAGAAGACTTTCACTTTCTCCCTGTCGAATCATTTCCGGAGAGGAACGGCCGCCGAGAATAAGGGAGAGAGCATCGATGAGAATCGACTTCCCGGCGCCCGTTTCCCCGGTGATGACGGTGAGACCTTCAGAAAATGCCAGAGAGACTTCGGAAATAATGGCATAGTTTTGGATGCGAAGCTCTCGAAGCATCTCTTTTTATCAGTTCAGGCGGAGACGAGAACCGTGTCGATCTTTTGTTTGAATTGGCTCTTGGAGGCCGCCCCCACCACCTTATCGACCACTTTTCCATCTTTAAAAAAGAGGAGGGTCGGAATCCCCATGATTTGATACCGGCCTGCAACATCCGGATTTTCATCGGTGTTCAATTTGCAGACCTTTAATTTTCCGGCATATTCGACGGCAAGCTCGTCAACGGTTGGCGCGATCATCTTACAAGGACCGCACCATTCGGCCCAGAAGTCGACCATCACCGACCCTCCGGCTTTAAGGACCTCTTGCTCCCATGTTTGGCTATTCACGGTGATCGTATTTCCCATTCGCTTCTCCTCCCAGACATTCATAAAACCGGTTTATTCTATCCGACTCGCCGGTTCAAGTCAAAAACGATTTCACCCCACCCTCAAAGATAGAAACAAAAGCCCCCCACCCCGATGAGGGATGGGGGGCTCCGATCGACACAACGGTCTGTCGAATCGATTAATACATGTCGCCCATTCCGCCACCGGGAGGCATTGCCGGCCCCTTCGACTTCTCTTCCGGAATATCGGCGACCATGACTTCGGTCGTGAGCATCAACGCAGCGACGCTCGCCGCATTCTGAAGCGCGGTTCGGGTGACTTTCGTCGGATCGATGATCCCCGCCTGAACCATGTCGACATAGGTCTCGGAGGCAGCATCAAACCCGTTGGCAGCGGCTTCTTGTTTCACCCGCTGGACAACCACCGAGCCTTCAATCCCCGCGTTCTCAACAATCTGTCGGATCGGCTCTTCCAGGGCGCGACGTACGATATCAACCCCAATTTTCTGATCCCCCTCCAGCTTGACTTTCTCAAGAGCAGGAATACAACGGAGCAGGGCCACCCCGCCACCCGGGACGATCCCTTCTTCCACGGCCGCTTTGGTGGCATGCAGGGCATCTTCTACACGGGCTTTCTTCTCCTTCATCTCCGTTTCGGTCACGGCACCGACGTTAATCACGGCAACCCCACCCACGATCTTGGCAAGCCGTTCCTGAAGCTTTTCCCGGTCATAGTCGGAGGTGGTCTCTTCGACCTGGGCCTTGATCTGCTTCACCCGCCCTTGGATCTTGTGCGAATCGCCCGCTCCTTCGACGATGGTGGTATTGTCTTTATCGATGGTGATCCGCTTGGCGCGTCCGAGGTCGGTCACCTTCACATTCTCCAGCTTTAAGCCAAGATCTTCGGAAATCACCTGACCGCCAGTCAAGATGGCGATATCTTCAAGCATCGCCTTCCGCCGATCGCCGAACCCGGGGGCCTTGACCGCCGCCACTTGGAGCGTTCCGCGGAGTTTATTGACAACCAGGGTCGCCAGAGCCTCCCCTTCCACTTCTTCGGCGATGATCAAGAGCGGCCGGCCCAACTTCGCCACCTGTTCGAGAACCGAGAGAAGATCTTTCATCGTTGAAACCTTCTTCTCGTTGATCAGAATAAGGACATCTTCCAACGAGACTTCCATCCGCTCGGAGTCGGTCACGAAATAAGGGGAGATATAGCCCCGGTCAAACTGCATCCCTTCGACCACATCGAGCGATGTCGACATGCTTTTTGCCTCTTCAACCGTGATCACACCATCTTTGCCAACCTTCTCCATTGCCTCCGCGATCAGGTCACCGATCGTTTTGTCGTTGTTGGCGGAGATGGTCCCGATCTGGGCGATCTCTTTTTTGGTCTGACACGGCTTCGAAATCTTCTTCAGTTCTTCAACCACCGCATCGACCGCCTTGTCAATCCCCCGCTTGAGGTCCATTGCATTGGCCCCGGCGGAAAGATTCTTGACCCCTTCCCTGAAGAGCGCCTGGGCAAGAACGGTCGCCGTGGTGGTTCCGTCTCCCGCCACATCGGAGGTCTTGCTGGCAACTTCTTTTACAAGCTGGGCGCCCATATTTTCATACGGATCTTTTAATTCGATCTCCTTAGCCACCGTGACACCGTCTTTCGTAATGGTGGGGGCTCCGAACTTCTTTTCAATGACCGCATTTCGTCCTTTCGGACCGAGGGTCGCTTTTACCGCATTGCTGAGTTGGTTGACGCCCCTCAAAATCGCCGCGCGGGCATCTTCGCTGAAGATCATCTGTTTCGCCATCTAAACTCCCTCCTTCATCCTTATAAAATAAACGGTTCTCATTCGGGTCATAAACTATTCGATAATCCCCAAAATATCTTCCTCTTTTAAAATGAGGTACTCTTGATTTTCAAGGGTGATTTTGCTTCCGGAATATTTATCGAAAAGAATCGTATCACCCACTTTCACCCCCTTTACCTCGCTTCCAACCGCTTCAATCTTTCCTCTTTGGGGCTTTTCCTTCGCCGCATCCGGGATGTAAAGCCCTCCGGACGTCTTCTCAAGTTCACCGGAATAGCTGACGAACACCCTCTCTTTCAGCGGTTTGAATTTCACGGCAGATTTCGTCGCCTGTGTCATCTTTCCTCCTTCCTTCCTTAGAAAAATAAAGGTTCAACGGATTTTAGGATTTCAAAAAAACCGCTCGACCGCGGTTTTTCAATCCGATCAGATGAAAATAATCTGCACTTGAATTATTTACCTGGGCAGTTGTGCCTTCCCAGATAAAACGCAATGTGCAATGCCTGTTTCGTGAGATTTAAAATGGAGAGCTGAAAATTAGCACTCTACTCGACCGAGTGCTAGGTAGGTATATAATATTCGGAATGGTAAAATCAAGTCCTAATTTTAAAATAAAGTCGGAAATCTTAATTTTTCTAGGAATTCGGACCATCTGATTCCCCACGGGCAGACGCCCGTGGGGAATCACCATTTCATTTATTGATCGTTTTTTTGAGCCGTTAACTGCGGAGGGAGGTCTTTAAAGATCCGCCAACTTTTTAGAAGATCCACCGCCTTCTGGAGTTGAGTATCTTCTTCTTTTTCTTGAGTCGAATCGCCCCCTCCTTTGGTCCCCTCCGGCATCATCGGCAAGGGGGACGGGGGAGGTTGGGTTTTCTCCAAATCAGGCCGGGTTTCGTTTTTCAAATGCCGATCGAGATCTTTCTCCCGCACGGTCGGGATGTTTTTTGCTTCCTTTACGAGAACCGGTTTCACCAGAATATCGGGATCGATCCCAGTATTCTGAATCGATCGGCCCTTCGGGGTATAGTATTTGGCCGTCGTCAAACGAAGGGCCGATCCATCGGAAAGGGGAAGGATCGTTTGAACCGATCCCTTCCCAAAGGTTTGGGTTCCAAGGATGACGGCCCTTCCCCAATCCTGCAATGCCCCGGAAACAATCTCGGATGCGGAAGCACTGCCTTCGTTGACCAAAACGATGATCGGAATGTCTTTCATCGCTCCGGAACCGCCCGCAAGATATTCGTCCCGTTTTCCGTCCCGTCCTTTGATGAATACGATCAATTTCCCGCTTTCCAAAAACTGCTCGGTCACGTCGACGGCGGAGGAAAGCAACCCACCCGGATTATTTCGAAGATCAAGGATCAACGAATGGATCTTGCTTTCCCGTAACTTTCCAAGCTCTTTGACAAGATCACGACCGGTCTGTTCTTGAAATTGGGTCAAACGGATATAACCGATACCGGGCTCGACGACCTTCGATTTCACGCTTTGTATTCTGATGATATCCCGAACCATCTCAAAAACCAGCGGGTTCGGAGCTTGCTCTCTCAGAATCGTCAGGGTCACCTTACTCCCCTTTTCGCCCCGCATTTTGTTAACAGCGTCCATCAAGGTGGTATCTTTCGTGATCACCTGATCATCAACCTTTAGAACGATGTCTCCCGGCTTGATTCCGGCCAGGTCAGCGGGAGTCCCTTCAATCGGCGCGATGACGACCAGCCGGTTCTCCTTGGTCCCGATTTGAAGCCCCAATCCCCCGAACTCCCCTTTTGTGTCGACCTGCATCTCCTTGTAGACTTCGGGAGGCATGAAAGAGGAATGGGCATCGAGGATATTCAACATCCCCTTGATGGCACCGTAAACCAGCTCTTTATTCTTTACCGGCTCCACGTAATTCTTTTGGAGACTCGAAAGTACCTCGGAAAAGATTTTTAAATCTTCGTAGTTGTCAGCTTGCGCCGAAACCTTGCCTTCGAGGTCTCTTCCATCAAAAAGACTGAGGCTGAAGAGTCCGATGATGAGCATGAATAAAACGGTAATCTGGACCCGTTTGTTCAAAATCATTGCGGTTCCTCCTGTCGTTTCTTCCGATCATCTCCGCTTGGGGAGCCAGGCCAAGGGGTCCAACGGCTCCCCTTGATGTCGGATCTCAAAGTATAGGTTACTTCCCTGGGAAAGTCCAGTCTCGCCGACCTGTCCGATCGGCATTTCTTTAGCAACCCGATCACCGACCGAGACCAGCAACTTCGCAAGATGAGCATAGACCGAATAGTAGTTCTCGCCGTGATCGACAATGATCACCATTCCATATCCACGGAACCAGTCGGCGAACGTCACGATGCCGTCGAACACCGACCGGACATTGTCTCCCCGGGACGGTTCAATCTCGATTCCCTTTTTATAGATAAACGTGTCGAATTTGGGATGTTTTTGTTTTCCGAATGATGACACGATCTTTCCATCGTTCGGCCAAGAGAGCTGTCCTTTCTCTTTTGAAAATTTTTCGGAAGAAGGCCGCTGCAACCGCTTCTTTTCCTCTTCCATTTTTTTGATCATCATCTGAAGTTGAAGCGATGATTCGTCGAGCTCCGCAAGGGCCTTCTCATAAAAACTCTTTTCATTCCGCACCCGGACCAAAATCCGATCTTTGTTCTTTTTTTCGGAGCGTATTTCAACCAATTTCCGGGCCAACGCGGTTTTATCACTGATGAGATTATTTTTGACCTGCTCCAATTGACGGCTCTTTTCTTCCAATTCGACCTGTCTTTTTTTGAATCGAGAGAGCATCTCTCCCTCCCTGCCGGCAATCCGATTCAGGTAATAAAGCCGTCGCATAAAATCGGGGTAATCCCGCGCAGCGGAAAGGGTCTTGAGAGAACCGACCTGCCGCTCCTGATAGAGCGTCCGAACCCGTTTCGAGACGGTCCCTTTCTTTTCTCCAATCTCCCGGTTTAATTCGGAAATTTCACCCGACAAAAAAGTGATCTCGGCGTCTTTCTCTCTGACCTTCTCCTCGATCGATTCCGCATCTTTTCGGAGAAGCCGAAGGCGATGATCCATCGCTTCCAACTGTGAAAGGACCGATCCCTCCCGTTTTTTAATCGAAATGCTCTTATCTCTTTTTTCTTGGATCTCTTGTTTTAGTTTCTCAAGTTCCTTTTTTTCACGATCGATCTTCCCGCTCAGGGTGGAAAATTTTTCTGCAACGACACTCGTCGGCGTCATGACCATCAAAAAAAATGTCATCGATAAAATGTAAAGAGGGAAACCATCCACCCCCGTTTTACCCATCGGACAAAACATGAGATTTAGGCAATGCAGAAAGGGCCAGATAACCGGCCAGTCCTCCAAGAAACGCTCCCCCCGCCATCATTCCGGCAAGAAAAGGGGCGGGGAGAAAGTGCAGATTTAAAAAACGATGGAGGATCCCGCCAATCGATTGGAGGTACGTGCTCGCAAACCGAAAAACACCAAAAAGCATGACCACCGAAATTCCGCCGCTGACGAGGCCGATCAAAGACCCTTCGATGAAAAAAGGAATTTTGATAAAACCACTCGTGGCCCCCATCAATATCATTGTCTCGATTTCATCTTTTCGATTGTAAAAATGGAGCCGTACCGTATTCGAAACAATGGTGATCATGGCGACGGCCAACAGTCCCCCGATGCCGATGCCGACCCTCTTTAACAATGTTAAAAAAGCGTCGAGATTTTGAAGCCATTCCGACCCATATTGCACCTCCTCGACCCCTTGAAACTTTCCGAAACGATCGACCATCCTCGAAAGCCGATCCGGTTCTTGATAGGGGGCCTTGACCTTCACCTCAAAGGAAGCCGGAAGCGGGTTTCCTCCCAAGCTTTTTAACAGTGCTTCATCCTGGAACTCCTTTTTAAAGATCTCTAGCGCCTCTTCCTTGGAAATATATTGAACCATCGCGATCCGTTCATCATTCGACAGCGCTTCCCTGATCGTGCCCCGTTCTTCTTCCGTGATCCCATCGGAAAGATAGATGCTGAATTGAACGTCTTCTTGCATCAATCGAATCACACCTTGAAGGTTATTGTAAATCAGAAGAAAAACCCCGAACAACATCAACGTCAAACTGAGGGTCAGAAAAGAAAGAAACGCCATCAAGCGGTTGATTTGCATATTTTCAACCGCGGTCCGAATGAAGAAGAGGAGACGCCTCATGCCGAAATTCCATCCGAAAGGATTTTGCCCTTTTGCAAAACGACCATCCGTTTTACCCCCTTTGAGATCAAACGTTGACGGTGCGTTGCCACCACGATCGTCGTCCCTCCGATATGGATATCTTTCAGTAGTTCCATGATTTCAGCCGAAAGGAGATCGTCTAAGTTCCCTGTCGGCTCGTCCGCCAGCAAAATAGGGGGGCGATTGACGATCGCTCGCGCAATGGCAACCCTTTGTTGTTCCCCACCCGAAAGAAACGGCGGAAATTGATCCTTCCGATGCTCCAACTGCACTAATTTTAGCACTTCTTGAACGCGGCGGCGAATCTCCCCTCCGGAAAGACCGACGATTTCGAGGGGGAGAGCGATGTTTTCGGAAACGGTCTTCCGGGGAATCAATTTGAAATCTTGAAAGATAAAACCGATTTGGCGCCGCAAAAAAGGGATTTGAGACGGTTTAAGCCTCGAAATATTTTTCCCGGAGATCAGAATTTGCCCTTGGTCCGCCCGTTCCTCACAAACAAAGAGCTTAAGTAAGGTCGATTTTCCCGATCCGCTTGAACCGACCAGAAAAACGAATTCCCCTTTGTCTATTTTTAGAGTGATGTCTTCCAGGGCCAGATGATCTTTGCCGTAGTATTTATACACATTGAACATCTGAATCATATGAGGCCCCGGATGAGAAACGCTTTAATACGGGTGGGAAGGAAGCTCTGAGGTTGTGAGTAAATCCTCTCAGCGGCCGCCTTCTTCTTTTTCAGAAAGATAGTCGAGGATCAAATCATCCAAGCTTTTTTTGGGACTAATCTTTTGAGAAGGAGAAGGGGTTGAGGACGGGGAACCAGAAAGGGGAGGCGATGGCGGCGGGATCTCTTGATGGGGTTGATCTTTTTTAATCTCTTTGGGACCAGATGGGGAAAGGGATTGGATTTTACCTTGGGCCAAGTCCCGGACCATGCTTTTATGTTGCTCCTTCATTAACTCCTTGACCGCCTCGCGGTAGGTAGGGGACTGGAGAATCTCCGCATAATTGCTCTTCTTGGATGAAAAAATCGCCCCGCCCTTAAACAACAAGGTGGTGATCACCGGATTCTCAACCCCTCCATCCTCCGTTTGGATGTGGTAGGTCTCTCCTTTGAAATCGATGTCGGTATTCATGCCGCTTAACATCTTTTGCCCGCTTCCAATCCTTCAAATGCGTTTGTGAAATGCTCGATGGTGAAAGCGCCAACTGAACCGCCGACGATACTCACAACATCGAATCGACAGGCCTTGGGATCTCGCTTCATCCTACTGAGATAAGTGAGGGCAACACGGGTCAACTTCGATTGCTTCCGCAGGTCAACCGCGGACTGTGGTGATCCGAAGCGCGTATCCGATCGGGACTTGACCTCCACGAACACCAAAATATCTCCGTCATGCGCGATCAGGTCGATCTCTCCAAGGGGGGTCCGATAATTCCTCTCCACAATTCGATATCCCCGGCTTGTCAAAAAACGCGCCGCGATATCTTCACCTTCTTTCCCCTTCATGAAGCGACACCGCGGAAGGTCTTTCTGTGAATGAAACAAGGGCCGAAACGCCGGAGGTTTTCAAGATGCTCCTTTGTTCCATACCCTTTATGAACCCGAAAGTTATAACGAGGAAATTCCAGGTGATATTCTTCCATCAAACGGTCTCGAGTGACCTTGGCAACAATAGAAGCGGCGGCGATCGTCATGGAAAGGTCGTCTCCATGAATGATCCCCTTTTGAGGAATGGTCACACGAGGAAGCGTCAAAGCGTCGATCAAGAGGTGGTCGGGAAAGGCTTGGAGGGAGGCCAGACTTTTTTCCATGGCAAGAAGGGTCGCCTGTAATATATTAATCTCGTCTATGACATCGCTATCGACGATCCCAATCCCGACATCGACCGCTTCTTTCAGAATCTCATCATAGAGAGACTCTCTCTGCCGGGCGGTCAGTCGTTTTGAGTCGCGAACACCCGGAATGCTGATCCCGGACGGCAAGATCACCGATGCGGCAACCACTGGACCTGCCAGGGGACCTCGGCCTGCTTCGTCAATCCCACAAACCGACTTATAGCCCGATAACCAGAGCGTTCTTTCAAACGAGAGGCGATCTTCCCCCCCCTTCTGCGAGGAGACCATACCGATGTCGGCTCCAACATGAAAACAGGCGGGAGGTAGAACCTGGTTCCTCTCCCCCTTTCAAAGGCTGAGGGAGTGAAGGCTTAAACCCCTCTTCCTCCCGATGGAAAGGTGGAGCTACTCCACTTTGACAGGTTGGGGTTCTTCTAATAAGGGAAGATCTGCTTTTTGCTTTCCAGAAGGGGAGATCCTCTCCCTTTCTGAGATACGTGCGGCCTGCCCTTTCCTTTCTCGGAGATAGTAGAGCTTGGCACGGCGGACCTTCCCACTTCGAACAATATCGAGTTGGGTAATAAATGGGGAGTGCAGAGGAAAAATACGCTCCACACCGACACCATAAGAAACTTTACGAACCGTAAATGTTGCCCGATTCCGTGTTCCTTTTTTTCGGATCACAACCCCCTCGTAAACCTGAATCCGCTCTTTCTCTCCTTCGACAATCTTCACATGGACCCGAACGGTATCCCCAATACTCATCTGGGGAACCTCCGCCTTCTGAAGCCGCTTTTCCAATCTCTCTAACCGATTCATCGAACCTCTTCTCCTTGCTTTTATTAATTAACAAATTAATTTACGACCGATGTGTAATCCGACTCCGCGTGTTGCTTCATCCATTCTTTTTGCTCTTCGGATAAAGAAGCGTCCGAAAGCAACTCAGGACGTTTCCGAAGTGTATTCAGTAGCGCTTGCCGTTTCTTCCAAGCACGAATCGCCCGATGGTTGCCCGAAATCAGGGTGTCCGGAACCTTCATCCCACGAAACTCCGCGGGACGGGTATAATGGGGGTACTCTAACAAAGGCGAAGAAAATGATTCCTCTTCCAAAGAGGCCGGTTCCCCCAGCACTCCCGGGATCAACCGAGCGGCCGCATCAATCATCATTAATGCGGCCAATTCCCCGCCAGTGAGGATAAAATCTCCGATCGAAACCTCCTCGACAGGAAGTCCTTCCATCACCCGGGCATCAATCCCTTCGTAGTGGCCGCAAATAAAAACGAGGCTTTTTTTTTCTCTTGAAAAATCGGCCGCCATGTTTTGGTTGAACAAAACACCCTGTGGAGAAGGGATGATCAACCGGATTTCACCCCGGTCCTGACGCGCTTTGTCAACGGCGGCGAAGATCGGCTCTGGTTTTAGGAGCATTCCAGGCCCTCCCCCGTAAGGAACATCATCGGCCGTCCGATGCTTATCCGTCGTAAAATCACGCAACTGCGAGACGCGGATATCAACCAAACCACGCTGGCGCGCCCGTTTCAAGATGCTTTCGTCCAGCACCGGAGCAACCATCCCTGGAAAGAGGGTAATAATATCACACTTCATGGCCGTTCCAACAATCCATTCATCGGGGAAATGACCATCTTCCCTTCCGAAAGGCTGATTTTACGTACGACAGAGACCAAGGCCGGAATAAGATATTCTTTTCCACCCTGCCTCACGACATACACATCATTACTCCCGGTCCGAATAATCTCATCCACTTTTCCCAAAAAAACACCGTCTTCTAAATAAACGTCAAGACCCTCGATTTCGAAATGGTAATAGCTTCCTTTTGGAAGAGGTATCCGTTTTTCATCGGGGATCAGGAGAACCCCTCCGGCCAATGACTGAGCCATCTCAACCGAGGTCAGCCCCGCCAAGTGAAGATAAACAAAGGGCGGCCCGTGGCGAACCCCCTCTATCCGATACAAATCGGTTTGCCCCTCTTTTGTCTCGATCAAAACCTCTTCAAGAGAATCAAAACGCTCAGGGAAGTCGGTTAAGGGAGAAATTTTCAATTCTCCCCGAAGCCCAACCGATTTAAGAACACGTCCGATGGTAATCATGCTGCTCGGAGATTGTTGTCCGGATGGTTTTAATCCGTTCATTATTCCAAGATCTCGAGGACGCACCGCTTACCGACTTTTGTTCCGGCGGCATTCAAAATGGTCCTCATCGCCCTGGCAGTCCTTCCCTGTTTCCCGATCACCTTTCCGAGGTCTTCTTGAGCAACGCGCAATTCAATGATGGTCGTCTTCTCACCCTCCGTCTCTCTGACGGTGACATTTTCAGGCCGATCCACAAGCGATTTTGCGATATACTCGATCAACTCCTTCATCGACTCTACCTCCGTTAGCGTTCTCAGGCAACACGAGAATTCGTGCCAGATCCGATTCTCCGGGGCACGAACGAACTGGACTTAGACCCCCTCACCAACCGTTTCATTCGCTTTTTTATACAGATGTACCTTTTTAAAGAGCGATCGAACCGTCTCCGTTACCTCGGCTCCCCGCTTGAGCCAGCGGATCGCATTCTCTTCTTTTATTTCCGGGATTCCCTTTTCGCTCAGCGGGTCATACGTTCCAAGAATTTCAATAAACCGACCATTTCTCGGCGATTGGGAATCCGCCGCAACAATACGATAATAAGGTCGTTTATGCCGACCTACTCGAGCCAATCTTATTTTAACAGCCACATTTCCCCCTTTGTTGATATTCGTTCTTCATTTTATTAACGATTTATTAACGGTCCCATCATCCGACCCAAGCCCTTTCGTTTTGCTCCCGAAAGAAGCTTCATCATTTTTTTTGCTTCAAAGAATTGCTTTAGAAGCCGGTTGACCTCCTGAACGGAGGTACCACTCCCCTTGGCGATCCTCTTCCTCATGTTTCCGTTGATAACGCCGGGATCCCGGCGTTCACGGGAAGTCATCGAACAGATGATCGCCTCAATCCGGCGCATCTCCTTTTCGACATCTCCCTGATCTGGAAGGACATTCAAGCCTTTGACACCCGGAATCATTTCCAATATTTTTTCGAGGCTTCCCATTTTTTTAACCTGCTTTATTTGCTGCCGAAAATCCTCTAGCGTAAACTGATCTGATCGAAGTTTTTTCCCAAGGGCCTCCGCCTGTTCCCGGGAATAGTTTTGCTCTGCAAGCTCGATTAGAGAAAGAACATCCCCCATCCCCAAGATCCGAGAAGCAATTCGGTCGGGATGGAATATCTCGAAAGCATCGAGCTTTTCCCCGGTCCCGATGAACCGGATCGGAGCACCGGTCACAGCCCGTATCGAAAGAATGGCCCCTCCTCTGGCATCGCCTTCCGTCTTGGTAAGAATCACCCCCGTCAAAGCAAGTTTTTGATGGAAAGTTTCCGCAACATTGACGGCGGCCTGTCCCGTCATTGCATCTGCCACAAGCAAAATCTCGTGCGGAGAAACGGCCGATTTGACCCGAACCAGCTCCTCCATGAGAGACTCGTCAATCTGAAGTCGTCCGGCGGTATCGATGAGAACAAGATCGGCATCCTGTTCCGTCCCCTGCCGGACCCCTTTTGAAATCACCTCCACGGGATCTTTCTCGACAGTGGGAGAAGCAACCGGAACTCCGACCGTCTTCCCAAGAATTTGGAGCTGATCCACAGCGGCAGGTCTCTGAAGATCGGCTGCGACAAGAAGTACTTTTTTCCCTTGATCCTTATAGAGTTTGGCCAGTTTCGCGGTGGTGGTTGTTTTTCCCGATCCTTGTAATCCGACCAAAAGAATAATGGTGGGGGGTTGGGAAGCGAGGGTCAGCCCGCCCCCTTTTTCTCCCATCAAACGCGTCAGTTCTTCCCAAACAACCTTGATCACCTGTTGACCGGGAGTTAAACTCTCAAGAATCTCCCTCCCGACCGCTTTCGCGCGAATCGACTCAATAAAAGATTTAACGACCCTGAAATGGACATCGGCCTCTAGAAGAGCCAAACGAACTTCCTTCAAGGTTTCCTCGACGTGTGCCTCCGTCAAAAGCCCTTTACCACGGAGACTTTTAAGAGCGGTATCGAGCCGTTTTGTTAGATTTTCCAACATGATAGAACCGTTTTTACTCTAGGAAAAAAATTTTTATAATTATAGGGGGGAGGGAAAACTAAGTCAAGATAATAAGATCTTTCCTGATCTTGGGACATGAGGGACCAGGCATTCGGCCAAGCCCTTTCGCTTTGTGCCGACGCAGGGAGGTATCTTTATTCAATGAGGATCTGTTTCCCGTAGAGGCCTATGTGGAAATTAAGAAAAGTCCTGCATTGCCCTCCACCCCCGCGCTTGCAACAAGAAAAGCCGGTCACAAGCCAAACCGGTCTCTCTTGTTTAATTCGGTTTTCCATCGAGGCCAATCAGCTTGAGATCGGAAACCACTTCTCGGATGATCTCTCCGTCGATCTTGTCTTTTCGCCTCAGAAACCCTTCGAGAAGGGCATTGTCTGAAATACTGTTGATCAATCGAGGAATCCCTTCGGAATATTGATGGATCAACATATAGGCATCGTTCGCGAACAGATCTCTTTTCGCACCGGCCACTTCCAGGCGATAGCGGACATATTCTTCAGTCGTTTTTTCCGTCAACGATTCGAGTTCATACCGAACCGCAATTCGTTGCTGAAGGGGCTTATCCAAAGCAAGGTAGGTATCCAAATCGGGAAGCCCGAAGAAAATAAAGGTGATCAGTTTTTGACCGTCCAGCTCGATATTTAAAATTCCCCTGAACTCCTCCATCACCTCGCGCCGCTGGAGCATCTGAGCTTCGTCAATCAAGACCACCGCTTTCTTGCCGGAATCGTAAATCTCGACCAAACGGTGATACAACTGACCCAAAAGCTCTGTTTTGTCATCCGCCGGGTTTTGAACACCCAATTGAACCGCAATTTTTCTCAAAAGCCACTCGGAGGGAATCGAGGCATGAATGACAACGAGGAGGGCCGATTCGAATTTTGCCTCTTCCAATTCATCCAACATCCGTCTCGCCAGCGTTGTTTTTCCCGTTCCAATCCCCCCCACGAGAATGGCCAGCCCCTTCCGTTCATCGGCCGCATATCTCAATTTGACCAGCGCATGGGCATGGTGATCGCTGCTGAAATAAAAACGGTTGTCAACCGAGATGGAAAACGGTTGTTCCTTGAGATTATAAAATTCAAGATAGCTCATGGTCTCCGATCATGTCCGCTTTTAAAAAACACCGGTTGGAATGGTGCTCGTTCAACACCCCACTTAAAGATACGAGATACGGCTTTTCTTTTGGGCCGGCCCCCGCTCCGGCCGCGATGTTTTTTCGACCGATGGAATCCGGGTCACTTCTTCCTGAGCCAGAGCCGCCTTCTTCGCCCCAATATCCCTAAACTGAGGATCGAGAAGGTAGATTTCGTCATAGAGGGCCTTTGCGCGATCCCGGGTTTCCGGCGTATCAAAAAGCAACGCCAATTCATAGGTCAGTGCAAGCCTGTTTTCCTTTCTGCATCTCGGATCGGCCAAGGCGTTTTGGAGAATCTCGATGGCAGTATCGAACACCCCCATTTCGATATAGCAACCCGCCAACATACTCGACGCATCTTGGAATCGGCCATCCCCCTGAAACGCAAGTTCGAACTCTTTAATCGCTTCGGGAATCAACCCCATTTCCTTGTAGGCAATTCCCAAATTATAATGAGTTTCATACTCCTGCTGATTGTGCCGACCCCCTTGTTTCAGATCCTCCAAGGCATCATCGAGCCCTTGTATCTCAAGCCCCGAGGAGTCACCCTCGTCAACCTTTCGCTCTTCGCCAAAGATCGATCGCAGATCGATGTACTCCTCGTCTTCCTCCTCCTGATTCCGATTCGCCGACTCCTCTTTGCCCGATTCATCGTCCGAAACAAGGGTTCTCAAGCTTTGGTCAAAGTTTTCCAAAGAATCTTCGGATACCCGTATCTCCCCCTTAACGTCGGAAGGATCTTCCGCTTCATCGGATCGACTTGACTCAAGGTTCGGGCGGACCTCCGCTTGGAGATTCAAAAGCATTCGCCTCGCCGTGTCACAATTTGGGTCGGTCTCTAAAATTCCCCATAAGAGGGACGTCGCCCCTTCCTGGTCTCCACTCAGAATACACTTTTCGGCCTGGGCGAGTTTTATTTCAACCTCACCAAGATTCGTATCGACCCTCTCCAGCATTTGGGTCACCTCGGCCTTTTCTTCCCGGTCCTCTTCCACCGGATCGGACGTCAAAGTCGAAGGTGACGCCCCCTCAACCACTGCAAGCGATTCGAGCGAGTCGGTTTCGACCGAGAGCACAACCTCCTCACCCCCCGTTTCAACTCCGATTTCTCCCGGATAGAGGGCATCCCGTTCCAGCAGGACAGCCTTTCGTTTCTCTTCGGCCCCCGCTTTTTCGTACAGACTCGCGAGAAGGAAACATTCCTCCGCCGCTTTTTCATTCATCCCTTCTCTTAAATAAAGCTCCTTTAAATGAAGGTGGGGCTCCTCTCGAGAGGGGGCAAGACGGGAGAGGAGAAGTAACTGTTCGATCGCTTTGCCGATCAGACCGTATTTCAGGTAGACGTCGATTTCTGTAAGATGACCTTCAAAGGCGGTCTCGGAAAGCACCTCAATCCCATCCCCCTTCGTTTCATCTGGTACTTCTTGAGGTTCAGGTGATCCTTCTTCAGGGGACACTTCGGCGGGAGCCTCTTTTATTTCGTTTTCGATCGGAGGCGGTTCCGGTTCAATCACTTCCACCACTTCGGATAATGCGACGGGAGGGGGCTCGGGGCTGGAGGAACCGCTTCCTCCCTCTTCAAGAACCTCTATTAGCGGCTCTTGTGGCGGCCCTGGCACGGCAGGCGTTTCTATCAGATCGGAGGATATTTTTTCTATCACCTCGTCTATGGCCGACACCTCCGAGGATTGCTCCACGGAAGAACCAGTCATCGTCTCCTCGACCGGCTTCGCCTCAAATCGCTCACGCCATTCCGCGACTTCCGCAATACCGGGCAAGCGGGATTTGATTTTCTCATAGTAGGCCTGCGCTTCTGCAAAAGATCGCTGCTTTGAAAGCAGTAAAATAACTTGGGAATACGAGCGGATCGCCTCTTCTGACTGACCCGATTCCTCATCATTCTCCGCCAGAAGCTGACGCGCCGAAAGCTGCTCCGGATTCGCCTCCAGATATCGCAAAATCAATGACCGACTTTCCGCGAAAAGCCGATGGGACTTTGCAAGAGAAACCGCTTTTTGCAAAATCAAAAAACCCTTGGGAGAAGATCCTCTGTCCAAGAAGTGTTGGACCCACTTCGACAAAAATGTAATCGCTCCAGTGGGATCACCCTGAAGCTCCTCCAGGAGGGTTTCGGCCTCAAGCCAATCCCCGTCACTGAGCGTTCGCTCCATTCGGTCCGAGAGGGAAGAAAGAGAGACCGGGACAATCTCCTCGGCGAGCAATTCAGTGAGTGCATCGGGTTGAGCAGCGGCGGCGGGCGCAGGAGACGTTTCGGCCGGTATCGATTGGACCTCCGGGGAGGAGCCGCTTCGGGATTCTATTTCCTCCGGCGGCGGATTCTCCCCTGCGAAACTGGGATCGATCTTTTTTACCTCATCGATCACCTGCTGCGCCTCGGAATCCATCTGTCGATCTTTAAAAATCTCAAGGACCTTTCCGTACTCTTCGACCGCCTCTTTTTCAAGCCCCCACTTTTGACATATTTCAGCCAGCTTTTGTCGAACGGCAAAGTTCTTTGGATCGAGGTTGGCGAGTTTTCTATATACCGAAACGGACACCTGAAGGTCCCCCTGCTTCGCGTGATGCTTCGCCACCCGAAGGTAATCTTCAACCGCATTCGCGATCAATCCCCTTTCGGCATGGAGATCGGCCAGCTTCTCGTAAACATCGATTCGAGCGGGATCGAGCTTTAAAATTTTCTTATAGACGGCGATCCCTTTGAGCTCGAAGCCGGCTCCCTTAAAAGCTTCGGCCCCTTTCAAATACGCCTCGATTGCTTCACCGGTCCTGCTCACCTTCAAGTGGAGATCGCCGATGGTGTTATAGATGTTCCCATCATTGGGGGTTTCGGCAATCAGTTTTTGCCATTCCTCGATTGCCTTGTCGATTTGGCCTTTTGCCGTGAATTTTTTTGCTTTTTCGATGATGGAATTTTTATCGGAAGACAAGGGATTCCCTCTACGAACCGTATTAAAGGAGATATCATAGAACCCCCAATGTGTCAAGAAAACCGCATGGAATACAGGCTTTGTTGACCCGACGGCCGGGAGCATATTTACAACCTCTCTTCTCCGATGTATAGTGGCGGCATGCTGAATCAGATCCTTGATCGCTACATCTTCAAAGAGCTCTTGGTCCCGTTTGGATTCGGGATCTTTATCCTCACTTTTTTGATACTCATCCAGCAACTTCTCAAGTTAATGGAGCTGGTGATCGACAAGGGAGTGGATCTCCTCAGCGTCGCCGAGATTTTCTTATCGCTCCTCCCCTATTTTTTCATGCTGACAATCCCCATTGCCGTTCTCCTGGGGTCCATCCTGACCTTCAATCGCCTTTCCCACGATTATGAAATCATCGCCTTAAAATCGACCGGGGTCGGCTTTTATCGATTGCTCCGCCCGGTTCTTTTTTTTTCCCTCTTGGCCTCTCTTTTGACTTTACTGATGGGAATGATCGCGGAACCCTGGAGAGGGGGATCACTCAACTCCATGGCGGTAAAGATTTTAAAAAGAAGATCCGGCGTTGGAATCGAAGAGGGGAAGTTTAACGGGACTTTTTCAAACGTGGTGGTCTATGTCGAATCGATGGCGACTTTCAGTGATTTGGAAGGGGTGTTTATCTTCGATGAAAGGGATCGTGAGTCGCCGAAAGTAATCACCGCGATGAAAGGGGTGCTGCTCAACGATCCGTCGACGGGCACCGTCGAGCTCCGTCTCTTTAATGGAAGCCTCCACACCAAGGGGAAGGATCAAGCCGACGACCGCCGCATGACTTTCGCAAGCTATCACCTCAAGCTCGACATCGGATCGCTCATTCAAGGAACGAATATCCCACTGGAAAATCTAACCTATCAAGAGATAAGGCAAAGAATCAAAAACTCGGAAGGGCGGGACTCCAAGGCCTTGCGCCTTCTTTCGGAATTCTATAAGAAGTTCTCTCTCTCACTTGCCTCTCTTGCTTTTGGGATGGTCGGGGTCCCGCTCGGCATGATCTCCGGAAGGTCGGGGCGATTGGGGGGGGTCAGCGTCGGGATCGGCCTCGTCATTCTTTATTATCTGCTGAATACTTTTGGGGATTTTTTGGTCACCCATCGGGTCACGTCCCCCTTCATGTCGATCTGGGTTCCCCATGCCGCGCTGATCCCTTTTACCCTTTATCTGCTTAAAATAACCGCGGAAGAATCTTATCCCAAGTTTTTGCGCATGGGGAGCAAACGGCCATAACGATGTCCATTCTTTCCAGATATCTATTTAAAGAGTACATCAAGTTTTTCGCGGTGACTTTGTCCTCCCTGTTTATCGTTTATCTGGCGATCGATTTCCTGGAAAAGATTCGAAAGTTTTCGGAATGGGACGCGGAGTTCTACTGGGTTATCCAATACTTCCTCTACAAGTCGCCAAGAATGTTATTCGATATCGCTCCGCTGGCCGTTCTCCTTGCAACCTTCATCACACTCGGTCTTCTCTCAAGGAACAACGAAGTGATCGCCTTCAAAAGCTGCGGGGTCAGTCTTTTTCGACTGACCACCCCTCTTCTACTGTTCGGAGGGTTCCTGAGCGGATTCCTTTTCTTGATGAACGACTCCCTCATCCCCTCAACCTTTAAAAAATCCAAAACAATTCAACAAGTCAATATCGAGAAGAAGCGTCCTCCCGGGGATCTGGTTCAAAACAAGGTATGGCTCCGTCAAAATCTTCGGACCCTATTCAATATCGAAATGATCGAACCCGATCGGCGGAAAATGCACGGAATCAACATCTATTCCCTGGGAAACGACTTCTCTCTGGGTGAAATCGTCGAAGCGGAAGCGTTAACATATCGAGACGGGAATTGGCACCTGTCGAACGGAATTCGGAGATTCTTTTTGCCGGATGGGACGGTGCGATTGGCGCGATTCGATGAAGAGATCTTTCCAATGAATAAAAAACCGGAAGACTTTAAGGAGATGACCCTTCTCCCGGAAGAGACAACACGCCACCACCTTCAAGCCTATATCGATCGACTGAAAGCAGATGGACTCGACAGCACCCGGTTTCGCGTCGACTTACTTGGGCGGCAAGCCTTCCCCTTCGTGAACTTCATCATGGTACTCGTTGGGATTCCATTTGCCCTGCACGATCGGAGAGGCGGAAGAGTCGCCCGGGGCGCCGGCATCAGCCTTTCGTTGGGGCTCTTCTATTGGATTGCTTTCTCGGCAACCATCAGCCTCGGCCGGGTCCATATCCTCCCCCCTTGGATCGCAGCCTGGGGAGCAAACCTCCTCTTCTTCGGCATCGGCTCTTATCTTTTTTTGAATATTCGACAGTGAAATCAGGCGTTCAAAAAGAGATTGACAATCGTTCTTTCCTTTGTTACCTTTCAACCTCGTTTTTTTCACGCCGAGATAGCTCAGTTGGTAGAGCAGAGGCCTGAAAAGCCTCGTGTCCGCAGTTCGATTCTGCGTCTCGGCACCAATTCTT
>CAZOFJ010000057.1:0-21241 GCA_964579005.1 uncultured Nitrospirota bacterium
ATTTATCATCTCAATGCGTGAGGATTAAACAGAAAAATAGTTTTCACACAGTCTGTGCCTGGGTTAGCCGTCAGACGACTCTTTGTGCGCCACCACGTACACGCGATAAAACGTGATCGCAACCATCCCATCCCCCCTCGCCTGGGAATAGAATGATCTTGAAATGACTTCACGGGCGTTCTCAATGAATCCCAGTGGCAGGGGCACATCGTAACAGTCGGGATTCAAATAGCCCGCGGACGCGCCCGATTCAAACATTTCAAGGACCTTTGCGGGTGAACAGAATTCAGTGATCTTTTCAATCTGGCACGAACGCACCACGAGCTCGCAGCGCGCGGAAGCAGTTGTGCAAAGCGCGTTCTGGGTTGCGCAACCACTGAAACACAGAATTGCAGAAAATCACGTCAAACACGTCGACGAAGTCGAGCGACTCCGCGTCGCACACATAAAATGAGGTGCTCGCGTCTGATACGTTCTGTCTCGCCTGAGCGATTATTCCCTCGGCGGGATCGACGCCCACGACGGTTCTGTTGGCGAGTTCTCTGATCTTCTTCGTCAAGTGCCCTGGACCGCAGCCCAAGTCGAGAACGTTGTCCGAAGGCTGAATGGCGAGGAGATCGAAGGGTTTCTCGCTTCCCGACCGTTGTAATACCGCGCGGCGCTGATACTCGGGTGATAGGCTTGAAAAATCGCTCATATCGAGGATCTCTGACGGCTAATGCCGGGGCTGAGCCGCCGCGAGCGTAGCGAGCGGTCGGTTTCGTACCCCTGGTTCTCCCGTAGCGGAGCGGAGGGAAGGGGCACCGGCTCAGCCCCGGCATTCTCCCTTCGCTCCGCGAAGGGAGAACCAGTGATTAGATATACGGATATGATGTAGCACGGATTTTTATACACGGTCAAGATGTTTAAGAGCGAGTGAACGAGTGTAGCAGCATTTACATGACCAGCTTGTACTGTTACACCGTGATCTTGGGGGCCCCGCAACGCAGCCAGGCGCGCATATAAGGGGCGGCCGCAGCCGTGAGGGGATTTACTCACAAGCTCTAAGCCGGCTTCGCCGGAAAGCGGGGGCTTGCGTCGCCCCCTCCACCGGCCTGTGCGTGCCCTCCGCCAAAGCCGGATGGAGCCTCCCCCTCAACGCTCTCTTCGTTCGCTGGTATTGAAAAGATCTACGCAAAAAACGTAGATATTTTCAATACAGAATCTAAAGTGGATTTCCCAGACCCCAATTGCGACTTTTCTCCGCTCGTCTGAAACTGTCAATTTCACGCCGGATTTAAGTGCGATTTGCCCATAAAAACCATTTTAAAACGCCTCTTTATTCCATTGGAGCATCAGCGAACCGTCCTTTTTCAGTTCAACACCTGTCCCCAACGCTTGACCCTCTCTGTTGAACATCTCTTCCAACCATTCCGCATCTTTGGCCGATGCGCGGTTCAACCGAAAGCGTTTTATCTGGAAAGGAATCATCTCGAATCGAACGAGCCTTCCGGTCGATGGAATGATCGTCGCAAGATAGATCAACGCCAAGTCTCCTCTAAACGCTTCATGTCCGCGGATTCCTTCGTAGTCGTTGAGAAAATCGCCACAGCCATAGAGAATCGGCTTCTCACAATAGATTTCGATTCTTTTCGCATGATGAGAGGAATGCCCATGAACCAGATCGATCCCGGCCTCGTCGATTAATCGATGGGCAAACCCCATCTGCGCATCGGGAATGTCGTACCCCCAATTTCCCCCCCAATGGATCGAGGCGACAACGACATCTCCCGGCCGTTTTTCCGTTTGCACCCGTCTCGCAATCCAGCCGACCGTTTTCTCGGAGAAATCATGGAGCAGATCGACGCCGGGCTTCTCTTTTGTTGCGGCCCAGCGCCGAGGGATGCCGCTGCTCTCCGATCCGAATCCGAAGACGATCACCCGTCCCTTCCCGGGCGCCTCGATGATCGCCGGGGCTTGTGCTTCGTCGATATTGCGGCCGGCCCCCGCGGTTTTTACCTTCTCCTTTTTCAGCGTCTCCAATGTCTCGGCGAGTCCAGCCTCTGCCCAATCCAGCACGTGGTTATTGGCGAGGACACAACAATCGATTTTGGCCGCGGTGAGGCAGGGGAGATTCCGCGGATGCATCCGGTAGTTGATCCCCTTCTCCTCCCAGGTCTCGCTCGTTGTGACGGCAGCCTCCAAGTTGATGATCCTCACATCAGGCGCCCGTTGTTCCAATGCCTCGAGGGCCTCTCCCCAGATATAGGAAAAGTCGGCCGGTTTTGGAATTGGACCGTTCACCTCACAGGCCAGTTCTACATATCCAACGGCCGATTTCATGTACGATTCGTAGAGATGCGGATCGCCGGGATGGGGCAAAATCTGATCAATCCCCCTCCCCGTCATCACATCCCCTGCCAGAAAAAGGGTGAGGTGCTGGGAAGGGGAAGATGCGTCCGGTTTGATGGGAATGTTGTTCATACACCCTCTGAGGCTGTGAACAAATCCTCTCCCGTCAAAGATTTGTTCACAACCTCCCTGCCGGGAAATATCCCGATTCGATCAGCTTGGCGACCACCCGTTCCGCCCCGCTCTCCGCCGTTTCCCGATCTCCTTTCACCACGACCTCCGGATGGTGCGGCGGCTCATAGGCCGCCTGGATTCCTGGAACGGTGGCGGCGGCCCCTTCCTGCACTTTGCGGTAAATTCCCTTGGGATCCCGGTCGATACAGACCGCCAACGGGGTGTTGACATAGACTTCCATGAAGCGGGGAATCTCCCTCCTCGCCTGGTCGCGGTAGGCGCGGCGGTTTGCCGTTCCATCGAAGATCACCGAAACCCCATGCTCGGTGAGAAGGCGACCGACATAGATCATCGCCCCGTAGAAAACATTCCGTTCCTCCTCGTCATAACGGGGACGAGGGGTGAAGATGCGCCGCAAGACATCGGACTCCAACACCGCCACATCGATCCCGCGCGTTGAAAGGACCTCTACCAAGGCCTTGGCCAGGGTCGATTTCCCGGAAGCCGGCAGTCCGGTGATCCAGACGGCAAATCCGTTGAATTGCACAGATCGCATTTTACGCCTCGTGGTCTTCGTTCCGCCTCAGACCATTTCCCGAAGGTCACAGTAATCATTGATCCGCTCCGGATCAAAAGTCGGCGCATCCAGAACCGCCTGCATCAAGGCAAAGAGCTTCCGGCGGACCCCCTCCGCCAGATTGGGATACCAAAGGGGGCTGGCCATCACCAGACCCCGGAAGGCGAAGAAGGGGGCGACCACCTCCAAGATCTCCCGGTCGCCGCTTTTCTCTAAATAACGGCTCCAGAAGCGGCGGAACAATTTTTCAAAATCTCCCTCCAACCGGCCGCTTCGCTGAAGGGAGAAGAAAAGATAATTCATCGTGAGACAGGAGAGATCATCCGCCGGTTCGCCCCACTCTCCTCGGGAGCGGTCGAGCACCGTAAAATCGGTCCCCGATCGGAAAAGGATATTCCACGGATGGAAATCGCCGTGGACCTGCCGGAGCCGGTGGGTCCGCCCCTTGAGGCGCCACCGCCAGGAAACGCAGCGCTGCTCAATCTCTTCCAACAACTTGGAGGTGATGAATTCAAACTGAGAAGGATAACTGTCGATCAGACCCATGATGCACTCCCCATGGCCGACCAACTCGCGAATGCGCCGGAGATAAAGTCGGAAATCGGGTCCGGGAAGCCGATGAATTTCGACCAGGTAATCACAGAGGGCGTCGGCCCGGGCCTGATCCCCTTCCGTGAGTTTGCCGCCGTCCCGCAGCCGGATCAGATCTTTAAAATATCCTTCCCCCTCCTCATACTTCGTCAGGAGAAAAGGCTCCTCGATCCCTCCCAGGGAAAGGAGGCTCCCATCCCGCTGAAAGCTCCCCACATCAAGGGAGCGGACATGACCGGGAAGCCGGTTAAAGGCGGCGTGGCTCCAGAGCAGCGCCTGGGCACGATCGGCCATCTCTTCATGCCCGAAGGGAGCCGGACGCATCGTCTCCAGAACGGCGCGATGACGCTGGCCGGACACCTCGTAGGCAATCTCGATCGGAACGCCGTAGCCGTATCCCTTGAGTGCTCCGGTTTGAAGCGGTTCGCCCAGAGGCGCGATGCCGAGAATCTGAACCGGCGCTCCTAACAGAGATCCCAGATAAGACCCCAGTTGCTCTTCGCTCAGGTCACGCATGACGGTTTCTCCACTAATCCGGCGGAGCCGGAAAGCGGGGGCTTGCGTCGCCCCCTCCACCGGCAAAGCCGGATGGAGCCTCCCCCTCAACGCTCTCTTCGTTCGCTGGTATTGAAAAGATCTACGCAAAAAACGTAGATCTTTTCAATACAGAATCTAATGGATCAGAACTCCTTTGACCGAATCAGGACCACCACCGATCGGCCCCTCACCCGATAGGTCCCCTCTTTGACCGGCGCCTCATCTCCCGGCGGAAGAAAATCTTCCGGGCTCGGAAGGCTCGTATCGATAACACGGCGCCACTCCGCCGCCTTCCCTTCCTGCAAAAGAAAGGTGCAATCAGAAGGATCGACATTGATCATGACGTAGAGATCATCGTCCTTTTCCGAGGCCCCGCTTAAGAAAAAGGCGAGGCAGTGTGATCCGTCAGATCGGTCAACCTCCCCATCGGCCCCATACCAGCGGACCGCTTCCCGCCAGAAGCGGCTCCGGCAGAGGGTCGGATGGACCTTTCGAAAAACGATCATCTGCTTGAAGAAGCGGAAGATCTCCCGGTTCTTCTGCAGAAGATTCCAGTCGAGCCAGGTGGTCTCGTTGTCCTGGTTGTAGGGGTTGTTGTTTCCGCTTTGCGTATGCAAAAACTCATCGCCGGCCCGGAACATCGGGGTCCCGTTGGCAAGGAAGAGCAACACGCAAAAATTCTTCACCTGACGACGGCGCAGAGCCAAAACCGCTTCGGGTACTTCGAGATCCCCCTCCCAACCGCAATTCCAGCTCACGTTATAATCGGTTCCATCGCTGTTCCGGTGGTCGTTCGCCTCATTGTGTTTCGTGTTGTAGGAGACGAGATCATAGAGGGTGAAACCGTCGTGCGAGGTCACGAAATTGACGCTCTGATAGGCGTGGTACGACTCCGCCTCCGGGAAGAGATCGTCGCTTCCGTACAGCCGCGCCATCAGGGCATTGACCATGCCGCGATCTCCCCGGACGAAGGCGCGAAGGTCGTCGCGAAATTTCCCGTTCCATTGAAACCAGGTGATTCCCGGAAAGCTTCGGCCGAGTTGATAGGCAGAGAGGTCCCACGCCTCGGCGATCAATCGGATATCGGCAAAGAGCGGATCGGCGGTGATTTCGAAGATGATCGGCGGATCATCCAGGTTGATCGTCCCATCGCTGTTTCGGGTGAAGAGCGAGGCGAGGTCGAACCGGAATCCATCGATATGCATCTCCTCGACCCAGTAGCGCATGCTGTCGAGAATCGTCTTCCGGACGGTGCGATTGGCGGAGTGGAGCACGTTGCCGGTACCGGCGTCGTTCCGATACTTTCTCCGATCGGCTTCCAGCAGATAATAGGTGGTATTGTCGATCCCCCGGAAGCTGTATGTCGGGCCGCGCTCGTCCATCTCGGTCGTATGGTTGTAGACGACATCGAGAATCACCTCGATCCCGGCGGCGTGAAGCGCCCGGACCATCTCCCGGAATTCGTTGATCTGCCGACACATCCCGTCGCCGCTCGCATAGGCATGATGCGGGGAGAAGAAGTTGAGCGGCATGTAGCCCCAGTAGTTTCCCTCCTGTGGATCGTATTGGTGGACCGGCATCAGCTCGACAACCGTCACCCCCAGATCTTTTAAATAGGGGATCTTCTCGATCAGTCCCGCGTAGGTCCCGCGGCAAGGCGGAGAAACCCGGGCATTTGGCCGGATGGTAAATCCTTTGACGTGCAACTCGTAGATCACCGTGTCGAAGGTGTGGACCGGCCGGCGGTCCTCTCCCCAGTCGAACGGAATCCGGCAGGCCGGGAGGTATCCAAGCGGCGCCCGTCCTGCATTGGAGGCGGGGTGACGCGCCGCCTCGCGGCTGAAATCGGGGGGGAAGAAGACCGCCCGGGCGTAGGGGTCAAGGAGGATCTTCCGGGAGTCGAAGCGATGACCGCTTTCCGGTTCGTACGGACCGTCGATCGTATAGGCATAATAACGCGCCCCGCTTGTCTCTTTCTCCGGAACCCGACAGTGCCAGACCCGGCCCGATCGGTTCTTGAGCGGATCGAACCGATATTGATAGACGGGATGAATAAAGTCGGCCTCGGAATAAAGAAGCAACGTCACCCCGGTCGCATGCTTGGAGTAGAGGGCGAAGTTGTAGGCCGCTTCCTCCTCGATCCAGGAGACGCCAAACGGATGAGCGGTTCCTTCTTCAGTCGCCCACGGATGAAGCCTGGCCTTCGACATGGATGAACCGGCCTCTCGCAGTGATGATTTATAAAATCATCTTCATTTTGAGGCGATTCGAACAGAAGAGGCAACCCCCCAAAAGGGGCAAATTTTGAGATTTAATCGACCGCCGCTCCAGACATCCATCGCTCCCTTCTCGATGCCTTGCGCCGGATCAACCGCTTCCAACCCATCACCAAACCTGTCCAGACCAGCAGAGCGCTCCCCGCGGCTGCCAGAGAGACGATCAGTTGACCCACCCATCCAATCCCTTCTCCCGTATGGATCGGACGGACCCACGCTCTCAGTCTTCTTCCGAGGTTGTATTCGGAAAAGGGTTCCCATCGAATCACCTGGGCCGTTTCCGGATCGAGTATCAACTGCGAGCGGGGGTTGGGATGCCATGATCCCCGCTCCTGAATGAATGCGGTTACCGGCGCCTCCGGTTGCTGCGGAAAGCGGAGCCGGATCGATACCCAGCCGGGCGCCTGCTGTTCGGCGCGCGTCCAGAGGGCATCAATATTGGCGATCGGAGGTTGAGAGGACTGCGCGGGCGTGACAACTTGCGGAACGGGAGGGGGCGGTTCATTTCCAGTCAACGTATAGAGCAGGTTGTTGGCCCACGGATACGACATGATCAGGCCGGTGAGGGTGATGACGAGGAGAACCGGCGCGCACCAAAAGCCGATGACAAGATGCCGGTTCCGGTCCCGCGCCTTCCCCTGGAGCCGGGGGTTGAACAGAACGGCCGATCGAAAGGCGGCGCCACTCCACCCTCGCGGCCACCAGAGATAAAAACCGGTGACGACGAGGATCAGAAACGCGGCGTTGCAAATGCCGGTGACCGGTTTTCCAATTTCGCGCGAACCGAGCCAACGGTGCCAATCTTCGATTTCGTGCATCAGCTTGTGAGTCTTTGAGCCTTTCCCCAACAGATCGCCGGTATAGGGATTGACGAAGATCGTCTCCTCCCGGCCGAAACTGACCGCGGCGGAGGAGGTCGGTTCGGAGCGCATGGCCACACCGCTGGGAGGCAATTTGGGAAACGCCTCCCGTGCCTTGGCCAAAATTATTTCGATACTCAATCTCCGCGCCTCCGGACCGGGAGGTGAAACGTTGCGAAGATCCTGTTCCGCAAAGTCGATGATCTGCGGCTCGAAAGCAATCAGCAGGCCGGTCAACGACATGACCAAAATCACAAGACCGGCGACGGTCCCCGCCGTGAAGTGGATCCAAAAAAGGACTTTTCGAACTGTCACCGCCGGTATAATCGCTCTCTCCCGACTCGAAACGTCATTCACGAATCGGCCCACTGCCGTAGCAAATTATGATAAACGCCGGTCAATTGCACGACCGAGGGATGATCGGGATGATCCCGCCCCAGCCGCTGAATCCCCAGGTCGAGATCGAACAGAATGGATCGCCGTCCATCGTCGCGGACCATGCTCTGAATCCAAAAAAAGGAGCAGAGGCGGGTCCCCCGCGTCACCGGCCGCACGTGATGGAGGCTTGTCGAAGGATAGAGGATCATCTGGCCGGCCGGTAACTGGATGCTCTGGACCCCATAGGTATCCTCCACCACCAGTTCGCCGCCGTCATATTCGTCCGGCCCGCTGAGAAACAGGGTGGCCGAAAGATCGGTGCGGATTTTATACGGCGTGCCGGGCACCTGCCGGATCGCGTTGTCGACATGGGTGCCGAACGACTGGCCGTTTTCATAACGATTAAACAGCGGCGGGAAGACCTTCAACGGCAGGGCCGCCGAGAGAAAAACCGGACTTTTGCCAAGCGCTTCGAGGATTACCTCCCCGACTTTCACCGCCGCCGGATGGCCTTCCGGTACCTGCATGTTGTCCTTCGCCTTGGCCGATTGATGTCCTGCGGTCACGCGGCCGTCGACCCACTCGGCCTGTTCCAGAATTTTCCGGGCCGCCACCACCTGTTCCGCCGTCAGAATATCGGGTATGCTCAATAACATTTTTGGGTTTCTCCTTTTGGATTAAAATTTCATATTGGCGGTGACGATCGCCGATCGGCCGGCGCCGGGGATGAAGTGACCGCCGCCGACGCTTTGAATATATTTCTCATTCGCCAGGTTGTACGCGTTGAGACGAAGGATCAGGTTGTTCGTCACATCAAAAGCGGCCATCGCATCGAACAGCCAATAACTCGGCGCGGTTCGCCTGGAATCAGGGTTGTTGCTGGAGAAACGGTCATCGACAAACTGTGCCCCCGCGCCGACGTTAAGATCCCACGGCAATCGGTAGGTCGTCCAGAGGCTGAACGACCGCTTGGGGGTATTGCTCAGCTCCAACCCGACCTGACGCACATCCTTTGACGAGACGATCTCGCTGTTCATGAGGGTGTAACCGCCGAACAGTTTCCATTCATCGGTGATGCTGCCGGCGGCGCCGACCTCCAGACCATCGACACGATGTTTGCCTTGGAGGACGATGACGTCGGCCGGGTTGGTCGGATCCTCGGTGCGCGCATTGGTCTTCTCTGTCCGGAAAAGGGCGACACCCACGGCCAACCGTCTTTTGAACAGATCCCATTTCGTCCCAATTTCATAGGTCCGGTTTTTCTCGGGCTTGGTGTTCACGTTGTTTTGGGCGGTTGCGCTGCTGCTCAGACTCAATCCCTCGGCGGCCGGGTTGGCCGACGTTCCATAAGCGGCGTAGAGGCTCCCATTCGGGGCCGGTTTGTAGACCACGCCGGTCCGGTAGCTGAGAATCCGGTCGGTCCGTCCGAGCGGAGTCGTAACACCATTGGCGTCGACCGACTTGAAATCGACGTCGAAGCGGTCCCAGCGCAGACCGCCGGTCACCTGCCATTTCTCGCCGAGCTTGAGGGTGTCGAACGCATAGAGCGCGGCGGATGTCGAGTCGGCCTTATTAACGGCGCCGGTCCGCTGAAGCGACCCGGCGGGCGGGTCTCCCGAATTCGGATGAAACAGATCGGTGTTCGGATCGGCCGTCGTAAGCGTTCTCAGGAAGTTTTCGGAGGTCTCACGGAGATATTCGATTCCGGTGACCACCGCATGATCGATCCTGCCGGTCTTGAACCGGAGCAGCAGATCGGCCTGGTCGGCCAAAATCGTATCCAACTGGTCGCGCGACCGCTGACCCCGTTCGATGACGGTTCCGGTCACCGTCTGTGGGCCCGGATCCAAGTCCTTAAAACGGGGTGCGACGATGAATGAATCGCGCCGCGTCTGGCCGTATCGGAGCAGGTTGCGGAAACGGACAGAGTCGTTGAAGTCATGTGCCACTTCCACCGTGCCAAGGTCGGTGATGGTCTTTTCAAAATCGCGATTCTTCAGGCCGTAGAAATTGCCAAAGTTAACCGGCGGCGCCTGATTGGCAAAGGAGGAGAGAACCGGATTGTTGTTCCCGGCCGGCACCCACGGAAGGCCCAAATCGGGAAGATTGTCCTGACTTAAATGGAAATAACCGAGCGTCACCCGGGTCGGCGTGCCGAGTCCGAAGGCGAGCGAAGGGGCGATCCCCCAGCGCTCGTTTTTTACTACATCCCGTCCGGGGACATCGGCGTTGTGCCACATGGCGTTGAGGCGGAGAGCGGTCCCGGTCATTCCGAAACCGGTCACCGGCTGATTCAGGTCAAGGGTGACGCGCCTGTAGGCATCGGTGCCGCCCCCGATGGCCCCTTGATAGAAGGGGTCGAGGGTTGGTCTTTTGCTGACCAGGTTGACGGTCCCGCCGCTTGAACCGCGCCCCGCATAGGAGGAGGCCGGCCCTTTTGCCACCTCGACCTGTTCGACGTTAAACGGATCGCGGGAATATCCGCCGAAATCGCGGACGCTGTCGACGAACAGATCGGTGCGGGCGCTAAAGCCGCGCACCGTGAGGTTGTCTCCGGCAGGGACCCCTCCTTCGCCAGCCTGGAAGGTAATGCCCGAAACACCGCGCAACACGTCGCGCAGGGTCGTCGCCCCCTGCTCCTCGATCACCGCTTTTGGAACAACCGTGACCGTCTGCGGGATATCGCGCAGCGGTTCGGTATATTTTTGCGAAGAGGGAGCCTCCGGTTTGTAGGCATTCTTCTCTTTTTCCTGCTTCCCGGGTACGACGACTTCCGGCAACAGCGGCGACTCGTCATCCGTCTGCTCGGCCCGTGCGAGTGTCCCCATTCCAATCAGAGCGGCCACGCCGAGAACGCTCACAATCGATTGCGCGAAACCTGCTCTGCGCGGCCTGACCTCTACACGACACGGTTTGCCGCACCGAGATTTGATCCTTGCATTCAGGAGAATCCGGTTGCGGCGACACTTGCGTTTCAACTGTCTCATTCTTGGTTGATCCTTTCGTTATGTGAGGTTTGTTGTTTTCGGGCGAACCTATTCCAATTGGAATCGGATCGGCAGCGTCACCTTGCAGGCGACCGGTTGACCTTCTTGGCTGTAAGCCGGGGTGAAGAGCGCTTCCCGTACTTTACGGAGGGCCACTTCGTTCAGAATGTCATCACTTCCTTGTAACAAACGAACCTCCCGCACCCGGCCGGTCTCATCAATAAAGACCGACATCACCACCCGTCCGTCTTTTCCTTTCCGCCGCGCCGCCGGAGGATAGTCCCTCGGAGTCATGAGATTTCCGATCCACCGGGGCGGTTGCGCCACTTGGGAAGCGGGAAGATACCGGCCCGATCCTCCCAGTTGCCCTCCCGGAACGCCGCCGATAACCCCTCCGGGAATACTTCCCAGTTGACCACCGGGAACACCGCCTGGAACGCCTCCAGGCTCGCCGTCCGATTCGCCGGACCCCGCTCCGGCGACAGAGACCGCTTCCTCTTCGGCCGATGCTCCTTCATCCGTTTCCTGAACCTCACTGGAACCCGCGGAAATAATCTCCTCCGTGGATGGCGTTTCGGGAACTTTGAGAATCTCAGAGTGAAATTCCGGAACAACCGGAGCGGGAAGATCCTCCGACTTCATCTGTGTTTCCTTTTGGGCGAAAGAAAACGCCGCCGCTTGCTTCTTCACGGCGGCCCGGGTCGGGCCGGGTATTGCTTCCGCCGACGGTGCCGATCCGGCCGGCGATCCCGGTGGCGGGGGAGGGGGGGGCGCAGCCGGTAAAAATGACGTCATCGAGAGGTCAAGCTCCGCGACAATGGCGGGCGGTGGATCGAAGGTGAAGAGGGAATGGAATCCACCCCCGAACCCGGCATGGATCAGGATTGAGAAAAAGATCCCCATCGGGATACCGCCGATCTGCTTGATGAGTGTCATCTTACTCCTCCGATCCCTTCTCCGACGCCAGGGCAACCCGCGTGACGCCCGATTGTTTGATCGCATCGAGGACACCGACCACCTGCTGGTAGGGAAGCCGGCCGTCGGCGGCCAGCGTCACACGCACACTGGAGTTTAATTCCGCCTCACGCGCCAGGCTTGCTTTCAGGCCGTTGAGATCGACCGCTTCTTCCATGAGGAAGAGTTGGCCCTGACCATCGAGCAACACCGTTAGACCGGCAGCTTGGGACGGCGCCTCTGCCGCAGCCGTCTTTGGCAGATTAATTTTTAATTCCCCGTTGGAGGTAAACTGGGCGGTCACCATCAAGATGATCAAAAGCACCAGCACCACATCGACCAGCGGGGTCACGTTGATGCCGGTCACCACCCCGTCATCACCGGAATTTTGCGCGCTCATATCGAAACCTCCTCCTTCTCTTCTTGTTCCACGGCTTGCACGGTCCCGACAAGGCTCCGAGATCCTCTCTTCGTCTCATCCCGCAAGTAGATCTGCACCCGGTGAATGAGGCTTTGGGCATTCGCGCTCACCCCCTTCAGCCGGGTATGGAACGCGTTGTTGGCCGCCACCGCCGGGATCGCCACAAAAATCCCAAACGCCGTGGCGATCAACGCCGAGGAAATTCCGACCATGACCACGCCGACACCCGATTGGCCGCTTACCGCCAAGTCGTTGAAGGCCTTGATGATGCCGAGCACCGTGCCGAACAATCCGATAAACGGCGCGTTGTTCCCCAGGCTCCCGAGGATAATCAGATGGCGCTCCAGGGCGGCCCGCTCCAACACGAGCCGGGAAGCCATCGCCTGCTCCACCGAAGCCGGCCCCTTGGCGAACTGCTCCAGCCCGGCGAGCGCGACCCGGGCTTCCACCCCCCGGCTTCCCTTCGCGACCTGGCGGGCCCCGGCCAAATCGTCTTTCTCCAAGAGGCCCGCTAACTCCTCGAGAAAATGCGCGAAGTCGATACGGTTTTTCCGGAAGCACCACCCCCGTTCTAAAATGACCCCAAGAGAAACCACGCTTGCGATGATCAGCAGCCAGAGGACCCAGACATCCCCCAAAAGGGCCAACTGATGAAATACTTTCGTCATGACATTTCTCCTATATCAGGCGGACCGCCCGCCTCTCGTTGCCTTTGAAGACCCCCCCCAGAGAGGCGGGAATTCTTCGACCCGAAAGGAAGAAAAACCTCTTTATACAATTTGCTCGCTAACCCCGCCCTAGAAGGGTGGAGATTGCGCTCGCAATGCGTGTTCATGAAAACAAAAAAAAGCCCAAAGTGATCGTGGATCGGATCACCTTGGGCTTCCGGGTTCTGTTTGAAGCGACCGCCAGCCTCTTACGATTGACTGAATTTGATATTGATTCTCAAATTCTATTTCTCAGAGTACAAGTTTCCGTAGCGCATGTCAACACTCTTTTTGAAGAATCCCCCATCAGGCTGGAGAGAATGTGCGATATGGATGGTGCGCGAAGCGCCCCCTACTCACATCGTGAGCGAATGCGAACCATGCGGCGCGCTGTGCGGCTTCAGGGTCATTGACGTGAGACCGTTCTCCGATCCTCTCCGGGCCGATAAATCCGCTGGACTCCGTCTTCCCTTTTTGATATCGTCGTCACGCAGCGTCGATGCCGTCTATGAATGCCGTCTTCGGCGTCGCACCTTGAGGGCCTTCGTCGAAGACAACCATGGCAGGGAGGGAAGATGGCGCAATTTTTAGATCGGATCATCCGCGCGGCGAAACTCGATGTGACGCTCTACGAAGAGGTCGAGGCCGATGAAAAGGCGTTGGGACAAGCGCTCGGCGTGGTTGTTCTTTCCAGCGTGGCAGCCGGGATCGGCTTCGGAGGGGACGGAATCGGGGGGGTGGTCGCCGGAACGTTGTGGGCCCTGCTCGGTTGGTACATTTGGGCCTTTCTCACCTACGTCATCGGGACCAAACTCCTCCCTGAGCCTCAAACAAAAGCCGACCACGGGCAATTGTTAAGGACAATCGGGTTTGCGAGCGCCCCCGGCTTGGTCCGGATCCTTGGTTTTATTCCGGCGGTGACCGGACTCATTTTCTTCGGAGCCGCCATCTGGATGTTGATCGCGATGATCATCGCGGTGAGACAAGCGCTTGATTACCAGAGCACCCTCCGGGCGGTCGGGGTCTGTCTGATCGGCTGGTTGGTCCAGGCAGTCATCCTGGTGGTCGTTCTCCTGATCGGGAGCGGCGCGGCCGGTCGCCCCTAACACACGGAGGAGAAGAAGTGTCGGCCGAGTTCATCAAGGTGGCCCGCTTGCAAGAGATTCCCGCTAAAAAGGGGAAGGTGATCGAAATCGAAGGAAAAGAGATCGCCCTGTTCCGGGAGAATGAAACCGTCTATGCCATCGACAATTTATGCGTGCATGAAGGGGGGCCGCTCGGCCACGGTCCGGTGCGGGAAGGGATCGTTACCTGTCCCTGGCACCTCTGGCGCTTCGACATTAAAACAGGCGAGCTGCTGGGCTCTCCATCTATCAAAGTTGCCTGTTTTTCGGTCAAAGTAGAAGGAGACGACATCCTCCTCGATGTCTCCTCTCTCACCGCTCCCCTCCGTAAAAACCGGGAGATGCTCCAAAAAGTTGCCGCAGGCGAGACATCTGAATCGATTGCGAAAGAGTACGGTTTGACGCCGGAAGAGGTTGAAAGAATCACACGTCAAATCCGGGTTGGAGAGCGATTGATCTGGCTGGGAGAACTTTATTTGCGCCAAGGGGCGGTTTATAGCCAAGATCTTCTTCAAATTCCTTATCGAGATTTAGAGGGTATCTCCTACGGAGCGCAAGAGAAACTCGAAGCATTAATCGAACTTCTGTGAGTTCCGAGGGTCAGGAGGAAATATCATGTCAATAAAACGGACACCCCTTCCGCTCCGAGGTCTGAGACATCTTGCCCTCTTGGTTTCCGATATTGAAAAATCGCAACGATTTTATGAAGAGCTCCTTGGAATGACGGTTGTTTGGCAACCCGATCCGGAAAACGTCTACCTCAGTTCGGGTACCGACAACTTGGCCCTTCACCAGAAGCCTCGTGAGATGCCAACCCTTTCGGATCAGGGACAACGGTTGGATCACTTTGGCTTCATCGCTGAAAACGAATCGGCGGTTGACAGGATCGCACAGAAAATGGCGTCGGCCGGCGTCCCGATCGTGAAGCCGGTAAAACGACATCGAGACGGCAGTTATTCATTTTACATGAGCGACCCCGACGGAAATGTGATTCAAATCCTTTACGAACCGAATATCAGTCACCTTTCTTAACGTTTTTTAACATTGTGATTCTTTTTTTGTATTTCTTCGCTTGACCTATCGCAAAAATCAGGATATATTTCGGCGATCGTGTCATGGGAGGAACCCCTTTCTCCCAAGTGAGAAGCGCCCCGGTCTTCAAGGAAATGAACGGCCCGCTTCTACTCAGATGGGACTGCCGAAAGGAAAGGCGCCCGCAACATCAATCGGAACAAGACAGACTTCATCACTGACAAGGAGGAGAAAAGTATGGCCAAAGCCATGACCAAGTCTCAGATTGCCGATACGCTTGCCAAGAAGACCAGTCTCGCAAAAAAAGTGGCGGTTCAACTGTTGGATGAGCTCGCCGCTCTCGCCTACAAAGAGGCGAAGAATACCTTTACCCTCCCCGGGCTCGGAAAGCTGGTTCTTGTGAATCGGAAGGCAAGGATGGGCCGGAATCCTCAAACCGGAGAAGCGATCAAGATTCCTGCGAAGCGGGTGGTTAAGTTTCGCGTTGCCAAAGCGGCCAAAGATTCGATCTTGGGAAAAAAATAGATCGGCAAAAAAGAGCAGTAAAAGAGCAAACGCGAGGCGGGGAGAAAAGAAACTCTTCCCGCCTCGCCTCATTTCATCTCCTCTTTCGCCTTCTTGATCTCCGAGGTAAGGCGGGGAAGGATCTCGAAGAGGTCCCCGACGATGCCGTAGTTGGCAATCTTGAAGATGGGGGCATTCGCATCTTTGTTGATAGCAATGATATATTTCGAGGAGGACATCCCCGCCTGGTGTTGGATCGCCCCGGAAATACCGCAGGCGAGGTAAAGCAGTGGAGAGACCGTTTTTCCGGTCAGGCCGACCTGATAGGAATGCGGCTTCCACCCCGCATCGACGGCGGCGCGAGACGCCCCAACCGCGGCGCCGAGCGCTTCACCAAGATCTTCAACCAGCTTGAAATTCTCCGGAGCCTTTAATCCCCTTCCGCCGGAAACGATGATCTGGGCCTCGCTCAGTTCAATCTTTGACCCGGCCGTGGCGACAATTTCTTTGACCCTGGCGCCTTTCAAAAGATCGATCGGAGAGGCCACCGGTTCAATCCCTCCCTCTTGGGCGGAATCAGATGGGGCGGCCGGAAAGACGTTCGGTCGAAGGGTTGCCACCTGGAAAGTGGAAAAACGGCTCTTCACTTTTGCCAATAACTTTCCGCCGTAAACCGGCCGGATCGCCGTCGCCTTTCCTTCCGCTCCGATTTCCAATCCGATGCAGTCGGTCAGGAGGGGTCCTCCCAATTTCGCCGCAACCTTGGGACCGAGATCCTTCCCCATCGCGGTGGCCCCCATCAAAATCAACGATGGATTCAATCGCTTCGCCAGATCGGCCACAACGATGGAATACCTCTCTGAGGAATAGATCCGAAGGTCGGCCGATTCGGTCAAATAGACCTTCTTCACACCGGCGCCGACGAGGATCTTTGCCTCAGAAGCAACCTGATCACCGATGAGAACGGCTGAAATCTCACCTCCCACTTTTTCGATCAGGCGTTTGGCGGCGCCGATCGCTTCGAGCGAGACCCGCTTTAATCTTCCTTCCCGTTGTTCCGCAAAAACCAAAACTCCCGACACCGCTTCCTCCTCTGTTACGGTTCTTTGAACCGATCCAATGTCACCTGAATGCCTTCCCGATTTAATTGATTGCGATGGTTTTCAAACTCCTCCTTGAGCGTCTGCATCGTCGATTGATATCCATAACGGAGAACCTGCACCCGGTTATTATAGCCGATCGGGTTATTGGCGAACATGAATGCCTCCGATGGTTTTGGTTGCGTTAGAATAAATTGTTTTTTCGGATGCTCGGAGCAATATCGCTTGATCGCAAGATACATCCGAGTGGAGGTGTTCACCCGCATCGCCTGGTCATAGATATACGAAAGCCCCTTTTCCTTGATCCCGATGCACCCTCCCTTCCCTGAAAGAGAGGTCAGGCAGACCTGGCTTCGATCGTTGACGATATACTGGACCGGGTTGACGACCCAGATCATTTCGGCGCCGTGGTTCATCGCGATATCCATATAGGCGACGCGGCCGACGCCGCCATCGATATAATCTTTCCCGCCGATATGGACCGGTTGAAAAACGATCGGCATCGCCGAGGAGGCGATCACCGCTTGTGAAATCGGAACGTCGGAAAATGGTTCTTCCCCGAAGACATCGTACCGGCCCATGTCGACGTCAACGGCCGGAATATAAAGTTCTCGCTTCAATTTTCTAAAGTCGTTTGTATATCCTTCCTGCGCGAAAAAAGTCGAAAGATAAAGATCAAAGTTTTTGAGCGTGAAGATGCCGGAAGGAAGACTTTCCTGTAACAGATCCAATAGCTCTAAGATCGAAAATGGGTGACGACCCATGAAAAAATATCGGAAGATCGGAGGAACCGACTTCAGAAATTTCTTGAGGATATGAAATGTTTCCTGATAGCCGAAGCTGTATATATCCCGTCGTGCGAAGTTAAACGGCGTCTTGCGATCATATTTGATATCTTCATAAATGGCGCGAGGCCGTGCCCCATTTGCGATGAGGGAAGCGACCGCGGCCCCGGCGCTTGTTCCGACGAAGATATCGAAATCATTGACGGAAAACCCGTCAAAGAAATCGTCGAGCGCGGTGAGACAGCCGATTTCATACATCCAGCCGGGGATTCCCCCGCCGGCAAGGACGAGCGCCCTTTTGGTCCGCTTCGCGGTTTCGATCGGATCCGGTCGAAACCCTTCTCCCCGTCCCTGAACCGTACCGAGCAATGGATCACCCTATAAAACTTTAATTTCTTCTTTCAGAATCCGGAGAAGTTCGGCGACCGCTTGTCCCGGCTCTCCTTCGATGATTTTTCCCCCTGATCGAACGGGGGGAAGGTCGATTTTTTCGATTTCCACTTTCGATCCGTTCAAACCGACCTGGCTCCCCTCCAACCCGAGGTCGGCAATCGACATCACGGTCAACGGCTTCTGTTTCGCCTTCATGATTCCCGGGAGCGAAGCATAACGCGGTTCATTCATCCCTTTTTGGCATGTAAAGAGGGCTGGGAGATTCACGTCAAGCACCTCGACCGCCCCTTCGATCTGCCGATGGACGACCGCCCGCTTCTCCTCCGGAAAGAGTTCCAGTTTATTGACCGCAGCGACATGGGGAAGCCCCATCATCTCCGCGACATGAATTCCAACGGCGCTGTTGTCATCGTCAATCGCCTGCCTTCCAAAAAAGAGGATGTCATACCGGTTTTTCTTAAGCGCGGCGGCCAGGGCCCGCGCGGTGGCATAGGCATCCCCCCCCTCCAAGGCGGGGTCTTTGATATGAACGGCCTGATCGGCCCCGACCGCAAGACAGGTCCGGAGCGCCTCTGCTGTTTTTTCTGGTCCAAGGGCGAAGACGGTGACTTGACCGGTCTTGAGTCGTTCCTTGATCCGAAGCGCCTCTTCCAAACCAAACTCATCGTATGGATTGACCACGTAGGTCAATCCGGTTCGATCGATATCCTTCCCGTCCGCGGACGGTTTCACCTTCGACTCCGACGCCGGAACCTGTTTGATGCAAACGGCAATGTTCATACGATTCCTCGCATTTTATTTCTGAATATCATTTTGGTATTTTATATTGTCACCACTTCGATCTTTCCTTCTCGATACGGATCTGAAAACCCCTCCGGAAAGAGACCGGCGACCAACACCGCCATCTGTGGTCTTCCGGCCGGCCAGGAATACTCCTCGATCCGCTTTCCCCCGTCGACCGGCCGGGATGCCAGGAGTCTCCGCTCCGACAGGTCGAGGGCGAGGGCGGTACATCCGGTGACAAGGCCGGTCAGAAATCGTTGGGCGACACGGGCCGCCACGGCTGTCGACCGATCGGACGCCGTAAAAAGAACGATCTCCGGACGTTTCTCCGAAATCAACTTTGAAATAAGATCGGCCTCCCGGATGAGAAGGTTCTGAAGCGGTTCCTTCTCAAGAGAAGGGGTACGGAAAAGGAGGTCGGCGCCGTAAGAAATGATCTCCTTACCGTCATCCGAGGGAAAAGGCCGGGTATATGCCATCAACCAAACACCGAGCTGATCGGCAAGCTCCCTCCCCTTTCCGAGAAGTTCTCTCGATGCCAACGTCAGTCTTCCTTCTTCCATCTCCGCCACGACCAAAAGACCGCTCCAATTTTCCGGATGATCCAAATCTGTCATTAGTATATCACCTGGTTTGAAAGTGTCTATTCGATGAGCGTTCTTCGGATTTAATTCTCGACTTTAATTCTCTTCGGGTAAAAACGACCGGAGCCGCTTCATCCCGGCGGCGGCCAAACCGGTCTCCTGGGTGGAAAGGTCGAGATCGACGGGAGTCGATTGGTTGATTTCTTTCTTGGCCGCCTTCATGATTTTGAGGGCGTTGGCGATCCGGGGGGTATTGCTTCCGGCGATCACCGACGCCAGAAGGGGAATGGGGCAATTCTCAGACACCTGCTCGGAAGGTTGACCCGGATGGTTTCCGTTGCCACCTCCGCTTTCCGTGTCTACCTCCAAGCGTTTCCCGGAGGTCACAACCATTTCCCGAAGGTCATGGTTCTTCACCGTCACTTTCAAATGGTCTTGGTCAAAGGCAATCCCGGTGACGGAAGAGACCGACGGCATTCGAAGCGCCTCGGCGACCCGATGGCCCACCTGGCCCTCGCCGCAGAGGATTAAATCGGCCTGGAGGCGAGAGGCGGCGCGGGCAAGGACGATGGCGGTGGCGGTTTCATCTCCCCCTTGGAAGGCCGGGTCGGAAAGGATCACCGCTTGATCGGCATCAAGCGCTAATGCCTCTTTCAAAACTCCTTCAGATTCAGGAGGCGCCAGCATGACGACAGTCACCTTCCCCTTTTCCGCCGCGCCGCCCGAGCGCCCGGCGGCTTCCTTGATCTGAAGGGCGAACTCGAGGGCGTTGCGATCGGCCGGATTCATGATCCGGGGTCCTTTTTCGATTAAGATCCCTTGGCTCTTACTGACACTGGCCCGGGCCAAATCGGGAATCGGTTTAATCAGGACGAGAATGCGGATTTAATAGCCCCCTTTTTTGATGAGATCCTCGGCAATCACCATCCGTTGGATCTCGTTCGTCCCCTCGAAGATCCGGTTGATCCGGGCGTCGCGGTAAAATCGCTCCACAGGATGCTCCCCCATGAAGCCGTTTCCACCGTGAATCTGAACCGCCTTGTCGACGATCCGGCCGAGCGCTTCGGAACAATATAACTTGCAGATCGCCCCTTCCCTCGGAATTTTCTTCCCCTGATCGTAAAGCCAGGCGGTCCGATAAACGATCGACTCCATCTGATAGATCTCGGAGGCCATCTCCGCGATCATGAACTGAATCGCCTGGAACTGGGCGATCGGCTGGCCGAAGGCAACCCGTTTCTTGGCGAAGTCGATCGACATTCCAATCACCTCCTTCGCCGCGCCGAGACAACCGGCGGCGAGGGAAAGACGCGACTCGTCGAGGGTCAACATGGCGATGATGAATCCTTTTCCGATCTCCCCCAAGATGTTCTCCTTCGGAACCCGGACCTCTTGGAAGACCAGTTCCGCCGTCGCCGATCCGCGCAGTCCCATCTTGTCATGAATCCGGTGGGCGGAGAACCCCGGCGTGTTCGTCTCGACGATGAAGGCGGTGATCCCGCCACGGGCCTTGAGGGCCGGGTCGGTAACGGCGTAGACAACCACGATGTCGGCGATGTCACCGTTGGTGATCCAGAGCTTGGTGCCGTTGAGAATGTAATGATCCCCGTCCCGTTTCGCCGAAAGTTGGATGCTCGCGGCATCGGAGCCGGCCCCCGGTTCGGTCAGGGCATACGCTCCGATCTTCTGTCCCTGTGCCAGCGGCACGAGATATTTCTGTTTCTGGGCCTCGGTTCCGCCGAGAAAGATCGAGGTGCCGGCCAGACCGATGTGCGCTCCAAACGTGACCGTGGTTGAAGCACACCCCCGAGACAGCTCTTCAAGGAGAACGCAGTAACCGGTCTCGCCGAATCCGGCCCCGCCATACGATTCCGGAAAAGGGATGCCGCAGAGGCCGAGCTCGGCCCCTTTCTTGAAGATCTCCTTGATCAGGTCGACATTGTGCTCCTTGTCGATCCGCTGGGCGACCGGTTTGATCTCGTTCTCCGTAAACTTGCGGACCATGTCGCGGAGCATCGTCTGTTCTTCGGTGAAATTGAAATCCATCCTTCTTCCTCCGTCTTTACCAACATTACCGGTCTTGGAATTTTGGCTGGCGTTTCTCCAAAAAGGCCGAGATCCCTTCCTTCATATCGGCGGTCTC
>CAZOFJ010000058.1:0-21123 GCA_964579005.1 uncultured Nitrospirota bacterium
CGGGCCTCCCGCAGGAGATAAAGACTTTTTTCTTCCAACTCTTGAAGACTGCTTCCTTCTTGTTCGGTCATTTGTGATTCCCCCCTTTATTGAGACACTGTTCGATTTCCCGTAATATTTTTTCCGCCATCCGATCGAGATCCTTGCCGATAAAAACCCCTCGGTTCAGAAAGATCTCTTCGGAAGCCGGCGCCAGCCAGTCGATCCGGGCACGACCGCAGGTATAGTTGAAGAGCGAGGACCATCCCTCCCCGGTAAAATGGACAATTCCTTTTGCCCGGTAGATCCGGTCCGGAAGTCGTCTCAACAACCGTTCGAAAGAGGCCCGGTCCAGCATCCCTTCCCTTCGGAAGGAAAATGAGGTGATGCGATCTTTCTCCAAATGGTCGTGATCAAGCGGGCCGTGACGGCCTTCCTCGTGATCTGTTTTCGCCGACGAAGCCCGCTTCCAATAACCGGTCACCCCGGTGGCGAAGAGGATCTCCTCCGACACCTCCCCATAGGCGGCCGGAATCAACATCGCGCGCGGGTTGAGCTTCCGAAGGCGCTTCGAAAGTCGTCCGAGATCGCCGGGAGAAACCAGGTCGATCTTGTTGATCACCAGAAAATCGGCCGCCGCCACCTGACGAACGGCGGTTTCGTTTTCCCGGCAGAACCGGATTCCATTTTCGGCGTCAACCACCGTGATGACCGAATCGGTCTTCACCCCGACGAGCGAAAGCTCGGAAATAAGCGGCGCCGGATCGGCCACCCCCGACGTCTCGATGACAATCAGGTGGGGCTGTACCGTATCGACGATCTCCTGGACCGCCAGGGAAAACTGGGTCCCGACGGTACAGCAGACGCAGCCGTTTGGAAGTTCGATGAGCCGATCGACGTTGACCCCTTGAAGGACCGTGCCGTCGACCCCGATCTCGCCGAAATCGTTCACGATCAGGGCGATCTTTTTTCCGCCGAGATCCTTCTTTAAGGCCGATTTGAGAAGGGTGGTCTTCCCGCTCCCCAAAAAACCGGTCACAATATTGGCCGACACCAACGTCGTCATCGACTACTCGTCCTCCTCGATTTTTTCGGTCTTCCCATCCTTGGAGGTGAAGCGGTTTGGAAGATCGATCCGGTTATCTTCAAAACCTCCCCCCTCACCCGGCTCTCCGGTGGAAACCGGAGGAAGGGCCGTTCCAGGCACAACCGGAGTTTCTCCCTTCCGAGAGACAGGCTGTTCTTTTTTTGAAAAGATCCAAACCTCTGCCAATCGAGGATCGGCCAGTCGAGGATCAGAATGCTGACCTTCGGTCTTTCGGCCCGAAAAAATAAAGGCGATATTGTATTGGTCAAGGATCTTCTCGAACCCCTCTTCTATCTTGATATTCCGGAACACGATGTTGATTCTCTCCCCTTCCATCTGGGACCGGTTATGAATCGTGACCCCGGTCTGTCGCGAGATCCCTTTTAAGACTTCGCTCAGCGGCGCATTCTCCGCCCGGATGGAAAGGCGCCCTTCCTCAATGATGATCGAAAAAGGAGCTTCGGCCGCCATCAACGGCGATCGCCCCGCGAACCCCAAGAGGAAGGCAAGGAAAACCAGGGCGAGTAAAACACCTGCCAGGATCATTCCCAAAGACCGCATCTTGAACCCCCTCCTTTCCTTGCCCCTCCCGCTCGACGAGAGAGGGGCAAGAAAGCCGATTAAGGGAGCAGATAGGAGGGACAGCCCGCGAAGAGGGTCCGACCCGATCTCAAGCGGGTCCCATGCGGAGGGAGGGTGAGTGTGGTGCTACACCCCGGCTCAATCGCCCCACTGGCATCCACGAGGGTGATCGTGACTTGCAACGGATTGGCCATATCGCTGTTGGTGAGGGTGATGAGGGTATCGGCCATGACCGTATCGGGGGTGGTGTTCGTTTCCACCACGGCCCCCCACGGGGCAATGAAGGGGACGGTTCCACCGGTGGGGGGAACGCAAGGGAGTTGATATTCGATTGAGGGGGTCTGAACATTGATATGGTTCAGAAGGACCATCCCGACCGGACAGGAGGTCGCCCCGGTGTAACTGAAATGGAGATGCCCCGTGCGGCGTTGAAGCGCCGCATCGGCCGGATTCCAGAGAAAAGCCATCATCACGACGGCCATGGCAAAAACAACAACCCGATTGCCGGAAAAACCATTTTGCGACTTTTTAGATAACATTTCCCCCTCCCTTCAATATGTTGATGTTGATACTGTCTCGCCTTCTTCCAAACCGGCTGTTCATTCCACCCACCGGTAAGTCAAATAACTCATGGCCGAAACCTCTTTTTTATCGCTCACCTTGAATGTTTGGTCACCGAAATTAACCACCACCGCCCAACCGGAACCAAACCGACTCTCCTGAACGGTTTTGTCCTCTTTCAAAATTCGATGATCCACCAATTCGTCGTAACCGATCTTTTCATGCCATTCCGAAACATCTTTGTAGGTCCGAAGAACCCCTTCCATTTTGGCCTCCAACTGTTTCGCCGTCCCCAGCAGAATCGGCATCGTCCCGTAAAGCATCTGGAACAGGTTCCATTTTTTCCAGTACCGATCTTCCGCGAAGCGGTTCGGCGTATTGTTCCACCGCCAGGTCGAAACCACATAGTCGTGGTATACCAATTGATAAAGAGGAACCCGGTATTTTTCCCCCAGGTTGAATTTTAAGAATCCTTCCGGCGTCTTCACCTCCCTGCCGGAGAGGTCGGACTTCTTTACCCCTTCCATGAGGCGGATCAACATCTCCATCCCTTCGCCGTAATGAAAGGAACCGATGAGGTAGTCATGCCCGTGCTCCGTCCCGACCACGAGGCCTTCCCGTTTGGTATTCTCCAATAACTCCCTGCGAAAGCCGGCATCCTGCTCACGGGTCATCGGGTGCTTCGGGGAATAATCCTCGAAGAGGCCGACCGCGCCTTCGACATCGATAAACCGGGCATTGTAGGGGGCCTCTCGAAGTTCCTTCGCGATCAACTCTTTGGCGAGACGGACCCGGTAAACCCCGGAACGGCGCTTCCCTGTTCCCTTGTTTCCAAACTTAAAACCTGAGACAGGTCTTCCATCCGCTCCTATAATCGGGGCCTCGGATGCATCGTCGCTGTAAGCCCGCCCACGGGCAGCGACCCAAGGTGGAACAGCCTTACTCTCCCCCAACTCCTTGCTCGTCAGTATGTCACCATAAACATCGTACCTGGAGGCCAAGAATCCCAATTTTTTGATCCGTTCGATCTCCTCCGCCTTCAAGAGATGGTCCGGATGGCCGTGAATATTCTGATAAAGAATCTTCCGAACCCCTTTGCCCTTGAGTTTCGCGAGAAAAGCGAGGTCGGGCTTTCCCACCTCCCACCAGTCGAGGGCTCCGATCAGCTTCCGGACCTCCGGGTTTCGCTTCGCCTCCTGTTCCAGCGTCGGAACGGCGCGTCCTTTATGAACCCCCTCGCTGAAGGCATACTTTCGATAATACTTGGCCATCGCCACATACCCGCCTTCCGGATGGTTTCCGTTTCTACCTCCAACCATTCCCCGGAGGTCAAAAAAGACGAACCGCATCCGTCGGGCATCGCCCCACTTTCCCAGCGTCTTCTTCCACCGCACCTGTGTCAAAAAGCGTCCAGATCCGATATCCAGCTTTAATGCCGCATCGTAGGGGGTTTCAAAAATCGCCATGTAGCCGGCCTTCGGACCGATCTCGCCGAACCAGGGCATCGAAAGGCCGCTCATGGCATAAACGGCATACTCTCTCTTCGTCAGGCTAAATTCACCCGCGAGCTCGACCTCTTTGGCCGGAAGGAGAATCCCTTCAGCGTATGGAATCACCAATTGAGCGCTTTCTTGTTTCCCGACAAGGGGAGGGGGATAATCGAGCTCCTGCCCGCCCCCGCCTTTTCCCGGCGAATCCGAGCCTTCTATCTGAAGGTCCAATTCCCGGTTTCTCAATGTGAAAGACACCTTAAAATCCCGTTCCTTGGCCTTCACCTCCCCCCTTACAACACCGGCGTCCGTTTTGAGATTTTCCACTTTGAACCCGGCGACCGAACGCCAAACCTCTTTGCTCTGTTTATCGGTCATCGTAAAACCGCCCGTCTCTCCGTTCACCTCCAGAACCAACTCCTCGCTTTCAAGATGTACCGGCTCCGCGGCGGACGGAGAAACCGCCCCCAGCCAAAACCCAAACAGGACGAATAGAAGGCCTTTCCACCGTCTCAAGGCTCCACCACTCTGATATGCTGATTCACGGAAATGCCGGTTAATATCTGTCTTTGGCCGCTGGGCCATTCGATGCTGATGGCGTTGACTGTACTCGCCTGACCCAAACCAAAATGGATCGGTCCGCTCCCTTGCGAAAAACGTTGTCCCCCCCCACTCACCTCTCGATACTGTGTCCGTCCGTCCGCTTGAAGTGTGACCTTCGCCCCGATTCCATTTTTATTGGTGACGGTTCCAACGAGATCCATCTTTAGCCACTTATTGTCGTTGCCGCTATTTTTGTAAAGGAGGTGTGGGCCAAAGGAGAGACAATCTGAAGCCGTTGTTTGGGGGGGGACGGGCCTGCCCCATCCATTGGTCACATAAAGATCGAGAAACCCGTCATTATTAAAATCAGCCGCTGCCGCTCCGTCACCCCGCCCGTCGACATTCCCTTCCACCCCCCCCTGCGCCGCAATTTCACTAAAAGTGCCATCTCCGTTGTTGCGATAGAGGAAATTCGGACCGTTCTCTAAAAAGTTCCCTGAGTTCACCATATAGAGATCTAAATCTCCGTCATTGTCATAATCTCCCCAGACGGTGCCGCGATTGTTACTTTGATTCGCAACGCCTACGGCTTCGGTGACGTCGGTAAAGGTGCCGTCGCCGTTATTTTGATAGAGGGTGCTCGTGACAGTCCGGGTAAAACGGGTGAAGTTGAGCGACTTCACAGATGTAAAATCTCCATTGCTTTTTATACTGCCGTAAAAGTATCGATTGCCGCTCCATCGGAGATGCCAGCCATCGTCGTCTCTCCAGATAAAAAATCCGATATCGCGACGCGGCGCAAAAACGGGCTTCCCAGACACATCGGACGCCCTTACAGTAAATGGAATCAGTGAAGGAGAAGCTTTTTGACCTCCTAAAAAAACCTTGTCCGGATAGCGACAGTTCGGCACAGATAGAATATTACCGAGATAAAGATCAAAGGTCGCCTCGTCTCCCGATGTGACGAAATCGAGCCCCTTTTCCTGATCACCGCTATCGATGTCGGAAAAAGTAATGGTCGAGGCGTCCCAAGAAAAAGAATCCCTCACATCGGAATATCCTCTTGAAATAAAAAGATCGAGATGGCCATCGTTGTTGTAGTCTCCCCAGGCAACCCCTTGACCGTGATCTAACGCTTTTAAGCCGGCGGAAGAGGTCGCCTCCATAAAGGTTCCATCTCCGTTGTTTCTCCAAAGCTGATCCATTGCCGCCGAAGTAATAAAAAGATCGATGTCGCCGTCTTTATCGTAGTCGGTCCAGGAGGAAATCTCACCCGGCGCATTCTCAATTCCGGCAGAGAGGGCCATGTTCGTAAATGTCCCATCCCCATTGTTCCGATACAACACATTCGGCGTAGAGGCATTTTTCAAAAAAAGATCGAGACGCCCATCCTTGTCGTAATCAACCCAATTCACGCTTCTCCCCCGACCAAAAGCATTGCGAACTCCCGCCAGATCCGTTACGTCTGTCAAATGGCCGTTGCCGTCATTTCGGTAGAGAAGATCTCTCTTCATCCCGACCGCCCCTCCGCCCGCTGCTCCGACGGTAATAAAAAGATCTAGATCTCCGTCTCCGTCATAATCCCCCCACGCCGTTCCATGTTTGTCTCCTTCCATCTCTATGCCGGATTCTGCCGTGAGATCAGTAAAAGTCCCGTCGGCATTGTTTCTAAATAAAAAAGGGGAATTCTCATGCCCGCTGACGAAGAGGTCGAGATTTCCGTCCCGGTTGAAATCACCCCAAATCGGATTTCCGTAGGTGGCGCGACCATTCTTGTTAATGCCAGCAGCGTGAGATACCTCTTCAAGCAGAGGATCGGTTCCTTGAGGAGGATCCAACGGCGCCCCCCCGCCTTCCCCGCTTCCGCTGCAAGAAACAAGCAAAAAGCCGCACAGGAGAACTCTATAGACATCCCGCATCGTTATCTCTTTTTGATTTCCCACATCGCAACCCTGCTTTATCTCATGACCTGGCTTGAGAATCTTTTTCGAATCGCCAATCGATCCGTTTTATTTTTCTCATCGAGACCTCTTTTCCTTCAGCTTTTCTTTGGCATATCTCAACGCAACATCATGGGAAGGATCATAGAGCTTGCTGTTCCTCTTGTCCCCCTTGGCGATATCGGTGGGATAGATGAGGAGATAGTCGGCGCCATAGTTGTTCCCGACGATGACGGTCGAAAGCAGGCTTCCTTGAACCGCAACCTCTCCCGTCTTAAAAACCTCTTTTCGTCGGCTGTCTCCCCATGTTTCCAGAATCAACTTGGTTTTTCCCTGATACTTTTGAAAGATCCGGCTGATGGGGGATTGATGAAGCGATTGCTGCCAATTCGCCTTTAAACCGTTCTGCTCAAGATAAAAACCAAGTTCCACCGCCCGGTCGGCGATCCGGAAGATCCCATCCCGATCGCCAAAGATTCCGGCGAGCATGATGGCACAAGGGGTTTTCTGAAAAGCCTCTCGGTACATCTCCATGGTCTTCTCAATTGTCTGTATCCACCGTTCCGGATCATATCCGGCCTTCTTCCACCTCTCACGCATCTCGGCATTTTCCGGACGTGGAAACCAACGCTCGACAACCAGTTCCCCCCAGACGCCGACTCCGATTCTGATGAATTCGATCCGGGGATCTCCATCGTATTTTTTTGCAAAAGCCTTCACGAAATTTCTATATTTCTCAAAATAAATAGGGTCCCAGTAGATCGGAAGGATGGTTCCATCCGGGACTTTCATCTTTCTCGCACCGGACGAAAAGACCCATTCCGGCGTCGCCTGCTTGACCTTCCGGCCGATGGTTCCGACCGTTCCCGTGTGGACACCGAGGATGACCTTTTTCCCGGCCGCAGCCCAGGGCTGAATCGTCTCTTCCACGATACGCCATTGAAAGTCTCCTTCGGTCGGCTCAAGCTCGCTCCAGGAAAAGGAGGCGGCTGTGCCGTCAACGTATGGATTGGTGATGTTGTTGGCCTGGGCCTCGCGTGAAAGCGATGAACTGAAAGGCTTCTGTAGATAGACACCATCCCCCTTGCCTGACGAGGGAGGGGCCGCCCCGGCGGTCACGCTTTCCGTGTCCGCCTCCAAGCGTTTCCCGGAGGCCACGGTCATCAGGAGAAGAACGCTACAAAAAAAGAGCCTCATCGACCCGCTTTTCACCTTTTTCTCCCACGTCAATTCTCCATCAGATATACTCTGGCATTATAACTCTCATAGGTTACCTTTCCGTTCTTAGTAATGTATGATGCGGCCTCTGGACCGATCAGAAATGAAAAAAGGGTGTAAGGGGCTGCAACAATCCATGCTCTTCGATGGCGACCCAGGACATCCTGTAACTCGGAGAGATCTCTGATCACCGGTTTTCCGGCAACCCGCTCCAAATATCTGGGAGAAGATTCCGTTGGATCGTAGAGGACTTGGCGCAGCGGATGATTCTCCATAAAGTACTTGCTCTCGATACTGGAATAATATTCGAGTGTGTTCGGGACGACGGCAATCACCAAATCGTCCGACCGGTAATCCGACTTTAGATGCTCGGAGGCGGAGCGGTAGTCGATATAATAGGCGTCCGCACGAATGTGAATTCCAGAAGGATGTGCGAATTGATTTATCCGGTAGAGTTTCATGAACCCGGTCGATCCGAAGACCACCGCAAGAAAGAAAACACCCATCGTGATCCCCGGAATCGGCCGCAGGGTCGAGAAACATCCTCCTCGAGCCAGATCCTTTATTCGATCCCAAAGAGAAAAAGCCGTCAGCGATGCGGGTAGGATTAGAAAGGGTTGGACATAATAAGCATATCGAACGGCCGCATGAGAAAGAAGGTTCGTTTTTAGAAGAAGGATGGAAAAAAGAAGGGTCGCGATATACACGAAGCCGCGCTGCCGGAAGCAGAAAAAAAGACCCCCGACGACCAGGAGGGTCAGAATGGCATTGTTCTCCAGCCAGAGAAAATTTTTCATGTAAAAAGCCGGATCGTACATCGGGTCGAGGAAGAAGAGAGTCGGGAGGCTCACGTCGCTGAGGCCGCTTCCAACGACAATATAAGGAACCTGCTGCAGAAGACGGCGCGTCAACTGAATCACAATCGCCACGGCGACCATGCCGATGGCGATCCAGAGATGCTTATCCCGCAGCCAGGTAAAATCCCTTCCCTTGACCGCCAGCAGTGCCAAACCAAGTCCCGGAAGAAGAAAGCCGGTTCCTTCCCAGCTCAGATAGGTGATGATGAAAGAGACCGCCGTTAGGTAGAGATACCGTGGCGAGAGGGCCGTTTCGCGAATGGCCCGGTAGAAGAAGTACGCCGTCAAGAGGGCGAAGAACTGCGCCTGCTGGGGATGCCAGAGATACTTCGCCCAAATCAGCGCCTGCGGACAGAAGGCATAGATGGCCGCCGCCAGGAGGCCGACACGGCGGTCGAGGAGATCTTTCCCGGCGAAGTAGACAAGAAGAATCGTCGCCGTGCCGAAGAGGGCAGCCGGCAGGCGAAGCGCGAGATCGCTGATTCCCAAGATTCCGACCGAGAGGGCGATCGGGTAAGGAACCGCCTCGTAGGTGGCAAGCGGCCGCTCGATCGGGCCGATCATCTTATACGGATATCCCCGCTCTAAAAAACCCTGTACGAAGTTCACCATGTGGATCTCGTCGTGGTAGAGCGACTGGGCGTCAAGACCGGAAAAACGCAAATAGGCGCCGGCGGCGATCAAGGCAACGAGCCATCCCTGTTCGCCCCATTTGAATAGAAAAGGAAGGAGCGGCCCCTCCGGAAGCAACAGGCGATCTCCTTTCCCAAACGTCGCTTCCAGGATGAATATTCCCTTCAGGAGCAGCAAGAATCCCAGAGCGGACCAGACGACCCACCCCTGGAACGGCAGCGCCGGATCGAAGCGGACGTCAAAACGGAGAAGAAAGAGTCCACCCAGGAAAAGAAGAACAGGAAGGTGTCCCAGCGCATCGATCACCCCGGCCACCCCGGCGTCGGCGGCTTGTTCTCCACGAAGGGCGGTGAGGACCCGGGACGTTCCCCTCCATAGAAGATAAATCGATCCGGCGGTCGCCAGAAGGATCATCCATCCGGTCCCCCCTCTCCGGGCGCCCTCGGCGAAAGGAAGACGCGCCGCCATCCCCCTTTTGATCGGCAACGGCGTATGATCGGCCAGGGTGACGGCGGATGGAGCCTCCCCGGAACCGATGGAAGGGGAATCGACACGCCAGGTCGAATCGACCCCGAACGGAATGATCTCTCCCCGCCGGATCATAAAGCCGTCCAGATAAAAACCGGGCAGATGGGCAGAGGGGAGAAGGGAGAGAGTCACCCGATTGGCCCCGGCATGGAGAAAAGGGGTGAGGTTGTAAAGGTCGGTCGTCACCGCTGGGGTTCTTCCTGCTCCCGGACGCGCCCCCGGCAACCGGATCGTCGGCCACTTTGAAATCTCTTCTCCCTGAATCGTCACCCCATTGATGAGGAGCGACGGCTGCGCCGAGGCGATCCGAATCCAGGCTTCATCGACGGGGGCGTCGAGGGTCAAGGTTGAGGAGAGAGAGACCCGCTCGGAAGCCGATCCAGCTACTCCGAGCCATCTCCCTTGTGGCGCCATGGAGTAGGCGAGCGGGTTGGTTTCAAGAGGATAAACTTCCGAGGAAGCGGGCCGGCCGGCGGCCGTCGCCGGGGGCCAGGAGGTCGCATCAAAGAAATCGGCATACCAAGAAATCTCTCCGCCCCCCTGCCGCTGCTCGGTCGCGGCGGACTTCCACGATCGATCCGACGCGAATCGGCGCTCCACCCCCGCGGCATCAATATAAGCCCCTTCGACCGCCGCCTTTGCCGCTCCGGGATAACTCATCCGCCTTGCGACCACGGAGAGAACATTTTTCCCAGGCCGGAGCTGATCCCCGATATCGTAGATGCCCGACACGTTCAGCGAGGCATACCCTCGCGAGTCGATGATCTTTCCGTTTACGTAGATGACGTAGGAATCGGTCGCGGCGACCGTGAGCCAAGCCTGTCGAGGTCTTTCCAAAAGATAAAGCTCTTTTCGGAAATAACCCTGCGGACCCTCCTCCGGCGCAATCAGCCACCGCCCTTCCTGAAACTCCAAAGGATAGAGATGAGGAACCGGTTCAAAGTAGGTTTTCCAAATAAAGAGCCCGATCACCATTCCGGTGACCAAGACGATCCCATGCGCCAACCGATTTGTTCTCGGAATCGTCATCGTCATGTCCCCCCCAGGCTCTTGAAGATCCTGAAATTGCCCTGGGAATCGAGGCTCCTCGAAGCTTCATAGGCGACACGCGCCCGCGCGAAATCGTTCAACTTCCAATAACCATCTCCGATGTTCGCCTGTACATTGGCATTCAATGACAGATTCTTCGATTGAGAGAGCAAGAAGCGGCCCATCGCAATCCCTTGCTCATATCGACCCTGATCGAAATAAGCCCTGTTCAGGAAATAAGCCACCTGAATCTGAGTCGGATCGAAAGAGAGGGCCCTCTCCCAATGACGAACTGCCTCGCCGACGTTCCTCTTTCGATAACTCGCCTGACCCAAGGCGACATAGATCGAGGCGATCCGTTTTTGGATCAGCCCAGTCAACGGCGATGAGACCTCCTTCATGGCCAAAAAGTACTCCGAGAGGGCCGCATCATGACGGCCCTCTTTTTCGTAGCGTCTTCCCTGGTAAAAACGTCCATTCGGGTCGGAAGAAAACCCCAAACGAATCGATGCCTCCCCCATACGAGCGTAAAAACCCTCGCTGCCCGTCCATTGCGGATCCCATCTCCGCGCCGACTCATAATATTGAATCGCCTCGACATACCGGCCGGAGGCCATTTGGCGATCTCCTCTGGCCTGCTGGATCTCGGCGGCAAGACCGCTCAATAACATCAGACTCGGCCCAAGGAGCGCCGCCGAAACGCCGACGGCGGTCCATCGGAGAATTCCCTTCCCATCCCCTTTCATCGCTCCGACCAGTAGCAGTCCCCCGCCGACCAGGCAGAACCACCACCCCCGGCTCATAAAATAAACGGCGGTCGTCAACCGGTCGAACAGGGTCTCGGTGAAAAGGTTCGCTTTAAAACTCGGCTCGATGCCGCGATTGGCCGGGAGATACCGGCGAGAGAAACGGGTGATCCCGGTATATTGAGTATTCTCATCGACGAGCGACCCGAAAGAGGGATCTCGAAAGGCCAAATAAAAGAGGGCAAGGGCGCACAATCCGACCCCAGCCATCCCGCAGACCGCCAGGAGGCGGTTCGAGCGTAAAAACCAGGCGATCCCGGCAATCCCACCGGTCAGCAGGGCCATCCATCCAAACCATCCGCCAAACCATCCGAATGAAAGATCTCCCCGGAAAGGACCCTCCACCCAGGGAAGAAAGGCTCCAAACAGGACCAGTCCTCCACCGACCGCCATCATTCCCCTCATCGAACCACCCTGCCGATCCGAAGGCGCATGGCGCCGATCAAGAGCGCCAACTCCTGCCGGGTGAACGTTTGCAACAAGAGCAACAGCGCTCCATAGGCCGACAACCCGCCCAAAACCCCGATCCCGATCAAAGCCGGCGCCCCCTCCCGAGTCCACCAGCAGATCCAACCCATCGCCAGACCGGCCAAAAAGGGACGCCACATCATTTCGAAGAGGGCCAGCTCTCCTCCCAACCGCTGAAGGACAATCATTCCCGCAAGGAACAAGCCCGTCTCGGCCGCGAGGGTCCCGATGGCCGCCCCGAAATATCCAAAGCGGGGAATGAGCAGAAGATCGAGCACGACATTCACCAGAAGGGAGAGGGTGACGCAGATCGTATACATTTTCTGATGTCCCAACGCGACGAAAAGATAGCCGTATATCGACGTCGGAAGGAGAAAGACGACGGTCGGGGCCAGTATCCTCAACACCCCTCCGGCCTCGCGGTATGCCTCTCCGAAGAAGAGCAGAACGATCCGATCGGCGAAGACAAATAACAACACGGCAAGCGGGGTTCCCATCGCGTAGAGGAACTTGATGCTCTGCCGATAAGCTTTGAACAGCTTCATCGAAGACTCCCTCGCCAATCTGGAGAAAACGGGGAAGAGGGGAAGGGTCAAATTGACCGTAAAGGGATTCATCGCCTCCAGGAATTTATACGCTGCGCTGAAGAGACCGACCGCGACCGGCGTACCGAGAGAAGCGAGGAGGAGTTTATCGGCCTGCCACGTCAGGCGCCGGAGCACCTCGGCCATCCCCAACGGAAAAGACTCCCTGAACAACTTCCATCCCCGCCGTAGATCGCGGGAGGGCCGGACCCGGCCATGGCGGACCGTCACCCACCCCCGGTAATAAAGGTACTGGCAAGCGTTCGCCGCCAACATCGCCCCCACGACCCCCCTCATTCCCCAGTCGGTATGGGTGACGGGCCAGATCAACCCGATGAGGAGAAACTTGTGCAGGACAAACCCCAAGATGTCCCACTCCATCTCCTCGAACGCCCGGAGAACAGCGCTGAAGGCAAGGCTGTGAAAGGTGACGATTGTGGCGAGACCGGCCAAGTAGGTCGATTGACGGGCCTCCTCCGGGAGAGAGAACGAATGGGCCGCCAGGACGATCAACCCCATGCTGATCGGGGAGAGAATCCAGAAAAGGGTCTGGGCGACGCCGAGTTTTTCCGCGAAACCGGCCTGATCCACCGCGATGTCACGAATGAGGATATTTCGGATCCCCATGTCGACCACAAGCTGAAAAACCCCGACCAAGGCGAGGATAAAGGCAAAATAGCCGAACCGCTCCGCGCCGAGATACCGGGCCACCAGAACGATGACGGCAAAATGAATTGCAGCCCCGACGGCATAACCGCCGACCCGTAAAATGGAATTTTGCAACACCCGCTTGGCGATTTCACTCATTGCTGACCATCAAATCCCGGAAGAATCATGTTCGGTTCGGCCTTCCACCCCTTTCGAGAGAGTCAGGTCTCTTTCGCCATCCCCAACCGTCCACCCCAGCCGCGCCCAGGTATACCAGTGGTCCGGCCGGGCCTCGACATAGCGCGCCAGCAGGGAGGCATATTGTTCAGCCCCTTGTTGAATGGAGGCCGGAGTATCTTCCTTGATCGCGATCTCTCTTTCGAACACGATCCGATGACGGTCCATCCCTTCGCGGAGGATGAAGGCCGGAATCAGAGGGGTCTCCGCCCGGGCGGCGATTCGAAACGGTCCGGTCGAGAGCAACAAGGAGGCGCCGATGAAATGGACCCGGGTGAATTGCGTTCCCCGGGCCCCGTCTCCATACAGGATCACGATCTCCCCTTGAAGCAGCCTTCGATAAAGCAGCCGCGGAGACATCCCCGGCCGCCAGAATACGAAGCGGAGCCGCTCATGCTTCCAGCAGGCGAGCTTCGCCTTCATGATCGCCCGCTCCAATTTCTCCCAGGTCCGGTAATGAGGGGGAGGGGTGAGGGCCAGAAGGAGATGGAGGGGATAGCCTCGGAAGGCGAGCGCCGCCGTCAACGTCCTGAAGGCGCCAAAATGGGACATCAGGAGGATCGCCCCCTTCCCCTCCTTGAGCGCTTCGTCAAGAAAGGAGATCCCCTCGATCCGGGGAACAATCCGCTCGATCCGGTCTCGATCCAAGCACCGGTATAAGAAGCTCTCGATCAGATCTTGATAGCGGAAGATCAGATTCCGCCGAATCAACCGCTTCCGTTCCCTGCTTGGAGACCCCGGCCGAAGGGCGAGCAGTCCCTCGTTGATCCGGCGTTTGAGCGAATCGGCCACAAACAGGGCGTGGCAGAGGCCGAGGAGCATTCCGATCCTAAGCCCCCACCGGCGGGGAAAAAGCGGAACCATCCATCGGAGGGGATAAAAAAAACTCCATAGAAGCGCCCCCTTGACCGCCTTATGAAGGACCGATCCCCCCCGGTTCCGCATCGCCCGCGACCCACCTCAGTTGAATCAAGACCAGCCTTCGATCATACGTCATGTCGGTCTGGAGCCGCTGAAGTTTGAGCAACGCCGTTTCCACATCATGAACGGCCGACAGAGGGATTAAGTTCTGCTGGGACATCGCCCGGTTGAGCTTCATCGCTTCCATCGCCTGCTCGATCTGTTTTTGCACCAACTCCGTCTGGCTTTCCAATTCCCGGAGTCTCGAATAGAGATCGTGGATCTCCCGTTCAACCCGTCTCCTCGCGTCGAGAAGATGGGCCTCCTCTTCTCGAATGCGGGCCCGCGCCGCGGCCGCTTTTTTACGATTCACCCCTCCGTCGAAGAGGGGGATCTCCATTTTGAGCATCGTCAGCCACTGGTCCCGAATCGGTCTGGAAAAATCATCCACAAGACCGTAATGGGCCACCAGGGAGAGGGTGGGATATCCTTCTCCCCGGACCCGGCCGACCGCTTCCTCTCTTCCCTGCAATCGGAACCGACGGGCCTTCGTCTCGGGATGATTTTCAACGGCCAGGGGAACCGCTTCTTCGAACGAACGCGGAGAGGGAAGGGGATCCTGAAATGCTTCGACTTCCATCTTCTCCCCCTCCGCAAGACCGATCGAGAAGGAGAACCCCCGTCTGTCTTTCTCGAGGGTCAGGCGGGAGAGGGCCAGATCCCGCCTCGCCGTCGCCAGCCGGACCTCGACCATCAGAAGGTCATTCTTGGAAATCAGATTCTGATTAAACTTGGCCCCGGCCGAGCGAACGTCGGCCTCCAGCGTCGCGACGATCGCCTCATCGGTTTTGACCGCGTTCAGCCCCTTGAGAACCCGGACATATCCCTCCGCCACCTGAAGCGCCACCTCGCGCCGAAGAAGGTGATTTTCCGATGTTGTTTCCAGGAGGCCGAAACGGGCCTCCCGCATCGAACCGGAGGTTTGTCCCCAAAGGGCCCCCTCCTTGAAAATCGGCACCTCAAGACCGAGCTTGGCCTGATAGAAGTTTCCCGATACCCTTCGCTGTCGTATCCCATCCTCGGTAAACCCTCCAAGCGCGGCGAACGGCGAGATCGATTCGCCGGAGAGTCGACCGAGCCCCCCTTCCAAGTTCAGGCTCGGACGGCGCTCGGCCATCTTTGTCTCCAACAGCGCCTCCGCTTCCGACACCCTCGCCTCTCCGGCTCTGAGAATCGGGTGATTCGAAAAGGCGATCTGGATACAGGCATCGAGATCGCATTGGATCGCCGGCCTCTCCGGCGCCTCCCTTTCTTGGGCCACCGTGATGGAAAACGGGAACATCCAAAATGAGATCAGGAGAAAAAAATTAACGAGGCTTTGTTTCCGAGATCGGATCCGCACCTGTCTCATCCCCCTCCGCCACCCCCCCGGCAAACTTCGGCTTGAGATCATCGAATTCGTCTCCAATCCTCACGAGATCGCCGTCTCTCAGGGAGAGCTGGCCGACGGCGACCACCCGCTCCCCTTCTGAGAGACCATCGACAATTTGGGTCAAGCCCTCTCCGACGACACCGATTTTCACCTTCTTCAACCGGGCAATTCCATCTTCCCCCACCGCGAAGAGGGTGCTTTCCCGCACGCCGGTGGGACTGATCAGCGACACGCTCGGCACCGCGAGGACCCGATGTTCTTTCTTCACCCGGATGAACCCGGTCAGACCCGGAATCAACTTCCGATCCAGATTGGGAATCTGAACGTAAACGAGGAAGGTCCTCGTCTTGGGATCGGTGACCGGCTTGATCTTGACGACCTTCCCTTCAATCTCCTCATTTGGAAAGGCATTGAACGTCGCAACCGCCCCCTGTTTCAATTGAATATCCCCCACCCGCTCTTCCGCCACCCTGGTTTCGACAAGGACCTGATCGGTCTGCCCGATGGTGAAAAATTTCTGGCCGACACGAGGGGTCTCCCCCGGATTGATCGATCGCTCCATCACATAACCGGACACCGGTGAAACCACGGTCGCCCCTTGAAGATCTTTATCCGCTTTTAGAAGGCGCTCTTCGGCCTCCTTGTAGCGGACCCGGGCCTCCTCGTGGAACGCGCCGGCCTTTTCCAGTTCGACCTGAAGGTCCTTCTTCGTCTGCAAAAGATGCTCGGCCGCCCTGCTCTGGTCGGCCCGGGCCCGGTCGACATCGGCCTCCGCCTTTTCCAAATCGAGCCTTGACAACACCCCCTGATCATAGACCGCCTTGATTCGACGGAACTGTTCGTCGGCGCGGCGAAGTTCGCCATTCGCCTGCTCCAGCGCGGCTTGAGCCGCATCCAGAATGGCATTTGAAAGGCCGTCTCGATAAATCGCCTCGGTTCGCCGCAACCGTTCGATCGCGCGCCCTCTTTCCGCGGAGGCCCGCCGGACCTCGGCCTCCGCCGTGGTACGGACCGCATGGAGCAGCTCCCGGTCGAACCAAACCAACACCTGCCCGGGAGAAACCCAGTCTCCCTGGTCGACGGCCACCCTCTCGATGCGCGCCGACATCGCGGCCGTCAGATTGACCAGGGCAATCGGCTGGACCGCGCCGCTCGCTCCGATCACCTCGGTGAGACGGGTCTCTTTGACCGACGCCACCTGCACCGGGAGGGGAGCGTCTACCTTTCTGGCGACACTTGGATTCGTTTTAACGAGGTGATCGAAAACCGAAACACCGGCCGCGCCCAACAATGAGACCACCCCGATGCAGATCAAGATCAAATATCCCCGTTTCATCCGTGACCCTCATCATGCCCGTCACACCGTCCATGATCCCGTTGAGAATAGAATTGCATCTTATCCCCCCCTTCTCCGTTACCGGCGCGCGCGATGGACGCTCAGGCGTCTCAGCGCCGTCAAGAAGACAAAAACCGACACCTCCCACCCCACCGCCAGGAAGTTATGGATGCTCAACAAGTCCCCGACGGTTCCATGTCGAACACCGAACAAAAACGGGAGTGGAGAAACAAACCGCTCCTCGGAAAACGGATAAAACAGCATCACCCCGACCGGTTCGATCCTGCTGAAGGGATGGCCGGAACTCATGTCGAGGAAGAGATGCGAGCCAACCAAGAAGAAGGTCGTGACCCCCGTCTTCAAAGGACCTCCAAAGAGCCGGAAAGGAACCATCAGCAAAGAGAAAAGGGCTGCAAACCCCAGGGTGTGGGTGACACCATAATGGAGAAGACGCGGATCGTGATAGAGAATGGCGCCGATCAAGAAATCGATATCCGGCAGGTTCGGGAAAACCAGATAGGGGAGAAACTCCTTCCACTTCTTGAACACCTTAAAATAATCATCGATCGATCCTGCCCGTCCCTTTCCCGTCAGCAGATCATAGATCACCACCCCCGCCAATGCATGTCCTACCGGAGAAGACATTTTTCCATTATTCCTCTCTCGCCTCTGGCATCCCGATCTGTTTTATTCCCGAAGATCGATTCTTTCGAACACACCAGAAGACCCTCACAAGCAGCCACGATGGCGCGATCCGTTCCATTGCATTGAGAAATTGAACCGCAGGAAAAGGCAGGCGCTTATAGAGCATGGGGGAGAAGAAAAAAGAGTGTCTCTCCTCGACGACATCCATTCCCATTCTCGCCAAACTCTTTCTGATCTTTCCGGTGGAATGGACATAGACCCGCTTCTCGTTCAGGAAGGAAAACGCCCGCGGACTCCACTTAAACGTGTCAAAAATAAAAACGCCATCCTCCTTGAGAATCCGCCCGACCTCCTGGAAAAACGGTTCGACCTCCCGATAATGAAAGAGGAATCGGAGACTGGCCACGCATCCAATCATGGAATCCTTGAAGGGGATGCGAAAGGCATCGGCCCGGATGAATGGGATCGCAACTTCGTTCCTCGCCCGCCGGAGCATCGCCTCGGAGTAATCGGCTCCGATCACCTCCACGGCCCGCTGTTTTAGAAAACGGTCGAGTCTCCCTGTTCCACAAGGAAAATCCAATACCGGTTGATCCTTTTTCACATACCGCGCGATATAACGATAAACCGATTCCAGCTCTTTTAGGTTGACGAATTCCCCGCTCCTGCCATGAAACCTCCGCTCTTCATATCGCGCCACCAAATCATTCCGGGAATACGATTCACACTTATTCATAGAACACCTCTTGATACATCCGGTAGTGTTGTTCCGCAACCACGGGGGCGTCATACCGTTCTCGGACGACCCTTCTCTGATTTACCCTCATTCGCTCTCTCACCGCCTTATCCTCCAATAGACCTAAAACGGCTTCCGAAAGGGAAGCAGGGTCATGGGGAGGAACCAGGAGCCCGGTCTCCCCCTCCTCGATCAACTCGGGCAGAGGCTCCACCCGGGTCGTGACCAGGGGGACCCCCACGGCAAAGGCCTCGAAAACGAGATTGGGAAAGATCCGGGTATTGAAGAGATGAAGATAGGGCAATACAAAGACATCGCTCAGGGAGAGCACTTCCGAGACATTGACCAGTTTATTCATCAATACGACCCGATCTTCGATCCGCAGCGTCTCAATCAATTTTCGAATCTTCTCTCCCCTTCCGGCGCCGCTCCAGCAAAGCACCAACGTTGCATCTTCCCTTTTTTTCAAAACCGCGGGGAACGAACGGACCAAACTCTCGACCCCTTTCGAATAGTGAAAATGCCCGACATAGGAAACAATGGAACCACCGCCGATCCCGTATCTCTGCCTGAGAACCCCCGCCTCTCCGGGAAGGTACTGCTTCAGGTCGGTACAATTCGGAATGGCCGTTACCTTCTCACCGCGATAACCGAGTTTCATCAACGCTCTTTTTTGAAATTCGCTGCTGACAACATATCGATCGCACCGGTTTTGGGGCATCCTCGCGAGGAACCGGTTGAACAAAATGAGCCGAAGCAGGTTTTCAGGGTAAAAGAGGGCCGGGGAAAAAAAGGAAGAGAAATCGGTATAGTGCAACGATTCATAGGTCACAATCACCTTCTTGTCCGTTTGCTTTTTGAGCGCATTCGCCAAAGGGCTAAAAATCGGATTGGGAAGAACGAGATGGATGATGTCGTGAGAATCCAACACCTTCTTCACGGCATGATAGAAATCCCTGACGAAAGAAAGGACCCTAAAATCGCTCCTCTTCCCTTCCCAGGGAGAGGAGGCATATGAAATCCCGTTGTAATGGTCCCCTCCCCGCGTCGATGAAGAAATCACCGTGATCTCCACCTTTCCGCCGATCCCTTTGACGAGATTTCGCAGGCTTTCAGCCCCTCCATCCCGTTTCTGAAAATGGGAACGCAGCATCGCATAGACGACTTTCATTCCAGAAGACCTCCTGATGGGGATCAATCGATATACCCCAACCCCTTCAAACGCTCCCGGATCTTCTCGGATTCCGAGTCAGTATAGGAGGCCCCGCCCGAATCCGGCCCGGCGTGGACCGGCAACCCTCCCTCGTCGTATTCGACCGGCCGGGCCGCCGTAAATTCGGGCTGAAAGGCATCGGATAAAACACGACCGTCCATTTCAGACGAAACCGGCACTCCCAACAAATATAAAAGCGTCGGTGCGATGTCGGTGATATGACTCTTGGGGAGAAGAAGCCCATTCCGAAAAATCTTCCCATGAAGCAGAAGCACCCCTTCCAGCCGGTGGGTTCCGCTCCAAGAGGCTGACTTGGAAGCCGACTCGGCCCCCTCCGAACCGACCCCGCTCTGAACGCTCGCCCCCCTCTCTCCCGGCACGCTCTTCTGGACGCGAAAGGCGTCGGCCTCCCACCAAGAGAGAATCAGGTCGGGCGCGCGATCGAGATACGGCCCGTGATAGATCTCTTCCTTCCGGTAAACCCGTCGGATCAACCGACGCCCTGTCCGATCGTCCTTCAGATCGTAAAGCCGGCCCGTCAATAGCTCGATCGCCCGCTCATATCCCACGCCAGGTTCTATTTGCCCCGCCGGCGTCCGGCCTTTCAGATTGATCCAAATCTCGGAAGGAAAGGATAAAAACTCGAGACAGTAGGCCCATGTCTTTTCCCAATCGATCATCGCGGCCGAGGTCGCGTAAGACTCCCACTTTTCCCGAAGAAAGGGAAACCCCTTGGCAAGCCAGGCCTTTTGACCGGGGGTTAAAATGCCCTTCAAGTAATCGTCCATGCTGCTTGCAACGCGATGGAACAAACGACCCGGATTTGCCCCCCCCCCCTTTTTATAGACGAGCCACCCCTCTTCTTCGAGGAATCGATTGAGGGAGATCACCGGGCTGGAAACCGGTCCGCCGCCGTGATCGGAAACAACCAAAACGGCGGTTTCATCGGAAACGGAAGAGAGAAGCCGCGCGATATTTGAATCGATCGCCCGGTAGATGTCGAGCACGGCGTCTCGGTACCGCTCGGCGCCGCGTGGATCGTAAAAAGGATGGGCCGGGTCCATGTAATGCCAAAAAAAATGCTGAACGGTGTCGGTGGCGGTATAGACCAACGCCAGGACATCGACCGGATGATGCGCCATCAAATATTCGGCGATCTCGGTCCGCCGGTTCTCGATCTTCACGAGATCGGCCAAAACGCTGTCCCGCTTCTCATCGGTCGTCATATAACCGAGATGGCGGGGATCGAGATAGATCTTTCCGACAGACCGTTCGATTTCCAGTTTGAGCTCCGGCGGATAAACAAACGGGGAGGACTCATCGGGGGTGTCGAGGCCGGAGATGCAAAAGCCGTTGAGTGGTTCGGGAGGATAGGTCATCGGCATGTTGATCACTCCCACCCGCCATCCGAGATCGCTCAGGCGTTTCCAGACCGTTGGGACGCGGCGGCTCCCGGCATTGGCATAACGGATCGAATAGTCGGCAAGATCATGGTCGATGAAATTAAACAGGCCATGCTTTCCCGGGTTCATCCCGGTCATCAAGGAGGTCCAGGCGGGAGGAGTCACGGGAGGGATCACCGATTCAAGCTCTCCATGCCCTCCCTCGTCCAAAAGGCGCTTGAATGTCGGGAGCTTTCCCTCCTTGGCCCAGGGTTTGATCAGATCGAGG